>LXQD01000012.1 GCA_003326215.1 Nostoc minutum NIES-26 | reverse complement strand
GCGGTAGGTGGAAGTGCAGTAATGTGCGTAGCCGAGCCGTGCTAACAGACCGAGGGCTTGACCTCACAACAATTGGTCAATATTTCGCGTTACTTGCAGTCTTCAGGGTTTTGTACCCAACAAGTTTTCCTGGTGCTGATTGCGCGGTGGAACCACGCTGATACCTTCCCGAACTCAGAGGTGAAACGCTGCTGCGGCCACGATAGTTGGAGGGTTGCCTCCCGCCACAATAGCTCTGTGCCAGGTTTTATACTAACAAACAAAAAGCCTCCTCTCTAGATGAAAGAAAGGAGGCTTTTTGTTGTAAATAGTTGATGTTTAACGAATTGCCTTCGCGCAGCATCTCGTAGAGAAGAACGCCAAGGGCACAGAGAGGAAGAAAAGAGAAAGAAGAAATGTTTAGCTGAACTGTATTGAGCTATATTTTTGAATAACTTCCATCTTCCGTAAGGTGCGATCGCCACATTAAACACATTAAGCTACCTCTAGCTGAAGAACCTTCGCGCTTACTGTGTTTGGTTGAGTAGAAGATGGATTTTAGCCAGACTTTAATTGAGAAAAGTGATGCCATTATCGATCGCTGGGTAGAAGCAGTTTACCAAGATCAACAAATTGAAGCTACTAAAGAGCTTACTTTTAAAGCTGTAAAGGATAGCTTACCCCGTGTTTTGAAAGCATTAGCAACAGTACTTTCGGAATCTGAAAAAAGCGATTTACAGACAGTAGTGGATGCAAGTCTGGAACACGGTACACTTCGTGCAGAACAGGGATTCGAGCCAGCAGAAATTGCGCGAGAGTATCGTTTGCTGCGGTTCGTTATTTTTTCTTTTTTGGAAGAAGATTTAATACAGGCATCTTCTGTTGAACTGTTACGGGCTGTTCGCGTGATTGATACAGTAATTGATGAAGCGATCGCCCGTTGTTTCAACAGCTATACTTATGGACGACTACAAGAGCTGAAACAACTTCAAAATCAGTTGCGGTTGACTAACCAAGAGCTAACTCGTTTAGTTCGCGCTAGTAAAGATAGTCTCTCTCACTTGGCTCACGAACTCAAAACACCCCTAACTTCAATCATTGGTTACGCAGACTTATTTCTACGCCAGCATCGTCAACAACCAGAAGTTCAGGATTCATATTCAAATATCGAAAGTATTGAGCGCGTCCTAAAAAGTGGCAGGCTTCTTCTCCGCTTGATCAACGACACTCTGGAAATTTCGCGTTACGATGCTGGTACGATGAAATTACAGCCGACTCTATCTGGTGTGCCTGAGTTAATCAACTCAATTGTAGAGATAATTGAGCCGCTAGCGCGCGCTAAAGAATTATCCTTGGTTGTTGATTGCGATCGCGCTCCAGAACAGGTTATTACCGATCCGCTTCGGGTTCAGCAAATTATCACAAATTTGCTTAGCAATGCAATTCGATACACAGAATATGGTACAGTCCGTTTAGAGTGCTGGAAAGAATCTCAACAGCAATGGGCAATCTCTGTTATGGATACAGGTATTGGTATTTCTCCAGATGCCCAAAAACAAATTTTCAATCCCTATTTTCGTGCAGTAAACGATCCACAAGTGCAAGGTTCTGATGGTACAGGATTGGGCTTGGCGATTGTGTCGCGATTAGTTGAGTTAATGCACGGTGAGATTAAAGTAGTTTCACAGCAGGGGAAAGGCTCTACATTTACAGTGATTCTGCCATTAGAAGCGATCGCCCATACAGACAAAAATAATGTAGAAATATAACAATTGATCTCAGCAGTGTTAAGTAATGGTGAACCAAGCAGAAAGTTTGCTGAGCCGTCCACTGTACTAACTTTTTAGGTTAATCTCTGTGTGTTTTACCGTCTAATTGCCTAGAATTATTATTACGACCATGTTGCTGATAACCAGGGATCTAACCAGCAGTGAAGAAAACGATCGTCGAAGCTATAAAAGAAGTGATGTGGGCTGAAGAAAAGCCTATGACGATTCGCGAAATTCACGACAGGATTGTGGAGAAAGAACTGTATCAGTTTAAAGCTGCTGATCCCATTCATATTGTGGGTAGCCAAATTCGTAGACATTGTGAAGGAAGAGACTTTCCGTCATCTTCAAAGGTCAAACATTTCAAGACTGTTGACGGTAAAAAGTTCTACACTTTGTCGCAACCTATAAATAACGCAGAAAACAAAACTACCAAATCAAGAAATACAACAGTTGGTACACCTGCGTCAAGAAAGCAGAACAAAGAAGACCACAATGGATTAAAAACTGGCTTTGCGAAAATGACCATTGTCCAAGCTATTAAGCAGGTGATGGAAGCTTATAGTAGAGCAATGACTGTACAGGAAGTATATGACTCCATTGTGAGTCAGAACCTTTACAACTTCAAGGCAAACCCACCGATTCATGTAGTCAGAAGTCAGATTCGCCGACACTGCCTCGATCTTGATTTTCCATCTGCGTCTGACATCAAGCACTTTCAGATTCACGGAAAGGACAAGTATTCTTATCTAGAAGAGCCTATTCGACAAAAGTTGGTTTTAGGTAAGGTTGGCAAAAATACAGACGTTGAAGAGATTGCTGAAAGACAAGCTCAACTGCAAGTAGAGAATATTCCTGATGAAATAAGAGATCGAGTTTTTATCAGCTATTCTCATAAAGATTCTAAATGGCTACAGCGGTTACAGGTGCATCTAAAGCCGCTCGAGAGATTAGGAATCATCCAAAAATGGGACGATACACAAATCACACCTGGTGCAAGGTGGCGAGAAGAGATATCTACTGCTCTCAAACGTACACGGGTTGCAATCTTACTCGTCAGTGCTGATTTTATTGCCTCAGACTTCATCGATAAAAATGAGCTTCCACCACTACTGGATGCAGCAGCGTCAGACGATGCAATGATCTTGCCAGTAATTGTTAGCCCTTGCAGATTTGACAAGACTCAGTCACTCTCCCAGTATCAAGCGATTAACTCTTCCAGTAAGCCTCTGATAGGTATGGATAAAGCGAAACGTGAGGAACTTTTTGTCAAGATAGCTGATGCAGTGGAGGCTGCTTTGTATACGGTTTGATATGAGCGACATTATAAGAAACTAACATTTTTGATGTTTACTACATTCGCGACTTTATCCTATTCCACAATAAGCCTCACTGACTTAGTTTTATGACTCGCACCTTAACGGCAATTTTACATTGGGAAGGAGATGTCTACGTGGCTGAGTGTCCAGAAGTGGGAACGGCTAGCCAAGGCAAAACAATTGAAGAGGCGATCGCTAATCTTAAAGAAGCAACTGAGCTTTACCTAGAAGAATTTCCTCTTCCTGAAAGTAGTCCCCGTTTATTAACTACATTTGAGGTAATGAGTGCCTAAGCTACCACGAGTACCTGCTTCTGAAGTTATTCGTGCTTTAGAACGCTTAGGGTTTGTTCTAGTAAGACAACGAGGAAGTCATATAGTTTTAAAAAAGCAGATTGTTGATGAAAATCAGAATGTCACTGAAATAGGCTGTGTTGTACTTCTGCACAATAAAACGGTAGCAGTTGGTACGCTCAAAAGCATCTTAAATCAAGCTGGTGTTTCAGTTGAAGAGTTTTTAGAGAATTTGTAAGGAATGCGATCACCTACTCTTCTACTAATTCCATCAAGTCTTCAATTGTCACTTCAAAAGTACGGGCTATCTTATAAACTGCACTCAAATCAACTGTATTCAAGACATCACGTTGTACATAGCTTTTAACAGTGTTGTAGTTGACTCCAGAACGGTCAGCAACTTCTTTCAGTGTCCAACCCTTCTGTTGAGCCAGTTCTCGAATTCGCAACCTAAAATAGCCCATTTTGTGGTTGGCAAGGGTGCATATGCGCCCGATAATATCTGTGTACATCAAAAGCGATCGCTCCTTCAGCCTGGAAAACTAACAGAGCAATCGCTATTCCTAACAAACCCCACAAAGTGGGGAGAATGAATTTATGATACCAACCTCGAAGCCAAAATTAAATAGTCATCCTTGGTGTATTATCCGGCAATTACCCAATATGCAGCGGCAGGTAGTAGCTCGGTTTCATCGTCGTCATGATGCAGATGCCTATTTCCAAATTCTTCAGCGACTGCTACCCTCTGCAAATCATGTAATTGTATTTGATTCAACAGTTACAGAAATACCAGAAGAAGCCGAAAAATCTTTGCTTGAGCAACTTGTATAAAGTTTGGGCGATGCGTCTCTCATCCTTGCGAACTCTACAAGGGAGAGCGCTAGTCCTACTTTTCAACCAATATAGATGCGATCGCTGTTGTCGTTAACATAATAGAATCACCCAATATTCTGTTCAACAAAGGTGGCTAATTATGACTAGCCTCTTACCCTCTTCTCAATCAACAGAGGTTTTTTACCCAAGCTCGGATGGTGAACCTTTGGCTGAAAGTTATATTCATTTATATGCATTGCTGGTAACTTTGGAAGTTTTAAGGCAGTATTTGCAGGGTCAGCAAGCAACCGTTCTGAGTAATCAGTTTCTCTACTATGCTCAAGGATTCCCTAAATTACGGGTATCTCCAGACATGATGGTAATTTTTAATGTTGCGCCTGGGGGTCGGGACAATTACAAGATTTGGGAAGAGGGACAAGTACCTGTGGTTATTTTTGAAATGACTTCTGAGAGTACTAAAAATCAGGACACAGGCTTTAAGAAGACGCTGTATGAGCAGTTAGGCGTGCTGGAGTATTGGTTATTTGACCCCAAGGGTGAGTGGATAAAGGAGAAACTACAAGGGTATCGACTGCGAAACGAGGTGTATGAGGCAATTACAGACAGTCGATGTGAACCTTTGCAGCTGCGCTTACAACTAGAGGAACAACTAATTGGTTTTTATCGAGAGGATACTGGGGAAAAGTTGCTGATTCCTGAAGAATTAGCGCAGGCGCTAAAACAGGAAAGAATAGCAAGGCAACAAGCCGAGTCACAGGTGGAAAGGTTGAAGGAACAACTGCGCTCCCTCGGTGTTAATCCCGATCTTATTTAGTCAAATTCAGTAAAACAAAAAGTTTTTCTTGAAGAGGCGATCGCCCTTCAGCTTTAAAATTAGTGAACAATACTTGTACTCAAGTAGAATCGCTCAAAAATAGCGTATTATTACGTAAATAGTTTTTCTGTCAGCATAAGTGTAAAAGCATTACATTTGCTGATAGTAATAGAGCCTTCTTACTGAGTCAAGGAGGGGCTTTATTTTTAAGATTTTATGTGGCGACCTCAGCTTTTTACTCGTAAAATCGAAGACAAGGTAAAGATCAGTAGAACAAAGTCCCTAAATTTAATGAGTATGTTAATCAGTCAGGGTGAAAGAGCGATCGCTAAACCTCAAATGGTAGATCGGATAAACGATATCGCTTGGCAAGCTCACCAAGGTAGCGTGGCTGCGATTATTCAACTATTGAATGAAAAGCTAGCCAACTCTGGTGTCAGAACTAGAGCTATTTTTGCCGATGGAGTCTTACAACTTCTGTGTGAGGGGGCTAAGGAAGAGCAACTTGAACAATCTGTCTTAGTAGAGCAAATCCAACAAATTCTTGAGTCAACCGCACCCCGGAACATTCGTCGGATTAATATCAATAGTCGAATCGTTCGGGAAGAGCAATTACTTTGGCTGAAGGAAATTACTAACGATCCTGAGAATCAATTACTTTGGTCACAAGAAATTACATTAGCTCAGCCAAATATCTTTAAGCAGCTAATTACAGATTTAACAGCAGCCCAAACTGAAGTAGTAAAAATAAATTTTCCTAAGACGAAACTTTCTCGTACTTCAGTATTTACTAATAAAGACAAACACAAAAATTCTCACCAAACAGGGCTATTAGTTGCAACGAGTTTATGCTCATTATTGTTGCTAGGTTGGGTTGTTTATGCCCAGTTAGGAGATAAACTGAAGAACTTACTGCAAATAGAAAATCCCCAATCTTTAGCCACAGGAAATATTAATAATAGTCAAACGCAAAAGTCATCCTTGACTGCAAAAAATAGGTCTTCCGTCCCATCTGACGATAACGATCCTTTTACAGTAGGAGTGCGAATTGCTATTCAAGCTTCTGCATCAGGTAAAACAGCTACAACCTCTACCCAATGGTTAGAAATAGCTGCTAGGTGGCAACAAGCTTCCGATTTAATGGGTAAGGTGTCACTCAAACATAGCCGCTATCAAGAAGCTCAGATCCGCACTAAGCTATACAAAAAATATAGTGAGGCAGCACAGAAAGAGGCAGATAAGAGTAAACTTTAGTACAGCGTTTCATTAATTTGTAGCGAATTTTTTTAGGAAAGACTATGTGTTCCTGTGCTTTAAAAAAGCTAAGATTTGACACATTATACTCAGTCTTTCATTATTATTAGATTATACATGCTATGGGAAAGGTGATAAATCGGACAATGGAACAGTACGATCCAACTCCGCAAAAGCCACTTTTACACAAGCGCCTAACCCAAAGCTAATATTCAACTTCTATAAAATTAACTTTCTGTAGAGACGCGATCGCATCTCTACAAATTGTCAAAACTACACACTCATCTCTAACATTCGCTGAATAGGACGCAGGGCCGCAACGCGGATATCCTCTGGCATAGTAATTTCGGGAGTGCGATTTTTCATCGCCAAGTAAAGCTTTTCTAAAGTGTTTAATCTCATAAAAGGACACTCGTTGCAATTGCAATTATTCATCGGTGGGGCGGGAATAAAATGCTTGTCAGGAGCTAGTTTTTGCATTTGGTGAATAATGCCAGGCTCCGTAGCAACGATAAATTCCTTTGTAGGACTTTTTTGACAATAATTGAGTAAAGCCGCTGTAGAGCCGATAAAGCTGGCGTGGCGCAAAATACTACTTTCACATTCTGGGTGTGCGATCGCCTCTGCTTCTGGGTGGGCAATTTTTAACTGCACAATTTTCTTTTCCGAAAAGGTTTCATGGACAATGCAGCTACCTTGCCACAGTACCAAATCTCGTCCAGTCTGTTCCATGACATATCGCCCCAAATTGCGATCGGGGGCAAAAATAATCGGCTGGTCTTGCGGTATCTGCTGCACAATCTTCACAGCGTTAGAACTGGTGCAGATAATATCGCTCATCGCCTTGATTTCAGCAGAGCAGTTGATGTAAGAAACTACCAGATGATTGGGATGCGCCGCTTTGAAAGCTGCAAATGCCTCTCCTGGACAACTGTCTGCTAAAGAACAACCAGCATTCAAATCTGGTAAAAGTACTAATTTGTCAGGATTGAGTATCTTTGCTGTTTCTGCCATGAAGTGAACGCCAGCAAAGACGATCGCATCTGCATTGGTCTTTTCTGCGGCTTTCGCCAGTTGTAAGGAATCCCCAATAAAGTCTGCGATATCCTGAATATCCGGCTCTTGATAGTAATGTGCCAGGATAACCGCGTTGAGTTCTTTTTTAAGACTTTCAATGGCAGCAAATAAATCTAATGGTAGTCCGCTTGGTTGGGTTGTCTCTCGTTGAGCAAGTGCAGTGGTAATCACAATTAGGGGGTGCTTTATGTTGCAGATTTTTGTCTCGTGAATCAATTATAGTAGTTTTTACCAAAAATAGTAGACGGTTGTTGTCCCATTAGTTGTGTCCAAATCCGGCTGAGTTTCCTATGCTGGAGATAGACGGCAAGGAAAGTCGCATGACCAGTCAAAAAACTCAATCAACAACCCTGAAAATTGCTGTAGTTGGAGATATTCACGACCAATGGGAAGTAGAAGATGGTATTGCACTCAAGCATCTGGGTGTGGACTTGGTGCTGTTTGTAGGAGATTTTGGCAATGAGTCGGTGGAAGTGGTGAGAACGATCGCTTCTCTGGAAATTTCCAAAGCAGCAGTCATGGGAAACCATGATGCATGGTTCACAGCTACGGAATGGGGGCGTAAGAAGTGTCCCTATGACCGCTCAAAAGAAGATTGGGTTCAGGAACAACTCGATTTATTGGGTTCAGCCCATGTCGGTTACGCTAAACTGGATTTCCCAGCTTGGAATTTAACTGTAGTCGGGGGTCGTCCCTTTACCTGGGGTGGCCCGGAGTGGAGATTTGCTGAGATATGTAAAGAACGGTATGGTGTCACCAGCTTGGAAGAATCAGCAGATAAAATCACGGCTGCGGTACAAAGTGCCGCTTACGACACGATTCTTTTTCTGGGTCACAACGGGCCGAGTGGATTAGGCGATCGCCCAGAAGATCCCTGCGGCAAAGACTGGCATCCGATTGGCGGTGACTTTGGCGATCCAGATTTTGGTGAGGCGATTTCTCAGGCGATCGCGGCTGGTAAAAATATTCCCCTAGTGACATTTGGTCATATGCACCATGCTTTAAGGCACACCAAAGTGCTGCGAAAGACCATCTTTAGAAGTCCAGAGGGGACAATTTACTTAAATGCGGCCAGTGTGCCGAGGATTGTGGAGAATGACGGCCAGAAGCTGCGTAATTTCTCCTTAGTTACTTTAGAGGCGGGTGTGGTGACGCAAGCTTCCTTAGTATGGGTGGGCAATGATTTCCAGGTGGCAACAGAAGAAATTTTGTGGCGATCGCATCCAGTAGTGCAACCTGCGTAGATGATGAGATATAGTATTATCTGTCAGCTTTAGTGCTAACCGACAAATGTAGGATAAGCAGTAGCTCGACAGTTTATTGGAGAGGTGGCAGAGTGGTCGATTGCGTCCGACTTGAAATCGGATGAGGCTAAAACCTCCGGGAGTTCGAATCTCCCCCTCTCCGTTGAATAAATTTTGTTGTAAAATCTAACTACATTTTTCGCATCTACAATATATTCAAATGGATGCAAAATAATATTTAGTTAGCAACTAATGAAAAATATCAACATTAAAGAATAAGCCCATAAACTAATTGACAGATTGCCAGAAAATTCCACATGGGATGATTTAATGTACCAAATTTATGTTCGGCAAACTGTTAAAGCTGGACTAGCAGATAGCAAAGTTGGTAATGTGATTTCTGTACAAGAAGTGCGGAAAAAGTTTGGACTGTCAGAGTGAAAGTTTACTGGACAGAAACAGCGGTTAAAAATCTCTCAGCAATTTATTTATACTTAAATATTTCCTAAAATTCTTATAGTTGCTTTAAGTGATCGGGCAAATCTACTTCCTCTCTTTGCTCAACGGATGGAGTTGGAAGACCACTCAATTCTTCTAAATCTCGGATTTTCCTAACAAGAATTTGAATTAAGGAGCCGTTTTTACTGAACTCAAAAATGTCATCTTTGTCCAAGACAACAATTATCTTCTGTGTCTTGGCATGAAAAATTACTTGGCGCAATCTACAATCTCTGATTGCTCGCTGCCTAGAATCGCTCTGCTGAGGAAAGCCTGTTGCTCCATTCAGGGTAAAAAATACTCCTAGACCAACTGTGCTTGATAGATTTAGTTCCATAATGCTGCATAGTCGTGCAAACTGTTTGTCAGGCAAGGGAGATTGTGTTGCTTTTGCTTCAACTACTATGCTTCTTTGATTTTCTTTAAGATAGAGCAGATTACAAACATGTAACCAAGCCAGTTGATCTCCACTAACGATAAAGTCATATTGAGGCCCTGCTGACTGAAAACTCTTAAAGCTTGTAGCTCCTTGAAGTCCACGAAAAACGAGACAAACAATTTGCTCTAGCAACTCGCCAGCTTTTTTGCTTTCTGAGAGTGTAGGGTTTTTTAGTTGTGTAAATTGTTTAAGCTTTTCTAGATATTCTGAAAGTCTTGGGTCTGCGTTGTACAAGTAAGATGCCAATTTATCTGATTCTGGATCATCTCTGTTAAGGAGTACCAGAGCATCGATAACTGATTGAACTAACTCTTTTTGACTAGGCATACCTTAATTAGACAAATTCGATTGGATGCATAGACGTTGCTATAACATCAAAGGACAGTTCATTGTAGTCTTCAACGCTCTTTTCACAAAGGGGACAAACCCAAGGCAAGTTGGGAAAGCCTTGACCATAAGGAATTGCCCCTGCTGGCACATCTGGTTCACAGTTGTGATAAATGAGAAGCTGATTTTCACAAAGTCCCTCGGCTTCGAGAACAGCTAAAACTGCAAGTGCCTCAGAGTATTCCAATCCCAATCTGACGACAAGCTGGTGTGGCATAGCCGTTTTTGATGGTTTCTTAAAGTGCCTACTCAATTCAGCCCTTTGCTCACCAGATAGGAAATCTAAACGTCCTTTACAAATTAAGCTGGCCATCACCTTAGCCTCGAAGTCCAAGTTCCCTTAAAAGAAACTTTAGTACACTAGTACTGCCACCATAGTATCCTGAATAGCACTTGAGGTGCTGAAGAGAATCTTGAGTTGTAGAATTGGGTTTGAGTCCAAAGTAACAATGTGCTTTAAAAAGCTTCTCTAATTGCGCTTTTTTTTCTGAGCTTTCAGTGTCAGCTTCTCTCAAATTTACTTCTCTGTCTAGACTAAATTCATAAGATTTAGTGCCCCATTCTTTGAGCAGAGTACGCAAAAGGGCATTTTCAACATTACTAATTTTTTCTACATCATCTATCAAGCCAAGTGTCTCTAGGGCAGACTCAGCTAATTGTCGAGAGAGTGCTTGTAAACCACTTACATTGATTTCGCTTATTCCAGAACTGTGAGCATTCAGAGCTACCCCAGCAGATTCTGCTCTTATCCGCAAGTGCTGCCATTTATAGTGAAAATCATTCGTAGATTTGTTTAGATATTTGTTCCACATTTCATGCAGAACTAACCGAGGAAGATTAGGCTGAATCCATTGACCTTGCAGATAATCAGTTAGTTGATCGAAGAATGCCGGAATATAAAACCAGAAAGGAAACTGTGTTGATGTCTCTTTCTGCTCATGAATACGTGGAGTAAATGAGAAGCCTTCCCATGAAAGAGCAACATAATTATGACCAACCTCAGCAATGACAGATCACCGAATATTGCATTCGTCTGGTTGGCTAGTGTCACCAGTCTTCTTACGGACGTAATCACGAATTTTAAAAGTGCGGATGTACCATTTCCGTAGTCCAGTAATATCTTGAAGCGGGCCATACCAGCCTTCTTCACCAAATTCCCTTAATAGCAAAGCGGGGGACTTTAAATTAGGTGTGTAAGCACTCTGTCCTTGCTTGAGACTCAACCACATTCTTGGCTGCTTGACATACGCCAGTAAAACTTCATCCGGATTAAGTTGACCCTTTTCAAGGGAATCAGCAATATATAAAGCTATTTTTTCCTTCTTTTCCTTACTTGGTACAGACGGAGCAATTTCTTTGAGGGTTGCAGCCTTAAACTCCGGACTAGACAAAAATTGTACGCAGAAATCCCTGCCGGAAGGGAAACCATAATCCACAAAGGCGTTAATGCTCATAGACGTTTTTGAGAAGAGATCAATTTTAGTAAGTGGAAGTGATAATAGCACTCAGAACATACTAAAATAGCGTCTACTTTAAGTATTTGTTTTTGATATTTATTTCAGAAGCGATCGCTCTTTCCCACTCATTTAGCTCCTGCTTGCATTGCCGATAAATTCTACTGGTAAGTCAGTAGTACTGTATTAGGAAGTCAATCTTCTGTAGAGTCCTTTGAATTTTCAAGGTTATTTAGTGCATCCCAAATTGCTT
This sequence comes from Nostoc minutum NIES-26, assembly GCA_003326215.1. Classification (GTDB taxonomy): domain Bacteria; phylum Cyanobacteriota; class Cyanobacteriia; order Cyanobacteriales; family Nostocaceae; genus Dendronalium; species Dendronalium minutum. The sequence goes on along the minus strand of LXQD01000012.1, from coordinate 197,996 downwards.
GCCTGACAAATTCTGGGTAGTTATCTAGACTTTTTAATTTTTCCAGCATAGATGGGGGAAGTCTGAGAGTTATTTTTGCGGTTAATGGTTCTTCCCTATCAGTGGTAAATTGGTGCTTTTTTAAATAAGGTTTTTCTTCGTAATTAGGCATAAAAAATTCTGATATAGATATAATACTATATCGCGTGAAGTCATGCGATAATTTAATTGGCAGCTAGCCAGCCCTAGCAAGTTGGGGTAGCTGCCAAACCCAATTAGAAAATTAGGCACTTCTATGTTTACACGTTCTGAACTTGAAAGCAAAACCCTTAAAGAATTGAAAGACTTAGCTGCATGCTACGGAATCAAGCCAGTAGGAAATCCAGGGTATAAAACAAGCTGGATTACTCCGTTATTGGCTTTTCCAATGCAAGCTATTCAGCAGTTCCAAGACCACAAAAAAGGCTTACGCAACCCTAGTTGGAGAAGTTCTGAAGCACTTGGCACAATCCTTTATGAAATAGGAGAACCTACTGATGAACAAGCAGCGCTAATTCGAGCAACGCTAGAAGGTAAGTTACTGCCACTTCCAGAACGCTACGAGCAAACTAGACTGTTAAATCTTCACAAGACTAAGCAGTTGATTCAAGAAGCAATTGAGACACTCAATAAATAGCATCTAAACCATAACATCTACCGTACTCCTCTCCGTTGAGAGGGGTTCTTTAGATGTGTGCATACAATTCAGACTTTATAGAAAAACCTATATTGGTAAGCTCTCTCGCTCACTAGCATCGTGCTACCATTACCAATAAATTCTTGTGGGAGGTCAATCAATGGCTATCCTTAATCCGCTAAACATACCCGATGAGTTATATGAACAGCTGCAAGAGTTAGCTAAAACTGAAAATAACTCAATTGATGCTCAAGTTATTACTATCTTGCGGAACGCTTTGCAGGCAAAAACGCAGCCAACGCAAGACGAAAGGTACAAAAATGTCCCAAAACTATTAGAGGAAATGCGTCTTCGACGTGAGAGTCGTCGGACTGATGTGGAATGGCCTGATAGTACTGCATTAATCCGAGAAGACCGCGACAGATGACTTTTCCTTTGAGGTGCGTTGTAGATGCTAGTGTAGCTATTAAGCAATTTATACCAGATGATCCACTAACGCCAAAAGTTAATCAGCTGTTTGCTCACCTTGGCAATCCCCAAACTGCTATCTTGGTGCCAGACTTGTTTTACATTGAGTGTGGCAATATCATCTGGAAGTATGTCCGGGTCAGACTTTATGCTATTGCTGATGTGCCAGCAGATTTAGCAACTCTCAAAAGCTTTCCTTTGCGTGTAGTTTCTACAGCTGATTTGATGGCGGATGCAGTTAGTATCGCCTTGACTTATGGAATTTCCGCCTACGATGCCTCTTACCTTGCGCTTTCCCAGCAGGTTGGCGCTACTTTACTGACTCTCGACGGCAAACTGATGAGAGCTTTAAGCACTTCGTCTCACAACGTTTTCTCGTTTAATGACTTTGAGGTTCCGCCGTTGCATTCAATATAGCAGCGATCGCTCCCCAACCTCTGCAAATCCGATCTATTCTTCTACTACTTCTACTAAATCTTCAATTATCACATCCAAGGCGCGGGCAAATTAATCGAGTTAATTAAATTTGCTTTTCATGAAGATACATTACAGGAACTCCGAAATATCTATCATGCTAATTCGTAATGACGCTCGTTTGCTCTTAGCGTCTCCCCTTGGGAGAGGACTCGCTAACGCTGCCCTAACGTAATTCGTAATTAAGAAACTATTTAACAGTTAAGTTAATGCGCCTAGATACTACACTTTTTTCTGTTGCGGCACTCAAGAGTCAATAGTTTTTAGTATATCTTGACTATTGACTCTTGTTAAACGTGTAACAGCTTATTCAGCAGCTTTATTACTGGCTCGATTAGCACGCGCCTCGGCTGAAGCCATCACCTCATCAATATTCTCTAGAATTTCGCCAGGAAAGTTTTCCAAAACCCTGGTAGAAAGGGCAACCCGACCTTTACCTTCATCCAAGTCAATAATTACAGCTTTAATCTGTTGACCAACTTGAAAGACTTTTTCTAGAGAATCAATGAATTTTTGACTGACTTGCTTGATGTGCAGCAAAGCACTGATACCATCTAAATCTACAAACACGCCAAAAGGTTTAATGCCAGTAACTTTGCCTTCTACTAACTGACCTAGTTCTAACAAGTTGAAGTTACTAGAACGAGTCGCCAAGCGCTGGGAAAGTATGAGTTTATTAGTATTGCGATTAATTTCTAAAAAGCCAACGTTGAGAGTTTGACCTTTGAGTGCTTCTAAATTATCGCGTTCAGCCAAGTGCGATCGCGGAATAAATCCTCGCAAAGAAAGAATATCGACAGTGACACCACCTTTATTTACACCTGTAACCCGTACTTGCACATTCTGAGCATTTTCCTGCATTTGCGCCAGCCTGTCCCAGATGTGCTGAATTTCTAATTGCTTTCGTGAAAGAGTGACTTGACCCTCAGCATCCTGATCTCGAATGATCAAAAACTCCAGTTCCTCTTGCAATGGCAACACCTCTGATAAATCGGTCACTGTTCTCAAAGAAGCCTCGTCGCGGGGAAGAAAAGCCGACGACTTACCACCAATATCCACATAGGCTCCATCATGGTCAAGTTGGAAAACCTTGCCATGTACAACCTGTCCTTTTTGAAACTGGTAGTCGTGTTTTTCTAGTGCTTTGGCAAAATCGTCCATTGTAAAAGACGAATTGGCTGTTTGAGAAAGTTTCGATTCGGAGTTCATGACAATTGAAGATAAATTGTTATTTGAGCTGATGCTACTGTTGTCAGTTGTCAGTTGTCAGTTGTCAATCGTCAATTGTTTTTCCACTAATTACTGACTACTGACTAAGGACAACCTAAACGAAAAGTATGCAACGGCTACATGGGTTTTCAGATTAGTTGACCAAAGAGTTGTTGCACTTGCTGCCAAGCATCGGTTGCTGCTCTAGGATTATAGCTGGCGCGATGGTTACAGAAAAATCCGTGGTCAGCTCCATCGTAGCGAAACACACGATGCGGAATGTTATATTTTTCTAACTCTGCTTCAATCTCATCTACCTGTTCAGCAGAAATACTGCCATCTTCTGTACCAAAGAAAGCATAAAGTGTACCTTTGATTTCTGGAGTGCGAGTCACGGTAGGAGCGCCACCTCCAAATGTGCGCGTAGTAATTCCAGCACCGTAGAAGGAAGCAGCAGCTTTGATATCTAGTAATGTGGCAGCAAGATATGCTACATGACCACCAAAACAAAAGCCAATGCAACCAAAGCCATCTTTTTTTACTTGAGGCAGGCTTTTAAGGTAGTCAATTGCTGATTGAATATCGCTCAATAATTCTGATGCTTTTGTTTGCATTGCATAGCTTCTGCCTGTTTCAATATCTTGGGGAGTATAGCCACTTTCAAAGCCAGGGGCTTGACGTTGGAAGAGTGCAGGTGCGATCGCTACATACCCTTCTTGAGCAATCCGTTCTGTAACTTCCCGAATGTGAACGTTGACACCAAAAATCTCTTGCAACACTACAATTCCTGGGTACGAGCCAGATTCTTGGGGTTGCGCTAGGTAAGCCGCTACTTGAAAATTATCTTGCGTTCGCGTAGCGTCTCGTAGAGAAAGTTTAACCGTTGTGGTTTCTATTGCCTGTGTCATGATATTTTTTACCAGTGCTGTTTAACTAGCCGTGTAATTATTTGATATAACTATGCCAGTATGTCTAAGCCATTTCCAATCAAATTATCAATTATCAAAAGTGAGTGCGTTAGTAATTTAACGTAGAAAAAATTTATGTGTTAATAAAATTTTTAACATATAGTACATACAGCCGATCGCTGAAGGAGTGCTGAGTTGAAAGTGTTAGATGCTGATTAGGAAAGCAGCACTAAAAACTCAGGACTCAGAACTCAGGACTTAATATTCAGGAGGTTTGGTGATGATTCAATTTCGTATTCAGCCAGACAGTGAAATTCCCGCATCAGCCCAGCTGTTTAATCAAATCCGGTTTGCGATCGCTTCTCGGCAATATCCACCTGGTTACAAATTGCCAAGCACACGAGCGCTGGCAATGCAAACTGGATTACATCGTAATACCATTAGCAAAGTTTACCGCCAGTTGGAAGACGATGGATTTGTAGAAAGTCTAGCTGGTTCGGGAATTTATGTCCGCGCCCAAGGCCACGAGGGTGGTGGCAGGCTGCAATCGCCAATTCTCAAACAACATCCCGACGCAGATAAAGTTGTCCAGCAAGCACTAGATGAACTGCTCTCCGAAGGCTGTTCGCTTAATCAAGCCAGGGAGCTATTTTTAGCAGAAATTGACTGGCGTTTGCGTTGTAGCGCCCAGGTGTTGGTTGCTGTGCCATCTCATGATATGGGTGCTGGTGAATTAATGGTGTATGAGTTAGAACAGGCTCTAAAAATACCGATCCAATTGGTAGCTATGGAAGAATTAGCAGCTGTGCTAGATAAAACTAACTCTGCTACGGTGGTCACAAGTCGGTATTTCATTCATGATGTGGAAGCGATCGCAGCTCCGAAAGCTGTACGTGTAATTCCTCTAGATATCTACGACTACACTAAAGAACTCACCCTACTAAAAACTCTACCAAAAGAAAATTGTGTGGGCATAGTTAGCCTGAGTTCTGGAATTGTCCGCGCTGCTGAAGTCATTCTTCACGGTTTACGTGGTGATGAACTACTGGTAATGACTTCGCAACCAAAAGATGCTTACAAACTTCAGGCAGTCGTCAAGCGGGCTGAGGTCATTATCAGCGATCAAGCCAGTTTTCCGGCGGTGCAAGCCGCTGTACAAGCATCTATGGAAGATATTATTCGTCCACCCAAGCTGATTAAGGTGGAAAATTACATCGGCACCAACTCAATTAACTTGTTAAAACGAGAACTGGGTTTAGGTTAACCCAAAGGTAGAAGATAGCGGGAGATATATAGGAGGAGAATGGCATAGAAAGACATATTTAATAAATTTCATAAAATTATGATTGTGGAAATGCACCCCTACATTGGTCTGGTGGAAGCAATCAAACAACGTCGTGCTGCTCGATCTTTCAGTGGCGATCGCATTCCCGAAGCGGTTTTGCAAGAAATTCTCGAACTAGGAATCCAAGCACCATCAGGCTTTAATCTCCAGCCTTGGCGATTTATTGTCGTTAGGGAGCAAGAAAATAAAGACAAACTCCAAGCTTGCGCTTTTAACCAGCGTCAAGTCGGTGAAGCGCCAGTGGTGTTAATTTGTTGTGGCGATCGGCGTGTAACGCAGATAGAATATATCACTTCTGTCATCCATCTAGGGGAAGATGTTGGCATTATGACTGATAGCTACGCAAATTACATGCGTTCTAGCATTCCCGAATTTTTTGCCAATCATCCCAGTTTTGAGACAATAGAAGCTTGGACTAACCGCCACGCCATGTTAGCGGTAGCGTACATGATGATTGTGGCGAAAAGCTTTGGTGTTGATAGCTGTCCGATGGAAGGATTTGACAGCGCTAAAGTAAAAGAAGCATTCCAAATTCCTGAAGAAGTGGATATTTGTTGTTTACTAGCACTTGGCTATGCTAAGGAACCTTTCAAGCAATACGGCGGACGCTTCCCCGTCGACCGAGTTTGCTTTAATGAAAGCTACAGCGAACCTTTCAAATTCAGTTAACCCACTTGCAGTTCTGGTGTGGGTATTTGCAAAAACTCTCGCACCCGGCGCAGGTAAGTTGGTGCATCTTCCAACATTGGGAAATGGGCTGTATTGGGAATAACGACAAACTCAACTTTGTCACTCAGGGCTGCTGCTTGATGACCCATCTGGGCTGGAATAATTTTGTCATATTCCCCTGATACCATCAAAGTTGGCACTGTCAGCTTGGCAAACTCTTGTGGCATGACTTCAGATTGTGCTTTGCTAACGGAAGTAAAAATTGTACCCAAAGCTGCATCATAATCTGCTTCGAGAAAATCTTGCAAAAAAGCCTGACGCTCTGAAGTTGGTATAGGACTGTGCAAAAATCTAGCCATAAACATCCGGTCAACAAATGGGATTTTTCCTAACCATTTGGGACGGAATTTAACTACATAGCCCCCGAATTTATGAAAAGCTGTAAAGGCTTTTTCGTCATATTCAAAAACACCGCTACAAGTTAAAATCCCTCTTTCCACTCTTTGAGGATAGCGGTTAAAAAACATAGTGGCTACGGAAGCACCCATTGAGTGGGCATTGATAAAGACACGCTGGAGGTGCAACTCATCTAACAAAGCTGCTAAGTCCTCAGCATACTCCTCCATTTCATAGGTTAACTCTCGGATTGCTACTGATTCTTCTTGAGGTGACTGGGACTCAACAACAGATTCGCTAGCTTGGGCAATAGTTGGCTTGCCACTAGAACGCCCAAATCCTCGCATATCGTAGAGTAAACAATCAAATCGATCTAATAAAGCTTCAGCAGTGCTTCTCCAATACCTAGCCGAACCAGCCCAACCATGGATGAAAACCATCACTGGCTTAACCAAAGAACTAGATGGTTCTTTCACCCACTCGTAGTAATGCTTAATGCCACGAACGTTAATAAAAGACATGTTTGAAAGTTAGGAGTAGAGACGCGATTAATCGCGTCTGTACAATAGTTAGGAGTTTAGAATTAATTCTACACTCCTAACTTTACTCAGCACTCAGCACTCAGCACTCAGCACTTAACCTTATGCTGATTCTGGCTTCGGTAGAGAAGATGGATGTACAAGCAGTTCAGCTGTTGAGCGTTTTTCGACCATCTCCCGCGTAACTGTACAGCGAGTCACATCCTTACGGGATGGTAACTCGTACATGACTTCCAACATCAGTTCTTCCACAATGCCTCGCAGTGCCCTCGCGCCAGTTTTACGGCGGTAGGCTTCTTGCGCGATCGCTTTCAAGGCTTCTGGTTTAAAGTCTAATTGGACGTTATCCATCTTCAGCAGTTTTTGATACTGCTTCACCAAGGCGCTGCGTGGTTGGGTGAGAATCGCCATCAGCGCTTCTTCATCCAGCGGTTCTACCACCGCTACCATTGGCACCCGCCCAATAAATTCAGGAATCATGCCAAATTTCACCAAGTCATCCGGTTCTAGATAGCGGAGAGTATCAGCAGTTCGCTTCTCTTTCGACTGCCCTTCTCCCGGCTGGACAAAACCTATTGACTTTTTGCCTGCTCTCTGCTCTACTACCTTCTCTAAGCCTACGAAAGCACCCCCACAGACAAAGAGAATATTGCTGGTATCAATCTGGATGCAGTCTTGATAAGGATGCTTTCGTCCTCCCTGAGGTGGTACGTTAGCGACTGTTCCTTCTAACATTTTCAGCAACGCTTGCTGCACGCCTTCGCCGGAGACATCGCGTGTAATTGAGGGATTTTCACTCTTGCGGGCAATCTTGTCAATTTCGTCGATGTAGATAATCCCGCGTTGTGCTTCTTCTACATCCAAATCTGCCACTTGCAACAGTCGCAGCAAGATATTTTCGACATCTTCTCCTACATACCCAGCTTCTGTCAGCGTGGTGGCATCAGCTACAGCAAAGGGTACATCCAGGATTTTGGCCAAGGTTTGCGCTAACAGAGTTTTGCCACAGCCTGTCGGTCCAATTAACAGAATATTGGACTTTTGCAGTTCTACCGCATCATCTGCTCCGCCTTTACCATTGCCTTTGGATTGAAGGATTGCCAGTCGCTTGTAGTGATTGTAAACTGCAACTGATAGCACCTTCTTAGCTTCGTCTTGACCGATGACATGTTCGTCTAGGTACTTCTTAATCTCTCTGGGTTTTGGTATTTGATTAAAAGAGAGACTGGAAGAGCGGGCACGGCGTTTTTGTGGCGGTTCTGACTTGGGTGCTGGTTGCGAAGCCGCACCGTTTGTGTCGAGTAACTCCTCATCTAGTATTTCATTACACAAGTCTACGCATTCATCGCAGATGTAGACTCCCGGCCCTGCGATCAATTTACGCACCTGCTCTTGAGACTTGCCACAAAACGAACATTTTAAATGGGAGTCGTACTTAGACATACCGGCCTCTTATTTCAGAATGGTGACGTTTTCCCCTGCAGTGGGAAGATTTTGTCTGGAGATGACTTGATCTATCAAGCCGTAGTTTTTAGCCTCTTCTGCCGACATAAAAAAGTCGCGCTCGGTATCTGCTTCGATTCTTTCTAGAGGTTGACCAGTATGATTAGCCAGTAACTGATTCAACTTAGCTTTAATGTAAAGAATCTCCCTTGCTTGAATTTCGATGTCAATGGCTTGACCTTGAGCGCCACCCAACGGTTGGTGAATCATGATCCGGGAGTCGGGTAAAGACATACGCTTACCCGCAGTTCCTGCTGTCAGTAAAAATGCCCCCATGCTCGCGGCTAATCCAAAACATATGGTAACAACATTGGGACGGATTTGCTGAATTGTATCATAGATTGCCATCCCTGCGTAGACAGAGCCGCCAGGAGAATTGATGTACAGTTGAATGTCCTTTTCTGAGTCTTCAGCATCTAGAAATAGCAACTGGGCAACAATCGAATTAGCAACAGCATCATCTATGGGTGTTCCCAAAAATATAATCCGCTCTCGCAGTAGGCGGGAGTAGATGTCGAAAGCTCTTTCTCCCATACCAGACTGTTCTACCACCATCGGCACGATGTTGCTAGGGCCACTCATGTGGGAGTAAATTCCAATTCGACTTGAATTGTTAATAGGGTAATTTCCCGACTGCGATGTAAGCATACAAGAACATTTGAGAATAAAATAGGACAGAGTTTTAGCAGCTAGTGCCGCCTTTTTCAAGGATACGACTTCTATTTGGGGTATGTGTTAACCATTATGCCTCATCTATAATTCTTCTCGTGTAACACAGTATCAAGCTAAGGCGGTGATATATGCCGCAATTTATTGAAGATTGCGTAAATATTCCGCCTCCAGCGATGCTTAATGCTGAGTAAACATTTGTAATACTCATGACTCAGCACCGATCGTCAAGAACTTTTTACTGTTGGACTATTCATTGTCCTTCTGTTGATTCTGTAGTAGCTGCGGTGCTTTGTTCCTCAGTCTGAGGTTCAGTTGTCTGAGACTGTGCGAGTTCAACTTCTGTTTCCTCGGTAGCACTCAAAGATTCTGTTTCGGGTGCTGCGCTTAAAGAACCTTCGGGTACAAGTTCAATTGATGAGTGTTCTAAAAGCCAATCAATGATTTTTTCAGTTAACAGTTCGTTTTCCACCACTGAGTGCAGTCTATCTTCGTCTATGTCTTGATCTGGATACTGCTGCAACAGTTCTGTGACTCTAGCTTGGATTTCTTCGGGTGTCACTTCGATGGACTCGCGTTTGCTGACTTCCCGCAATCCCAAGGATCTTTTCAGGCGTTCGATCGCCTCACTACGCGATCGCTCTCGTAACTGAGGAATAATATCTTGAGTAAACAACTTTTTGACATCTAATCCTTGTTGAGAAAGCCGGACTGCTGTTTGTGTCAGCATTGCGTCTACTTCTTGTTCAATCAATGTTTGTGGCAAGTCAACTTCCACATGCTTGAGCAATTCCGCTAACAAAGCCTCCTGCTGATTGTTTTTGGTTTTTTCCTCAGCTTCTTTTTGATATCGCTCTTCCAAAGACCCACGCAACTCATCCAAGGTGTTGAAGTCGCTAACTTCCTGAGCGAAGTCATCATTTAATTCTGGTAGCTCTTTTTCCTTCAGTTCTTTGAGCGTCACTGTGAACAGCGCTGGTTTTCCAGCCAGTTCTTCGTTGGCATAGGGATCTGGGAACTGAGCCGAAATTTCTTTGGTTTCTCCAGGATTCATCCCGATCATCCCAGAGACAAAACCGGGAATAAACTTATCTTCCTGCAATTCCACCTGAAAATCAGTTGCTTCACCTCCAGGAATTGGTGTAGGTTCGGCTGTTTCATCCTCACCCTCAGCTTTGGTGATTACACCTTTAAAATCAACTACAGCCACATCACCAATTTGAGCTGCACGTCCTTCTACAGGAATCAAGGTGGCCATTTCTTGACGTTCCTTATCTAAGACGTTCTCCACCTGAGTCGGGTCGTACTTGATTTCCTCTGCTTTGGCTTGCAGACCCGTGTACTGTACTAAGTTAACTTCTGGCTCTACATCGACAGCAGCAGCAAAGGTCAAAGGTTTCCCAGGTTCATAATTATTAATCAATTCCTCAAACGAAGTCCGCAATTGCGGTTGACCAATTGCCTGGATAGCTTCTTGTTTGACTGCTTTCTCGATACCATCTTGAATTAGTTCTTCCAGCGCTGCTGCCTTGATGCGAGTTACGCCTAGGCGCTGTAGTAATATTTGCCGGGGTACCTTGCCTTTACGAAACCCAGGAATATTTGTAGTACTTGTTAAGTTTCTAATTACCTGTTCGTAAGTTTGCTTAGTAATGTCCGGCGTAATCTCTATTTCCAGGCCAATTTGGCTGGCGGGAAGTTTCTCCTGGGTGACTTTCATGCTTAGTTTCTATTTTCTGGTATTTTTAACTCCAAGTACACACAAGACGCGATTTACCGCTTTTGTGGGTTGATGTCTCTTGGCGAGGATAAGAGTTATCCACAAGGCATGTCATGGAATCCAAACAATGGATCGATGCCCTTCAGTAGAGATCCAGTGTACTGCCAATGGCAAAAGACTGGAAACTTTACCGGAATAACTTAACCCATTTAAAGAGACTGGGTACTGGGAACAAGGAGAAATCATTTGAGAATTCTCTCCTGTGCTCCACGCCACTTAACTCTGTGCCGGGAAACCCATCCACCCTTTGGGTTCAGCAGTTCCCCAGACGCTCTAGGACTCGCGCTTCGCTGCACTAATGGCAGTTCTTCTACTTGGGGAGACCCGCTCACAGGGGTGGCTCTCCAAGTAGAGCAAGTGGCATCAGGCGACTGCGAACTCGAAGGGGGGTTCCCACGGAAGTTCCTACCCTTTTCCTAAGGTCGCCGCGGCGCTTAGCTTGCTTCACCGCAGTGGCTGCCCTGCTCTCTAATTTCCAGTCTTTAGTCCCCAATCACTAATCAAAGTGGACTTGTGACTCAGAGGGCTAACACCGTGATATCCTGGTTATCAACTAGTTCTTACTCCAATACTTTTTTATAGTTGAGTCTGTCTTGTGTGACTCATCTAAAGCTATTGCTTTACCGTATAGCCTTGTTTTCTGCTGTGCTAGTTTAATTCCATCTGGATCATAGTATATTTATCGTCTTACTAACCCACTTGAGAGGCATAATGTTGCTTTACCTCAAAAGTTGAAGACTTGTACTAAGGTTGAGTGTAGATGCTTCAGTTCTCCACTGAACTATTGTTTGTTGTATGATGTATATAATTTTTTAAATGTGTAGTAGATTTAAACAGTAATTATTGTAAATTCCAATAGCACTTAACTGATTTTAGCTAAAAAATAAATGTATCCTTTGAATAAGGTTCGACTATAGTTAAAAAAACTTTATTTGAATTCTACTATTGTCATTTAAATAAATAAGGATAAGTTGTAAATTGTTCTAAAAAATCGCACATAACCTCTTAAAGGAGGAAGCCAGATTGACGAAATCTTATCGTGTAGCTATTTTGGGAGCGACTGGTGCTGTCGGCACAGAGTTGCTGGAATTATTGGAGCAACGTAATTTTCCGGTTTCGGATTTGAAACTGTTAGCCTCAGAGAGAAGTGTAGGACGGACACTGCAATTTAAAGGAGAAAATCTGCCAATAGATTCAGTGAGCGATCGCGCCTTTGAAAACGTAGATTTGGTGCTAGCTAGTGCAGGTAGTTCCACATCGAAAACTTGGGCCGCAGTTGCAGTAGAAAAAGGTGCAGTAGTAGTTGATAATTCCAGCGCTTTTCGGATGAACCCGGAAATACCTTTAGTGGTTCCAGAGGTAAATCCCCAAGCTGCTGCTAATCACAAAGGTATTATTGCTAATCCCAACTGCACAACAATTTTGATGGCAGTGGCAGTTTGGCCCTTGCATCAAGTAAGACCAGTACAACGTATTGTGGCTTCAACCTATCAATCTGCTAGTGGTGCTGGTGCTAAAGCAATGGCAGAAGTAAAAACTCAAGCCAGTGCCATATTAGAAGGACGCTCACCAGTCGCTGAAGTATTACCTTACCCGTTGGCGTTTAATTTATTTCCTCATAACTCGCCCTTAAATGATTTAGGGTACTGTGAGGAAGAAATGAAAATGGTCAACGAAACCCAAAAAATCTTTGGAACGCAAAAGATTAGAATTACTGCAACTTGTGTACGGGTTCCCGTACTCCGTGCCCATTCAGAAGCAATTAATCTAGAATTTGAGGAACCTTTCAGTTCAGATGAAGCAAGAGTTATTCTCAGTAGTTCCCCAGGGGTTAAATTGGTAGAAGATTGGGGAAGCAATCATTTTCCTATGCCTATTGAAGCTACAGGTCGAGATGAAGTTTTAGTGGGTAGGATTCGTCAAGATATTTCCCATCCTCACGGTTTGGAACTGTGGCTTTGTGGTGACCAAATCCGTAAAGGCGCAGCGCTAAATGCAGTACAAATTGCTGAGTTACTAGCAGATAAAAATCTACTTAGGCCTGCAACGACATACGTTTCAATATAGTACAGGCGCAAGGCCTTGCGCCTGTACAGTAGTCAGTGGTCAGACACAAAGAACTGATAAATAATAACTGACATATGTGCAAATTACGCTTGAAAGCAATTGGCGAATAGGTTATTACAATAAAAAACCACCAAGGTAGATAAAACAGTTTGGGTAATCAGGAGTGAAAAGAGGGTGGGAGAATTTGGCAGAGTTTTAACCGCTATGATTACGCCGTTTAAAACAGACGGTAGTGTAAACTATGATGTAGCGGCAGAACTGGCAGAACATCTAGCTAACAACGGCACAGATACATTGGTGGTGTGTGGTACAACAGGGGAATCCCCCACCCTCAGTTGGGACGAGGAATACCAGTTGTTTGTGGAAGTATTGCAGACCGTGGCAGGCAAAGCCAAGGTAATAGCAGGATGTGGTTCTAATTCCACAAAAGAAGCGATCGCTGCAACCCAAAAAGCAGCTAAAATAGGAGTGCATGGTTCTTTACAAGTCGTTCCTTATTACAACAAACCTCCGCAAGCAGGTCTTTACCAACACTTTCAGGCGATAGCGCAGGCTTGTCCCGATCTACCGTTGTTGTTATACAATATCCCCGGACGTACTGGTCAAAACCTCAGTCCCGAAACAGTTGCCCGGTTAGCTGAAATTAACAATATTGTTGGCATAAAAGAAGCTAGTGGAAATTTAGACCAAGCGAGTGAGATTCGCCGCTTGACACCAAAAGAATTTCACATTTACGCTGGAGATGATTCTTTAACTTTGCCCTTGTTAGCGATTGGAGCAAAGGGTGTAGTAAGTGTGGCTTCTCATCTGGTAGGAAATCAACTACAGCAGATGATTCAAGCTTTTAGTGCGGGAAAAATTGAAGTTGCCAGTGAGATTCATCTCCAACTCTTCCCGTTATTTAAAGCCTTATTTTTAACTACAAATCCCATTCCAGTAAAACAAGCTTTAAAACTTCAAGGTTGGGAGGTTGGTTCAACTCGTTTGCCACTATGTGAAGCTGAGTCGGAAGTAAGTCATAAGTTAGAGGCGGTGCTGGAAAAACTTGGTTTAATCTAGGCAGCAATTTGTTGAATTACTAACTTCTGGTTGTTTAATGATGCATATAGAGAAAGGGCATAATTGTGACAATTCTGCACTCTGAAAGTCTGTGCTACAAACAGTATAGATATACAATCAATACTTCAGTGTAAAATCACTTTTATTGAACAAATAATTGAACATCTGAATTAAAATTTGGCTGCTTTCAAGATAGAAAGTCGGTATTGTCTTTCATAAAAGAACGCTAACTTTCAATTTATTAACACTAAACAAAACAACAATCTAAGGAGAAAATGGCTAAAAACGAAGCTAATTCCGCCCTTAAAATTATTCCTTTGGGCGGTTTACATGAAATTGGTAAAAATACCTGTGTTTTTGAATACGATGATGAAATTGTCTTATTAGATGCAGGGTTAGCCTTTCCCACAGAGGCAATGCATGGGGTAAATATTGTCCTGCCAGATACGACTTATTTGCGAGAAAATCATCACAAAATTAAAGGCATGATCGTTACCCACGGTCATGAAGATCACATCGGTGGTATTGCTTTTCACCTGAAGCAATTTGAAATCCCTGTGATTTACGGGCCAAGACTAGCAATGGCAATGCTAGAGGGTAAATTGGAAGAGGCAGGAGTGCGCGATCGCACAGAATTAAGAACAGTTCTTCCCCGCGATGTCGTGCGAATTGGCAAATCTTTTTTTGTAGAATATATCCGCAACACTCACTCTATTGCCGATAGCTTTACTGTTGCTATTCATACTCCTCTGGGTGTGGTGATTCACACGGGAGACTTTAAAATTGACCACACGCCAGTTGATGGAGAAAGGTTTGACCTACAAAGATTAGCAGAACACGGTGAACAAGGCGTACTTTGCTTGTTGAGTGACTCCACTAACTCAGAAGTACCAGGATTCACACCTTCAGAACGTTCCGTTTATCCCAACCTTGACCGAGTATTTAGCCAAGCTAGCGGGCGACTGTTCGTCACGACATTTGCTTCCAGCGTGCATCGCATCAACATGATTTTGGATCTGGCGAAGAAGCACAATCGTGTAGTGACGGTTGTCGGGCGTTCCATGTTGAATTTAATTGCTCATGCCCGCAATCTAGGTTACATCAAGTGTGAAGATAATTTGCTGCAACCGTTGCACGCAGTCCGTAACCTGCCTGAAGAAAATGTGCTGATTCTCACTACAGGATCGCAGGGTGAGCCGATGTCAGCAATGACTCGGATTGCCAACAAAGAACACCCCCACATCAAAATCCGCCAAGGAGATACAGTAGTATTTTCCGCCAACCCAATTCCCGGAAACACGATTGCTGTAGTCAACACTATCGATAAATTGATGATTCAGGGGGCAAAAGTAGTCTATGGTCGAGACAAAGGAATTCACGTCTCAGGTCACGGCTGTCAAGAAGACCAAAAGTTGATGATTGCCTTAACTCGACCTAAGTTCTTTGTGCCATTTCACGGCGAACATCGGATGCTGGTGAAGCACGCAGAAACGGCTCAAAGTATGGGCATCTCCGCAGAAAATATGATCGTCATTCAGAATGGTGATGTTGTAGAACTGACTGAAGATGCCATCCGTGTTGCTGGCAAAGTGCCATCTGGTATCGAACTGGTGGATACTACTAGTTCTGGGATGGTGAGTGCCAAAGTTTTGC
This sequence comes from Nostoc minutum NIES-26, assembly GCA_003326215.1. Lineage (GTDB taxonomy): Bacteria > Cyanobacteriota > Cyanobacteriia > Cyanobacteriales > Nostocaceae > Dendronalium > Dendronalium minutum. The sequence goes on along the minus strand of LXQD01000012.1, from coordinate 182,602 downwards.
AAGAAAGGCAACGTATGGCCGAAGAAGGCATTGTCACCATCGCTGCTGCCATCGATTGGAGTGGCAAACTGATGGCCAAGCCAGAAATTCATCTGCGGGGTGTAGTTACAAGTGTAGAGCGATCGCTGCTGCAAAAATGGGTACAACAGCGGATTGAAGAAATTCTCAGCGTTCGCTGGTCAGAATTTGCTTCTTTGGAAGGCGAACAACCAGAAGTAGACTGGGGTGGATTGCAAGAAACTTTAGAGCGGGAATTACAACGCTCCATTCGCCGAGAATTGCAATGTCAACCATCTGTGACTTTGTTAATGCAAATTCCGGACGAACCGCCTGTGAAAGTTGCCGATGGTAGAAGACGGCGACCTAGGACTACTGCTCAAGTAGCATCATAAGTAATTCAAGATAAATGCCTCACGCACAGACGCAAAGATTTTCTTTGCGTCTGTGCGTTTTTGCGTGATTTGATGCCCTAACGGGACTTAAACATTTTTTGGAAAGAAACTAGGCTTAACGATGTCAAAGTCTCTTTGTATATACATTTGACTTATTTTTCTGGGTATTTTTTGTCTAAGTCCCACTATTTAATACTTTGAAAAGCGATCGCTTTCAATGAATGAAAAGATAAACTAGAAGTAAAGTACACAAGGTCAATGGCAACCCAAAGCGCAGATGTTCCAAAAAGCTGAGCTTGTAACCTAAATCAGCAGCAGCTTCCACAACTATCAAGTTAGCAACTGAACCAAACAAAGTTAGATTACCTGCCAAAGTCGATCCGGCCGCCAGCAATAGCCAGTATTGGGTATCTTCTCTAGGAATCAGGGGATGTAATAAGAGTACAGCTGGTACATTAGAAATAAGGTTAGATAAGACAACCGTTACACCCAAAAAACTCGCAGTAGAGTTGACAGCATGGGTAAATGGCTGTAGTAAATTCAACTTCTGTGTAACTTTTGTGAGAATAAACAGTCCTGAAAACATTACCAGCAGATTCCAATCTACTTTTTTGAGAATGCGTTGAGGTTTAATCCGCCGAGTGATTAGCAACAAGCTAGCAGCAACTAGGGCAGACTCTGCTAAAGGCAAGCCGACCGCAAAAGCAATTAGCAGTCCAATGGTGATTACTAAACTTTTATAAAATAACGGTTTGAAAATGCGTTCTTTACCAGTAGGTAATTGCTGGCAAGGTCGAGTTGCGCGTACATCTGGGTAAAGTAGCCACAGCAGTCCCACCTGAACAACCAAGCCCAGTAGGGCAATTGGAGCCAACTCCCGCAAAAAATCTAGGTAGGGAATATTAGAAAACGAACCAATCAGGATGTTTTGAGGATTACCGCTCAAAGTTGCTACCGAGCCTATATTAGTCGCACCAGCGATCGCTAGCAAATAGGGAATCGGATTTAAACCTAAAGTTTGAGTCAAGCTCAAGATCAAGGGTGTAAAAATCAGCGCCAGCGTGTCATTGAGAAAAAAGGCGCTAAGGATACCACTGGCAAAGGTTAGAACAATTAACAAGCCTAGAGGACTACGAGTAAAACTCAACAGCACCAATAGCGATCGCCGAAAAAATCCTGCATAGGATAAATTAGTATTAACTACCATCATGCTCAACAAAAACACGATGGTGTTAGCATCAATGGCCTGCCATGCTTCCTGTAAATTTAGAACACCCAGAGCAATTAAAAATGCAGATCCGACCAAGGCAATAGTGGCGCGGTTCATGCGTAACCCAGGAATGTAACCTAATGCTAACCCCAGGTAAGTTAGCCCCAAAACACTATAGGTTGCAAATTGAAGAATCACTTTCTTTACCGAACTATTGCCAGGAGCGGGGTCAGATTATCAACAGCCCAGCTTCTAAGGCATTCAACTGTCAGCAAAGTTATTTTAATCTCTGGTACTTGTACTTACCAAAAATTTTGGCAAGAAGTGGCTTTGTTAAGTTTTGTAAATTATAATCGAAAATCCGTCCAACGATAGATGTCTTTATTAAAATTTAAACTGTGTCAAGTTATGAACAAGATCGTATTATTACGCTACCGATCCTAGGGAAATTGCGATTAACTTGACGTAGTAATAATTTAGGTTCTGACTTAAGTGGCTGTTTTGAATCCATATTATATCTCAGTCAGGACACGATTCTTCCGAGAAAGGTCGTTGCCACGTCGTATGTATTCATCAGCAAGGTGAATACCCTCAATAACACAGAGGCTTAATCATGAAGGTATTCGATAATACCACAAAAAAGATTTTTCTTGCAAGCTGGGTTTCGATCAATCAAGCAGAAACTAGCAACACCCATCTAGCCCAGTTGCATAGTCCAGTTTCCAAGACTTACTGTGACATTCTCCAACCCCTGCGGCGGCGGGTAGAAAGCATTCAAGTTCGCGATCGCCAACTAGCTCATCGCTTGTGTAAACTGATTCCTGCTCAATGTCCTTTTGAGCGCGATATCAAATTATTTGGGAAAACCCTGTTTCACATTCCACCCATGTGTAAAATCAACCCCTTATATGAAGAAGTGGTTGGTTTACGTTTCCGAGCGCTTTGCTATCTAGCCGATGAATGCGGCGAAGATGTATCGCGCTACTGCTAATTCAAGAGTCAATAGTCAAAAGTCCAGAGTCAATAGAAACTGCTATTGACTTTGGACTTTTGATTATATTTTAATTTTTAATTTTTCTTGCCTGCCATTTTTGAATTGCTTCTTGAGCATCTTCGTAAACGGCTGTCACCTCTGGGACTAAAGCAGCGGTTGCAATGGCTGCCGTCAGGTTTCCTTGGTCAGCACGGCTCTTAGCTATATCCAGAATTTTTTCGCTCCAGTTCCTAATCGATTTCTGTGCCATATCGAAGCCTGGTTGACCTTGTGGTACTCTCTTGGCTACTTCGATAGCACGATTATAAGTGGATGCTTGTCCTGGCTCAATTAAGCGATTAGCAGCATCTAAAAGAGTTCTGTTACCTAGGTACTGCTTGGCCTCTAACCGCCACTGATTAACTGCTGCTTGTGCTTTGGGATAAAGGGCTTCGTCTTTAGCGATCAATTGAGCAGCGGCAATGGCATTAGCATACTGTCTCTGTTTAGCACGACCTTCTGCCAAATCTAAAATCATCCGGCTCCAAATCTTAATATTTTCCTGAGCTTGTTCGTAAAGCGGTTCACCTGGTTTAATTTTCCGAGCAGTGGCGATCGCTAACCTCAAATCGCTAGCTTGAGTTCGTTTGAGGGACTTTTTCGCTAGGTCTAGCACTGCTTGGTTCCGCTTTTTTGACTCAGAATTAGAAGCTATTTGGGCGCTGGATTGGTTTTTTGGTGGAATTAGTGAAGGTGTCTCTGATATGGAGCGGACATCTGAGGCAGTATTCGGCGATCCTGGCGATATCTGTCTAGCTTTGAGCAATCTTGCTCGATCGCGGAGAACAACTACAGAAATGAAAGCTACTACCAGGATTGTGCCTCCACCCCAAAATAAAAACTGTTTCCACAATGCCGTGTTTTCCTTATTTGCAGGCAAGCGAGTGATGTGAGGCTGTGGAACATTTGGGAGAAACCTACCTCCTACTTCCTGGGATGGTACGACTGGTTGGGATGGCTGGTTAAAATACTGCTGTTGTTCCTCAAACTTTCCCCTCTCTGAGGTAAATGAGGATTTTGCCTGCTGGGAACTAGCACCTAGGGTAGTTTCTACCGATTCTCCCCACATGCCCAATTTTTGTGATTTGGCTGAAGTTATCGGGGATTTTTCTTCGAGGGAGGGAGCTGCAAGGGCAACAGCAAAGGTTTCCTGTGGAAAAATAATTGGTTCTACTTCAGCGGGTTCTATTGTGCCGGGGACTTCTAGACGATTGCTTTGTATTCCGACATCAGGCAAAATATTTTGCTCACCAGCTGGCATAACCGTTACAGGGTTTTGTATGGGCCGCCAATAATGTTGACACAATTCTGGGGTAAGAATGCTGAGGTAGTTTTCTAGCTCCACCAAGCTGCTACCATTACCAGAACGCAAAGCTTCTAACAAGGCTGCGGTAAAGAATCCGTGACCTAGCTCGCTACTTTCACGGGAGAATTGGTCTGGTTGGCAAGAAATAATTGTTGCAAGTTGTAGTTCTTCGGCTAGTTCTATGGTTTCTTGACCAGCAGGAGCATCCGCTTGAGCGCCAGAAGCGCGGTTAATATCCAACAGCAGTAATACGTTAAGTTCAGCTAATTGCAGACTTTGCATTAGCGATCGCACTTCTATGCCAGTCTCCTGCGCTAATTCAGGATTGCCTTCCACTGGCATCAAGTAATCTTGACCATCGTAGTTAACTCCATAACCGCTAAAGAATAACCATAGATGGTCTTGAGGTTGCCAACACGTTGCTGTCAAATCCTCAAGTAACAAAAGAATATTTTCCTTCGTGGGATATGTAGATCTATCCCCAATTGGCGGCGAAGTGTCTGTCATCAATAGACAGCGTTGGGGTGCAAAACCTGCTTCATGAACCAAAAACTCACTTAGCACCTCGGCATCTGCTTGAGCGCAACGCAAAGGTTGAAATAACTGATATTGATTAATGCCAATAGCGATCGCCCAGTAATTTGCCATCCCGCTCTTTGTCGGTTGTTATGTGTTTGCCTAAAATTGCGGTTGGCTTTGCTGAAAAAACAAAGCTAACCTATGTCTTATAGTCTAGGAGATTCTCATTGAACCATTTGTTTTAAGTATTTAAAATTACGTTGAATTTATCGGAAAATACACACACTAAATTCAAATTACAGTTCATCAATAAGGAGCTATGAAGCCATGACCAAGAGCGTTACTCACCTACTATCATCGATCGTTTCTTTTTCAGTTATTAGCCAAATTGCCAAGAAGATCCGGATATTTCCATTAATGGTTTTAATTTTCTCCACAATGCCCATATGGCTTGTGGCAGAAACGATCGCACCCCAGATTGTGCGAGCTTATACAGCCAGAGTTGACCTGACTATTGACCGATTGCCAGATGAAAACTACGAAACCATACTCAGAAGAGCGGAAGCGACTGCCAGAGCCGCTGCTCAACGTAGCTTCGACCAAGATATCTTAGTCACAGATGCTTCAGTTATTGTATCCGTACAAAATTATGGCGCGATCGCACCAGTTTTAGCTTTAGAAGTCAGTCGCCAACAATGGCGCACACGACCCGATGCTCAACGTTGGGCAACTTACTTCAAAACTGCGCGATCGCTACTAATGTTTGACATAGTTCAGCCAAATCAAGCAGCGATCGCTATTCCAGCACCCCCACAACCTGCTAATTCAGTTCCTGTTAATGAGCCAGCAAAAGCGCCATCTCCTGCTAATCAGCCAGCAAAAGCACCATCTCCTGCTAATCAGCCAGCAAAGTAGAGGGTAGGGAAATGAGGAAGACGCGGGGAAAGAACTCTCCGTGTTCGGCAGTGACGATCGTTCGCTCTTAGCGTCTCCCTTTGAGAGAAGACTCGCGCTTCGCTGTGCTATCGCAACCGACGGGAAGCGGAGCCACTGCGTTGGGCGGCTCTGCCGACTTGTTCGCTCTTAGCGTTCCCGCAAAGTAGCAAGTGGCATCCAGGACTGCGACTGACTCACCGCGCCCCCGTGTCCTCTTCCCCCAATATTTTGGCTTGGTAGAGTTGATGGCTTAGAATAAAAAGGTTGTCAAGAATTGCGATATCCGCTATCATGGCTGTTCCAAAGAAGAAAACATCCAAATCCAAACGAGATAAACGTCGAGCTACCTGGAGACATAAAGCCGTTGTTGAAGCTCAGAAAGCTATCTCCCTAGGCAAATCGATTTTGACGGGGCGTTCTACATTTGTCTATCCAACTGCTGAAGAAGAGGAAGAAGAATAATTCCTCATCGATAAGAGCTAGTTCCCAAAAGCTAATTTGGTCTATAAGAAGTTGGTAATGAGTAATTGTTCTCAATTACCATTACCTTGTACTTATGACTGATGAGTCAACAATCATATAAATAGTAAAGTATCCGGAGATATGGGCTATTTGGTGTTCAGTAAAAGGATAAAAATTATCCTTTGCCTACGCCTTATTCCCTACTCCCGATTTTTAAAATATTATGCCAGGTAAATTTTTTCAACAACCAAACCAGGAAGAAAGCCAACGCGTCCCCCCCGGTCAACATTTAGCTAAAGGCTTCCCTGTATTAACCTACGGTGCAACACCCCAAGTCAGCACAGAAGATTGGGAATTTCGAGTTTGGGGTTTGGCTAAACCCATTCTCTTGACTTGGTCAGACTTTATGGCACTACCTCACCATGAATTCACAGCAGACTTTCACTGTGTAACGCGCTGGTCGAAGTTGGATGTCAAGTGGACGGGTATTAAGGTAGTAGATTTTATGGGTTTGATTGAGGTAGATCCCCAAGCAGTCCATGTTATGGAACACTGCTACGGTGGTTACACCACTAATATTTCAATGGAAGATTTTGTACGGGAAGAAAATTTCTTTGCCTTTCAATTATTTGGTGAACCTTTACCAGCAGAACACGGTGGCCCAATGCGGCTAGTTATACCTCACCTCTACGCTTGGAAAAGTGCCAAGTGGATCAATAGTTTAGAGTTTCTTAATCGGGAGGAACTTGGTTTTTGGGAGCGTAATGGCTACCACCGCCGTGGTGAACCTTGGGCAGAGGAGCGTTACAGCAGTGCTTTTGGGTTTTAAGAGTTAAGAGTATAGATATAGTAATCTCAATAAAATCAGACCTTTTGCCAGAGATTTGCAAAAGGTCTATGGAGTTTTCAGGAAAACAAAAATATTTATTATTAATTTTTTTATTAATACGGTAGAGATTTAGCTAGAAGCGTCAGCGAAACTTGTCACAGGTATTACTATTTCCCGTGGATTCTCTAACTGCTCCTTGATACTCTTGTCAGCAAAATGTTTGTCCATAATCGCGGGGACTTGTGCAGCGCCAATACGGCTGTAGCGGGTTTTGTCTGGCATTACTAAGTTGGGGCCAGCTTTGCAGTTTTTCATGCAACCAGTACCTTTAATGGTAACTTGGTCTTCTAAACCGCGATCGCTTAAACTGGCTTCCAAAGCTTGACAAACTGCTTTACCACCGCGTTTCATACAATCAGACTTCTGACACACCAAAATCGTTGCTTTAGTCTTAGGTGTTTTTGCTTTAACCTTATCAACTGCTGGCGGTTCCTGGACTGCGGTAATAGTCGGAACTCTCTCCATCTCGCTGCGTGCTGCCATCACACGCTCAGCTTTGAATGTGAATTCGCCCTTTTTGAGGTCATACTTTTTTTGACCAACAACTTGTAACCAAGTACCTGGTGCCAATCTCCAGTCAAAAGTAGCCCTTAAATGTTTAGCAAGTTTAACGTAGCATTCACCTTCAGAAGTCCCTAATAACAAGCCTTTAAGCTTATAACCATCTTTAATAACAAAATTGATAAATCTGCCCTCAAGGCAAAACTCTGATATTTCGGTACTGTAGTATGCACTCATATTGTTTAACCCATTTTTAACTAAAGGTAAGCTCAAGACATTAACTTAAGATGTGCCGAACACTCGCCCATCACAACCGTTCGTCACGATGCCAACTATGTTCAAGAGTCCAAATTAGGTCTTGACGAGAGGCAGTAAATCGCTGCATCACGTACCAAAGTTGAACAGCTGCCGTGGCATTGCCAATTTCAACTCTCAATGGCTGGTTAGTCTCACACCAACAAGGAATATCTAGCTCCTGTAAGCGTTGATAGACTTGCCAGCGGTCTAACCAATTAACTTCAACAACGTGCTTGTTTTCTACTTCTGAACTAAACGATTTCAAGAAACTAGCCCTCAAAGTGCGATCGAATTGCAGTAACTACCTTGCTTCTACTCCCTGATGTTTGTCTTTCTTAGGAGTGCAGCTTCTTTAATCTAAAGATAACTTAAGTGCAAACAATTCTCAATTAGTTTACCAAAGAATATAAAAATTTTGCAACAATTTCCTGCTGCAAGCAGATAAGGCAGATAAGAGAACAAGGAGAATTAAGGGAGCAGGGGAAGCTGGGGGAACTGGGGGAACTGGGGAAGACACGGGGATAAGGAGATAAAGTAGAATTTCTTCCTCATCTCCCTCATCTCCCTCATCCCCTCATGAGGTGTATTTGCTTTTAAGGAAATATTTTCACGACTAGTAGTAGCCATGCATTCAAAAAAGGATGTTAGATCATCCTAACAAAGAGGAAATTTTGCACTTTTAGCGACAAAAATTTCAAGATTTTGTGATAATGTTTGGGCTTGCTTTTATTTTTTAAATGTTAATATATAGAGACTAAGCAGTTAAAAACTATAACTGTTGAAAAGCGAGGAGAACAATGGCTGATACGCAAACTTTGGTACAAAATTTTGGTCAAGTCTATGACAATCCTGTATTACTGGATCGCAGTGTAACCGCTCCAGTTACCGAAGGATTTAACGTTGTTTTAGCTAGTTTTCAGGCACTGTACTTACAGTACCAAAAACATCATTTTGTAGTTGAAGGTGCAGAGTTTTATTCACTGCATGAGTTTTTTAACGAAAGCTACAACGAAGTTCAAGACCATGTCCATGAAATTGGCGAACGCTTGAACGGGCTGGGTGGTGTGCCAGCTGCTAGCTTCAGCAAATTAGCAGAATTAACCTGTTTTGAGCAAGAACCCGATGGTGCATTTTCCGCCCGCAAGATGGTAGAAAACGACCTAGCAGCAGAACAAGCCATCATCAATGTTATTCGCCGTCAAGCCGCTCAGGCAGAAAGTTTGGGCGATCGCGGTACGCGTTATCTGTACGAAAAAATTCTGTTAAAGACTGAAGAACGGGCTTATCATTTGGCTCACTTCCTAGCCAAAGACAGTTTAACCCTAGGGTTTGTCCAACCTGCTCAAAACTAATACGCTCATAATCTAGATTGGTGTACTCTAGACTGAAGAAAAAGTTCGTAGCATTAGGTCTTAAAAAAATATAAAGAATGGCAGAGAGCAGTATAATCTCTCTGCCATTTTTAATTTAAGTATATAAAAAAACCTAATATGTAATATGTAATACTAAATATTTGTCAACAATAATTAGTATTTAGCTTATTAGGAACTATTTTTATTTAAACAATTCTGTTCGTTGTTAACAGTTCATGATATTTACCTAAAAAATTCATAATTATTCCAAGAGTCATTAGTTTAATTGAAAAAAATTGCAAAACACTCAAAAATTCTTTTATGAGAATTTCTTAAACTTAAGCATCCATAAAAGAAGAGACAATGAGATAAGTCATTAGTCATTAGTCAGTGGTCAGTGGTCAGTGGTCAGAAGGCAATAGGTAAGAGTAGTTATTATTTCTCCCTTGTCTTCCCTACTCCCCTATTACCGCGTCCCCGCGTCTCCTTGTCCTTCTTTCATGACTAGCGGTGAACCTTGTTTCATCGGGACTGCCTTCCGCCTCCTGCCTTACGAGCAAACTTAGAAAACTTGATAATAAAAAACATAACCAGGGGGAAAGAACCTTAAAATAATCAGGATTTGTATTCTCCTACTCCATCCCAACGACTATGCCCCGCCGTCAAGACCTCCGAAAGATATTGCTGTTAGGATCTGGCCCCATTGTCATCGGACAAGCCTGTGAGTTTGACTACTCTGGCACCCAAGCCTGTAAAGCGTTGCGAGAAGAAGGCTATGAGGTGGTATTGGTCAACTCCAACCCAGCGACAATTATGACCGATCCGGAAACGGCCGATCGCACTTATATTGAACCGCTGACACCAGACATAGTTGAAAAAGTAATCGCCAAAGAACGTCCCGATGCCCTGCTGCCAACTATGGGAGGACAAACTGCCCTGAACATCGCTGTGGCATTAGCAAAAAATGGTGTCTTGGAACAGTACAACGTTGAATTAATCGGTGCGAAGTTACCAGCAATTGAGAAAGCTGAAGATCGAAAACTGTTTAACGATGCCATGGCTAAAATTGGGGTGGATGTCTGTCCCAGCGGTACTGCCTCAACTTTAGAAGAAGCTAGAGCGATCGCTCGCCAAATTGGCACTTATCCTTTAATTATTCGCCCTGCCTTCACTATGGGCGGTACTGGCGGGGGTATAGCTTACAACCAAGAAGAATTTGAAGAAATGGCACAGGTAGGTATAGATGCTAGTCCCGTTTCGCAAATTCTCATCGACCAGTCTTTACTAGGCTGGAAAGAATACGAGTTGGAAGTAATGCGCGACTTAGCAGATAACGTCGTGATTATCTGTTCGATCGAAAACCTCGATCCGATGGGCATCCATACTGGTGACTCAATTACCGTTGCTCCCGCCCAAACCCTCACTGATAAAGAATATCAGCGGCTGCGGGACATGGCAATTAAAATCATCCGCGAGATTGGCGTGGAAACTGGCGGTTCTAATATTCAGTTCGCCGTTAATCCCGTGAATGGTGATGTGATTGTAATTGAGATGAACCCCCGTGTTTCCCGCAGTTCAGCCTTGGCTTCTAAAGCCACGGGTTTCCCCATCGCCAAAATGGCGGCCAAGCTAGCTGTTGGCTATACCCTAGATGAAATAAAAAATGATATTACTAAGAAAACTCCGGCATCCTTTGAGCCGACAATTGACTATGTGGTAACCAAAATTCCCCGTTTCGCCTTTGAAAAGTTCCCAGGTTCGGAACCAGTGCTGACAACACAAATGAAGTCGGTAGGGGAAGCAATGGCAATTGGGCGGACATTCAATGAATCCTTTCAAAAAGCGCTGCGTTCTTTAGAAACTGGACGCGCTGGCTGGGGTTGCGACAAAGCCGAAAAATTACCCAGCGGCGAACAAATTCGGGCCCTGCTACGGACACCAAATCCCGATCGCATCTTTGCCTTACGTCATGCTTTGCTACTAGGGATGAGTAATGAAGAAATTTATGAACTTACAGCCATTGACCCGTGGTTCCTAGATAAAATGCAGCAACTGCTAGAGACGGAGAAATTCATCAAGCGCACGCCCTTAAAGCAGTTGACAAAAGAACAATTTTATGAGGTAAAGCGGAATGGATTTAGCGATCGCCAGATTGCTTTTGCCACCAAAACTGCTGAAGATGAAGTCCGCACCTACCGCCAACAGCTAGGAGTCATTCCTGTTTATAAAACCGTAGACACCTGCGCTGCTGAATTTGAAGCGTTTACCCCTTACTACTACTCCACCTACGAAGAAGAAACAGAAGTTTTACCAACTACCAAGCCCAAAGTAATGATTTTGGGTGGTGGCCCCAACCGTATTGGTCAGGGAATCGAGTTTGACTATTGTTGTTGTCACGCCGCCTATGCTTTGAAGGGAGCAGGGTTTGAGACAATCATGGTCAACTCCAACCCAGAGACAGTCTCAACCGATTATGACACCAGCGATCGGCTTTACTTTGAGCCGTTGACCAAAGAAGATGTCCTTAACATCATCGAAGCTGAAAATCCTGTCGGAATAATTATTCAATTCGGCGGACAAACACCGCTGAAGTTAGCAGTACCTTTGCAAGAGTATTTGCTGAAGTTAGCAGAGGCGCAAACAGAAAATTCTTCCCCTGTGCCCAAAATTTGGGGCACATCACCCGATTCTATCGACAGAGCAGAAGACAGAGAGCGATTTGAGAAAATTCTCAAACAGTTGGATATTGCCCAACCGCCAAATGGTACAGCTCGGAGTTACGAAGATGCGCTGATTGTCGCCAAACGGATTGGCTATCCGGTGGTGGTGCGTCCTAGCTATGTATTGGGGGGACGGGCGATGGAAATTGTCTACTCTGATACGGAACTAGAACGCTACATGACTTTTGCAGTCCAGGTAGAACCAGAACATCCGATTTTGATTGACAAGTTTTTGGAAAACGCCATTGAAGTCGATGTCGATGCGATCGCCGACCACACCGGACGAGTCGTGATTGGTGGCATCATGGAACACATCGAACAAGCCGGAATTCACTCCGGAGATTCGGCTTGCACATTACCCTCAATTTCTCTATCACCAGCAGTACTCAATCAAATTCGTACTTGGACGGTGCAATTAGCACAGTCTCTTTCAGTAGTGGGATTGATGAATATTCAGTTTGCCGTTGTCGGTGCTGGCGGCTATTCTCCCCAAGTTTACATCTTAGAAGCCAACCCCCGCGCCTCGCGCACAGTGCCCTTTGTTTCTAAAGCTACAGGTGTGCCCTTGGCGAAACTAGCATCCTTAATTATGTCCGGTAAAACTTTAGAGGAGCTAAACTTCACCCAGGAAGTCATCCCATCGCACATTGCCGTTAAAGAAGCAGTTCTCCCCTTTAATAAATTCCCTGGAACTGATACACTATTAGGCCCAGAGATGCGCTCCACTGGTGAAGTAATGGGAATCGACAGTGACTTTGGACGTGCCTTTGCCAAAGCAGAACTCGGTGCAGGAGAGCGTTTACCTCTGAAAGGAACAGTGTTTGTGTCGATGAGCGATCGCGACAAAGCAGCTTCAGTTTCTGTAGTTAGGGAATTTATTGAGCTAGGCTTTACTGTCATGGCTACACTTGGCACACGCCAAGTTCTTCAAGAACAGGGTTTAGATATTGAGCTGGTGCTGAAACTCCATGAAGGTCGTCCTCATGTCTTAGATGCCATCAAAAATCAGAAAATCCAACTCATCATCAACACGCCCTCTGGGGAAGAAGCCCAGACTGATGCTAGGCTAATCCGCCGCACCGCCTTAGCTTATAAAATCCCCATCATTACCACTATTGCTGGGGCAAAAGCCACTGTCGCCGCCATCCGTTCTTTGCAAAATACGACTTTGGACGTAAAAGTTATCCAAGATTACTGCAATAACCGCTAGCGATTGGGGTTTCCCCCATGAATAACTGGCGTTAGCGTAGCGGTAGCAAGGTTAGGAGCGTCACCCGTTCAGCGATGCCGTTCTTGTACCCCTGCTCTTAAGCAAGCTACGCATAGCGTCTCCGTCAGGAGAAGAGTAGGGTCAGTTGTCAGAAGAACAAGGGAACAGGCAAAAAGAACTATTATTTCTTCCTCATCTCCCTCTGCCCCTCTGCCTCCCCTTCTCTTTCCTCAATCTGCATTAAGCGGTATTTACAAGGAAAATTAAGCAATTATTATAAAAGAATAATAATTGTTTTTATTGAGATATTTTAACAAATATGAGTAAGTTATTTTTATATGTACAAAGATTTATATAAGTCGGCTGACAAATAGTCTTAAAGGAGATGGCAACTTCAACCTTCTTTTTTGTATTTAGCACTTCATGTTCATTACTTCACAATCACCTGTGTTAGTCAATTTGAGATGAGGATCAAATATCGGCTTTTGCGATAAATCTACATGTATGAACTCTAACAGTCAAAAAATTCAGGGCTGGCAGATATTCCAATTTTTCTCATAAATGTTACAATTGTTAATAATGATTAAATACAAAAAGTGTCTGTCTCGCTACCTTTTATCTAACCATAGATACTTGTGAAAGCTGAGAAATAACTGTAACGTCTAGCAGTTAAGACCTTAATTTGATTAATATGAGCAGCCGACGTAATTATCGGGCGCGCAAATAGCCAACTATAAAGCTAACTGGGTAGCAGCCTCAAAGAACATTTATTAAGTTAATGACCCTAACTAAAAACCCATCATTACCAATGAGTAGCGCCATGAAGACCGCTCCAACAGCCACAGACCTCGTGCGGACTTACCTGCGTGAGATTGGCCGTGTGCCACTCTTAACTCACGAGGAGGAAATTTGTTATGGCAAACAGGTGCAACGTTCAACCACATTGCATGATGTAAGGGAAGAGCTTGCTACCCAGTTGGGTCGTCAACCAACAATAGAAGAGTGGGCAAAGGCCACAAAACTAGAAATACCAGAGTTAAACGAAGCGATCGCAGAGGGTGAAATTGCCAAGCGCAAGATGGTAGAAGCTAACTTGCGACTAGTGGTATCTGTTGCCAAAAAGTATATTAAGCGCAATGTCGATTTACTCGACTTAATCCAAGAAGGCAGCATTGGGATGCAACGGGGTGTAGAAAAGTTTGACCCCACCAAAGGTTATAGGTTTTCTACCTATGCTTATTGGTGGATTCGTCAAGCAATTACTCGGGCGATCGCCGAAAAAGCTCGCACCATCCGCTTGCCAATTCATATTACCGAAAAGCTAAATAAAATTAAAAAGGCTCAGCGCCAGTTATCTCAAAGATTGGGACGCGCTCCCACAGCTGCTGAGCTAGCTCAAGAATTAGAATTAACTCCAAAGCAAGTGAGAGAGTATCTCGAAAAAGCGCGATTGCCCTTATCCTTAGATTTACGGTTGGGAGATAATTACGATACCGAACTTGGAGAAATGCTGGAAGATCCAGGAGCTTCTCCAGAAGAATTTGTCATGCAATCTTCCCTCTCTAATGACTTAGAGCGGCTGATGGAACAACTCACCGCCCAACAGCGAGAAGTAATTACCTTGCGCTTTGGGTTAACTGACGGACAAGCGCTGACACTTGCCAGAATAGGCGAAATCCTTAATATTAGCCGCGAACGAGTACGGCAAATAGAGCGCGAAGCTTTAACCAAACTTCGCAAGTCTAAAGCCAGCATGGATGAATATTTGGCGAGTTAGTCAGTGGTGAGTCAGCGCAGTCTTGGTGAGCCACTCCAATTGGCTCACCGCGCTAGCGACGCAGGAGCGTCACTCTGAAGGGGTCATTAGTTAGTGGTGAGTGGAAAAGAAACTACTGACAATTAAGGGAAGAAAATACGCTGCTTTTGGTACGGTTACAACGACTCCCAAGTAAGAATTAGCTTGTTACATTATTTGACAGGAACACTTAATAGTCAGTCAAGTCAAATAAAGAACAGGTCTTTAATTATTCAATTTACAAATACTGTATTTAGCAGTTTTAGTACGGGAGGTACAACGTGAGTAACTCATCCAATCAAGTTTCAGAATTTTTTAATAGTGAATCAGAAACTGGTAATTTGCTGTGGCAATATGTTAAATCCTTGAGTCCAGAGACAGTTACCCAGTTATCCAAACCCAGTTCTACCGAAGTCTTCCAAGTTATGGAGCGCAACATTGTAGGATTGTTGGGCAATCTACCTTCAGAACACTTTGGCGTGACGGTTACAACGAGTCGAGAAAGCCTTGGTCGGCTACTTGCTTCAGCAATGATTAGTGGTTATTTCTTGCGGAATGCTGAACAGAGAATGAACTTTGATATGGCTTTGCAAGGAACTGAAACTATTGATAACGAAGGTGAATAGCAAATTGAAATTTTCGATAAAAAATTCAGCCTGATTGCATTTTCACCCGGTTATAGTTGCGGGTAAGAAAATCAAAAATTAGTTTTATGCAGAATCTCGATCGCTCACCTTCCCTTCAGCCACATCCACAGCTATGCGTTAGCAATAATCATCCTAATATTGGCATAAGTGCTAACGCCGCTGGAGTTTTATACTATTGCCGCTTTATTAATTGAAGACACATTTAAAATTTGGTAAAATATGAGTCTTGGTTAAATCCGCTACCATCTTAGATTTCATATAGAGTCGGTACATGGATAAACCAAAAGCAAGTTGTATTTTTAATAAACGTAAACTCGGCAGATACTTAAGCCCGCCTGCCGAGTTTTGTTGTCAGTCATCAGTAAATATTTAATAGCACCCTATAAGTCCTACAAACAATGAGTGAAACCAGTGCTGTGCCACCCCACAAAATTATTGGTGTTGCTGTAATTTGGAATGACCAAGAGCAAATTTTAATCGATCGCCGTCGTCCAGAAGGTGTAATGGGCGGTTTATGGGAATTTCCTGGTGGCAAAATTGAGCCTGGTGAAACTGTGGAAGAGTGCATTCAAAGAGAAATTTATGAAGAACTAGGAATAGAGATTGAAGTCAGAGAGCATCTAATTACCATTGACCACACCTATACCCATTTGCGGGTTACCCTGACAGTGCATCAATGTTGCCTGCTGACAGGTATTCCTCAACCCCTAGAATGTGATGAAATTCGCTGGGTGAATTTAGATGAACTGGAAGAGTTTGCTTTTCCTCAAGCAAATAGTCAAATCATTTCTGCTCTGAAGGGGAGTCGGAGAGTAGGGGAAGCAAGGGAAGCGGGGGAAGCAGAGGAGATAAAACTCCTAACTACTGACAACTGACTATTGTACAGACGCGTAGACGCTCGTAAGAGCGGCTTCTCGTCAGAGTATAATCGCGTCTCTAATAATGACCAATACCGTAACAATGTATTAACTGAATCAGGTTAAGACCCGCAATTTTCTACAATAATCCCAGAGACTTTGATTGAGAGTTTAGCAAGCAAATGCCTAAAACCGTTGCCGAGGTGATGAGCCACAACCCAATTGTTGTTAGGGCTGAAACTCCACTAAAGGAAGCCGTCCAAATTATTGCTGAACGACGTATCAGTGGGCTACCTGTTGTAGATGATACTGATAAATTGGTGGGCATTATTTCGGAAACAGACTTGATGTGGCAAGAAACTGGTGTGACTCCTCCGGCTTACATTATGTTTCTTGATAGTGTCATCTATTTACAAAATCCTGGTACTTATGAACGTGACCTGCACAAGGCACTAGGGCAAACTGTTGGAGAAGTGATGAGCAAAAACCCCATTACTATTGCTCCTGACAAAACTGTAAAAGAAGCTGCTCAACTTATGCACGATCGCAATGTTCACCGTTTACCTGTACTTGACAGCGCGGGTCAAGTTATTGGCATCCTTACCCGTGGTGATATTATTCGGGCAATGGCTGCTAGTTAATATTAGTCAATAGTAGAGACGCGATTAATCACGTCTATGCAGTTGTCAGTTGTTAACTATTGACTCTGGACTACTGACTCTTTTTTAAAAAACTTTTGAAAATTAGGATAACTAGATGAGTATTACTCCTGAATCTGTGAA
This sequence comes from Nostoc minutum NIES-26, assembly GCA_003326215.1. Classification (GTDB taxonomy): domain Bacteria; phylum Cyanobacteriota; class Cyanobacteriia; order Cyanobacteriales; family Nostocaceae; genus Dendronalium; species Dendronalium minutum. The sequence goes on along the minus strand of LXQD01000012.1, from coordinate 165,694 downwards.
GCAATTGCTCAGTTCAGAGGATTTAGGCGATCGCTTGCGAGCAGTTAATCAAATCCGCGAACTAGAACCAACAATCGCCTTTGAACTGATTCAAATTGCTATTGGTGATAGCAATTCCAGAGTCCGATACTCAGCGGTCAGTCAGTTGGATACACTTGGAACACAGAATCTAGATTTATCGTTGGATATATTGCGCGATCGCTTGCTCAACGACCCCGAAGCTGATGTCCAAGCAGCAGCAGCAGACTGTTTGGGTGCTTTGAAACTACACGCTGCTTTTGAAGACTTAGAGCGGCTTTACCAAACCAGCAACGAGTGGCTAGTACAATTCAGTATCATCGCTACATTAGGAGAGTTTGGCGATCCGCGAGCCTTTGCACTACTCAAACAAGCACTTTCTTCCGAGAACGAATTGGTACAAACTGCGGCTATTAGTTCGCTTGGTGAGTTAGGAAATATGGAGGCAATTCCCCTGTTAACTCCATATGCCACCAATCCAGATTGGCAAATCCGTTATAGAATTGTGCAAGCTTTAACTCGTTTAGGTGGTGCAGATGCCAAATCTGTATTAGAAACCCTGACAAATGATGAAGTAGAACCAGTAGCAACTGAAGCTAGAAAATCTTTGCAGTCAGTTTGAGTCTGTGTTTTTAACGAGACTTTGTAAAAAATAAAAATCAGAAGTTTACAGGGCTTTTCAAGTAATTCAAATTACCACTGCTGTAAATTAGCCCATCTTGAAATATTCTACACTCACAAAAACCTCTCCTATTGTGGAGAGGTTTTTTGCTATTAAGTAGATCGGCGCAAATAAATATAATATGTTCTGTCATTGCTTCGTTCCTCGCAATGACAGTCTTTGTGATTGCTACTCTGCGAGAAGGCTCTGCCTACGTCGTTCCTCCTCTCTACGAGACGCTACGCGAACGCAATGACATCTTACATTTAATTATGTCTACCTACTTAAAGGGCGTATTACAACCAGCGTAAAACCGCAATAGGTTTATTATTACTTCAAATTTTCTTGTAAAAACATTTTACTTTTTTAGTAAAGTCCAGCTAAATACTGAAACAACAGTATTTTTTTTGTAAGTACTAATAATATGAAATGTAATATAAAAACAGATATAGTAAGTAATTAACTCAATACGGTTTACATAAGTAAATCCACCAATAAAGATTGGGTGAATATAATATCTTGCCAGATGACACTTAAGTAAATCTCCAAATAACATGGCGAATGTGTTGACCAAACATGTACAAAACATTTCTCGGCTAAAACATTAGCAATCAAAATTTTGGAGATACTAATGAAAAAGTTCACCATTCTAGCAACCACACTTGTAGCATCTACCCTGAGCTTAAGCTTGGTTAATAATATATCTAAGGCGGAAGCTGCTTCTTTAGTTCCTCAACAAGAAGGGGAAATTGCACTAACAAACGTTGCTTGTTTTACAGGTAACTGTATCTCTACAGTTCCCTTTGGCTACACAATCAGCAGTGAAGTTTATAGCCCAAATTACAAACGAAGTCTGTTGTTTAGCGATAAAAGTTCAACTGTAAACAACTATCCAAATCAATTGAATCCTGGACTTGTAATTAAATTCACAAATCCTGATGCCGGAACAAATCCAACTGCAATCGAAAATTGGTTCCGTCCAGTAGCGATTAAAGCTAACGGTAGTCTTGTTGAAAATGGTGAATTGGAAGTTGGTCAATTCAAGTTCAATTTTACTCAAACAATCTCAGAATTAGAATTATCATTCTTTGATGTAGAACAAAATGGGACTACTATTCTGAATGTAAATGGTGTTGCCTTTAATGAAGCAATTGCTTCAGGCCCTGATAGCAATATCAAGAAAGTGAAGCTGACAAATGTAGATTCATTTGTGATTAAGCTTGGTAGCATTGGTGGTAACTTCAAGACTGGCGATGGTGTTCTTTTAAAAGTCAGTACACCTGAACCAGCAAGTATTCTCAGTCTAGGTGCTTTGGCATTAACAGGTTTGTTTGGCTTGCGGAAAAGCAAAAAATCTTCTCCAGTAGCTTAATGATGGGATTGAGTAGATAGGGTAAGTTAAAACACATTTAATTTGCAACACAACATTTCCTGAACTTTTTGCGAAGTAGACATCTTACCCACCCTAGTTTTGCAAGTTAGTTGTGAATCGCTTGATTACAAGAAACTCATATCTACTCAATTTTATTTTTTGGCTAAATTAACTAAGTTCTACCCACCAAAGACTTGCGGCCAAGTTGTGACTAGGAAAACTATAACTGCGGCGATCGCTAATACTCCTTGAATTAAATTCCCAATCAATGTTCCTACCACAATTCCTACACCAGCCTTAACTGCCAACCAGAATTGACGACGGTAAATATATTCACCAATAATTGCTCCTAACAGAGGTCCAAAGAAAATTCCGAGTAGCGGTCCTCCAAAAGGTAAAGTTGGCAATAATCCAAAAAATCCTAACAGTAAACCCACAACTGCACCAATTTGTCCCCACTTACTAGCACCTGCTTGTTTTGCTCCTAAGTAGCCAGCTAAAAAATCAACTCCCACACTGAGGAGTAAAACGATAACTGTAACGATGAGTGGTATTGTAATAGCTACAAAAGAACTACTAACAATTCCCCAAATAATAATTGCAATTAAAATTAAACTGGTACCAGGAATGGCAGGAACCACAGCACCGATGATACCCACAACCATTAAGGCAACCAATAGCCAATAAATAATTTGCATAAAATTTAAAATTTTTGACTCAGCTATAGCAATCCTATCTGATTTGTGAAATTTAAAAGACCAAGATTCCCGAATTTTCTAAAAATTCGGGAATCTTGTTTTTCTCCTTATATAATCTTTTACCTCAATCTGGTAAAATTTGTCTGCGATCGCTCTTGACTTGTCTTGGTAATTGTCTTTGGTGGAGACTAATCAGTTGCTGGTAGATGCGATTTATATTGTTCACAAAACGGAACAGCAACCATATTAAGTAGAACGGTGCAAATAAACCGAAGTATGTAACAGAAAGTAAAGTCACCTCAAACCCTCTTTCCTTCTGCCATCTGCCCTCTGCCATCTGCCTTGTTTTAACGAGAAACATTCACGCTGACCTACTTACTTGAGGTTTGGGTAGTAGACAAACCGCTAGCAATATGCCTGGTGACAGCACAGCCTATTTGTACTCAGTAATTTAACTTCCCAAACACTCTTACAGCAAGCTCAAAATCCATGACAAGAAAAATATTAACTGGACTGAGTTCAGAGGCTTACGAACACCCTTTCGATCGCAAAGCCTTAGCTTCTTTGAAAAGTATGCCCGGTATCTCCCTGCTGCTCAAAAAAATTAATGAGTATGGCATAGATCGCTTACTGAGACTGCAAAGCCTTGGCAGTGAAATTAGAATCACAACCCGTAATTTTCCTCAATTGCATCAGGCACTTGTAGAAACGTGCCAAATTCTTGATATTGCTCCACTTCCAGAAATGTATCTATATCGAGGCACAGGTCACATCCGAACCTACATTATTGGGGTGGAAAAACCTCTTGTCGGGATTAATTTAGATGCAATGGAATGGCTGGATGCAGATGAGTTGCTTTACGTTTTGGGACACGAAGTCGCTCGCATTAAGAGCCAGCATATGATTTATTACCAAATGGCATTTGTGATGCCAACTTTGAAAAATGTCTTGAGCAGTACGACACTAGGATTAGGTGGCTTGGTAGCTAGTGGAATGGAACTAGCTTTGTATAATTGGCGGATGATGTCCAAGTTCACTACCGATCGCGCCGGTTTGTTAGCTTGTCAGGATATTGATGTGGCCACCACTGCACTGCTGAAACTCGCGGGTTTGCCAGATGAGTACTTGACAACTGCTGTCATTGAAGATTTCCTCGCCCAAGCTCGGGAATTTGCATCCACTAGCTTTGATACCGTAGATCAAGTCACCAAAATATTAAGCTATGCGGAAGACGAGCTTTCCTGGGTAGTTATGCGGACTGGCGAGTTATTAAAATGGATTGATTCAGGAGAATATGATAATTTAATTCAACAGAAAAACTTAAAGGCAGTACAAGAAAAGGAAGGATGGAACTTTTTGACTTCTTGGTGACTTATAGCTCAACGAACAACCAACAATATTTTATAAATTAGAGCTAAGAGTAACAGCTAATTTATCTGCAATTCCAGCAATCCAATTTTCATCTTGTTTAGTGTAACTACGAGGAGCATTTGCTCCTAAAATTAGAACACCTCGATCGCCAATTGGTTGACAAATTACACCTTGAGTATTTTCTGGTAAATAATCAAATTCGATTCTTCCTGGATATACTTTCAAAGCAACTAAATAAACAGGCTGTTGTTTTTCTAGTACTCGTTTTAAGATTGGCCCTGGTACTACTTCAGATTTAGGAGCCAGAATGCCGCGACGCAACAAAATTTTACCTTGATAGAAAACCACCAGCGATCGCGTGACTGTATTAGTTAATAACAGATGCGATGCCCAAGCTAATTCTGTTTTCACAACTTCTGGTAAATCTGGTGCTAAGATAAAACCCTCTTCTCCAATTAGTTCTACAGAATCAGGCGATCGCGGCTGTACTTGCTGCCAAATTAAACCCGTCAAAATCAACACCGCACTCAAAATTACACCCAGCACATCTCCACGCGATTGGGACTCTGTTAGTTCTGGTGTCAACAAACGGTTAATCAGCAAAAGTACAGCGCCTAATCCGCCGACAACAAGGGGTAGACGGCGTAAAACTCGATTAGGATCGGGTTTAGTCATGTTTGTTCAGTTTTGAGTAAGGAGTGCTGAAGAGCGAGTGCGGTGGTGAGGTACGCATTGGGGAGACAGCGCCGTGGTGTTAGCGCTAGCGGTGAGGCAATGGCAATCCTGGATGCCACTTGCTACCCTGCGGGAAGCCGCGCAGAGCGCGTCTACAAGTCGGCAGAGCCGCCCAACGCAGTGGCTCCGCTTCCCGTCGGTTGCCATAGCGCAGCGTAAAGCCTTCTCCTCAGGTCGCCGCTGCGCGAACGAGCGACCTGAGGAGAAGGGTAGGGCTTCCCGCAGGTAGCAACTCGTATTACTGAGTAAGGAGCGATCTATCTATTTACTTCCCTAGCTTCCCCTGCTTCCCTTGCTCTTCACTCCTCTCCAGGTTCAATGATCCGTTGAAACAGATATCCAGTACCTCGTGCAGTCAGGATCAATTCTGGGTTACTGGGATCGTCTTCTAACTTTGCCCGCAAACGCGAGATATGCACATCTACCACACGAGTATCTACATGGCGTTCTGGTGTGTAACCCCATACCTCCTGCAAAATTTCCGAACGAGAAAAAGCTTCTCCAGAGCGACTCACTAGCAACTCTAGGAGGCTAAATTCCATTCCCGTCAGTCGAATACGCTCATCGCCTTTGTAGACTTGCCGTTTGTTCGTATCAATTTTGATATTCCCAACGTGGATTACCCCAGAACTAGGAATACCAGAAGCACCAGTTTTGTCTACTCGCCGCAACACTGAGCGAATCCGAGCTTCTAACTCTTTGGGCGAAAATGGTTTAACTACATAGTCATCAGCACCCAATTCCAAACCAGTGATGCGATCGGCCACGTCCCCTAAGGCTGTTAGCATAATAATAGGGACATCCGATTCCTTACGTAATTCTTGACACACACCGTAGCCATCTAGCTTTGGCATCATCACATCCAAAACTACTAGGTCAGGATCGGCTTTGCGAAAAGTTTCCAAAGCTTCTTCCCCGTCGCCAGCCGTTACTACATCGTAGCCAATCATGGAAAGGCGCGTTTCCAAAATCCGGCGAATGCTGGCTTCGTCGTCTACCACCAGGATTTTTTCTTTATGACTTTCCAAGTTTCTCAACGCTCCTTAACTAAAATTTTTCATGATTAATTTTTAATACCATAATATTAAGATATCATTCCATCAATTGATTGGGAAAAAGCTCCAACTATTACTATTCATGGATTTTAGTTTTGACCAAAACATTAAGCAAAAATTAAGATTATTTAACAAGTTTTAAGAATGGCAAAATCTAAAACCTTTTTCACTTGTAACGAATGTGGGGCAGAATCTTCCCAGTGGTTTGGCAAGTGTCCAAATTGTGGCACATACAATTCTTTAGAAGAGCAGATTGCTATCCAGTCCTCAGTTGATATACCCACTAGAGGCATAAGTAGTTGGCACGCAACTCAAAATAATGGCAAAACCGCTGTCAAACCAGCAAAACCACGCGCTTCTCTGACATTTGAGCAAATTAGCGATCGCCAAATTGCACGTTGGGAATCTGGTTATGAAGAACTGGATAGAGTGCTAGGTGGTGGAGTTGTTCCTGGTTCGATGGTCTTGATTGGCGGTGACCCAGGTATTGGTAAATCGACCTTACTGCTGCAAGTATCAAGTCAACTAGCGCAGAGATACCGTATTCTCTACGTAACTGGAGAAGAATCAGGACAACAGGTAAAATTACGAGCTTCTCGCTTGGGAGTATCAAAACCCTTGGAGATACTTAGTGATGAGAATGGCACAGCAGTAGACACTAGTGATGAAAAGGTAACAGCAGCAGTAGAAACTTCCGAAGAATCGGCACATGTAGATGCAGATTTGTATGTATTGCCGGAAACAGATTTAGAGGAGATTTTAAAGGAGATAGAATCTCTCAGACCTAATCTGGCTGTAATTGATAGTATTCAAACTGTGTTCTTTCCAGCACTGACTTCTGCGCCTGGTTCCGTAGCACAAGTAAGAGAATGTACAGCGGCGTTGATGAAGGTGGCCAAGCACGAAGATATCACAATGTTAATTGTGGGACACGTTACCAAAGAAGGAGCGATCGCCGGGCCGAAAGTTTTAGAACACTTAGTTGATACAGTATTGTATTTTGAAGGCGATCGCTTTGCCTCCCATCGATTATTACGAACTGTAAAAAACCGCTTTGGAGCGACTCACGAAATTGGCATCTTTGAAATGGTGCAAAATGGATTGCGAGAAGTCCCCAACCCTAGTGAGCTATTTCTAGGTAATCGTGACGATCCTGCTCCTGGTACTGCAATTGTTGTTGCTTGCGAAGGAACTCGCCCCATTGTCGTCGAGTTGCAGGCCCTTGTAAGTCCTACCAGTTACCCTTCCCCCCGTCGTGCTGCCACTGGTATAGACTATAACCGCTTGGTGCAAATTCTCGCGGTGTTAGAAAAACGGGTAGGGATTCCGATGTCGAAATTAGATTCCTACGTGGCTTCGGCTGGTGGGTTGAATGTCGAAGAACCAGCAGTAGATTTAGGCATAGCCATTGCGATCGTTGCTAGTTTCCGCGATCGCATCGTCGATCCAGGTACGGTATTGATTGGTGAAGTTGGGTTAGGCGGACAAGTGCGATCGGTTTCCCAGATGGAATTGCGCTTAAAAGAAGCAGCTAAATTAGGATTTAAGAGAGCGATCGTTCCCAAAGGGCAAAAATTCCCCGACCTTAATATCGAGATTTTACCAGTTGCCAAGGTAATAGATGCAATTATCGCCGCCATCCCCCATCAAGAACTAACAGACGAGGATTTAGAACTTGATGAAGATGAGTAACCATAGCCCCCTAAAAAAGGGGGATTGGGGAAATCTATAAAGTCAAACACCAGGGTAGCTCCCAAATTTTGACACATACCAAAGGAAAATCCACCATGACAGCCCTCACCTAAGGGACTTCCAAATAAAAAATAATCAATCGCTTGGATGAGCAGGGGGAGCAGGAGAGGCAGGGGGAGAAGAAATTGGATACTGGTATTTGATGCAGGAATTGAGCCGGAAGATTAGACTTATTGCGAATAATTGAGTCTTGCTAGATGAGCTAATTTTTAGTTTCTCTAGCATTTTTTTTGGCGGAATTAAATTTTTAATAATATTCAGCAATTCTGTTAATTAGTGTTACCAACATTACTCGAAGTAAGGATAATTGTTTCGTCTAAAAACTTGGTAATTGCTAATAATAATTTTTGAATATATACTTGACAGGTATAAAATTATACACTAATATGAAAGCATGATAAAGGCGATCGCCCAATCCCGCAAAGATGAATGCGATCGCCCTTATCTGGCCCCTTTATCAGAGACAATTATCATCATGGCACAATCAAAAGATTCCGCCCAGTCAAAATTAGAACAGTTCTTAGGTGAATATTTAGATACACCTACCGCCAAACAATCGACTGAAAGGCCATTTCCTAAGAGAGAACCGATTAAGCATATATTGATTGGTTCTGAGAAAGCTGTTACCAGTACAATTCACTATTTGCAGGTAATTGGCTACGCCAGCGTAGGAGATTGGAGTCCACTGGTACCTACCGGCAACCCAGATGAGGTAATGAGTATTTTAATCCGGCAAATTTTGATGCAATAAATTTAAACTAGATCCCCGACTTTTTTGAAAAGTCAGGGATCTAGACAGCCCTGCAAAACTCAAATTAAAAAGTTTTTAAAAGAATTAGCAGATTTACCACAAGATATGCAAGCTAGGATTGAACCAATACGATAAAACAGCGAATCCACAACAGGTAAAAAGCATGAACATTCAACTTAAGCCCGAAGATGAGCAATTTATTCAAACACAAATTGCTAAAGGTAAATATGAAAATCCAGAAGAAGTTATTAGTAAAGCATTGAAACTGTTAGACAAGTGGGAAAAGAGTTATCAAAATTGGGTTGAAGAAACCCGTCATCAAGTGGAAGTCGCTGCTCAAGCATTAGATAGAGGTGAAGGTATTGACGGGGAAATTGTAGTTGAGCGACTGCGGGAGAAACTGCGTCAAGCCAGAGAAAATCAAGCATGAAACAACACATTATCTCTCCAGAAGCAAATCAGGATTTAGAAGCAATTATTGATTATTTTACGACTCGTAATATAGAAGTTTTACGTGTAGTTAGCGGTTATAGAGATTTAGAGTCTTTATTTGTAAATTCGGATGACGATTAAGCAGAAATTTTCTGCCCATAACTTGGTGTAGATTGGGTTGAGCTTAGACATTAGTTTCTATCTATTCCCATGTCCCTGTTTCCTGGCTCGTTGGATTCTCGTGCTTCATTAGCAATCATCCCATTGATGTAGGTAACAATTATTACTAATTCCCCAATTGCTTCCAACTCAGCTTCTTCTTCTGGTGTCTGAGAATCAGCTGTTTTTTTATCAACAAGTTCTTGCATCCGGTCTGACAATTCGTCTGTAATTTTAAACAGATTAATATTATTGACTTTTTTAAGTTGAATACCTTTCTCTAGCCAAGATGAGGGTTTAACTACTGGTGTCATAGGTTTATGGCAATTGAATATATCGCTATTGTAGGTTAATCGGCAGCACCTAAATCTTTAAGGAAGATTGTAGTAACTGACGCATATATTGAGCTTGTACATGATTAGGGAAAATTGTTAAAAAGTCATTCAGGTCTATAATTGCTGCACGTTTCCTCTCCAAAGAAGCACCATGAGATAGCGCATAACGATACAAATCTTCTGCTGGTTTTTGATATTCAACAGCTAGATAGTAAATTGCTAAATTCAAGGTATTACGCCAGTTTTGAGCATTTTTTTCATAACTTCGTTCAGCAAGCTTAATGGCTAGTGCTAAGTCAGCTAGTGCTTTGTCTTTTTGCTGAGTAACCTTATATGCTAAAGCACGCGAATATAAATACCAATCATCATTAATATCTGAATTTATAGCAGAATTAAAATCTTGGAGTGCTTCTTCATAACATTGTATTAAAAGATAAGTTAGACCTCGATATCCAATCGCCCAATAGTATTTAGGGTTAAGTTCAATGGCGCAGTCAAAATCTTGGAGTGCTTCTTCATAATGTTGTATCAAAAGATAAGTTAGACCTCGATGTCCAATCGCCCAATAGTACTTAGGGTTAAGTTTAATGGCACAGTCAAAATCTTGCAGTGCTTCCTGATAACACTGCATTAAGCGGTAAGTTAGACCTCGATATCCAATCGCCCAATCGTATTTAGGATTAAGTTCAATGACGCAGTCGAAATCTTGCAGTGCTTCCTGATAACGCTCCATTAAGCGGTAAGTTTGACCTCGACTTGCGATCGCCCAATCGTATTTGGGATTAAGTTCAATGGCGCGGTCAAAATCTTGTAGTGCTTCCTGATAACATTTCATCAAGCGGTAAATTTCACCTCGATTAGCAATCGCCCAGTCAAGTTTAGGATTAAGTTTAATAGCACAGTCGAAATCTTGCAGTGCTTCCTGATAACGCTCCATTGAGCGATAAGTTTTACCTCGATGTGCGATCGCCCAATCGTATTTAGGATTAAGTTCAATGGCACGGTCGTAATCTTGCAATGCTTCCTGATAACGTTCCATTGCTTTGTAAGTTAGACCTCGATTGGTGATCGCTCGGTTGTATTGAGGACTTAGTTCAATGGCGCGGTCGAAATCTTGCAGTGCTTCCTCATAACGCTGCATTAAACGGTAAGTTTTGCCTCGATCTGATAAATACTCAGCTTCATCCGAGGCTAATTTTATAGCTTCAGTTAAATCTTCTAAAGCTTTGGAGTATTGATTTGATTGGGTGTAAACATCACCACGCAATTTTAAAGCTACTGCTCGCCACTTGACTTCAAGAAAGGTATTGCTCAACAACGCTGTGAACATTTCGGCAGCAATTTCATACTGTTCTTCCTCATAAGCTTTTAGACCACTGGCTAACTGTTCACCCCAACGTTGAATTTCAGCTACACCCGTATCTTTACCTGCCTGTATCATTCTTTCTGCCCACAGTTTGGCAAAGGTGCGTTGATTTTTCAGTGCAGCGAGGAATTCATTTAATCCAGCAGGTAAACTTCTCTGTGGTGATTGACATAAACCGTGATACAAAACATTGAGGGTGTAACTTTGCCAAATAGGATCGCGCTGTTTTTTATCTTCCTCCAGATGTAAATTATTTCGCAACGTGTCGTAGTAGTCTGCTAACTTGCCATGCAAATCAGCCCAACTTTGCGGTGATGAAAGACGCTTGTAGCGTAGCATTTGAGTTTTGACAACATCATGATAAGCCCAACCATCAGTCCGTTCGTCAATAAATGGCATCTCTTTCAGCCAGCTAAATAAACCATCCGCCTCTTCTTCTCCTCGCAATTTAGCCAAGACATCCCGATTTAAACAAAGAGGAAGGGCAGCATCCACCGCTAATTGTCGCCGCTTGGGGTCATCAATCCATTTTAAAAAGCGTTCTACTGCTGTACCGCTAGGATCGCCTACTTGATTGGGGTCGCTGGGAGTTTCCGCCGCCAATGTTGCGACTAACAAGGGTAAACGCCCAGAAAGACGTAAAATTACTTCAATAACGCGACTGTTAGTAATTCCTTTACGCGTGAGATATTGTTGGGCTTCTTCTTCTGTAAATGGTTCTAAAGGGAAACGAACTATTAAGCCCTCATACAATGCCCAATGGTTTTTATCTAGTTCTTGCCGACCAGCAATAATTATCAATATATTTAGAGGTACTTCTCCGTGGCGACCCTCCAGAAGTTCCCGTAGCCAGCTATCTAGAAACTCCTCACTGCGTTCATAAGTATCGAAGAACAACCCAATACAAGACTTTTGTGCAATTTTAGAAATATCTTCTAAAAATAAAGGAGTTAGCACTTCCACTGGTTCTTGGACTAAGCGAACTTCATCTTTATTGGTTAATTTTTTCGCAACATAAGATGTCCATTCTCCGGCTTGGCTAGCAAAAGCATCTTCATTGATTAAGCCAAATACAGCACCAGCACCCGGAACTTGTTTAGCCATACCCATTCCAGCTTTAGCTACAGTTTTCCCCACAAAAGCCGAGAAACCTTGCGGTGCTTCGGGATCGGTTTCTAATTCCTGACGCTTCTGACGATAAACTTTGTAGCGTTCTGTAAACTGTGCCAGCTTATGACCTTGCTGTTCCAACTGTTCCGCCAGACGACCCATTACTTCCGGTACACTTTTTTCACCTTCATCAGTGTAAGCCGGAATAATTTTTGCCTCTTCCGCAATTTGGCGAAACTGACGCAGCAGCGTACTTTTACCAACTCCTCCTTGACCCCAAACATTAAATAAAAAGTGCCGCCGGGGGTCTTCCAAGGACAATTCTAGATTTTGGCGAAATAGATTAACTTGTTCCTCACGACCAACAAAACCTGATTGCTGACGTTGTTTGAGAATATACTGTAAACTCTTGGGCTTATTCTGGGGATTCATTAAAAGATTCAGGTGTAAGCTCTAATACATATAAGATAACTACTCAGTACGCATTACCCATTTCGGATTTAGAAAGATTTAATTCTCAGTCTTTGCAAAACTGAAAGACTCAGATCCTCGACTTTTGAGGAAATTCGGGGAGCTTTTTGTTCATCAGCAAATAATAACCTATAAATATTTAAGGAGAATTAATTACACAGTGTCATTGCGAATGAAGCGGAGCGGAATGAAGCAATCGCAAGAGTTAAAATTGCTTCGCTTCCGTTCGAGACGCTAACACGAAGGCTCGCAATGACTGTAAATATTTTTGTCTATCTACTTATTATCCCCGGCGATCGCCTGACAAACTTCTACTGGTGAAAGCTAAACGAAAAGCTTTTAACTTCAAACTAAAACGTTTTCGTTTCAAACAAGAATATTCTCACTTGAAACTAAAATTTTCTCATTTAAAACAAGACCGTTCTCACTTGAAACTAAAACGTTCTCGTTTCAAACAAGAATATTTTCACTTACAACAGCAAAATTTAAGCTCTGAACTCGGAGTTTTTCACTTTAAACAAAAACATCCAAGCTCAGAGCTAAAAGTGTTAAGTTTTCAGGTAGAAACGTCGAGTTAATTTCTCGACTTACAAGGCTTGTGGTTGCACTTTTTTAGATTTGCGCGCAAATCTTCGTCCTAAATCATCAATCATTGAATCTAAACCAGCACCTTTGCCGCTGGCTTTGGCATAGTTATAAACCATCAAACCTGCTGCATAAGCTTCACTGCCAACAGCCACAGATGTATCATCCACCAGTTCTTGCAGTTGTGTCAACGACAGCAAAATCGGATACAAGGCTTCAAATAGTTCGATATCTCGGCGCATTTCATCCAAGTCAAAAGACCGAGGTAAGAAGTCAGGGTTCTGTGCGGCTATTTCTAATGCCTTACTCACAAACGCCCGACTCTTATCCCCCAGCTTAGGTAAAGATTTACGCTCCTCAGTTGTCAAATCTACCAAGAACGGTAACTTTTCGCGAATAGTAGTAATAGCTTGCATGACTGCTTCCCGATCTCCTGGGGAAAGTCTTGCACTAACTTTGTTTTCTGCCATTTTTCATACACTTATAATGGAACTTAATTTCAGTATTCCCCAAGTCAGTTAGGCAGTCATAGTTAGTTGTAAGCAATTAATAGAAATTTTTTACACCAATGAACAAGTAATATTTTGCTAGTTACCAGACTTGGACAAGTTTCATGGCATCGTTTTACAGCCGAGTAATTATTAAAGGACTAGAACAGGGAGCAGATGAGTAAGAGTCACTGCGAAACTATTAATTGTTACAACTCTAGGTATCTTGTCTTTGTTGCTTTATTAACCTCTAGATAGACTTGCGATCGCCCATAACTTGTCACAATTGATCCTGGCAATCGTTATTTTGAACAATCAATCCTATGGGCTTTGGTATTGGTGATTTATTCTGGATTTTCCTCCTCCTCTCTTCGCTGCAACCAATTTGGCAAAAACGTCAGATAGAATATCGACGCTTACGTGCCCTACAGGAATTTCAGCAGGAACGCAAAAGTCGGGTGATTTTGCTAATTCACCGCCAAGAGTCCATCAGCTTGCTGGGAATTCCCTTATCGCGCTACATTACTATCGAAGATTCAGAACAGATACTGCGGGCAATTCGCCTCACACCCCCAGATGTCCCAATTGACCTAATTTTGCACACTCCCGGCGGTTTGGTACTAGCTACTGAACAAATCGCTAGAGCATTAATTCGCCACTCGGCAAAAGTCTCTGTCTTTGTACCTCACTATGCCATGAGTGGTGGTACAATGCTTGCCCTCGCTGCTGATGAAATTGTCATGGATGCTAATGCTGTCTTGGGGCCAGTGGACCCCCAACTGGGTAACTTTCCAGCGGCGAGTATCCTGAAAGTAATTGAAGATAAACCCATCGGTGACGTTGACGACGAAACCCTAATTATGGCAGACCTGTCTCGCAAAGCAATTCAGCAGGTGCAGCGCTTCGTGCGGACTCTCTTGAAAGATAATATACCCAAACAAAAAGTTCTACCTGAAAATATCGAATCGATTATCGAAGCTTTGACAACAGGGCGCGTTACCCACGACTATCCCATCACTGTTGAGGAAGCAACAGAAATGGGGCTGCCCGTAACTGTCGGACTGCCCCGTTCTATCTACGAACTCATGGATTTGTATCCCCAACCACAAGGCGGACGACCTACCGTACAGTACATTCCCATGCCTTATGATGACCGTCGCCCCATGCTGCCTGTGCCTAAAGGTAGACCTTTAGAAGAACCAAATCAGAGGACTTGAAGTCTTAGCATCAGAATTAATTTGGTGATGCTTAGGGTGTGGGAGTTGGTGTAGCCGTCGGTGTCGCTGTTGGAGTTGGCGTAGCCGTTGGTGTAGCCGTCGGTGTCGCTGTTGGAGTTGGTGTAGCCGTTGGTGTAGCCGTCGGTGTCGCTGTTGGAGTTGGTGTAGCCGTTGGTGTAGCCGTGGGGGTTGGCGTAGCCGTTGGTGTCGCTGTGGGAGTTGGTGTAGCCGTCGGTGTCGCTGTTGGAGTTGATGACGGACTAGATGTCGGTTTAGGACTAGGCTGGCTAATAGCTTTCTTTGCCTCCTCATTCAGCTTTTGGCGAAGTGCTAAATTAGCAATTCCAGTTTCTTGCAAATTATACTTTTTCTGAAACTCCTTGACTGCGGCTTCCGTGCGTGTCCCATAAAATTGATCGCGGGGTAGAGGAGGATTAGGTTTAAGCGTCGCATTCAAATTTGCTTGCAGAATTTGGATGATATTAGCGGCAAAACCTTGAGTTTTTGGCCCTGCTATCCCATCAACAGATAGTTTGTAACCCTTCTGAAATTCACGGATTGCCTTTTTAGTTTCTTCATCCGTAAGAGGTGTATTTGTGACCTTAACGTTGTAACCTAATCCTCGCAAAACAGCACGGAATTGCTGTGGCGAATAACTACGCACAGGCGCAGCAAAAGTTGTATTTGAAATTACTAAACTAGCAGTTATCAAGCAGGTAGCAGTAATAATTGCACTTGATTTTCCAAACCCACACCACATAATTGAAAACTCCTTCAGGATGAATCAGCAGAATATATTAGCTTAACAGGTGCATTTTACGTTTCTTTAAAGTTTTTGTCTCAATTATTTATGATTTTTGATTAATTGGAACGCTATTGATTAAATTTAACTAGCATTAGCATCCCGATTTTTGCCATCTACCTATAGAAGTATCTTGACTAAGGTAGTAGTAATGGGATAGAAAAACTTAAAGCTATATTCAAATTCTGTATAATTCAAAACTAAAAATGGCTAATCAAAAACCTCTAAAACTGCGAAACCTTTACTTTGAAAGACTAATGGCAATTGTTGCCACAGTAAATTTATGTTTGGTTTTGTTTAATTTGACTTACGTGCCCTGGCGAGATTTTTACTTGCGAAGAATGCCCGAAATTACCCAAATTTATGACCCAATTAAAGGCATTGAACCCAATAGAGAAACAAACAACTATCTCCAGAAAGTAAAGGCATTAGAAGAACAAGTCAGTCAAACAGGTTTAACATCACCAGAGGTTAAGACTCAGTTGGAGGAAATCAGTCGTCTTAGCAGAGATACGATCGATGGCAATCCATTTGCAGCAGCAGATAAGAGCGGTACTCTAGAAAAAATCAAAAACCGCATACGCGATCGCACCAACCAAGAATCTGCAAAAGTTGCATTTGCTACATTTTGGAGTCAAGATTATTTATCTCAAAAGGGCTGGTTGCAAGAAATTAATTTTTTCAATCAGAAAATCAAACCTTTGATTGCCACCAACTACTACCGTAAAATTGGAGAAAATGGCGAATTTATCGATTATTTCTGGTTAATTGACTTACCATTTGTGCTTTTATTTGGTATCGAGTTGCTAGCACGTTCTTTTTATATTCAGCGTCGCCATCCGAGTATGAGTTGGTTAAATGCAGTTTTGTGGCGCTGGTACGATTTATTTCTGCTGCTACCATTTTGGCGATGGTTGCGGATCGTACCTGTATTAGTTCGTCTCGACCAAGCACACTTAGTAAATCTTCAGCCATTACGGCGGCAAGTAAATCAAGCATTTGTTGCAAATTTTGCTGAAGAACTCACAGAAATTGTTGTCGTGAGAGTAATTAACCAAATCCAGGGTTCAATTCAGCGGGGTGACATAACGCGCTGGTTATCGCAACAACAAAACCTGCGTCCCTACATAGATATTAATAATGTCAATGAATTAGAAGCGATCGCTGGTATTTTTGTGCAAACAGTAGTCTATCAAGTTCTACCTCAAATTCAACCAGAAATCGTCGCCCTTTTGCGCCACAATATCGCCACAGTTTTTCATCAAGTCCCTGTCTACCGCAACCTCCAGAATTTACCTGGTATAGGAGAAGTACAAACTCAGCTGAGCGAACAACTAGCAACTCAAATCACAACTAATCTATACAACGCTATAGTCAGCGCTGTCGAAGATCCTGTAGGTGCAAAATTATCCAGTCAACTAATGCAACACTTCAGCGAAGCCTTAGGTGCAGAAGTACAGAAAAAACACGTATTATCAGAACTTCAGAGCTTACTTTCTGATTTCTTAGAAGAAGTCAAGATTAACTACGTCCAGCGTTTGTCTGAAGAAGACATAGAGCAAATTGTGGAGCAAACTAGACAGCTAAGAGAAAAAGTACCTGTTCAGCCATCGATGGACAAAAGTGCTGCTCTTCCAGAAATTAGGGAAAGATAAGAAACAGAGGGAGATGACGGGGAAGCGGGGGAACACACAGAATAACCACTGACTCTTGCCTATTGCCTTCTAACAACTGACTACTGACCCTTCGGGTGACGCTCCTGCGTCGCTAACGCCAGTTGTTCATGGGGGAAACCACGCCAGATGCTCCACTTGGGGAGACCCCAAGACCACACTGGCTCACCACTGACTAATGACTATTGACTATTAAAGAAATGCGCTAAACTCGAATTAGAGGCGAACCACTATTGGTTCGTTACAAGACTTCTTGGAAGATATCCATATCGCAGGAAGTGGGTCGATGCCCACTTTTTTTATTGATTTCTCGCATGACTCATCCCTTAGTCCCACAAATTATAGATTTGGCGACACCAGTAGCAGAAGAACTGGGCTTAGAAGTCGTTGGCATAGTTTTTCACACTAACCAACGTCCACCAGTATTGCGGGTAGATATTCGCAATCCCCAGCAGGATACTGGTTTAGATGATTGTGAGAGAATGAGCCGTGCTTTGGAAGCCTCCTTAGATGCGGCGGAGATTATTCCAGATGCTTATGTCTTGGAAGTGTCCAGTCCTGGTATTTCGCGCCAACTCGTAACCGACAGGGAGTTTATTTCCTTTAAAGGATTTCCTGTAATTATCTCCACTTCCCAACTCTACGACGGACAGCAAGAGTGGACTGGTCAGTTGATTCGCCGAGATGACACAGCAGTTTATTTAAATCAAAAAGGACGTGTAGTTGAAATTCCCCGCTCCCTAATTATTAGGGTGCAGCTAGATGAGCGACGGTAAGAGTTGAAAGTTAGGAGTGAGGAGAGACGCGATTAATCGCGTCTCTCCTCACTCCTAACTCCTAAACGGCAGTTGCTACCCTGCGGGTTCTCCGTTCGCGCTAGCGGCGACCTAGGAGAAGGAGTACAAGTCGGCAAAGCCGACGACACTTGCTTAAACGCGAGAAACCCGCGCAACGCAGTGTCTCCCAACGCACCACCTCCTCCTAACTCCTAACTCCTAATTTTTAAATTTTGCTGGGCGCTTACATAAAATTTAAGGAGAATGCTTATGTCAATGGTTACTTTACCAGGATTAAAAGAATTAATTGAAAGTATAAGTCGGGAACGTAATTTACCTCGTTTAGCAGTTCAATCAGCTATTAGAGAAGCACTCCTGAAAGGTTACGAAAGATATCGTCGCGCCCAAAACTTGGAGCGAAAACAGTTTGACGAAGATTACTTTGATAATTTTGAAGTAGAACTCGATATTGATGGAGAAGGGTTTCGCGTTCTTTCCACCAAAACGATTGTCGAAGAAGTCAGCAACACCGACCATCAGATTTCTCTAGATGAAGTACAACAAGTAGCGCCCGAAGCTCAATTAGGAGACTCTGTAGTTTTGGATGTTACTCCAGATCAAGGAGAGTTTGGGCGAATGGCGGCGATGCAAACCAAGCAAGTACTGGCGCAAAAACTTCGGGATCAGCAACGCCAGATGGTGCAAGAAGAGTTCCAAGATTTGGAAAGTACTGTACTGCAAGCTAGAGTCCTGCGGTTTGAAAGACAATCAGTCATTCTGGCAGTAAATAGCGGCTTTGGTCAGCCAGAAGTTGAAGCTGAATTACCAAAGCGGGAACAATTGCCCAACGACAATTATCGAGCAAATGCCACATTCAAGGTATACCTCAAAAAAGTCTCCCAAGGACAACAACGGGGGCCGCAGTTATTGGTATCTCGAGCTGATGCTGGTTTGGTAGTTTATCTGTTTGCCAACGAAGTGCCAGAAATCGAAGATGAAGTGGTACGGATTGTTGCCGTAGCACGGGAAGCCAATCCCCCCTCACGTTATGTTGGTCCCCGGACTAAAATTGCTGTAGATACCCTGGAGCGCGATGTAGACCCAGTTGGTGCTTGTATTGGAGCTAGGGGATCGCGAATTCAAGTAGTAGTCAACGAATTACGTGGTGAAAAAATAGATGTAATTCGCTGGTCTCCAGACCCAGCAACATATATTGCTAACGCTTTGAGTCCAGCACGGGTGGATGAGGTGCGTCTCATGGATACTGAAACTCGACAAACTCATGTACTAGTAGCAGAAGATCAACTAAGTTTAGCTATTGGGAAAGAAGGACAAAATGTTCGTTTGGCAGCCCGACTGACTGGTTGGAAAATCGACATCAAAGACAAAGCTAAATATGACCATGCAGGAGAAGATGCCAAGTTCGCCGCTGCCCACACCAAATATCAACTAGAGGAAGATGACATTGAACAAGAGGAACTAGAAGATGAAGATGACAATCAACAAGAATTAGATGAAGAATCTTTTGAGCCTAGCGATGAAGAGTAACTTATTAGCTGCGTTGAGTTCCGGTACGATTAACCTCAATACTAGTCTTAAATAATTATTTAGGATAAGAATAGTTGGTTTGGTAGAGATAAAGATTGGCATCATCAACTTTATTTTCATAACCAAAATGCTAACCTGAGGTCATCAAAGACCAATGAAACCGAATTATCGGCGTTGTATTAGTTGCCGCAAAGTCAGTTCAAAAGAAGACTTTTGGCGGATTGTCCGCGTCTTTCCTTCGGGAAAGGTACAATTAGATCGGGGCATGGGGCGTTCAGCCTATATTTGTCCGCAACCTGGCTGCCTACAAGCGGCTCAGAAAAAAAATCGACTAGGGCGATCGCTACATGCATCAGTGCCAGAAACACTGTATCAAACATTGTGGCAGCGTCTAGCCTAAAACAATACCCCAAAATAAAATTTAAGTTGAACAACTTTGTAACGGTAATCCCCAGAGGATATGTGTCAAAAGCCGAACTAATCGCGCTATAATCACACCCTCTGCAATTGCTGGGGTTAGTGTCAAAATAGTAAATGGGTGTAGTTAGCAAGCGGCTCTTTCACAAAAAGAGGAGCAAAGCAATACTCCCAACAATTTTCACTCGATTGTGTTGTGGAAAACTCAGAATCAGCAAAACAAGAAACTACAGAATGGCAACCTGGTAGCGCTCAGGCGCAGTTCGGCAACCATCATTCCTGGTGGAGATGCCAGCATTAAACCGAAACATCTCTCTTTCCTGATTGGAGGCACCGGCAAAATCTTAACGGCAACCTAAAAACAGTAATCAAAGGATGGAGATGTCGCACTCCCAGGCAGCCATCCGCTAAAAAACTGTAAATTAAAGGGGAAGAGTGGATGAACAACGGCAAAGTTAGAATCTACGAATTATCAAAGGAATTGAATTTGGATAACAAAGAGCTATTAGCAATTTGCGACCAGCTCAATATTGCGGTCAAAAGCCATAGCAGCACAATTTCAGAATCGGAGGCAGAACGTATCCGGACGGCTGCCGAAAAACTAGCATCTACGAATGTGATGCCAAAAAAAGAACTAGGTTCATCCAGTCATAAACCAAATTCACCACAAACTGGCTCTCGTAACCGACCTGCACCACCTCACAAACAACAAATTTTGGAAATTCGCAAGCCCAAAATATTGAGAAATTCTACCTCCAACGCCCCAGATGCGTCAGTTGCTATCGACAATCAAGTTGCTTCTTCTGAAGTTAATTCTCCTGCACCTCCACGGCCCTTCGCTACACCTGTCTCGCCCATGAAGCCGACGGCACCAACTCGACCTGTACCCCGGAATCAATCTGAGAATTCCCAAGAACCTACTGTTACAGAGGCAGAACAAACGCCCCAGACACAGGTAACGGAACAGATACCGGAAACAATAGCAGTACAAAAACCGGAAAAAGTCGTTACACCCAGACAAAAACCGGAAAAACCGCAGAAACCACAACTGGTTTCTCCACCCTCAAGACCAGCAGCGGAAAAATCTTACGTTGTAAGCGATCAGGGAAGTCCGGCAGAGAAACCAATTCTCAAGCGCGATCGCAGTGACGGCGTTAAACCCAAGGTGGCGAAACCGACGCAGACAGAAGCGCCACAAGCTCCAGTTCAAAAACAGGCTCGTCCCACTCCGTCGCCAATGAAACCGGAGCAAAGAGGCAATAGACCTCCTGGGTCGGCTCCATTAGGAGATGGACAAAGACCTACAAGACCAGTACGTCCATCGGAAGCCGTAGCAGCCATGCCGATTGCGACTCCGCCCAGAGCGACTCCAGGAGGGGCTGGAAAAACAGAGGCTGGAGATGACGCGATCGCACCCGATCTCCTCGATCTAAAACGCCCAACACCACCTCGCATAAACAAAGGTGGGAAAAAGTGGCAGGAAGAGGAAATCATTGACGAGGTAAAAGAAAAAGCTGGCAAGGGAGTTGTTAAAGGCAAACGAGTCAAGCCGATCCTGGATGACGATTTTGAAGAAGACGATCTCCTGGATGATGACGATCTCGAATCACCAGCAACCGTTCAGGTTAGCCTTTCCATCGCCCGTCCCCCCAAGCCCAAGGCGACTCGACCTACACAAACAGCAGCCACAGCAATTGCAAGTGCCCCAACGACTAGAGGTAAGAGAACTAGTTCTAGCCGCGACCAAAACCGTCGCCAAGAAGTAGAAACAAAGCGCGAACGACCAGAAAAAGTTGTGGTGACAGGACCGATGACAGTCCAAGAACTGGCCGATCTCTTGGCTGTGGCTGATACAGAAATTGTGAAAATCCTGTTCCTCAAAGGTATGGCGGTGAGTATCACCCAAAACCTAGATATTCCCACAATTACCTTGGTAGGCAAAGAGCTAGAAATCGAAGTCGAAACGGCTGAACCCGAAGCAGAAGCCCGCAAAGTCACTGAAATGATTGACGTGACAGACTTGGAAAATCTCCATCGCCGTCCGCCAGTAGTGACAATTATGGGTCACGTAGACCATGGCAAAACTACTCTGCTCGACTCAATTCGTAAAACCAAAGTTGCAGCTGGCGAGGCTGGTGGCATTACCCAGCACATTGGTGCTTACCATGTGGATATCGAACATGAGGGTAAAAAGCAGCAGATAGTCTTCTTGGATACTCCCGGTCACGAAGCCTTCACAGCAATGCGGGCACGGGGAGCAAGGGTAACGGACATTGCTGTTTTGGTGGTAGCTGCTGATGATGGTGTACGTCCCCAAACCATTGAAGCTATTAGCCATGCTCAAGCTGCCGAAGTCCCAATTGTTGTAGCGATCAACAAAATTGACAAAGAAGGAGCACAGCCCGATCGCGTCAAACAAGAACTCACCCAATATGGTCTAACACCAGAAGAATGGGGTGGTGAGACAATTATGGTTCCCGTAAGCGCTATCAAGGGCGAAAACCTGGATACCCTCCTAGAGATGATTCTGCTGGTAGCAGAGGTAGAAGAACTCTCTGCTAACCCAGATCGTGTTGCTAAAGGAACCGTGATTGAGGCACATCTGGATAAGGCAAAAGGAGCAGTTGCTACCTTACTCATTCAGAATGGCACTCTCCATGTGGGAGATATGCTGGTGGCTGGCTCAGCATTTGGTAAAGTCCGGGCAATGGTCGATGACAGAGGCAGAAGAGTAGATATTGCTTCTCCTTCCTTTGCAGTCGAGGTGCTGGGTTTAAGTGATGTACCAGCAGCAGGCGATGATTTCGAGGTCTTCGAGAACGAAAAAGAAGCACGAGCGCTAGCAGGCGATCGCGCTGACAAACAACGCCTATCTCGTCTATTGCAGGGACGTGTCACCCTGACAACCCTCTCAGCCCAAGCACAAGAAGGCGAGTTGAAAGAACTCAACTTGATCTTGAAGGGAGACGTGCAAGGTTCCGTGGAAGCCATTGTGGGAGCGCTCAAGCAAATTCCCCAAAACGAAGTCCAAATCCGGATGCTGTTGGCTACTGCTGGAGAAATTACCGAGACAGATATCGACTTAGCCGCCGCCAGTAATGCTGTAATCATCGGTTTCAACACCACTTACGCCAGTGGAGCCAGACAAGCTGCCGACGAAGCTGGTGTAGATGTCCGAGAATACAACATCATCTACAAACTCCTAGAAGATATCCAAGGAGCCTTGGAAGGTCTACTAGAACCGGAGTTGGTGGAAGAACCTCTAGGACAAACCGAAGTCCGTGCCGTCTTCCCAGTCGGTCGCGGTGCAGTTGCTGGTTGTTACGTTCAATCTGGCAAACTGATTCGCAACTGCAAACTGCGGGTGCGTCGTAACGGTAAAGTCATTTATGAAGGTGTCCTTGATTCCCTCAAACGGATGAAAGAAGATGCCCGTGAAGTCAATGCCGGTTATGAATGCGGTATTGGCGTTGATAAATTCCATGACTGGGCTGAAGGTGACATCATCGAAGCCTATCAAATGGTGACTAAGCGTCGTACTCTCACATTGACAAAATAGTGCTGAGTATTACGTGCTGAGTACTGAGTGAAAGCAATGAGTCTTGAGTAAAGAAAAATTTAATTTCAAAACTCGAAACTCACAACTTAAAACTCACAACTCAGCACTCACAACTCAGCACCCAGCACTTTACATATGCGCTCATTTCGCTCTGAACCAATCTTGTGGATTCACGTCGCTGGATTAGCGACTTTGCCAATTCTGTTGGTAATGTGTTTATTGTTCTTGTCAGTAGGCAAACCAGTTTTGCCAGTATGGATAGAGCTATGCCTAGTAGCAACCATTGGTGTTGTACCACTACTTTGGATGCAATTGCGTCGCCCTTTTTACATATTTGCTATCTTAGGAATAGCGCTCAAGCCAGAAAATCTGACTGAGCAGCAACGAAAAATTCTTTGCTTAATTAATACAAAAATAAATCGCGTACTAGCCCTGGTGGCAGCCATATTATCGATTGGGATACTGTGGCAACTCTATCAAATTGCCCCGCGGGTCATCAATGTAGCTAGTTTTCTACCCCAATGGCGTAGTTTAGCTTTGCTGCTAGCCGGTTTAACCTTTTTAGCAAGCAATCTGTTTTTGCAAATTCCCGTGAGCGTCATGCGAATTTTAGTGACAAATGAGACAGAATTTGCTGCCCTAGAACCATTATCTTTAGAAAAGATTAAGCAGGATTTTACGATTTTAGGGGTGCGGGTGAATCACATCTTGCCCCAGCGAACTGTTAAAGTTGAAACTGAGGAATGAGAAACTATGGCTAAAATTCAAGCTGCTAGCGATCGCCAATTTTCTCGTGATACTGAAATATGGGACAATCTTAAAGATGCGATCGCAGCTAGTTCTGGTTTCCAGCGCTGGCAGCTAGAAAGCACTGCTCAATTGCAAGAGCTGCTTCTGGAACAACAGGTACAGCGTTATTTGCGGGAAACCCTAGAAACTTTAGCTTATTGAGGGCTGAGGATATCTTGTAAACTTTCTTGCAAGCGACGAAGTTGACGGTAGGCACCCTCCAAACGGTCTCCTTCAATTTCCACTTCCGCTGTGGGGTAATTTTGAATTATTTCTAGCAGTGTTATCTGCTCATCTTGGCTTGCAGAAAGTACGAAAGCAGAACGTAAAGCTTGGCGATCTCCTTTTTGAGATGGTGGATGAATAACTTGACTTAATCGATCTAATGTAGCGATACCAATCTCGCTATTCAAAACTTTATCTAAAACTACAGGGTTTATTTTCACTGGTGTAGTCAAATACTGCCTAATTATATCGGGGTCTTGTTGCGCCAAAGTTATTATAAGTAGCAGTTTATTTGAAAGTTTGCCAGTTTGGGCAAAGGTAGATAGCTCTTGTACTGAAATAGGTTCACGTAAAACACTATACTTTAGCAATACTCGTTCAGCAGCAAAGGCAGGAGTAGCCAAGAGTAGAAGACAGCTAGTAACTCCTGAAAGTAAGACTCGACGCAGCGCCAAAAATTGACAACGCATTTCCTCTGATTTCCCAAAGGTTTACTTTTTCTAAGATAATATCCAGCACCATGAGTTGTAGCATCTGACTCTAGGCATCTGTCTTGGGGAAAGTTTAGAGAAGACGCGGTGAGGAAGTTGGAGTCTTGGATGCCACTTCCTCCACTTGGGGAGCCAGCCGCGTGCGGGGGTTCCACCCATTGAGCGGACTGGCGTGAAACCCCAAGACCGGAGTGGCTCCGCTTCCCGTCGAGTCCAAACTTCCGTTGAGCGAAGCCTTCTCGTTCGCGCAGCGTCTCCCCTTGGGAGAAGAGTGTCCGAAGGGGGACGCGGAGAATTTATCATAAACACTCTCTGAAGAAACATTTCTGTTTCTTGACATCCATTGGGAATGCGATCGCTTTTGTCTCCCCGATCTCTCCCTGCTCTTTTATGGGTGCGATCGCTCGTAGGGTGCTTGGGTAAAATTTTGCGAACAGAGCAAATCATTTATGTGTTTTCTTGCGAAACATAGCTGATTAAATGCTGGTCATCCGGTATAGTTTTGCATGGGTTTCACAGCTACACGGCTGCTACATTCAACCCTGTTTAACCAACTGTTATTCAGCACATCACAAACACAAAAATGAAATATCGAGGTTTTCACACTTTCTGTGCAAAAAATTTTCGCCCTCTTTCTAGTATTCACCTCGGTTCTACCTTACAGTTGCGAGCCGGACTAACGGCTTTGTTATTTATTTCTGCTACATCTGTGCTACTGCTTAGAGAGGCAAATGCTGGTATTACCAACCAAAAAGCAATTACCCCAACTTTAAACGCACAAGTCCCTACAACTGCAACAGTAATTTACGTAAACTCAACAACTGGTGCAGATACAGCTGGTGCTGGTACAACAGCAGCAGCGCCCTACAAGACTATTACAGCCGCTCTCAGTCAAGCTCAAGCTGGTACAGTTATTCAACTAGCTCCTGGAACTTATAACGCCGACACAGGGGAACAATTTCCACTCTTACTCAAACAAGGCATGACTTTGCAGGGTGATGAAGCGAGTAAAGGTCAGGCAATATTGATTACAGGTAGTGGTTTCTACACTAGTAAAACATTTGCTAGACAGGATATTACTATTCTTGCTGAACAAAATACAACTGTTACAGGTGTGAGTGTCACCAACCCGACTCAGCGCGGTACTGCTGTTTGGGTAGAATCTACTAATCCCACTATCAAAAACAGTACTTTTACTGCCAGTGGCAGAGAGGGGGTTTTTGTCACGGGTACAGGTAATCCCAAAATTGAAAGTAACATCTTTGTGCAAAACAAGGGTAATGGGATTTCAGTAGCTAAATCTGCCCAAGGAGAAATTCGCAACAACTTATTTCAGGATACAGGTTTTGGTCTAGCGATCGGTGGCACATCCACACCTCTAATTGCCGAAAATCAAATCGTCCAAAACAAAGTCGGTATTTATATCTCGGAATCTGCTCAGCCCGTACTACGTAAGAATGTAATTCAGAACAATACGCAGGATGGTATTGTGGCGACGGTTAAGGCTTTACCCAACCTCGGCACCAATGAAGATCCTGGTGGCAATCTTATCCGCAACAACACTCGTTATGACTTGAACAACGCTACCACAAGCAATAGGATTGTTGCTATTGGTAACGATATCGATCAGAAACGAATTGTTGGTCAAGTAGATTTTGTGGCTGCAACTGTTGAGCCACCCCCAGGAGGACCTGTTGCGTTCAAAGATGTGTCAGCTAATTACTGGGCAAAAAGCTACATTGAAGCCCTAGCTTCCCAAAATATTATTGCAGGCTTTCCTGATGGCAGCTTTAAACCTAACGATCCTGTAACTCGTGCCCAGTTTGCCACCATTATTACTAAAGCCTTAACACCACCAGCGAAACGTTCAGCAATTGAGTTTAAGGATGTAAAAAGTAATTTCTGGGCTTACGCTGCTATTAAATCTGCTTACCAGAGTCAATTTGTATCTGGGTATCCTGATGGTACTTTTAAACCACAGCAGCAAATTCCTAGAGTCCAGGCTTTAGTTGCTTTAGCTAATGGTCTGGGCTTAAGTGCGAATAATCAGAGTGTTATTTCCGTTTATACTGATGCTGCCCAGATTCCTAATTATGCGATCGCCCCAGTAGCAGCTGCTACTGCACGGCAACTAGTAATTAACTATCCCACACCTAAGCAACTCAATCCTAATCGTGAAGCGACTAGAGCAGAAGTTGCTGCCTTTGTTTACCAGGCACTAGTTAATGCTGGACGTGCCCAACCAATTCCCTCTACCTATTTGGTAACAGTTCAGTAAACCATCTTAGGAAAATTAAAAACGCCAAGACTAACAAACAGTTAATCTTGGCGTTTCTAGCATTGTGAGTTTTTTTACTCTAGGGTCTTTAAATTTAGGTGACCCCATTTAAATTTGTAAATTTATATTCAGGGTCTTTATATTGGCTGACCCCGTTTGAACAATTTCCAGTTTCTCAGAAATTTTCACATTTTCAAATTTCATAATATTTTTTTTATTTTTTCTCTCTTTATATTTCGGATTTTATAAAAAGGTGAATTTTCTTGACAAATCTAAAGATATATAAAGCTAAGTTAAAGCTAAATCAAATGAATTTCTTTTTAGCAAAAGTAATTATACTTAATACTATCAAAGTCGTTGCCGACGTTGCTCCCAACGCCAGAGGAAGACCATTAAAGCAACGATTCCCACTTGGAGAGCTAAGTTAGGTAAAGCACTGTCTATGTCTCGTCTTGCCAGAAGTTGAAAAAAGAAGACAAATGCGCCAATCAATCCAGAAGCACCGGCACCAAGATAAATAAATTGTCGCAAGCCACGATAAGGGGTTGTCATTTCTGCTTTGAGCCGGGCGTATTGTTCGGGATTCAGACGATTTTTGGAATTTGGTTCT
Source organism: Nostoc minutum NIES-26 (assembly GCA_003326215.1). GTDB lineage: Bacteria > Cyanobacteriota > Cyanobacteriia > Cyanobacteriales > Nostocaceae > Dendronalium > Dendronalium minutum. Next base: position 137,950 of record LXQD01000012.1, on the reverse strand, counting down.
ACCATAATGTTAATAATGCTATAATTATTAGCCGTGTGCCGATGTGGCTCAGTGGTAGAGCACTCGATTCGTAATCGAGCGGTCGCGGGTTCAAATCCCGCCATCGGCTTTGAAGAAAGTATTGTTTAATACTAAAGTGTTGCATAAATCAAGCTTGTAACCAAATAGTTTTGAAGAAGCGATCGCCTGTTTTGATTAATGGTGTTTGATACTGATATGCAAATTTTTGAACTCTCCAAAAAATTTCCTGTACAAGCAAAATATGCGTTAACAGATCTGATTCGTCGATTGTCTCGTTCGGTTTAGCTGGGGCGTGCCGAGAAAGGCGTTATCAAGTAGCTTTTAGGGGTAAATTTAATGATTGTGAGCCTGAGGCGGTTGAAACTCGAACATGGCTGAAATTTGCTGTTAAATGTAAGTATTTAGATGTTAAATTGGGTCGCGAAATTTATGTTGCCTACAATCAAGTTCTAGGTGGTTTAGTAAGCACGATCGTAGTCTTTCTTTTTGGGTAATTGGAAACTAAATATACCTTGTCTATTTGTCTGCTTGTTCCCCTACTTACATCTATACCCTATTTCATCTACTATATTTATTGTTCTCCAGCTGTATGGGCTACATCTGGCTACCTTGAGATCGTCATGCCGAAAGCTAAAAAGAGCGCCAATCCCATCAATTTAAACGAACCACAATATTATCTTAACCGAGAGTTAAGCTGGTTGGAATTTAACAATAGAGTATTGCACGAAGCCTGTGACCCACGAACACCGCTACTCGAACGGCTGAAGTTTTTAGCAATATTCAGCTCGAACTTGGATGAGTTTTTTATGGTGCGCGTCGCAGCTTTAAAGCAACAGGTAGAAGCAAAAGTTAGTCTATTAACTCCTGATGGTCGCACGCCACAACAACAATTGGACGAGATTTGGTCTACCCTTGTCCCTCAGGTAGCAAAACAGCACCAACATTTCGATCGAGTACTGCAACCATTGCTAGCAAATCAAGGTATTCATATCCTGGATTACATCAATTTGTCCCAAAAACAGCGGACTTATTTAGACAACTACTATGAAGAACAAATCTTTCCTGTTTTAACTCCTCTGGCGGTTGACCCTAGCCATCCCTTTCCCTACATTTCCAATCTCAGCCTGAATTTGGCAGTTGTGGTTAAAAACCCAGATACTGAAGAAGAATTTTTTGCCAGAGTCAAAGTCCCTAAAGTTCTGCCCCGATTTTTACCTTTACCACCAGAGTTGGGAATTCAAGAAAACGAACAACCTGCTCACTGGACAGGAGTACCTTTAGAACAGGCGATCGCTCATAACCTGGAGTCTTTATTTCCAGGCATGAATATTCAGGAATATCATCCTTTCCGGATTACCCGTAATGCTGACTTAGCACTGGAAGAAGATGAAGCGGATGACCTGCTGTTAGCGATTGAACAAGAACTGCGAAAACGACGTATAGGTGGGTCTCCAGTCAGACTGGAAATTCAATCCCAGACTCCAGAACCAGTACGTGCAAGGTTGTTGCAAGATTTGGACTTAACAGAAAGCGATGTTTACGAAGTAGACGGTCTTTTAGGACTGCGGGATTTGATGTATTTCATGGCATTGCCGTTGCCCGAACTTAAAGACCCACCACGCCAGTCTGTTGTGCCTTCGCGCCTGCAAAGATTGAGAGAACCAAGTGATGAACTGGATGAAGGAAATGACTTTTTTGCTGTGATTCGGGAAAAAGATTTGCTAGTACACCATCCTTATCAATCCTTTTCGTCAACAGTAGTGCGCTTTATTACTCATGCTGCCCACGATCCGAATGTGCTGGCAATCAAGATGACTCTTTACCGAACTTCGGGAGACTCGCCCATAGTCAATGCCTTAATTGCTGCTGCCGAAAACGGCAAGCAGGTATCTGTACTGGTAGAATTAAAGGCGCGATTTGATGAGGAGAATAATATTTACTGGGCAAGGCGACTAGAAAGAGTTGGAGTGCATGTTGTCTATGGTTTGGTCGGGCTGAAGACCCATTGCAAAACCGTCATGGTGGTACGGCGGGAAAAAGACTGTATGCGTCGCTACGTGCATATTGGCACTGGCAACTATAACCAGAAAACAGCACGACTTTATACTGACTTAGGATTGTTCAGTTGTCGGGAAGAATTAGGTGCCGACATCACAGATTTATTTAATTTCTTGACAGGCTACTCCCGCCAAAAAGCTTATCGGGAAGTACTGGTTGCACCTGTGAATATGCGCGATCGCTTTCTAGCATTAATTCATCGCGAAATCGAAAATGTGAAAAATGGATTTTCCGGGCGCATTGTTGCCAAAATGAATTCCCTCGTCGATCCCCAAATCATCGCTACTTTATATGAAGCTTCGCGTACTGGAGTGCAAATCGATCTCATTGTTCGGGGCATTTGTTGTTTACGTCCTGGACTCAAAGATATCAGTGAAAATATTCGCATCATCAGCATTATTGGTCGCTTTTTAGAACACTCTCGCATTTTTTATTTCCATAACAATGGACAAGAAGAAATCTATATTGGCAGTGCTGACTGGATGCGCCGTAACTTAGATCGCCGAGTGGAAGTAATCACTCCTGTGAAAGACCAAGATATTGCAAAAGATTTGCAAGAAATACTGGGGATTTTGCTGGCAGATAACCGTCAAGCTTGGGATTTACAACCTGATGGCAGTTATATTCAACGCCGTCCCGGCGATGATTGTCCAGAAGCTAACTCACAACAAACTCTCATAAATATGACATTACGTTCAACTAGTATATCCTCCAACCTGATTGATTCAAAGAAAAGTTCCTTTTATACTGACAAATAGCTTAACTTGATTTTTTTTAGCAAACTTTAATTTTTTCACAATTTATTTAATTAATTGCTATGGGTAAACACAAGTTATTCAACCATAGGATAGAGTAATTGCTGGTACTTGTTCCCATAAACTGTAAAGGTCATCAAAATATATTTTTTTCTTTGAATGTTAATGTTCTCTTGTGAGTCTTCTACCTTGCGCGTTTTAGTGGTTGATGACCACGAATTAACTCGTTTAACCCTACAATTAGCTTTTTCTTGCCAGGAAAATATTCAAGTAGTAGGGTTAGCCAGTAATGGTAAAGAAGCTATAGAAATGGTTAAACGCTGTCACCCTGATGTGATAGTTCTAGATTTACAGATGCCAGTTATGGATGGCTGGAGTGCTTCCTGCCATATTAAAGCTATATCTCCAAATACTCAAATACTGGCTTACTCGTCAGTAGAAGAAGCAAACTTTCCCCAGGCAAAGTCAATGCTTAATTTTGACGATGTTTGCAAGAAAGATTTACCTACAACCGAACTCATTGCTTTGGTGAGGCAGCTAGGGCATCGTGCAGGAGACGCTTCAGTTACATGATAAATGATGCTGCAAAGTTGCTGGTGGATTAGCCCAGATTTAGTTCAATTCTGGAGACTTGTGAATAATGCATGGCTTAAAAGCGTCGGTATAACTGTTAGTTAATGGTTTTACCGACGCATATTTTATCTTAATCTGCGGCTTAGTTTAGCCTAATTATTGCCTGTTTCCGGAATAGTGCGTTTAAATTCGTCAATTAACTCATCTAGTTCTTCTAAGGCTTGATTGACATCAACTCTTAAAATTCCCAAATTTGGTTGTTCTAAGAGGCTTAGCAGGTACTCGCGTTTACTTTGAACGACGGCAATTCTTTCTTTGATAGTCTGTAGATCCATTTGTTTTCTCTGAGTCCTTCAATATCTTTTAGTTTAAAGTTAACTGGTAAGGGTTGTCAGTTATTAGAAGGCAATAGGCAAGAGTCAATGATAATTCTCCGCGTCTTTGCGTCCCCTGCCTGCCTTACTCCTCCTGCTCTCTTACTCCCCTTACTACTCAATTTAGGGTGCTGCTCTTCCCTAAGTTGTTACTCATAGCCGATGATAGTAAAACTAATGTGTGAAGAATTTATACTATCCTAAGCTCATGTTACGCCAAATTTCCTTGGGAACACTCGGTTTAACCGTCGGTAGCGTATTAACGATTGTCGGCTTCGTTGCTTATGCTGCTGATAATGCCACGCTAAATCTTGTAGGATTTTTTTACGGGTTTCCCCTATTGCTGGGAGGACTGGCACTCAAAGCCAATGAACTCAAGCCTATACCCTTCAGCCAAACTACAACTTCCGCAGTGTTGCTCCTACGGGAGCAGCAAGCAACTGTTACTCAAAATAAAATCCGCAAAGATATCACCCGATATTGCTATGGTCAAGACGCTCATTTAGATGGGGCACTCTCTTACCTCGGTCTGAGTCCCACAGATAAGGAACGACCAACAGTTACAGCTTTGCGAGAAACAGAAATTAATGGCGCTTATGCCTTAATTTTAGAATTTGATTCGCCATTCATATCACTTAAAGATTGGCGGGAAAAGCAGGAAAAAATGACCAGTTATTTTGGACCTGGAGTAGAAGTTAAAATAACGCAGCCAGATGAAAATCAAATTGAATTATCTTTGATTGCTACTCAAAAAGAGTAACTAATAAACAGTTAGTAGTCAGTGGTCAAAAGGCAAAAGTAGTTATTATTTCTCCCCCTGCTCCTCTGCTTCCTAATATGGACTGGCAGCAAAATTCACTTTTCTAAGCGCACTGCATACCACTGTAAGTATTCCCCAGGTCCAATATCTAACTCGCAACTTGTATCGATTAAATATTGGGCTTTAGCTTCCACAGAATTAAACTTGTGTAAGTCTGGTGGCAAATCCTGATAATTAATTTTTTGTAAAACAATTTTGAGTTTCTCTAATAATTCTGATGCCGTTAGGAATTGTTCTGGTTGGTTTGTTTCTAGGACGACAAAATTATCCTGTTGATACATTAATGAATCTGGCATTGAAGAATTTGGTTAATGTAAATTAATTTTGGCTGTTTTTGCCTAGGAATACAATAGTATAACGTTCCACTTGCTTATAAATTAGCAGTTTTATTTGTCAAGCAAACTTAGCTTTATTGAGCATTCTCATATCATTTAGATAGTATATTATATTCATTTTTTAGAAAAAGTCACATGGATTTGATAAGCATAGATTAGGTATATCGCCTGAACATAAGAAATTTTACTTAAATTCAGTAGCATAAAAGTAACCAAAAAATCAAGTTTTGCTTTCAGCTTGATATTAACCTTATGTATTTTGTGTAATTATCCCAAAATTCTAGTTTAGTAAGACCTGTCGACTAGTTTGAATGAGTCGAAGTTGAGCGATCGCAGGATCTAGTATTAGCTATATTTTGACTACAGTTCCGCAACTATTTTACTTCTTTTCGTTGGTGTCCAAAGTAACTACAGAACCAAAGAAGTAAGGTGTGCATTTGAAGTTTTGCTCATAATTGTAATTACACTTTATCACCAGGGAAATATAAAAGTAACATTTCCTCACAGAACTGCATCTGGACAAAAAGGTAATAATTACCTTTGCGTTCTCAATAAATTGTCTATGCAAACTAGTTATTTACCTTTTTCTTGGCTTAAAACCATCGAGCAGTCTATTGTCCGAAACAAATTGATTGCGAAGGCATACACACCTTTGCTACGAGTTATAGCCCTAACAGGGAAGCAATTGTCCTTATGCGATCGCATCATAGACTGTTTTCCAGATATTCCTGCACGTCGCTGGCCAGATCAATTATCCAACCAGAACTTAGTGCCATCAGACATTCAACAAACGAGTCATCTGGGGGGATACCTCGCCTGTTTCTTGCAATTTGGTAATAACCGAACCGTTTCACTCATAGTTCTTTCAGTAGGATTCTGACTGCTGTAAAAAACTCTCGCTTATAGGCGATTTGGTTAACAGTCCAGGTTTTCCCTGGTTTACCGCTCCCCGATACTTTCATTTTCTGTGGAACGCAACCCATGTCAGGCATAAGCCCATTTTCTCTTTCCAAACAACCTCCGGTGATTCTAGTGGCTGATGATGACAAGACCATCCGAGTATTGTTGCGTGAAGCTATGGAACAAGAAGGCTATCGAGTGGTCGAGGTTACTGACGGAAAGCAGTGTTTAGATGCTTATGAGACAGTCAAACCAGATATAGTTTTACTAGATGCTCTCATGCCCGTGATGGATGGGTTTACTTGCTGTAAGCAATTACTCCAAATTGCCAGAAATAACTTGATGTCAGCACTTGCAAGCCTTGATACTGACTCAGCCTCAGGCAATACTGTAATTTCCAAAATATGGGAACGCACTCCCATATTGATGATTACCAGCCTAGACGATGAGGAGTCAGTAGACCGTGCTTTTGAGGCAGGCGCAACAGATTATGTTACCAAGCCAATTCACTGGGCAGTATTACGCCAACGGTTGCGAAGACTGCTGCAACAAGCGCAAATATACAAACAGTTAGAGGCGGCAAATATGGCTTTGCAACACCTCGCTAATGTGGATGGCTTAACCGGACTGGCTAATCGTCGCCGCTTTGACGATTATCTAAATACACAATGGATTAATCTTGCCCAGGAAGAAGCTCCCCTGTCACTGATTTTATGTGATATAGACTTCTTTAAATTTTATAATGACCAATATGGTCATCCGGCTGGCGATCTGTGTATACAAAAAGTGGGTGGCATTTTGAGCCATAAAGCACAGAAGCATCAAGATTTAGTGGCGCGTTATGGTGGTGAAGAATTTGCTGTGATTATGCCATATACCCATGCAAATGGTGCAATTTACGTTGCTAAGGCGATGCAAGATGGAGTAAGAAATTTACAAATTGCTCACGATGGCTCTATGGTCAGTCAGTATGTCACCCTGAGTATAGGAGTAGCTACTATTGTTCCTACCTGGGAAACTTCACCTTCAGATTTGATTGTGGCAGCGGACAAGGCACTTTATCAAGCAAAAGCAGAGGGACGGAACCGTATTATTCTCAAGTGAACTACTTTGTAGAGTCCAAAGTCCATAGTAATTAATTTTGACTATTGACTAAGAAGGATATACTGGCAATGTGAAGTGAAACCATGCTCCGCCATTGGGGGCAGTATCCACCCAAATTTGACCGTAGTGTGCCCTAATTATGCGTTGACATAAACAAAGACCAATGCCGTAACCTTCTGTACCTTCATCTCGTTGCAGGCGGAAGTGGTTTTCAAAGATGCGATCGCGATTTTCTATAGGAATACCAGGCCCATTATCGCCAACGCTAAACTGAACTTTTTGGGTTGTACGGTGTAATCCGGCGACGCTAATCTTACCACCTTGTGGGGTGTATTTAATAGCATTGTCCAATAAATTAACTATCACTTGACGTATCCGTTCGGGATCGGCGTATACGTTTGGTAAGTCTTTGGGAATATCCGTTTCTACTTGCAGTAATTTGGCAGTGTAGCGATCGCGCAATTCCTCAAGTACATCCAAGCAGAGTTGACCTAGTTCTATTTTTTGCGGTATAATTGGTAACTCTGTATCGTTACCTCGGGCCACTTGCAAAAGGTCGGCGATCATCCGATCGATGATCTTTGTTTGACTGCGGGCCTGTTTTAATAAATGCGCCGACATTGCTGGTTTTAGGCGCTTGAATTCTCCTGTTTCTGTACTGTAGTTAGATTGCAAAGTTTCTATAGCGATCGCGGCAGCAGTTAGGGGATTGCGGAGGTCGTGTGCCAGCATAGCGATTACCCGGTCTTTAAATTGTAGCTGCTCTTGAAGTTTATCTTTTTCTTGTTTCAAGCGAAAAATTTCGTCTGAGAGCCGCATGAGTTCCGCAGAAACAGCAACAGAACTGATTGTTGATTTGGGAGATGACACTCGACCATTTTCATCAATACGTTCTTGTAAGTCTTCCTGCAACTTTAAGTAAGTGTCTAGAGCAGTTTGCCAGCGAGGCCACCAGTTTTTCAATTGGGCAATGATGTTGCTCCCAGCTAAAATCTGCCTAGGCTCCGGGTGGATTTTAATTAAAGCTGGTGTCGCTACCAATTTAAAGTGTTCCGCCAAGTAGGGTTGTTGCCCGACATCTATGATTTGTAGTTCAAAATGATACTCAGCCTGCAATTCTTTTAAGTAAGCACGTAGTCGCTGTACTTGTTGTCGGGACTTGGGTCGTCCATCGACAAATAGCAACAGCTGTAGTGGAGCCTCAGAATAAATCGGCTGATCCTGGGAAACTTGCATGTAATCGTGTTTCGGCACTGGTAACAACCTGGCAACGCTTTGCAGAAAGTAAAATGGACTGACGGTTGTCGATGGTCGTTCTTTTTTTTCAATTTAATATCTATTTTAGATTTTTCGTACTCCTATCCGATCTGCGTTTTTAACATGAGATACATCTTTTTCAGCCTTTTGCTTCCTTTTTGCCTAACTTCGTCTCCCACAAGCACTCTCGCCCTTGAATATAAGTCCGAACATACCCAAAATCACAACTTTGCTTCCAAGTCAATAGATGAGACTTTTTATACTAGGGCAAGTCAGCTAGTGCAGCAACAAATCGACTTGATAGCTCGCATTGAACAAGCACTGACTAACCCAGATGCTAATCGCTTGCGATCTGTTCGAGGGCAGTTAATCGTCCAAACCAATTCTGTGGAAGGATTTGTCAACCGCCAGTACACAAGTCCCGTTACTTTGTGTGTTCCAAGAGTGGATTTATCGGTTTCCCCCTTACCCAACCAATTAACCAAGTCACAAGCACAAATTTACTGCTCTTTGTACACTTCTAGCCAGGAATTATTGAAACTTTCTCCGATGCTGGATAGGCTGTTATCTCGACGCGGCGAATTAGCCTTAGTCAGACAGCTACCCTTGGTTACTGGCGAACGCCAATTTGACCCAGTGCTTTCTATTGCGCCCATACAGCATCCGAATCTAAGTCAGGTAGCGGCACCTTTCTCTACAGGGGAACCAAATATATCGACGGACACTTTGGCAACCGAGCAACAGTTTACAGAGATATTTTCCCCATCAGTGATTGTCGCTAGGACTGCAAAAACAGCCATAGCTAACTATACACCGCCCTTGCAACCTGCGATCGCACCGCCAGTAGAAGCACTCACGACTTTGGCAAATGCCAAGCAGATTTTAACCGCAACACAACAGGCATTTCCCCCAAAGACTAAATTTACAGATCCTCACGAAACTGCGGTGACACTCGACCGTTTCGCCTACGACCTCGATCCCCAAGAATCACAAACTTACGCCAAGTTTCTGGAATTGCCTCACACTGGTATTTTCCGTGTGTTGCATTCTTCAGCTTACCAACGTCCGCTGAATACTCTCCAGAATCGATTGCAACCCAGCGTCAGTGAGCGCTATCCTTTTCCTTTGTTGGGTGATGCTCAGGGGGAATTTAATCCCAGTCTAGCACTTCAGCTAGTTGGCGATCGCTTTCAACTAGGACATCAAGGAGTAGATTATAGCTTCATGTTGGATGTCGGCGATGTCCCATTAGAACAGTTGGATGGGAAGTTGCAAACTGTGGCATCACCGACGCGACAATTTTTTCTCAACTACCAACCTCCCAAGCAGTTAGATGCTTTACAAGTAGAAAGGCGGCGTTTCTTGACTGGCAAAGACCAGAACTGGAATCAAAGCCAAGCGATTTTAGCAGGTGCGACTGCTGAATTAAATCATACTTATCTGGTGCGATCGCTACAATTCCACATTCCAAAGACGATTGCGATCGGTCAACCAATTTCCCAGCCAGAACGTCCTTATTATCTAGACCAATTACAGCAGATACAAAGCAGTGATACGCTCCTTGCCTTCCGAGCAGTTCGTCGCCGTTCTGATGGCAGCTACACTGTACTTTGGCGAGTTTTAAATCAGTTACCCGCACCGCAAATTGTAGATGTAGAGTAAATATCTGTATAATGATTTTTGCCAGATTTTACTCTCATAAAGCTTAATCGTATTAACATGAGGGCAATTGCAGCGACGGTTGCTAACCAAAAACTTGGTAAAAATCACCTAGTTAACTGTATTAGTAGAGTCTTGATAATTGCCTATCAAGAATCAACTCAGCAACTTGAAGAAGTATTAACTCAAGAAAAGTTGCAGTACGAAGTTCTCAGACAAGGAAATAAACCCGAATTTCAGCATTTTTCTCGGAGTTATTTATGTTTGATGAACCATCGACGAGCCTGGGCAAAAGCCGCTCAAGAGGATAGACCAACTATCATTATTGAGGCAGATTTTGTTCCAGTAGTTAATTTTGGCAAGCTTCCCCTACCCTTTAATTCCAATCAAACCGATGTTGGAGTTAGTTGGTTATACACTTGTGCGCCCCAGGTGTACCATGTCTCAGTTGATGGCTATGCCGAAGGGTTTTCAACTTCAACGGTAGCTTATACAGTAACCTCGAAAAGTGCCCGCTATCTAATAGAACTGGCAGAGGAAGTTAGAGAAAAAGTAGGAGCTGCTAACTACTCAACTTGGGATTCTACTGTTGATTCTTTTCTGCGTCACAGAAAGCTGAAGAACTACATTGTATGGCGGAACTATGGCGAACATGGAGGTTTACCAAATCCTGAGCATTACCAAAACAAGCTGAGTAGAACTCATCGTGCTGATGTACTCTACGGTAAACTGACTTTTACGCCCTTGTACGCTGCCCATGCCAGGAGCAGAAAACTGAAGTTGCTAACGGTGAGGTTAAAGGCTCGTCTCAAAGGAATTGCTCGCCTGGTAACTGGACGCTTTCTGAGAGTGAAAGTTATCCGAGGTTCTAGTGTACCTGTGAGGCTTATCAGTTTCGCCATTCTCCGACAATTGTCGTTGCAACTTTAAATAAAGTATTGGCAATTACATATAGCTGAAAATACATATAACTTAATAAAATATTGACAGTCTGCGCTAGGGTAGGAATTGACACGCAATTTTTGACTGCCTGTGCTTCCCTTTAAACATCCAGCTGTCTTTCTGAGTTTGGCTGTTTTACTTTCTTCTTTAACAGCCTGCGCTAATAGTCCAACCGCCAAAAACCTCGAACAATCTTTGGCGGCAGATCCTAGATTGCAAAACACCACTGGTATCTTTGGGGAAGCGAAAGCGGGTGAAACACAAACAGGGCAAAATGAACCCACAGTTGAGTTGCCAGCTGACTTTCCCAAAGATATCCCGTTATATCCCAACGCCAAATTACAGGAAATTACACCTACTAGTGGTTCAGAAAATAAAGTATCTACGCGCTGGTTGAGTTCTGACCCCAGCAATTTTATCACTAGCTTTTATCGCACCCAGTTTCAGACAAACAACTGGCAGATTTTGCAACAGCCAACAGATGAGGTGGGAGGAGATTTTGAGGCACGTCGTAACGATTTGCTGGTGAAGGTGTCGATTCAAGCTCAATCAGTTACTAACCCTGCTCCCAATGAACCACAAACAGCCACTGCATTACTAATTGAGTACACACCCAATAGTACAGCAACGGCACAACCCAACCCAACCAACAGTCCGACTGAAACTACTAACAACGTTCCCCAACCGGGCGATCCTCAGTTTATTGGCCCTGTACCGCCTTCAAACTTGGCAACACAGCCAGGAAGCACGTCTAATAACCAAACAAATGCTACAGCGGCATCTCAGGAATTTAACGATCTCAATAAAGCACCGCAAGAACTGCGACAATATATCCAAGATTTAGCGTCTTTAGGAGTTTTGTCTGTAGGCTCTCCAGCAACTAAGAGCAATAATGCTGCAACTAACCAATTTGAACCAAGTAAAATTATTACCCGCCGGGAATATGCCCGTTGGTTAGTTGCTGCTAATAATGCTATGTATGTTAATAATCCAGCTAAGCAGATTCGTTCAGCTGCGGAAAGTACTCAACCTGCTTTTAGTGATGTCTCGAAAACCGACCCGAATTTTTCAGAAATTCAGGGATTAGCTGAAGCTGGGTTAGTTCCCAGTCCTTTGTCTGGTGATTCGACAACAGTTTTGTTTCGTCCGGATGCACCCCTGACGCGGGAGCAGTTGCTATTGTGGAAAGTACCTTTGGATACCCGCCAAGCTTTACCCGCTGCCAATTTGGATGCAGTCAAGCAAACTTGGGGTTTTCAAGATATAGGGAAGATTGACCCCAAGGCTTTACGTGCAGTCTTAGCTGATTTCCAAAATGGCGAACAGTCGAATATTCGGCGGGTGTTTGGCTATACAACACTGTTGCAACCGAAAAAACCAGTTACTCGCGCTGAAGCTGCTGGGGCTTTGTGGTATTTCGGTACGCAGGGTGAAGGTGTGTCGGCTGTTGATGCTTTGAAGTTAAAGCGATCGCCAAACTGAATTCTATTGTAGCTAGTTTAAAGCTAACGGTAGGGTGGGCTATTTGCCTACCCTACTAATTTTTGCGTGCCAGCTTTACAATTTCTTTGCAAGATACCTGTTTAATGATAAAAATCAGATAAATCTCTAGATTGAGAGCAATCCTAACCTGTATATTTAGTATTGGTTATCTATTCAATAGAATTACGCACATAAAGCTGATTAAAGGTGCTTGACTTTATAATAACTAGTCAAGTAACACAATAGATTTACCTAGTTCTGAATTTAAAAAAGCAGCAAATAATACAACAATTAAGATAAATATGAAACAGCAACTTATGGCGGCAGGATTTGTCCTCTTCTCTTTTATGCTGCCGCTAAAAGCTTCGGCTGGCACTTTTGGTATTGATAGCATTTATGTGTTCGGTGATAGTCTTTCAGATACTGGTAACGTATTTGCTGCTTCCGGGCAAACCATTCCTCCTCCCCCATACTCTCAAGGACGCTTTTCCAATGGACCTATCTGGATAGAGGAGCTTGCCCAAAAGCTAGAATTAGATAGTTCTCCGACTCTGTATACTGATGTCGTAAACGGCGCTACCCCCAAAAATGGCATTAACTTTGCCTTCGGAGGAGCTACCACCACAAGTATAAATACAGTCTCGCCACTTCTACCAGGCTTGCAACAACAAATTGGAGCTTTTGCACAACCGCTAATTCAAACTAATCAGAAAGCTGACTCACATGGACTGTATGTATTGTGGGCTGGTGCTAATGATTATTTACCTACCGACGCTGACCCTAATTATTTCCGGCCTTTTACTGATACTACACAAACAATCAATAATTTAAAGACAGCGGTTGCATCTCTGGCCAGTGTCGGTGCTACAAATATTCTGCTAGTCAACTTACCCGATTTAGGTCTAACCCCTCGCGCTCAGAATTTCGATCCTACTTTGCCCGTACCCAACGGCACTTCCCAAATTTTAAGCGATTTGACTGAACAGCATAACGAGGACTTATCCAAAGTCATTGAAGATTTAGACAACGTCCTAGCTCCTGACGTAAAACTAATCTCTTTTGATGTTAATTCTGTGTTAGAAGATGTAATCGATCGCCCGAGTAAATATGGCTTCAAGGAAGTGACAAAACCTTGTCTATTCGACCAATCGATTCCATCTTGTGCAATTGACCAATCAAAGCAGGATGAATATTTATTTTGGGATGGAATCCATCCTACAACTACTGCTCACAAGATCATAGGAGATAGGGCTTTTCAAACAATTGCAAAATCAGCCCAGCCTGTCCCCGAACCTTCAACAGCATTGGGAACATTGGGAATTGGTACTCTGGGTGCGATCGCCTTTATGAAATACAAACGCAAAAAGTCACTGCTGACGGCAACAAGTCAAGTTCCTAATGTACAATCAACTCTCACAAAGAAAGTAAAGGTTGGTTGCTGAAAACAGTTTGGTTTTTCTTTGGCTATAGCTTGTATATTGCTCTTGGGTATATGATTTAAAGTAAAAATCTTTACAGTTAGTTTTTGACTTTAATAATATATCCATGTGGGACTACGATCGCCTATTTGAAATCATCGAAAAATTAGTCATGCACCATTCTCCGAGTGGTGCAGAAGCCGAAATCAACCAGTTTTTGATGCAGGAATTTGCCGCACTGGGTGTAGAAGTTTGGTGCGATCGCGCCGATAATATTATTGCTAAAATTCCTGGTAAAAATCCAGAGCAAGCAATCGCAATCACAGCACACAAAGACGAAATTGGAGCAATTGTCAAAACTGTCGGTAATGAAGGTCGTGTAGAAGTTCGCAAGCTTGGAGGTGCTTTCCCTTGGGTTTACGGTGAAGGCGTTGTCGATTTACTGGGAGATAACGAAACTATCAACGGTATTCTTAGTTTTGGTTCTCGCCACGTTTCCCACGAATCCCCCCAAAAAGTCCAGCAGGAAGATACTATTCTCAAGTGGGAAAATGCCTGGATTGAAACGAAACTCACCACAGCTGAACTAGAAGCAGCTGGCATTCGACCCGGAACCAGAATGGTGATTGGTAAGCATCGCAAACATCCCATTCGCTTAAAGGATCACATTGCTAGTTACACCCTAGATAACAAAGCTTCTGTTGCTATATTGCTAGCTTTGGCTCAAACATTGAAACAGCCAGTAGTTGATGTTTATCTGGTAGCGTCAGCCAAAGAAGAAGTAGGAGCAATTGGAGCTTTATTTTTTACCCAAAATCAGCGCTTGGATGCTTTAATTGCTTTAGAAATTTGTCCGCTAGCGAATGAATACCCAGTTGAGGACGGGAAAAGCCCGGTAATTCTTTCTCAAGATGCGTATGGCATTTATGATGAGACACTAAATGGTCAGTTGCGCCATAGTGCCAAAAAACTAGAGATGCCAGTACAGCTAACAACTCTAAGTCAATTTGGCAGTGATGCTTCCATCGCCATGAAATTTGGTCATGTTGGTCGTGCTGCTTGTTTGGCATTTCCCACACAAAACACCCACGGCTATGAAATCGCCCATTTAGGAGCGATCGCTAACTGTATCGAGTTGTTAAAATCTTTCTGCGAAACAGAATTTGAGTGATGTGTGCAGACTTACTTGAGGAAGCGATCGCTTCCCAATTATTTCTCTTTTGTGTCCTTAGCTGCTGCGGTAATCGGCAATTGCAGATTCTGGTCGTAGACGAAATCTTTGTTAATCGCGACTTCTAGTTTGGGGAGAGTTTCACTGTTAGTAATACCATCTTGGCTAGGAACCCGCAATGTATAGTTACCAATGGGGACTCCATCTAGACGGTAAAGACCAAATTGGTCAGTCATAGTTGATAAGACACGCGCGCCAGCGGGATTAATAAGTTCTACTCGCACTTCTGCCATCGGCTTACCTGCTACATCGGTGATGCGTCCAGCCAAACCATATTCTTCTGTCACAGCGAAACTTAAACGAGTGATTGCAGCACCTGCAACCTCAGCTACTATGGTGGTTTTACCGACTGCCAGTTCTATGGGTAACCTGTCTGGATCGAGTTCAACTATGTAGATACCTTCTCGTAAGTTGCCAACAAAGAAGTTACCAGCAGAGTCCGTTTTAGCTGTACCGACTCTGTTGTTACGACTATCTAGAACACGGATATTGGCTCCACCTAAATTAAAGTCTTTCTTGCCTCCTTCTACAACAATTTGTCCAGAGATGCCACCTTTTTCCTGCCCCAAACCATAAGAACTAGCAGGAGCAACACCACCTCCAGCAAAAGACAAATCTGATACCAGCAATACAGTTAGGCGATCGTCTCCGAATCCTCCTAAAAGACTTCTACTTCTAGAAGGAATACCTTGATATTCTGCCCTAGCAAATAAGCCAGGAAGTACTTGCATACTAGCACCTACAATTGGCCCGACATCACCATCACTGTAGGCAAGTCCCACCCGCCAACTCAGACCACTGATATTACGAGAATTGTAATTAAGGGTCGTAGAGTAACGAGGCTCTAAATCGCCACCAAATTCGCCACCAAGAGAAAACTGATAGTTGCGGTTTAGATTATGAGTAATATCTGAAGTGTATATATCACCAAAGGTGTTGAAAGCCAGTCTAGTTGCTCGACTGGGGTAATAGTAACTACTGAATAAATATCGCCCGTCCAGGTCGGGTCTACCCCTTAAAGATAAGTTATTAAAAGGATTTAGAGTAAAAGTAGGTATAATATAGCTAGCATTTCTACTTTCATCTTGGCGGCTGCGGGCAATAAATCCCAGTTTAAAATTATTGCTGAATTTATAATTTGTTTCCAGGCTATGATTGAAGCGATCGCGTGATTGACTGCTTGAGTTATAGCCAGTAGGAAATAACTGCGAATTACCAAGAATTTCTAACTTACCGAAATTGATATCTAAATCGGTTGTATAACCAACTTGACCGCGAGATGTGCCAAGACTAGTAGCTAGAACAGCTGGATTTGCTAATCGCCAAATGAAGCCAGCTTGCGTCTGTACAGTACCGGGAATTGATTGTACAGAACCTTCAAAAGTTAAGTTCTCAGAAAGACCTTGACGTAATTGATAAAATCCGACTAGCTTACCTGATTCTGAACCGAAATCTCCAAATAAAGAATCTTGGGCTAAGTTCCCACTTAAACCCAAGCCCCCTAGTTGCACATTACCTCCTGCTGGTAGCAACAAATCAGAAGCATTGATCCGTAAAGAGCGAATTTCAACAGGAATGTTGATATTGTTGCGATCGAAAATCAACAATTCAATATCATTGTTGTTACCTGTAGGTAAGTTGACATCAATAAACTCATATATTCCATTAAGTCCAACCTGTTGCTGTGCAACTATAATTCCACTGACTCTGAGTTGCACAAAACTTGCTGGTGGTACTTCACCTCTAAAGCTTTGTAAAGGTTGAGAGCGTCTAGGTAAAAGTTCAGATGCACTATACTGTTGTCTAAATCTATCAGCTGGTAAATTACTATAACCGATTTGTGCCCCTGTCAAATTCATCCCATTCAATAGAGGATGCAAACCAATCTGTTGCCTACCTACTTGATAACGTAATTGATTACTACGTTTATAGAAAAAATATTCAGAAATATCAGGTTGATTGACAAAATTATTATTCAGACGAACCCGCCAATTTCCTCCTGCTAGTCTTCCTCCTAAAAGGGTAGAACTACGAAAGCGTGTATCTCCAGAAGAGTTGGTGATTTGTAATTCTTGCCTTAAACTAGAAAGCCCGCTAATAGGAGCTAGAACTTCAGGTTGTAAAGCAGATGCTGTTTGTTGAGATTCACCACTACCGCGCCGCCAAGGTAGGTCAACAACCAATGCTAAATTAGCAGAATCAAACTTTAATAATATAGATAATTTTTCTTTGAGTGTTGCCTCACTAAGATAAGTGATGCCATCAATTTCTTTGAGGTTACTTGCTAGTAATTCAACAACTCCTAAAGGCGTTTTTAGTCTAGTATTACCATCAATATTTTCAAAACTAAAATCAGCAATTTCTGCAAATGCTCCCAGAGGAACTAAAATAGAATTGCCATCAATGCGAATATCTAAGCTACCGACTTCTCGTCTATTAATAATTACACCAACAAGAAAATTGCCGTCTACCGCTTTGATATTTTGAGTAATAGTAGACGAATCTGGACTTACAGGTGCAGGACTACTATTATTATTTTCTGTTGGTTTAAGATCGCTGCTAGATTTTGTACCAGCTTCTAAAGAAGTTACTGCACTATTAGAAGAATTTTCTGCTGGTTGATTGCTGTTTTTTGAAACTGATGGAACTTCCGCAACTACTTCATCAGCGGGTTGATTAACATTTTTTGAACCTGCCGGAACTTCAGCAACTAATTCATTAGCAGATTGATTAGCATTTTTTGAAACTGATGGGACTCCCGCAACTACTTCATCAGTTGAATTCACAACTTCTGATGCAAGTGTTAAATCTGTATCAGCAGGATTACCAGTAGAAAATTCAGGTGGAAATTTTTCGTTATTGCTAGTAGTGGCAATACCTAGCGTTGAATTTTGTAACTGTATTTCTTCCCCAACATTATCTAAGTTCTGGGCTTTTGCTGATGTAGCATTACCGTCATTCTCTGAGGCGGCTACCGTCCCTTTTTGTTGCTTAATAAAATTAATATTTTTGTCATCCAAATGTTTATCAAAAACATTTTCTGACTGTAGGGTAATAACAACTATAGGTGGCGTAGGTGGTAAAGCAAGATGCAGCATATTTAGTTAAGCACAAAAATTACATAAAATTGGGAAAGTGAGTAAGCGAATATTTACTGCCGAAATAATCTTTGGCAGTAAATAAATTCAGGCTTAGTAAAAATCAACTTTGCCTTGCGATGAACCTCACATCTTGCACAAAAAATGATGTTATTTAAGCACTAATGAGCAAATTCCAAGTCCTTGATTTAGCGGTAAAAGCTCAGAAAAATCATGTAACTTTATTGGGACTTATCCCCTAAAACAAGGATTATACGCAGAGGTGCAAGATATGAGAAAAGCTATTTCTTCTGAAGACGATTTCTCAGATTGCGAGCAGCAGGCTTAGTTTGATTTGATGCGTTTGCAGTAGCTTCTGGAATAACAAAGGGAATGCCTTGGTTGATTTTCACTCCATTCAACTCGCCGTTAATATCCAATACGTATTTACCAGGAGCTAATGTCTTAGGGATGGGCAATTGCAGGCGACGGCGAGTATCAGGTAATACGGGTAGCAAGGGTAAAGTTCCCGCGGCTAATACATTCTCTGGGAGTTTTTTTCCGGGTTTTTCCACGTCGTTTATAGGTTTCGTGGCATTAGCTCCCGGATATTTAGCAGCGGGCCAAATGCCATATTGACCGTTTAAACGGACGTAACCAGTACCTTTGCTAGAAACATCAAATAGGGCTGTAGCACCATTAGGTTTAGAATCTACAGTAATTGAATTGACTACACCAACTCGTTTGATGTCTCCTACATAGCCGTAGAGAACAACACCTATACGTCCAACTGTACGCACATCCTTTACTTTTTCATTAGTGGCGGGAATTTCTTGAAAATAAATCACAGCGCGGTGTTCGCCAGATTTAGGCTGAATTCTGGGACGAATAGCAAAACGTATAGTCTGAGCGCTGCGCCCAGGAATAGTAAATTGAGATGGAGTAAAGACAACCCACTGTTCCAATGATTCTTCAGTAGGGGGAACCTCTACAAGCTTATTGTCTTCACTCATCTTCCAAGTTCGGACATAAGCCTTGAGTTCAATCGGCTCAGAAGACATATTGAGTACACGAATTGCTTGCGTGCGAGTTTTGCGATTAATTTCCAGTTCAATTCGGGCTGGACTAACGCCAATATTGAGAGCAGTGGCGCTTGGTATCCCTAGGACAAATGCCCCTATTAAACTTAAGGCTAAAGTTGTGGCTTTACGAAACATTGTGATAAATTTTTAACCTTTACATACTCCTTTTACGTGGAGTATTACTAACTAACGTTGATTGACCGTTACAGTTAATACACCCCCGTATCCACCCGCAGAGTGAGCATTCGCGAGATCAAAATTTAACCGCGCGCCCCCCTCAACTAAAGCTGTATTGGTGTTTTCATCGCGGGAGATTTCGATAATAGGTAACGGTTCGACAACAACCCGCACTGTCTGTTCAGAACGTTCATTGTTGCTAAACCGATCGCTTTGTCCATTTCCTGCTTTGAGTTCATAAGTGGCATACAGAGAAGCGACTTGGTCTAGAGGAACCCGCATCTGCCAAAGCCCTGGTAATTCGCGGGTAATCACCGTATTAAACTGAGGAGGAGCTAGTAAATCTTGCGGATTCATCACTGTCTCACTGACAGGAGCAGGTGTGATTTCTCCTAACTGTTGGGGAGGAACAATTACTTGTTGAGGTGTGGAGAGCTGATAAATTTGTGTTGGCTCTGGTACATTCAACGATTGTGCTATAGCTTCAGGCTGCGGCCAAGCCAGAAGTGCCACTAGCATACCCAGGCAGTATTTAAGATTAGATTGGTGGCTAGTTATCTGATTGCTGACCATTTGACTGGATTTTTCCCAAAATTCTGGCTATGTAATAGACCTCTTGCACTGAGAAAGGCATCCTGCTTGCCCGATCGTGGCAGCAGGCAAGATGCCTGCACCAGTAGCATTGGAGCTATGGAGTTGCTACGCTAACGTTAATGATACCTCCAGTGTAGGTACCAGCTTCCGTAGCAGTACTCAAGTCAAAATCGATATCTGCACCGCCAACATAAGGTGTTTGTAAACCAATTGCAGTAGTTGGGTCAGTACCAGTGTTGGCGATACCGGCAATGGTTGCAGTGGCACCACCAGCGCTTGTCAGACCAGGGGTAGGGGCAGTCAAGGTAATGGTAGCACCGCCAGGGTTGTTAGACCAAACTGCGTATAACTCAGCCACATTTTTTGTGATAGTGCCAGCTGACAAAGCAGCAAATGGACTGGTTTGATCGATAGTAGTAGTACCGTCTGTCAAACCAGGGTTGTTGTAATCTTGACCAACTCCACCTGCAGTAACTCCTCCTAATTCTGCTTCAGAAATATCCAATGAAATTGTTTGGAAAGTCCGCAAGAAGAGTACTTCTGGCACGTTAATTTCAACGTCCACGTCTTGGTTAGCAGTTAATTGAGCGTGGGCTGGTGCAGAGAACAAGCTACCTACAACAGCGGTACTTGCAGCAACGGCAATAGCTAGAATTTTGCTTTTCATGAAAATCTCTCCCTCGTGTTTTTGTGTCAATTTGGTTACTTTTGAATTTCGCGGCTTTTCCTCTTGGTTTTGATTTTGAGATCGCTATTTAGAAGAGATTTCCTAATCGGCCCAGAGTTTTTTTCAAATGAGAATGCAATTATTTAACTGGCGCTAATTACTCAAAACGTTATAAACATCACCTCCTTTTCATAAAACCCACAATTCTGTGCCATTTGTCCCGTTTGTGGCAGTCAAGAACAGCCGCGTACCAACGACAGTCAACTGGGCAGGGTTAGCATTGCCCGTTCCAGAATTAATGTTGTTAACCCTGCGCGTACCTACAGCTGTGCCGTCACTGCTCCATATTTCTCTACCGTTTGTAGGCTCTGAAGCCGCAAAATAGAGAGTGCCACCAAAATTAACGAGACTATCGGGAATACTGTTGTTAGGGTCTGCACCAGACCAAATATCTTTAACTAGAATTGTGCCCACATCACTGCCGTCACTCTTCCACAGTTCCAGCCCGGTTGTGCTGTCATAGGCTGTAAAGTAGAGGGTGCTACCGACAGCAGTCATATTGAGCGGGCCAAAACCGATATTTGGGGCTGCATTCAGGTCATTTTTGACCCGCCCTACGCCATTAGTATCAATCTTCCATAGTTCCTGCTTGAAGTCATTGTTGCTATCTGTGACGAAATATAAGGTACTGCCTACAGATGTGAGTTCGCTTGGGCCAAAACCACCCGTACCTGGGGTAATATTTTGGACAAGACTGGTTCCCCCTGCTGTGCCGTCACTCTTCCATAGCTCAACGCCATTAATGCCATCATTGGCAGTGAAGTAGAGACTGTTACCAACGACAGTGAATTTGGCAGGAGCTGAACTCAGTCCACCGATTCTGATGTCTTTAACAAGGGTTGTTCCAGCTGCGGTACCATCGCTTGACCACAACTCAGCACCGTTAATACCATCATTGGCAGTGAAATAAAGCTTGCCGTTAAAGGCGATAAGATTGCTGGGTTTAGAATCTGTAGCACCTGAGTAGATATCTTTGACCAGACTTACTGTTGTGCCATCATAAACCCACAGTTCATTGCCGTTAGTACCATCATTAGCAGTGAAGAAAGCTTTGTTACCGAGTACTGTCAGATTGCTGGGGTTAGAACTCGCAGAGCCAGGATTGATGTTACTTACCAATGTAGCTGTCGTGCCATCGTAAACCCACAGTTCTCTACCGTTAGTACCATCATCAGCACTGAAGAGCAACTTGCTACCAAAAGCCGTGAGCTTGTCTGGGTTAAAGCTACCAGGATTCATATTAGTGACTTTGGTTGTACCCGCCACAGAGCCATCACTCTTCCAGAGTTGGATACCATTGACAGCATCATTAGCAGTAAAGTACAACGTGTTACCCAGCGCCGTGAGATTTTTGGGGTCGGAACTGCCAGAACCTGGGGAAATTTCCAGCATGGTGCTTGGAATCTCGGCAGATAGACTCAGGTTGTAAAAAGTCTCAGCAGTGCTAACAGGCTTAATATGAATGTAATAAGTACCTGCTGTCAGGGTGGTGTTGATATTCTCGCTAGCATTTCCCATCAGGGCTGAACTTTGAATAATTACCCCAGAGTTATTGAGCAACTCTACATCGGCATTATCAGATAGACCGCTGAGGGTAAGATTGAAAGTACTTGTGTGAGTCAGATTAAACTTGTAATAGTCGTTAGTGTCGATAGTGCCAACAAAATCACTAAAGTTCTGAGAACCATTCAGCGTACCGATGTTGTTAGCTGTAGGTTTTGCGTTGGGTGCTATGTCAGGGAGAATGGCTGTAGCAGAAACACTCAAATCGTAGTTGGTTGCCGCACCGGAAGCAGGATACACCCGAATATAGTATGTACCTGCATTCAAGCTGCGTCGGATGATATCTAGATTAGTAGCACTCTGAGTAGAACTGACTATTAACCCACCACTGCTGTTGAGCAGTTGGACATTGGCGTTTGCTATTTCAGGTGTTACTTTCAGGTCAATTAAAGCGCTGGATGTTAGATCAAAACGGTAATAATCGTTGTTGTCAACGCTATTTACATAGTCTGTGAACTCTGAAGGAGTGGAAGTTAAGGTGTTGATATTGCGAGCCGTTACTAGAGTGTTGCCTGCATTGTCTGCTGGGTCTGTGGTAAAGCCAAGGTTCAAGGTGTAGTTTGTGGAACCGAACCCACCAGGAAACACCCGAACGTAGTAAGTACCGCTGGCAAGACTAGTATTAATCGACTCTGGATTAGTATCTGCTTGCGTTGAATCGGTAATTTTTGTACCAGAGCTATTCAGCAATTCTAAATTGGCATTGCCGCCTAGACCATCTAAGGTCAAGCTCAACGTTCCATTACTGGCTACGTTGAATGTGTAATAGTCATTGTTATCGAGGATGACACCTCTATTGCCAACATAATCACTAGTATTGTAGTTGCTAGTTAAAGTGCCAATACTGAATGCTTGCGCTTGTGTGTCATCATTGGGTTTATTTGTAGTAATTGGATTAGCTGAGAGACTGAGGTTGTAATTAGTGCTAGCATCACTCACAGACCCAACGCGAACGTAGTAGATACCTGGATTGAGGCTATGAGCTATTAATTCTGGTGTCGTACCATTAGCATTCGCAGTTTGGAGAGCAGTACTACTAGTTTCGTTATATAGTGTCAAACTTGCATTACCAGTCAGACCATCCAATCTGAGTGTCACCACACTATCGGGGTCGCTGCTACTTGCACCAATGCGAAATTTGTAATAATCGCTAATATCAGTACCACTAACGGAGTCCTGAAAAATATTTGGGGTACTGCTAAGGGGGCCATTAATATATGATGCAGATGTAGTGTCTAAAGCTGCACTTTTGCTACTTCCTGGATCTGGAAATCCTGAATAGGGTGATGGCATAGTTTTTTCTCTAAAATTTTAAATATTATGGTGACTGCAAGTTAGTGATAGTGCGGCAATAAAAACTAAATGCTATTTATCAACCAAAAATTACTCTTACTTCTGTCAAAGCCATAGTTTATTGTGTGAAGATGCAACCCGCTCAGAAGTCTCATTTCTGCTTTTGTAATTTAACTGGTTGTGTATGGTTTGATAGATGCGAAATGTTTTAAATTTTGAGTTATAGCCAGTGACGAGGAATGTCTAGTACAAGAATCGTTGTTTGCAACACTATCAGATATATTTGTTGCATGTATGCAAATACCTATCTACCCTGATTTAGATGTAGGAGTCGAGTTCAAAATATACGGTTTAATTTTCCAAGCTTCTAAATTAGCTGTTAATTTGGTTTAATTCATTGAAAACTAGATATCAGACAGGAAACGTTTTTACTAACTTACCCAGATTATTTACAGTAACTCGCTAATCTTGTTACAAATTTACACGACCCAGTACGAAGTAATTGTGTGTTATGTATCTCTCTAACATTTTGATTTGTTTTTAAAGTTTCTCCTTCCGAATGCACTGCAACTAGAATTTAACTCCTCTAGAAAATATATTGCCTCCGTAATGATACTTAAAATTTTTAATTTAAGTAACGAAAATTTCAAGTATTTATTGACAATATCTTAGTATAAAAACGTTATTTATATTGCTAGATGCGTACAGTAAAGTTTTTATGGTGAGTGCAATCAAATATACTAACTGCGGACTGAGGAAGTAGAGAATTAGGTTTTAATCAAGCATGGCTATTAATTAGCCATTCTCATATTCATATATAGATAAGGCTTGACTACAAAGAACGCGTTTACGCGTAGTGCAAAGCAAACTTGTCTTGCCGAAGGCTATAGTGGCAATTTTTTGAAGAGTAAGACACGAATGAATAAAAGTTTCAGAGAGTTATTGCTTAAGTCTGAAACATTTTTCACAATGCTAATTTGTTATTGTCCGCCTCAGCTTGAACTGAGGTGATTAGCCTCAGTCTGTTTCAACGGACTATAAAATCATTCTGCCATCAAGCTAATGCTGTGTTTTTTCTTCAGTAACTAATGTCAGGCTAGTCCATTCACCTTTATCGTTGTAGCTGCGAACCATCCGCTGGCGCAGATTTGGCTGAATTAACCAACCCACCTCTAGGAAGAGGGATTGACGCAATTGCACATGCAAGGGAGAAGTTGCAGAAGCGCCATCAGGTAATAGCAATACTTGCATCTGCTTTTGTGGATCTCGATCGAAGTGGATGATAGAACCTTTGATGGTGGCAGTTGAAGTAATTGTCCGTTCGCCAAAACTCAAACTTTGAATTAATCGCCC
This sequence comes from Nostoc minutum NIES-26, assembly GCA_003326215.1. Taxonomy (GTDB): domain Bacteria; phylum Cyanobacteriota; class Cyanobacteriia; order Cyanobacteriales; family Nostocaceae; genus Dendronalium; species Dendronalium minutum. The sequence continues at coordinate 113,155 of LXQD01000012.1, read as the reverse complement.
AGTTTCATCAAGTTGTAATTGCAGAGTTGTAGAGTAAATTTCAGGCGATCGCCAATCTCGATATATTGTGACTGCTTCGCCTTGCCATGTCCCTAACAAGTCTTCTACCTGCAACGCTGGACGTTCTGCTTTTGGAGTATCAGCTAAGTGTTCTCGAATTAAGGTGAGTCTGTCTAAATGACCGTTTTGGTCGAAAATTTGCACCAGACGTAAGCGGCGATTTTCATAGATAAAACTAAATTCTGATCCAAATTCGGTAAATGGTGCAAGCTGAATTGAACCTTGAGAAAAGGCCCCATTTTCAAAAAACAGCAGGCTTCCACCCACAGAAGTAAAATCTAATACCATATCGTTTAGCCCCGAACGACATAGAGTCAGCCGAACTTTGTCGTTGTCGTTCAGCTTTTCTAGAGTGAGACGGCTAGGGATATCCTTGACAAATGTACCTTGAGGCGAAAACACGGTGAATGAACCTTCCCATACACCGAGATTTTGTAAAAAACTTTCCCATTGAGATTTCATAATAATTCGTAATTCGTAAATAAGACATTTGTCCAATGACCACTGACTATCCTTTGGCAAAACGCTGCACAGCAAACAAGCTCCCCATTAATCCTACCGCTGCACCAAAACTTAAGAGAATCAGTGGCAATAGTAAAATTTGTGCGGGAGTGAGTTGCAAACCATTGGTAATAAATTGGATAAATTCAGGTTGATTGGCTATTAACTTACTCAGAAACTGTTGAATGACAGAAATAAAACTCCAAGCGATCGCACCGCCAAGCAAGCCAAAGGCTATTCCTTGCAAAATAAACGGCAGATAAATCCAAGCAGCAGTTGCTCCCACCAGTTGCATGATTTCAATTTCCCGCCGCCGCGCCATGACAATTAGTCGAATAGTGGTAGTAGTAACGGCGATCGCGGTCGAAGTAAGAATAATTGTAATTGTCAAAGTAATCCAGTTTAGACCTTGATGTAACTGAGCGATGCGTTTAACTGCTTCATCTACGTACTGTACTGTATCAACTCCCTGCAACTTAGCCAATTGAGTTGCTAAAGTCGGTACAACTTGAGAGTTACGGGCTTTCACCTTCATCTCATCCACCAAAGGATTATCCCCTAACTGTTGGGTAGCACCATCAATATCCGAAATTCCCAGTTCCTTGACTAACTTAGTCCAAGCTTGCTCTTTAGTAATTGTTTCTATCCCTACCACCTCTGGCATTTTCGCCACAAATGGCTCAATGGCTTGGGCTTGGATGCCTGGCTCAAGATAAACTGATACTTCCAACTGGCTACCGAATTGGTTAAGGAGTTTTTCTACTTGCCAGGAAGTTTGTAAACTCAAGCCGAATAAAAATAGTAACACTGTCACAGTACTCACAGCTGCCCAATTCATCCACCCTCCGCGTAGCAAACCCAGGAAAGTTTCTTTAAGTAAGTAGTCAAGTTTTGTGAGAAATTTAAACACACATCACCCCAAAATCTAAACTTCGCGCTCAGGCGCAAAGTTCGGATTTGCGTCTTTGCGTGAGATAACATCACCATTTATACTCGACAGAGCAAACTTTTAGATGGACTGAAAGCCAAAAAACTATTCAGTAGTAAGTACAACTAACAATCGACAACTGACCACTGACGAGATTGATAGAATTGAAGTAGTAGGAATTTTCACAGTTTAGCCATTGAGAATCATGCCCTCTGAAATTGCTGTTGAGAAAAAAAAGTTAAAAAATCCGCCTTTGGAACTGCACTATTTAGGCGATCGCGTTCTGCGTCAACCCGCAAAGCGTATTACTAAAGTAGATGATGAACTTCGCCAACTGATACGCGAAATGCTGCAAACTATGTACAGCAACGATGGTATTGGTTTGGCTGCTCCCCAAGTGGGAATTCATAAACAACTAATTGTCATTGACCTTGAACCAGATAACGCTGCCAATCCACCACTGGTATTGATTAATCCCACGATTAAACAGGTGAGTAAAGAAATCTGCGTTGCCCAAGAAGGGTGTTTGAGCATTCCTAACATTTACATGGACGTTAAGCGTCCCGAAGAAGTGGAAATTGCTTATAAAGATGAATATGGTCGTCCTCGGACATTAAAGGCTAATGACTTACTAGGACGCTGCATTCAGCACGAGATGGATCATCTGAACGGGGTAGTATTTGTAGACCGCGTAGAAAACTCCTTGACTTTGGCACAGGAGTTATCTAAGAATGGCTTCTCATATCAAGCTGTGAAACCAGTAGCATAGGGGGCTAGTAGTGTATTTAACTCCAAAAAGCGGTTTATTTCTCGGTGGTTCTTGTATAACAGCGATCGCAGCCGTCGGTTCAATTTTTGAACTTAGTTACGGACAGCCAGATTTGGGTGTTCCAGCAACTGCAATTATCCTAGGGTTGAGTATTCCTCTAACAGGATTATTTTTTATTGCCGCAGTGAGGGATGCAAGGGCTAACATTAAATAAGCATCAGGTACATAAAAAGGTAAAAGGATGGAGCAAAAAGGCAAAATTCATTCTTTTACCTTTTATTTTTCTAGGTTTTCTACTACACCTCAACCTTTCAGGGGATATGTACTGCTGTTAACCCTGTAACGACAGTAATTTTCATTCCTTCTCAGGAAATAAGCGATCGCAATCTAGCGATCGCCTTATTTTGGGCTTACTGGTGTAAAAGGTCTATTACTTGTTCGAGGTGTAATTTAGCTTTGTAGATGGCAAGCAGCATTTCTTGGTCGAAACGATTGGGGTAAGGCAGCTTTTTCCCTTCCATCGTGGCTTTAATTAATGCTGACTGTTCGTCAGTAGGCGTACCCATTTCATCTAAGCATTCTCCCATAACTTGTAATTTGTCCCAGCTAGGTCTTTTCAGCCCTCTAGCTTCTTTGGTTTGCTTGATGGCTAACTCAGGGAATGCCATCAACGAGGTGATATAGCTAACTTTATAACCAGGATTACCTGTTGGTTTAATGCCGTACTTGCGGCACAAGTCGCGTAATTCGTTAAGGGTTTTAATTTCGAGTTGCGATCGTGTAAACATAGTATTGTCTGCTTGTAAAAGTGGATGTGGTGGCTAGGCTCCCTGGAAGTTGCATTAGCCACCAACAAATTTATAATAATATGCATGCTCGCTATTAGTCAACAATTAGTGTAAAAAATAATATGGCAAGAAAGAAGGGGAACCCGGACATCAAAAAATACGGTTTCTCCACTGAAAGGGATGAACCGCTAACTGAAAGATTTAATATTAGAGTTACACAATCAATGATGGCTAAACTGAAGGCTTTAGAGAGTCCGGCGGATTTTGCTAGACAAGCTATTCAGAAGGCACTAGATGAATTGGATATTTTAGAATCTAGTGAGGAATAACTTATAAATTCGGTTTGCTGGGTAATTTATTAAACAAATTACATATTTTGAAATGAAATATAACAGCCATACGTCTTGTTAAGTAGCTAGCGCACTTTAAATTAGTCTACTTTTGTAGTGAGCATAATTTAAATAATCATGATAAAGTTTTATTTTAGTATTCTTATCAACTCTTCTGCTAGTCCTAATAGTAAGTGAGGCTGATTCTCAACAATCCATTTTGTTAGTTTGTAAGAGTGTTTAGTTTTTCTAAACTCTAATAAATTATCACAGAATTTTTGGAACACACCTGTAATAATATTTGCACCGTGAACTTTGTGTAAATAAGATTCTTCTTTGGCGTTTGGTAAAATATAACTGTTTTCATGCTTAACTATGTCGAGATGTTCTTGAACCTGAACACTAGTAATAGGCTTTCCTAACCATGTAGCTTCTTCATTAATTATGGCTGACAGTGCCTCTGCGTTCAGTAAATAATTCTCATACATAGGCAAGCCTAAAAATTTAACTGGATATTTACCTCTATTTTCTAATTCTTGAATTTTTATTGATGTCTTATTTTCCCTATCAAATATAAATCCGATAGCTGGTGGAAACAAACTTGTTCCTGCTGTGAGCTTTTCATAAATGTCAAAAACTAGGTCAGACCGTTTTCCGTCTAAAAGAGCATCAGTACTATTGACAGATAAAATTTTAATACCTTTCAAGGATATTTTTGCTACTTTTTCAAGTATTAATGGAAAGCATTTTTCTTCAGTTTGTCCTTCCACCCAAAGAATACTGTCAGCACCAAAAACATCAGACAACCTAACTCCGAGTTCAGCTAAAATAGAATTTTGTGATTCTATTTGTTTTGAGTCTATTACTAATGCTGTTGTTTCAGAATTTTCATATTGGAGTTTTATAATATTAGATGGGTCGGCTGTTGTAATAATTTCTGGAGAATGAGTGGCAATAAAATATTGATGCTGTGGAAATTCTTTTATAGCTTCTATAAGTTTTTTTGCTGCTCCTGGATGTAGAAATGATTGTGGTTCATCAATGATTAATGTTCTAGGTTCTTCAGAAGAAACTATGATATATAAGATTGCTAGTACTTGACTGACTCCACTTCCACATAATGAGATAGAAAGTGATAAATCATCTCTGTTAAAATTAGGATCTATAGTCCAAACCTTAATTTCAACATTTGAATTATCTCCTGATACAATAGAAATCCATTTGATTTCAGGTAAAATAGTTGAAACTAATTTATTAAATTTAGTAAAGATTCCTGGATTCTTACCCTGCAATATACAAAGTACTTCAGCAAGGTTAGACGCATCTGATTTTAGAACACTATTATTTTCAAATTTACAAATACTTACATTTAGGCGTTCCGCCTGAAATCTATAAATACAATTTTGAAACTTCTCAAATAGTTTATAACCTATGCTTTCTTGAATTTTTCCACTATAATTAACAAAAGGTTCTTGAACAATACCGTTGTCATCAACAATACCGTCTTCAGAATAAATAGTCTCTTCAAAAACAATATTTTCTCTCTCATCATATTTTATCTTATAATAAACATTCTCAAATGCTTGTTCATAGGATTCAAAATTAAGTAAGTTTTTTAAACTATTATTATCTAAATTTATATTAGAAAGTAAAGATAAATGTATCTCTAAAAAATCCTGGTTTTCTAACATATCTTGAAAATTTTTAATGGCGTATCTAACAGATTCATCAATAGCACTCATGTATTGGTTATGATATGTATCTGGATCGTATTCATATTTAGGAGCGATTAAAAAATATTTTTTAGTGGCTGCTCTAGGAATTCCAACATTAGGCATAAGCTGTTTGATAAAACTTCGTAATTCCTCTTTATCAATATGCAAAGTTATCTCTAGTTTGGATTTTTCTTTTATGGTTACAAATTTATTTGGTAATGTCTTTATACTTTCATGGGGATGATTTTCAAAATTTAGTGTAAGTAATTCGAGTAATGATGTTTTACCAGAATTATTTCGTCCAACAATAATATTTATATCTGGAGAAAATTGCAGTAAATTAGAGTTTATATACGATTTATAATGAAATATTTGAAGCCTTTTAATAAACATCTTTTATTAGTTATCGTTTAAGCAATTTTGTTGTTTACAATCTTATCTAGTTTACCAAGTAAATTTAAGAAACCCAGTCTCTTAGAGAAACCGGGTTTATAGGTAAACATTATAGATTAGCTTAGTAAACTGCTAGATATTTTGTACTACTTGAAGTAATTAGAGCTTTGACCACACCCCATTATCCTGGAAGTTGCTTTTTTAAAGCTTCCAAAGAAGCCCAGCGGTTATCAACAGGCTTTTCTGAACTATCAGCAGCAGTACTTAGAATACCTGGGCAATTGAGGTCACATAGTTGACGCTGAGGAAATTCCAAGCACATCTGCTCATACAGCCATTCGCTGGGGTAAAAGTAACCATCGGGTGGTAGAGTTTCTACCAAATCTTCCATCGCCACTTCCCTTTCTAAAGGCAAGTCCTGTGCTTGATTAACAGTTTCGTCTAACCAGATGATTTCCTCAGTATCAACCATCAAACGATGATTGTACTGTTGCAAACAGCGGTTGCAGGTACAAGTAATAATTGCCTCTGCCTGACCGGACACTTCCAGGTAATTGCCTTGATGCTGGACGCGGACACGACCGCGAACTGGTGTCAACGTTTCCAGACCAGGCAGAAACTCTTTCACCTGAAATTCCTCTGTCCGCTCCGGGGCTTTAGTTAGCTGCGGAATAAAAATTGCGTCCATAGGATTTGTGAGATGTCCTCACGAAAATTTATGCTAGTTATCAGCAATTTTGCTGATACTTTATTTTTAGTTTATCTCTTAGGAACAATAAAAATTTTGAAATTATGATATGGTTACGAGCTTTCAATTAACTCCTAAGTAGCTGGGCGAAATTAAATATAAAATGTCATTGCGAGCGTAACGCAGTAAAGTGAAGCAATCTCAGTCTTTGCGATTGCTTCACTTCGTACCCTACGGGAAGGCTGCGCCAAGGCAATGACAAAATATCTTATATTCATCTACTTAACTCCTAACTTCTATCTTTTAACTCATTCCACCAAAGCCGGACGAACCACCAGATGACGATGTGGTTCTTTACCACGACTAAAGGTTTCTAAATCTCTAAATTCCTTCAAGAATGTGTGGATTTGACGGCGTTCGGCTGAACTGAGAGATTTGATTTCCACTTCTTGACCTGTAGAACGCACTTCATCAGCTGCGGCTTCTGCTAATGAACAAATTTCCGCTTGTCTTTTGATGCGGTAGCCATTCAACTCAATGGTATAAGAAGCTTGGCCCTCGTGTGGTTGGCTCAGATTTAAAACTGAATTAGCTAGATACTGAATCGCATCTAGCACAGAACCATCAGCACCAATAAGAACTTGAATTTCTTCTGGTGTCAAGTTATTTTCATCAATTGTCAACCAGTAATTATCTGGTTCCGAGGAATCACCCTCTTGAGATTGGGCAGTTTCTAATTTGCTTTGAATCTCAGTGGATACTCCAGTGAGTTCCAGCAGTGTTTTTAACCACTGCTGACCTCGCTGCATGGGATTGTCGCTCATCTATCAACCTGTAGTCTTTTTCTTAGAACTTTTTGGCTCAAAAGGTAATGACTTTTGTTCTGCCGCTACTTCTTTCTCTTGGGAGTCTACTATTTTTTGTAGTTCCTCTGGTAGGGGTTCGCGGGAAAGAATGTAGGTTTGCAGTGTTTGGAAAATATTACCAATCACCATATACATCAGTACCCCAGCTGGTAGAGGAAAGAACAAAAACATCCCAGAAAAGATGACTGGGGTAATTTTGTTGACTGTTTCCTGCTGTGGGTTTCCACCACTCGAATTTTGCCCGGAAAGCATTTGGCTAACATAGAGGCTAATCCCAAAGAAGACTATCATTGCGACGATATCCCAGTGGATTGTACTGTCGGGATCTATTGCGCCAACCCTACCTAAAGCATCAATGAATAAAAATCCTTTGTCTGCTGCCAGTCCGGGGATTGTTCCTTGAATTGTGACATCTCCCGGTTGTAGGGCTTCTATATTACCCTCAGCATCAATTTTGATCCTATCTTCGCCTTTTGTGACTTTCCACTCAGGAACCAACTTATTTTCTGGGTGTTCTGCTAAGAGAACCTGAAATGGTTTGCCTTCAAGAGTCTGATATTGTATTTTGGTTTGTTCGCCTACTGTTAATTTGTTGCCACTAGGAAGAATGGCACTTACTTTAACACGATCTCCATCAGCAATGTAGATGTTTTGGGGAGGAGTCGCAAAGGCTTGCGGTTGAATTCGTTCGATTTGTTCAGAAGGAAAGACTTGCAAGTTAACAGAGTAGTTTACCCCAGCAAAAGGCGAACCCCGCAATGTTGCAAATAGCGCTAACAGAACTGGCATTTGCAATAGGAGTGGCAAACATCCTGCTAGTGGGTTGCCAAATTCTTTTTGAACATTGACCATTTCCTCTTGCTGCTTTTGCGGATCGTCCTTATAACGCTCCTTGATTTCTGCCATCCGCTTTTGCATCAGAGGTTGTACAATTCGCATCCGCCGCATACTGCGAATTGAACCAGCACTCAGGGGATAGAGCGCGAAGCGGATTATCAATGTCAAGGCAACGATCGCCAATCCATAGCTAGGCACAATGCTATAGAAGAAGTCTATGATTGGCAGCATTACGTTGTTCGAGAGAAACCCGATACCAAAATCCATTATTCTGAATCCAACCTGAGGTACTGTAAACTGAACTGAATCTAATTTATCTAAATCATGACTTAGTCTGCGACTATCCTACGCTACGGATAGCCGCACTTCAAAATTATGAGCGCTGAGTTAGGAATTTTTAATTTTTAATTTTTCTCCTACTCCCTACTTACTATCACTTATTGGCTGCACTACTGTACTGGGGATTTTTGGCAGTAACTTTTTCATTGATGTAGTCATAGACTTCCCGAAATTTGGGAATAGCCCGCATTTCCAGACGACTACCATTTCTCAGAGTTATTACCATATCTCCCCAAATACCAAGACCGCGCGGGACTTTGACAATTTTGACAATTTCTGAGTAAATCACGTCAGTGCGATCGCGCCCCATCCAACCTCCCATCACAGAAATCCGGCGATCTGTGATCCTGTAACGCAGCCACAATGCCCTAACGATTGCTCCTACTGTCAATGGTATTCCGACGACGGTTAGCCCGATTAACAGGTTTAGAATCAAGTCCCCAACGTGAGGACCGCCTTCATAATAAATTTCTTCACGAATTCCCATGGAATACCTCAGCTTGTGCCAACAACTGCTCTAATTCTTGCAGAAATTGTTGGCTTACGCACTTAGATTCTGCTGCTGTTGGTTTTACAACGAACACTAGCCGCCAGCCTGGGGACAATTTCGGCAAAAAGTTATGTAAAACAGCGGTAATCTGACGTTTTATTCGGTTGCGAACTACTGCTCTTTTGCTAACTTTTGTACTAATCGAAATGCCAATTTGTGTGCTTGCAAGCTGTCCTGAGTTCGTTAGAGGTTTATTTATGGCAGCATCCAGAGATGGCTCTGTTGAACACGATGGTCGTAAAGCTCTCAAGGTGAGATGAGAACTCTGTCGCCGAATTCCTTCCCGGAAAACTGCCTGAAAATCTTTGCGAGATTTGAGTCGATTCGCCTTGGGCAAAGCCACAGTCGTTTTAGCTGGAGATACCCTAAACGCTTAGACGATAACGTCCTCTTTTTCTCCTAGCCCGAATTACGTTTCTTCCATCTGGTGTCCGCATTCTGGCACGAAAACCAGAAGTTCTTTTTCTCTTACGGCAAGTGCCGCCCAAGGTTCTCTGCATAACGTTCTCCTGCTAGGCGATTTCTATAAAAAGTCACAATCTATTATTGTATCACTTTACGTTTATAAAATGAAGATTCCGGTAAAAAAGTCAATAGTCAGTGGTTAGTAGTCACTAACAACTGACCCTTACGGGTAACGCTCCTGCGTCGCTAACGGCAGTTGCTACCCTGCGGGAAGCAGCAGAAGCGTCTACAAGTTGGGAAACCCGACGACACTTGCTCTTGCTACCCTGCGGAAAGCCCTTCGGGTGATGCTCCTAACGTCGCTACCGCTACGCTAACACCAGTCGCTCATGGGGGAAACCACGCCACTTGCTACCCTGCGGGTTCCGCTTTAGCGGTACAAGTCGGCAGAGCCGCCCAACGCAGTGGCTCCCAAAGACCGCGCTGGTTCACCGCGCAAAGCCCGTCTACAACGCTCTGAACCCGCGCAACGCAGTGTCTCCCCAACGCACTGCCTCACAACTAACTTAACTAACGCTGATAATCCAGGTTCCCAAGTAACGCAGCAGTGGCACATCCCCAGGAGAAAGAATTTGGCAGTTAAAATAGTAAGTACCGCCGAATGCTGGGTTTTTCACGTTAGATAATACTACTTCTACCTTATTACCTGCTGGCACCGGCTCTTGAGGAAAAATTTCTAATACGCGACTTTCTTTGTTCCATTTCACTTCAGACAGGGGAACTTTTTTACCTTTAACCCTCACCTCTACCTTTTTGGGGTCAAAGGTTCCTTTGTAATAATTTGGATAGGTAATGGCAAACTGAGCAACTGCCAACTTCATCTTTTTCTCTGGAATTCTTAAGATGTATCTATCCCAGCTATTAGTTTGTCCACCAAAGTCTAACCGGAAGGGTAGCTGATTTTCGTTTTTGACACCGCTGAACAGTGTGAGTCCAGGTAAGGTTTGCCCCCAGGTCATGGCTGGAAATCCAGCCAGCAAACAGCTAGTCACAGCTAAAGCAGAAAGCAAACGTCGCATAGTTAAACTCCTCTCACAACAATTAGGTTTTGTTATTTAAATAACTAAGATTCAGTATTCGTAACTAAACTTTACTACTGACTTCCTGACATTGGACGTTAGATGTCAACAAATAGTGCCATTTACTCTAGATGGTTGTTTATCAGTAAAAATACGCTGTAGTGGATTTAACGCATACTGTATTGTTTGCATGACCTTTGTAGAATAGCCATTTCTATCTCCCGAAGAGTCAAATTTGAACTAGATATAAACACAGTACGGTTTTGATTGTGTTTCTAAATATGTATAAGTGTATCTTAATTTAAGATTTTTGTTATAAAAATTGAGCCATGTCAATAGCGATCGCCAATGAACTTGAGATAAATTGATTAAAATAAGCTTGAATCAAAGCGAGAATCCTCAAAAATTAATTGAAAAATTATCAAGCTTCAAAAAATTGGTAAATATTGCACTATGTAATAAAAAGAAGACCAAAATTTTTCAATCCCTAAAACAAGCTGAAGACCAGGATGTAAATTTGGGAATCAACATAGGATTTGCAATAGCATGTAAACCTATTTGTAACTATCAGCAAGCGTGAGTCTGCGAGCAGGAAAGCGAGGCTTTGTCTGGAAAACCAAGAGTGGGAGAGGAATTCAAGGCTCAATCTACTAGGAAAAAATCGCCGAAAGTTTCTGTCCTGAATTATTAAGTTCGAGACTTCCCTAATTGGGAAATTGCATATTTAGCAGAGATTAAGTATTTATCTCTAGGAGATTTCATGAGAATAGCAGTTGCTAAAGAAATAGAAGTTTGTGAGCGTCGTGTGGCATTAAATCCTGACACCGTTGCCCGATTAGTAAAACAAGGCTTAGAAGTGCAGGTAGAAACCGGTGCGGGAGAGCGATCTTTTTTTAGCGATTCTGCCTATGAAGCAGCAGGAGCTAAAATTATCGACGATCCCGCTCAATTATGGGGTGAAGCAGATATTTTATTGAAAGTCAGCCCACCGCAAGAGCGAGAAGATGGACGTTCAGAGATTGACTTACTGCGGGAAGGAGCTGTCTTAATCAGTTTCCTGAATCCTTTGGGAAATCCTGTGGTGGCGCAGCAACTAGCTAATCGCAAAGTCACAGCCTTGAGTATGGAATTGATCCCCCGTACCACCAGGGCACAAAGTATGGATGCTTTATCCTCTCAAGCATCGCTAGCAGGTTATAAGGCAGTTTTGATTGCTGCTGCGGCGTTACCAAAATATTTCCCGATGCTGACAACTGCCGCAGGCACGATCGCTCCCGCCAAAATATTTATCATGGGTGCTGGTGTAGCAGGATTGCAAGCGATCGCCACCGCCAGACGGTTGGGAGCAGTAGTAGAAGCCTTTGATATCCGTCCTGCTGTCAAAGAAGAAGTGCAAAGCTTAGGGGCAAAATTCGTCGAAGTCCAACTCGAAGAAGAAACAACCGCCGCCGGGGGCTACGCCAAAGAAATTTCCGAAGCTAGCAAACAACGTACCCAAGAAGTCGTCGCCGAACACGTCAAAAATGCTGATGTCGTGATTACTACGGCCTTAGTTCCTGGGAAAAAAGCACCATTGCTAGTCACAGAAGAAATGGTGGCACAAATGAAACCAGGTTCGGTAATTGTGGATATGGCTGCCGAACAAGGTGGTAACTGTGCCTGTACAGAACCCGGCAAAGATATTGTATGGAACGGCGTGACAATTATTGGCCCTATCAATTTACCGTCATCGATGCCAGTCCACGCCAGCCAACTGTATTCCAAGAACGTGACATCGTTAGTCCAACTGCTAATAAAAGACAAAGCTTTGCAAGTGGACTTTGCTGATGACATCGTTGATGCAGCTTGCATTACCCATACAGGTGAAATTCGCAATCAACGAGTGCGGGATGCGCTACAAGCAGTAAGCGGTGTCGGTGCGGCTCAATAGGTTAGTTGCTAGTTGTCAGTTGTCAGTTGTTAGTTGTTTTCTGACTACTGACTACTGACCACTGACCACTGACCACTGACAAAATTTCAGGAGTTTTTTCATGACAGAAGCATTACTTGCTGCTTTGTTTGTATTTGTTTTGGCATCTTTTATCGGCTTTGAAGTGATCAACAAAGTCCCACCAACTCTGCACACACCCTTAATGTCAGGCTCAAATGCGATTTCTGGCATTGCGGTACTTGGGGCGATAGTGGCTGCTGGTGCTAGAGAGACCAGTGTTTCGGTGATTCTCGGTTTGATTGCCGTGGTACTGGCAACAGTCAACGTCGTGGGTGGTTTTCTAGTCACCGACAGAATGTTGCAAATGTTCAAGAAAAAGGAGATTAAGGCGTGAGCGACTTTCTACCAACTGGGATTCAGCTGACGTACTTAGTCGCTGCATCTTTATTCATTTTGGGTTTGAAAAAGCTGGGATCGCCAGCTACAGCGCGCAACGGTAATGTCATTGCAGCTGTGGGGATGTTGCTAGCCATTGTGGCGACAATGCTAGATCAACATGTGTTGAATTATGAAATGATTTTGTTAGGCTTGGCAATTGGTTCTGGGATTGGTGCGATCGCAGCCTACAAAGTCCAAATGACAGAAATGCCCCAAATGGTGGGTTTACTTAACGGTTTAGGCGGTGCAGCTTCCGCACTAGTCGCCGTTGCTGAATTCTGGCGGTTGTTGGATAGTTCTCAAGCGATACCCCTCGATGTCAACATTTCCATGCTGTTGGATGTGTTAATCGGTGGTGTTACCTTCACAGGTAGTTTTCTAGCCTTTGCCAAATTGCAAGGTTTAATCAGCGGTTCCCCGATTACATTTCCTTTCCAGCAACCATTTAACCTCTTGCTGTTGGGTGCTTATGTAGTGGGTAGTGCTTACTTGATCGTTACACCTGATAGCCTACCCATATTCTTAGCAGTGGTTGCGGTTTCCTTAGTGCTGGGTGTAATGTTCGTCATCCCCATTGGTGGTGGCGATATGCCCGTGGTAATTTCGCTGTTGAACTCCTTGTCAGGTGTAGCAGCATCCGCCGCTGGGTTCGTGGTGATGAACAATATGTTGATCATCGCTGGGGCATTAGTGGGAGCCTCTGGTATTATCCTTACCGAGATTATGTGTAAAGCCATGAACCGCTCACTCTTCAGCGTGCTGTTCAGTGCTTTTGGTTCAGCGGCAGCTAGCGGTGGTGGTGCAGCAGGTAGTACAGGCGATCAAACCGTCCGCAGCATCGATCCCGAAGAAGGCGCGATGATGTTGGGTTATGCCCGTTCTGTAGTGATTGTGCCTGGTTATGGTATGGCAGTTGCCCAAGCGCAACATAGCGTGCGGGAGTTAGCAGATCAGCTAGAACGCATGGGTGTTGATGTTAAGTATGCCATTCACCCTGTTGCTGGGAGAATGCCGGGGCATATGAATGTGTTACTGGCAGAGGCAAATGTGGCTTATACGCAGCTGTATGATATGGATGATATCAATCCCCAGTTTGAGCAAGCGGATGTGGCTTTAGTAATTGGAGCTAATGATGTGGTAAATCCAGCGGCGCGTAGCGATACCAATAGCCCGATTTATGGTATGCCGATTCTGGAAGTAGATCGGGCTAAGCAGACAATTGTGATTAAGCGCGGCATGAGTACGGGTTTTGCCGGTGTAGATAATGAATTGTTCTACAAGGATAAAACTACGATGCTCTTTGGTAGCGCTAAAGATATGGTGTCGAAGTTGGTTTCGGAAGTGAAGCAACTTTAACGAAGCGCAGAGGCGCAGAGAGCGCGGAGGAAAGAGATAAAGAGAGTTTGTCTTGGGGGTATTATGCTCCCAGGGCAAGTTTTTTTAATGAATGGAGCTAGTTTTCTCGAATTTAATCTCTCGATCTATCTAAGAATAACCATCTCAACAAGTCATATAAAAGTGGAATTTTTTGTAGCGGATTAGTTTGTGAATCTAGCTTACAACTCTTAATTATCAATCTCAAGAGTTGAAATATTGGAAATAGCTAGTGATCGTTGTGATTGTATCTGTAGTTGATTAGCACCTACGGTATATGGCTGTAAAGTTTGGTAATTCAAACAGTCATCTGAACTATTTTCGGGCAAATTAAAAGGTTCTGAAGGAATAGCAGGTTTAGGAGTACTGTAGTCCCAAAATTCACGGTAATACTCTACAAGCTGTTTGTGAATTTCTTCAAGATTTCCCTCAGTTACTATAATATCCTCAGTCACTACAATATCTGGCATTATTTCTTTCAAAACAATACCCTCTATTAAACGTATTTCTCTTCCAAATGAATCTTTTAAAACTCCATTTCCTGCAATACCCGTGTCTTTCACAGTTGCTTCGATAACCCGAAAAACTAGAGTAAGATGCCCAAGTTTGGGATGTTCAATTTTACGATATACGGCAGAACCTTTTTGAGTCAAATCCCCTCCTGCTGCCTTAGCAAGTACGCTAGATGTACCAGATTGACACATGAAGTTAGGAGCTACAACTGTCCTGTAGTCAAGGTATTGATTACGGCTTACCAAAAACCCCCAAGCCTGAATACTTTTCATAGCAAAGTAATATACGATTCTGGAAAAGTATGATCGAGTTTATTTCTGATAGATAAGAAGCAATTGATTACATGCTTGAGCGCAGTTTCTTCATCGGACACTGCCTTAAGCGATGCTGCTTGTTCCCGACGAAGTTCATCAGTTTTTTTGACTGCTGCCTCTTGTTTCTTCTGTGCTGGTTCTTCAGCATACTCAATCATTTTTTTTAAAATGTCTTCGGCAAATTGGTATTTTTTAGGCAAAAGTTGTTGTATATTTTGTAGAAATTTTAGGCCATCACCAAAAAATTGACCTAATTTATCCCAAAAACTCAGGTCTGCTTTCTCTTCAATTGGTTTACTAAGTTCTTCTTGCTTCTTTCTTATAAGTTCCTCTAAGTAGCTTTGTATCATATCTGGCAAAACACAAGCTAGAGGTACTTCTACTTGAAATGGCTGCGGTAATTCCCCGGTTTTTGCCATACTACCATCTGGTTGCAATTTAGCAAAACCTATACCTACTGAACTTACTGGAATTAAGCGAACTGGTGTACGCGATTTATTACGTCGTTCGACTATATTCTTAAATTCTTCAATTTGTAGCAAGCGCTCACGTATTTGCTCTAATGTAAAGTTGCTTTCTACGATATCCCATTTGCTAATAATAAATTGAATTGGTTTTGAAGTACTCTGCATTACATCCAGCATATTGCGTAAATGGTTTATAGCCCAAACTTTTCCCACCTTTTCATTACGCATTAATGCAGAAAGCATTTGACCATCTAACAATCCCAGCATAGTATCAGCTTCTTTAAGCTTACTCTCAAATGCCGCGTCTTCTTCTCCCATTTCTTCATCTGTTAGCCTGCCACCAGCATAATCTAAATAGGCAAATCTACAAGCTGAGTAAATCGGCAGGTTTTCTGTCTGAACACGGCAAGTGAAAGTCCATTCTGATATTTCTGCTTGTTGTGTTGCTATGGGCCATGTCTCATCAACAGCAATTTGTTTATAGATATTGTTTAGTCGCTTTCTTTTTTCTGCTCCATCAACTTCTAAGAAGAAACCATGTTCTCCCTGAGTAGATAGCTTCTTATACATACTTGCTAAAAATACTGTCTTGCCTGAGCCAGATGGCCCTAACATAATTACTGTGTAAGTATTCAAGACTCTTTCCACTTAGATAAGTATTTGTTAGTTTGTGACAAGTCTATCTAGAAGCTTTACTGAACCGTTAAATCTAAATATTATTGTCATCAATCAACAATTTTGGAATAGGTAAGGTCAAAATATCTCAGTAATTATCCTTAGCCAAAAGTGAAATAAACCTTCATTAAACCTGAGTCGCGTGGAAAATATTTATCAAATTAAATAATTTTTTCATATATTGTATTTAACTTTATAAATTAAAAGCGATCGCTCTCCTTTTTCCTCTGCGTCCTCTGCGCCTTGGCGGTTCGTTAAAAAGATGGAAAAATTCTTACTCCAATACCGCTTGTCCTAATCGCTTCAAAATCCGCAAGACTTCAGATAACTCATGTCTTCGAGGAAATAAAGAAAATGTCTGTGATACATCGTACTGTGGAGTGTCTGTGAGAGTAAGCTTGAGAAATACAAACTCATCGCCGTTTGTTGCCATTCCAAACACAGGTTTATCACTCTGAGGATTAGTCAGCATATAAGCTAATAACTGCGGTAATGCTGCTGGTACTGAAATGCTAGTTCGTTTCGACTCCACAACTAAAATCCACAACCTTTCTTGCACAACTAGTGTGTCAATAAAGCCGCGGATCGTTTCATCAGGATCTTCAAGTTCTAATCCAACGCCATAGGGTGAGCGAATTCGATATGGTGGATCTAGAAAACCTGCAAGTTCTAATAGTGGTGAAACCACTAAAAGGTTAATCGTACCTTCTAACAGTAGACCATCAACGCGGTGGTAGTCATAACGCTGCTTAATTCGAGCAATACCCGCCTGTTCTTGTTGGTTGAGTTCAGGTAAGTCATCAATCCACTCGTAGAAAAAGCGATCGCTATCAGCTTGAGTTAAATTACAGCAAGTCTGTAAATCGTTCAAGCTTTTAATGGTGTCAGTAATTCCAACGCTGGAAACCATCTGCTATTGTCTCATCATTGCTTTTAGTCTAGCAGTGGTATGCGATGCTTTGCTGTTACCCACTATCCGCCTACGCACTGACAAAATCAGCAAGCGATCGCACTCTTTCTTCCTCTGCGTTCTCTGCGTCTTGGCGGTTCGTTAAAAACAGCGATCGCGCTTCCAACACTTGACTAAGCGATCGCTAATTTATTGATTAATCAAGACTTAAGACAATAGCTAATGCTTGAGAAACAAGTTGCATTTCTGAGTCAGAGGGTTGACCTAGTTTTCTTACTAATCTTGTTTCTGAAGCTGATGCCTTTAGTAGTTGATTGATTAGTTAATTATTTCCACATCAAGAATGCGATATAAATAATCATTACATCAAGACAAAGTATATTAATTATAAACAATATATTGATTTTATATCCTTCTGACTTCAAGAATAATATAACAGATCTATTGACTATTCCTATAATTCCCGATAAAGAAATTAAATAAATCAGAGCTGTTGCGAATAAGTAGACAAAACCATTTCCTTGTCGCTCTATAGGCCTAGTTAGATGATCGTAATGCAGATAAGTAGCTAAAGTTCCAAAAGAAAAAGCATAAGCTATCAGCCACTTCATGTTAGGCATAATCTGAGCAAGACAAAAGGGAATAATTAGACCTAATACAAAAGTTAAAATAAGAGGATCAAACATTTACAATTTTTTATTATAGAAAAAAATCTATACTAATATGTACTTAAATAAATCCTTTGTAATCTTCAATTTTACTAGCCAAGCGTGAAGCTAAAAATGGACTTGCATCTCGCAAAGCTTCATAAATCTGAATACCTTCTTCTCGATATCGCACAATTTTATCTTGAGTCCAATAATATGGTGGTGCTTGTAGATTGCTAATTCTATCCGCCAACTTCACCATCCATATTTCTTGCGGTTGCTCCTTTATCCTTCTTAAACTATCTTCCATTTGGAGATGTTTTGCTAAACTTTCATCTTTAGTCAATGCAAGTACACCATTAGCTACTGATTCCCCAAATTCGGTTTTTATTTGGTCAAACGTTGTACCAGTATCTTCAACAGTGTCATGTAAAACACTACATTGAATAGCTAAGTCTCCATCGTTTTTTGTTTCTACATTTAAGGCAGCAATTACTTCCATACTCACAAAACTCAAGTGCATAATGTAAGGTATTTCTGAACCCGGCATCTTTTGCCCTTGATGTGCCTGTGCTGCAAATTCATAGGCTTTGATGTAAGTCTCTTGCGACCAGTTTTGTTTCATATGCAGGAATGCTCTAATTTAATCATCTGGAAATTGCCAAGATGAAATACTTTCTACATCTTTGCTACTACATTTAATACAAGTAACATCAAATTTTGAATCCATCCACTCATAACCGCAAGCGCGACAGCGACAAAAAATATTATTGCGGTTTGCATTTTTTATACCCTGATGCCATTGCTGTAGTTGGTCAGGATTTGGAAAAGGGAAGTTATCAGATGGCAAGCAAAATGACATGTATTTTATACAGTTATAATTTCAAGTATAAAATTTGCGAATACTTGATGTTAATCCTGATACTACTTAGCTGAGTTTAGTAAATTGAAAAGTTTTTTCACTTCCGGGCGATCGCTAAATTAATGTTAAATATTCACAATATATTTGCGATCGCTCAGTGCATTCACTTACCTCAAGTTTTCTAGAAAAACCAACCGTAAGAATGCAAACCTTTACCCAAAAGATTCACACCAAGATAGCAAATCCAGACAACGACCAAGCCACTGGCAGCTAAAATTGCCGGACTACGTCCTTGCCAACCCCGAGTGATGCGGGTATGCAGGTAGGCGGCGAAAACTAACCAAGTAATTAATGCCCAGGTTTCTTTAGGATCCCAACTCCAGTAGGAACCCCAAGCTTCGTTAGCCCAAACAGCACCAGCAATAATCCCAATCGTCAGTAAGGGAAATCCCAATCCAATGATGCGATAGCTGATGTTATCAAGAGTTTCGGCTAGACTCAGGCGCTGAGGTGAAAGGGGTTCTGAATTTGGGATTGTGGATTGCTGATTTTGGATTGGGGTTGCGATCGCTGCTCCCAAAACAGCAGTGTTACTATTGCCGTTTTTATTACTTTCAAAACGAGCAAAGCCATTATTATCTCCAAGAGATGTTTGTGGCTGAGAAATTAGCTCGCCAGCTTTTTGCAAGCGGTAGCCATTGCTACGATAGCCACCCGTACCCACAGAACTGCCTTGTAGTTGAATGTTTTGACCGCGAGTGACGACCAGAAAAGCGATCGCTAACAAAGAACCCACCATTAAAGCAGCATAACTCAACATCATCACACTGACGTGCATCATCAGCCAATTCGACTTCAATGCAGGCACTAAAGGTTCTGCTACTTGCATTTCTGATGGTAGTGTCAGGGTAGCAAAAGCAGCGATGCCCATAGCCACAGGGGCGGTAACAACTCCTACTAAGCGGCTACGACTGGTATTTTCAGCAATTAAATGAATTGTGGTAATCCCCCAAGTTAAGAAAAATAAAGATTCATACAGATTACTCAGGGGAAAATAACCAGCTTCTATCCATCGTGCCCCAAGAAGGGTAGCTATGCACAAATTAGCGATCGCCATTCCTGCTGTTCCCAACGCGGCAGTTGCCGACAAAGTCGGAAAAGCAGCCCCCACCCAATAAAGCAGCATGGTTAGGAATAAAATGGCAAAGGAAGCATTGTCCAGCCAATTCTGGAGTCCAACCAGATTCATAAAGCGTTCTCCCCAGTGGATTCTTTAAAACATAGATTCTGACTGTTCTGATCCTATCTGCTTAGAGGCTAACGGGACATGGAAAAGTCAATGGTCAGTAGTCAGTAGTCAGGAGAGCAGGGGAACAGACAACAGGCAACAATAGTTTCCTCATCTTTCCCCGCGTCCTCTCCACGGAGATGGGGTAGCAGTTGGTGTAAGTGCATTGTTGCTGGAACTAGGTATAGCTGAGTTACCAGCTTTTTTGAGTGCAAAAAAAATGTCGTAACGGTTACTGCGATTGTCGCTGACAGCAGCTGTTACCCCAATTGAACGTGTTGCTGCTAGTAAAGTTTTTTGATTGGAGAACGGACGTGGTATGGGAAAATTTTTCGTAGTGCGTTCCATATCTAGGAAAAATTGACCGTTATTTGGGTTGAGTTCTGTGGGAACTGTTTGTTGAAAAGCAAGAGTGTTAGCTAGTGTGTTATTGGGTTTGGGAAAAATTTTATCCATAACAGGAGCGCCCAGGATAAAAAAAGCGATATTTTCATCTAGCCAACCGTGGGTTGCAGTTAAAGTACCATACGGTGCAATCCAGTTGATGATGGGTTGACCTGCTACTGTTCTCGACTGGATTTGGAACTGGTATTGATTTTGCATCACATCATCCAGTTTTTCTATGGATGCTTCAGCTAATTTGCGATCGCTTGCCTGTACCATAAACACCAAACCCGCCCGAAAATTCTCTGGTGAACCATCTTTTGGGCTACTGGGAATCACTGAGACAGAAAACTCACCTTTCATCCAACTAAGCAAATCCCGATCTAAATCGAGATTGGTCAGAGATTTCACGCCACCTCTTAGCTGTTCTGGTGCTATGGGTGAGAGAGGATTTCCCTGAGATGTTAAAACATAATCTCCCCACAACCTTTGTAAATTTCCACCAGACAACATCATCAATGTTTCTGCTGGCAAGCGGTTTTGCATTTTCCCTGCTTTGTTATCTACTGCCAACACACGCTGACTATTGGGGTTCAGCCATGAAACACCCTTTAAGCTTATCCCTTCAGGTTCTAGAGTAATTGTTCCTGCCAAACCTTGGTTATTTTGCAGTTGAGCTAAAACTTGAGCGGGCAAATGGCGGCTTGGAGAAGCAGTAGCTATTTTGGCTGCCGTTGGCACATTGACATAAAACTGAGCAAAAGGTTGATAACTGGAGATTTTGGCCATATTTTCGGCAAAGCCTCCTGTTGTCGCTAGAGATGCTTTACTTTTATAGGCATCAATTGCTCGTTCTGTGTTTTTAGGATTATCGGTGATGACTAGGAAACGCCGATCTATTAATGTGGCAGAGAGATGTTCTCCAGCTTGTCTATCGGTTTGTTTGATGGTGAATCCTTGATATGTGCGGTCAATCCATTTACCTTGTTTAAGAGGTTTGGGTTGTGCCCAAATGCTTTTAGCCATTTCTGGGTTCTTCACAGGCAACACCATTACCATTGACTGCTGACTACCAGCAGCATCTTTATTGGTTGCCACTGGTTTGAGTGTAGGTTTACTGGTTTCTGGAGCTAAAATCGCTAGGGTGACTTCTTCGCCAACCCAAGGTTGAATGTCTTTCTCGAAGTCGTAACCATTACTAGTGAGAAAGCGATCGCGCAACTGTACTAAATTTTTATTAAGTTCTGCTTGGGTTTCTTTTGTTCCAAACTCATGCAATTTCTGCCATTGTTTGGGATCTGTGGTTAGAGAAACCGTAAATAGAGCGTCTTGCGGAATAATATTTGCACCTACTGGCAAATCTCTGGAAAATCTTTGTCCTTGGGTTAAAAACCAGTATGCAGCACTCCCCACACCAATCAATAACCCAGCAGCCGAGAGCGTCAACACCAGAGATGGTTTCTTTTTTTTCTTCATGGGAACAGACACAACAGGCAGTGCCATTGACACCTCTACGTCATACTTGCAAACTCATTATTTGCTGGATTTGTTTATGCAAAAGCGTTGCGTTTATAGCTAGTTAACCTTTTTAACATGCTTTGTTAAATTTTGCAGGTCACTTTCTATCATGGCTTCCTTTGCCAGTAATTCCCTGGCAGATGAATCCATCACTTCAAGCAATCTGAGAATATAACTAACTTGAGAAAGCTGCAAGTCATCAGTAACCTGTATTGCCTTGTGTTGACAAAACTTATATTTGTTGTATTTAATTTGTCAAATTTCAAGTCATGAACTTCTAGACTTGAGCATTGATAAGCAATTTTCACAGTTACATACTATATTTAATCATCCTCTTTCTGCCACTACATTTTTTGTATGTAAAACAGCAGTTGTGATTTTTAGGATGTGCGATCGCAATTTTTTTCAGAGCGAGCAAAAATCAAAATAATTTGCAATGTATCAAGATTTTCGGCTTAAATAATGATTATATAGCGATATTTGCATCTGATATCTAAAAATAACCCACTCAACCAGTTACATATTAAGTTTTGTGGAATATTTTAATTCTTTTCCATAATCTAGGTAAATCTAAAACCTAATTCGATTTCTGGATTTTCTCCCTATCTCCACGCCAGTTCTCTCAAGCAGAGCCGCCCATGAGACTGGCTCCGCAACGTACTGCTTCCCCTGTTCTCACTACTAAACCTTTCCATTAGTGGAACTCAGCTGCATAGGCCCTAAATATTTGGTTAAATAAGGCGAGAAAACTTCATAAATCAGAGTTAAGGGCTGTCCGTGATGCCAAAACAGATAGTGACGACCCCAAAAAGGCCCAGGCACTTCAAAACCTGACTGGAGCGCAGCTGAGTAACCGTGGTAAATTCCTCGCACATCCCGATACAACTCGGTGCGGAGACGCGCTAAACTCGCCCAAATTGGCAATGAACGATTTTGCAAGTACTCATCTACATGACTAGCTTCCCACCAGGAAGTAGCATAAGCCAATCGCTGACCAGAGGCGGTACGCAGCCACACCTGTCGTCGCAAGCGCGGCCCTGGTACAGCTTGAATCAGGTCGGGGGCAGCATCTGAGTCCATACCAATCAATGACATATCAATCACGTCTACTTCTGTAGGCTCGCCTGTAAGCAACTCTAAGTGCCTTGTCGGCGAACCGTCACCCAAAAGCAGCATTTGCCAAGTCGGTGCTAGATGAGTGTGAGGCAAACTCTGTTGAATTACTTCCTCACCACCTTGCCAAATCGGAGTCAGACGATGCCACGCTGCTGGCAGTGTTGAGTTTTCTTTGGGAGTAAAAGTTGCAGTCAATGTTCTTTACAAAAGTTCACCTATCTCTATAAAAGCACAAAAACCATGCTTCCTATTGGAAGAAGGAGATAGGCTGATTAGGAAATGGTGAGAAATCCTAACTCTTGCACAGACGCGATTAATCGCGTCTCTAAAAAATGCGGATGGCGAGACTCGAACTCGCAAGGCAAAGCCACACGCCCCTCAAACGTGCGCGTATACCAATTCCGCCACATCCGCATGAGTTGTCTAATAGAAAATATTAGCACAAAAAAGTAAATATAGTAAGGTAATATTTGATTTTCCAAAATTTACCAAAAATTTAAGTCTCACTATTCACAAATTTCCCGAAGTATGTATATCAGACTGACAGAAATGTAGTAGGTCTACAAGTGATATTAAAAGAGGTGTAGCTACTGTGGTAGGACTTCCCCTCTTAAAAAAAATCAATGGTTTGGGCAAGGGGTGTATGGATGTGAAGGTTTAGAGGTGTAAAGGAGGACGACATTTAAGAATCTCCTGTCATAATTTGAGATAAAGCGAAAGCGTTGTTGCAAATGGGATCGGAGACAATGTCAATCTACTGGTACTAATATCGAAGCTAGAAAATGAAGTTTGACAAAATATTAATTGCCAATCGGGGAGAAATCGCCCTTCGCATTCTTCGCGCCTGTGAAGAAATGGGAATTGCGACAGTTGCGGTTCACTCCACCGTTGACCGTAATGCTCTCCACGTCCAACTTGCCGATGAAGCAGTTTGCATTGGCGAACCTGCTAGCGGTAAAAGTTATTTGAATATTCCCAATATTATTGCTGCCGCACTGACACGTAATGCCAGCGCCATTCATCCAGGTTATGGCTTTTTGGCAGAAAATGCTCGATTTGCAGAAATTTGTGCCGACCATCACATTGCCTTTATTGGTCCAACTCCAGAAGCCATCAGGCTCATGGGGGATAAATCCACTGCTAAAGAAACCATGCAAAAAGCTGGTGTACCGACTGTACCAGGTAGTGATGGGTTGGTAGAATCCGAGCAAGAAGGACTGACACTAGCCAAAGATATCGGTTATCCAGTGATGATTAAAGCCACAGCTGGTGGTGGTGGACGAGGTATGCGTTTGGTGCGCGATGAAAGCGAATTTGTCAAACTCTTCTTGGCTGCCCAAGGGGAAGCAGGAGCAGCTTTTGGCAATTCAGGCGTTTACATAGAAAAATTTATTGAACGTCCGCGCCACATTGAATTTCAAGTTTTGGCTGATAACTATGGCAACGTTATCCATTTAGGCGAACGAGATTGCTCCATTCAGCGCCGCAATCAAAAGTTACTAGAAGAAGCTCCTAGCCCTGCTCTAGATTTCGATCTGCGAGAAAAAATGGGACAAGCTGCTGTCAAAGCTGCCCAGTTCATTAACTACACTGGGGCAGGTACTATCGAATTTCTCCTCGATAAATCCGGTAAATTCTACTTTATGGAAATGAACACCCGGATTCAAGTAGAGCATCCCGTAACAGAGATGATTACTGGGTTGGACTTGGTTGCTGAACAAATCCGAATTGCTCAAGGGGAAAGACTCAAACTTACCCAAGACCAAGTAGTATTTCGGGGTCACGCTATTGAATGCCGCATCAATGCCGAAGACCCCGACCATGACTTTCGCCCTGCGCCTGGACGTATCAGTGGCTATCTACCTCCTGGTGGCCCTGGTGTGCGAATTGATTCCCACGTTTACACCGATTACCAAATTCCTCCCTACTACGACTCCTTGATTGGCAAGTTAATTGTTTGGGGACCAGACCGCCCTACTGCGATTAATAGGATGAAACGTGCGTTGCGAGAGTGTGCCATCACCGGGCTACCTACCACAATTGGATTTCATCAAAAAATTATGGAAAGTCCGCAGTTTTTGCAAGGTAATGTCTACACCAATTTTGTGCAGGAGATGAATATCTAAGGGACTGGGGACTGGGGACAGACCAATTAAAAATTTTTAATTTTACATTTTTAATTCTCTATGCCCAATCCCCAACCTTAACTCACTCTAGACAGCATAGTAAGCAATCCTTGCTGACCTAGGAGAATTTCTCGCACCAGACTAAAGATTCCGACCCAAATAATCGGGGTAATATCTACTCCACCTATGGGTGGCACTAGCTTTCGCAACGGCACTAAAAAGGGTTCAGTGGGCCAAGCTATTAAGTTAAAGGGCAAACGATTCAGGTCTACTTGTGGATACCAAGTAAGAATAATGCGGAAAATAAACAAAAAAATCATCAGTCCTAAAATAGGACCGAGAATCCAAACAGTTAGGTTAACACCAGTCATCGGTTTGAACTACCATCTAGGAACAAAGAAAACGCTTGGATGAAAGCCAGAAAATTTGCAGTTGTGTAAAGCACTCTCTCTATATTTTATTTCAATCCTCGATCGGGATTAATACAAAACTACTTTTGCCCCGCATGATTGAATATATACTCCTTGCTGCGGAGCGTTGTTTTTTATTCAAGTGCAAACTGCCATAACCACAAGCTGTCATCAGCTCGCTTGGATAGAGAAGCTAGCCTGAAGCTGTTAACTCAAGGTTTTGTGTAGAGAGTTACCAAGTGTGGTCGCTCATGGCCAAAGCTCGATCGAGGAAGTGATACACCATATTAGAATTATGATGAAGTGTGTAAAAAAAGGTATTGAACTATGACACCTGCTTTAGCAAATTTTCTTTGGAGTCTGTTTTGGGGTGCGTTGATTGTCGTGGTACCTGCTACAGTTGGTTTAATTTTCATTAGCCAAAAAGATAAAATCCAGCGTTCATAATGCTTGAAGAGTCAGTTCGACTCTTACAAGTAATTGTCTGTCAGCGAACTACCTCATTGCAGCGATCGCAAAAAATCTTCCCAGCGAGGACGAGGTATACTGAGCTGACAGACACAAACTTTTTTAGTTTTCGACGAACAGCTTCAGAAGCTCTCTTTGCCAGATGCTTTGAAGCTTCAACATAATATTGTGACTGATTAGAGTAGTGATTTTAATTGTGACTCGCTAACATAGATTTGATATTGGGAAAAGAACAATGATAAATTTTGGGCTGAACTCAGTCAGTGTTCTGGCTCAGGTCAATTTTGGGGCAAACTCAGCCAGTATTCTAGGAATTTTCCTGGCTGTGGCTGGGGCAGCACTGTATTTTCTCCGCACTGTGCGTCCAGAACTGTCAAGAGATCAAGATATCTTTTTTGCAGCAGTGGGTTTACTCTGCGGCTTCATTCTCATTTTCCAAGGGTGGCGGTTAGACCCGATTTTGCAATTCGGTCAGCTACTTTTAGTGGGTGCAACTGTGTTTTTTGCAGTTGAAAGTATTCGTCTGCGAGGTATCGCTACCCAACAAGCCAAGCGTAACACTCCGATTGTCGACTCAGACCGAGAGGTGAGCGATCGCTATAGCTACACAGATCGCAGGAAATATCAGGCTGAGATGGATGCAGATTTAGAACCACTGCCTTATGAGGAGGATGAACGCCCAGCGCGCCGCCGAATTCCAGGAAGCCGAGAAGAACGCTCATCTCGTGATGACTACTATGAGGAGCAACCTCCCCGTCGTTCAGAACGCCGCAACAGCAATGAAAAGCAGGAATCAGGGGATAGAGGTCGTCGCCGGAGTTCTGCACGTCCAGTCAGTCGTACCTCTGACAGGTATGAAGAAGATTGGGGTTCTTCCTCCACCAAGGAAGTTGATGATTGGGAAAGTTCCAGTGGCGAGGTGAGAAAACCTTCTCGTCGTAGTAGTAATGGATCTATCCGCCCAGAAAGCCGTGATGAGGATATTCCTTCCAGACCGAAAAGACGGCGTTCACCTGCTGACTCCGCTGCTCGAAGAGAGCGCGAAGATGATGAGGCAATACCAACCGACTATGTACCCTACAACCCCATTGAAAGACCAGAAGGGGAACCAGACAATTCCACTAATTTTGATGATGTTTAAAGCACCTCATACCAATTTTGGATTTTAAATTTTGGATTTTGGATTAAAAGGCTCTACCATAAAACTGTTCCAAAATTCCCAAGCAATACTACTTATCCAATTTGGTATCAGTTAGATGTAAGCTTAAAGGCGATAAAAAATACTAAACAGATGAGGTGAAAAAACTTACGCCTAGATTTTGGCTCCAAAGACCGATTCATTGGAGCCTAGTTTTTAGCTTTACAAGTTTGCTTGCATCTTGTGGTTCTGACAATATTCCTATTGGGCCTACTTCCCTCAACAGTCGCTACACTGAGGAGCAACCTGCATTGAGTGGAAATGGGCGCTTTTTAGCGTTTATTTCCAATCGCAATGGTAGTCACCAATTGCTGGTTTACGATTTGACAGAGCAACGGTTTGTTCGCACACCAGGCTTAAATCGACCAGAGACAATTACTGAAAGTCCTAGTTTGAGTTACACCGGGCGTTATATTGCTTATATAACTAGCGACCAAGGTAGACCAGTGGTGGCGCTTTACGATCGCGCTACCCAACAGTCACAAATCCTCACTCCCACCTATCGCGGCTGGGTGAGAAATCCTGGTATCAGCCCAGATGGGCGTTATGTTGTCTTTGAAACAGCTAGCCGTGGTCAGTGGGATATTGAAGTACTAGACCGGGGGCCAAATTTAGAGTTAGATATTCCCAATGGTGCAACTGTAGATGCGCCTCCTAATTAGGCAGGGGAGCAGGGGAGATGAGGGAGATGAGGGAGCAGGGGGAGCAGGGGGAGCAGGAGAGAAATAACTCTTCACTCCTAACTCAGCACTCCGCGAGAAGTTACAAGGAGGAGCCAGTCTGTTGCGGGGGTTCCCCCCGTTAAAGGAACTGGCGTGGTTTCCCTCCGGGCAAACTTCGGTGACTCGGCACTCTTTACTACTGACAACTGACCACTGACAACTGACTAATGACTAATCGCATTATTTTTATACCTGTATTTGTATGCTTAGGGTTATTGACTGGCTGTTTTGGCTATCCTCGCCT
Source organism: Nostoc minutum NIES-26 (assembly GCA_003326215.1). GTDB lineage: Bacteria > Cyanobacteriota > Cyanobacteriia > Cyanobacteriales > Nostocaceae > Dendronalium > Dendronalium minutum. Next base: position 85,304 of record LXQD01000012.1, on the reverse strand, counting down.
GGTGAGTTATCCTTTCGATCCGGGGGGTCGGAGTATCAATAGTCTAGCTTCAGAACTAAATCCTCAAATTTCTGGGAGATATATTGTTTTTACTAGCGATCGCCGGGGCAGCCAAGATGTTTATATGTTTGATACGCTAACTCGCAATTTGGTTGATTTACCTGGTTTAAACTCCCTGGATACGATCGCTTCTCACCCTAGTGTTTCTGAGGATGGTCGTTATATTGTATTTGCTGCTAGTCGTCAGGGGCGATCGGCTATTTTTCTCTATGACCGAGAAACACGCCAATCACGGAGTTTGACTAATAACCTGCAAGCAGAAGTCCGTAACCCCGCCATTAGCGCCGATGGTAGTACGATTGCATTTGAGTCCAGTAACAACGGGCAGTGGGATACTTTAGTCTATAACCGTTCTGGACAACCGTTGAATATACCGCAAGACCCTAGATGAAGGGCTTGGGGATTGGGTACTGGGTATTAGGTATTAGGTATTAGAAAGAAAAACTAATTTGGTGAAGTAAATTCCTTCCCAATCCCCAGTCCCTAGTCCCCAGTCCCCAGTCCCTCTTGTTGCACAGATTCGATGAGCGATCGCACTTGTTGTGTCCCTTGGGAAGGTTCAAAGGATAAGGGGAATTTGCCCCGACATAACATCCGCAATCCTAGGGGTGCAATACTCAGTAATCCTTTGAGGTCTTTAAAGTAGTTACCAACTACTTGTAAACCAAATTGCCTCTCATCAATCCAGCCACCTTCTTTAACTAAATCGACCAAAACTTTGCGGTGACGAATTGAGCGAGTGTCACTAACTTGTTCGCGTGCGAGAATTTCTTGTTTGATTTTCGTAATTTGCTCTAGTGGTGCTACATCCATGGGACAAACTGAGTCGCAGTACAAACAACGGGTACAGCCCCAAACTCCTTTCGTACCTTCGTTGTAGCTTGCTAGGCGATTTTCTGTTTCACTATCACGGGAGTCTGCAACCATGCGGTAGGCTTTGGCCAGAGCGTGGGGACCGACAAAGTTTGGATCGACTTCACGGGCATTGCATTCAGAGTAGCAAGCGCCACACATGATGCAATTACCAGTTTGATCGAGGCGCGATCGCTCTTGTGGTGTTTGCAAAAACTCCCTTTCTGGTATTTGTCGCGCTGCGGTACTTACATAAGGAGCTACTGCCTCTAAATTATTCCAGAAACTGCTCATATTTACGACTAAATCTTTAATCACGGGCATATTGCCTAGAGGAGCCACTGTGATTTCTGGAATAGAATTTGCTTTATTTTCTGGTGTCGGAATCTTTTGTAATCTAGCAAGTTCACTGCCAACATTTTCCTTACAAGCTAGAGCTGAACGTCCATTGATTCGCATAGCACAGCTACCACAAATTGTATTGCGACAATTTTTGCGAAACGCCAGTGTGCCATCTTGCTCCCACTTAATCCGATTCAGACAGTCCAGGATTGTATTGCCAGATTCCACCTCTATAAGGTAAGTTTGCACTACAGGAGCGGAATTTTGTTGCTGCCGAATAATTTTAAAAAGAACTTCCATTCTTACCAACCAAAGTTTTAAAATTGTTTCACCAGCCTTAGAAATCATGAGTCAAGGCAGGTAGTTGCAAAAAGTTAACTGTACTCTTGTTGCCCTTAATTCAAAGCGAAGTGTTAAGAGACTGACGATCCAAGAGCGACTGATTCTAGTTTAAGGATAACCATTAAAATTTTAGTTGTATTAGCACCGCAGGCAAGATTTGTGTTAAGTTCTAAGTCCGACCGCAAAAAAAGTAATTGTAGCTTCACATTTAATTTACCTGTTGGGAAGTGCAAGGGAAAGGGGATTTGTCTAGAGAAAGACTTTTGTTTATCCCCCTGATAGCTAAAATATCCCAAATCAATCTACTTTCGCTTCTCAATACTTCTTCATGCCAATAACCGATTAAAGCCACTGGTTGAAAAAATCCCTTCATTTGTCACGAAGTGGGAATTATTTGGTTATATAGAAGTGTTAAAGCGGATAACGAACATCTAGTAGTGGCAATAAAGCACTTGCTAGATTTGGGTAAATATATTCTTCCCGCAGACAGAAGTACAAAATAGCTAGCTGCTTTTTGTCTGGTGACAATAAACCACCAGAGAAATCTCATAGCTTTTTGTCTCGTCTAAATCAAGCAAATCAAAGGATGTAACTCACTCGTCAAAACTGCTCGTCTAAATTTAGATTAATTTTTATAAAAGCCATGCTGCTCTACTCACTACTGTAATAAAGAGGGAGGAAAATCCTCACTGCTTTTTACCACCTCAAGCTAGAAGATTTAGATAAAACTTTACCAGCAATTTAAATTCAAAATTTAACAACTATTTTGCTATTATTAGTCCATGCTAGTATTTAATATAAAATTACGAAGTCACAAAACCAAAATCATTAGCCGTATAAGCGCGGCTACTACTGCTTTGTTACTTCGTAATGTTGAGACATGAAAATTCTTGTCTCTACAGGTAGGACAAAAGGGTGTATGTCCAAAAGACCATATTCAAATACTATGCTGTCCTAAGCTTGAGAGTAAGAGTGAGGAAAACCTTACAACTCAAGGGCAATAAAGGCAAGCCATGAACGTGGAAAGCCTGCAATATATAGGCTCTACAACTTATTTGTAGTAGAACCCTGCCAATATGTAAAGGTGGCTGAAAGTTACACCGCTACAGTATCGCCAAAAGAGAAAATAATTTGATTTCCGATGGCGAATGATGGTTAAAAGTGGCGTAAAATCACCGAAATTAATACCTGTGACACCATGACTTCCAATCTATTGTGGGCAACCATAATAGCGGCACTTTGGTTTTATATAAGCAGGAATTCACCCCTCACCCTAGGGTCACCAGTAGCTCTATGCAGATGCTAAAAAGTCAAATACTGGCATAAAACGACATTGTTTATCAGTTTGGAGAGAGTAAGGAAAAATTGAGCGTAATGACTGAAACCGCAACCGCACCATTAACTGGAAAAGCACTGCTAGCTAAAGTAAAAGAACTTTCCACTTTACCACGCCGAGAAAGAGCCAAGCAGTGCGGCTATTACACGGTTACTAAGAATAATCAGGTTCGCGTTAATCTCACAGATTTTTATGATGCATTGCTATCGGCAAGAGGAATTCCTCTTAGTCCAGAAGCACCTAAAGATGGTCGTGGTCGTGAACCGACATATCGGGTTAGCGTCCATCAAAACGGTCAGATTGTGATAGGTGCTACCTACACTAAAGCTATGGGCTTAAAACCTGGAGATGAGTTTGAAATTAGGTTGGGATATAAGCATATTCACCTGATTCAACTCGGTGAAACTGATAAAAAAGCAACTCTAGAAGATGTAGACTCTGATGAGTCAGACGAAGACTTTGAAGAGGAAGAATAAATTTACTGATGGGAGGGATAAGTAAAAGGTGAAGTCCAATAACTTGTCTCTACCCTCACAGCAAACTGTCAGCCATGTCTTGAGAATTTTGTTTCAGTAAAAAATACGATTAGACCCCTTGCAAAAGTCCCTAACTTTAGTAGAGTCTTGATTAAAAAGCAAGAAATCTATTGTTCAAGGAATCTATCGTGTTTTTTTTGTTTATTTTGATAAATTTTTTTGAGCCATCAGTCAACTCCTTACTGGCATTTATGAAAGATGCACCAGTACTAGTTGTAGTGATGGCATTTTTTATTTGCTGGCTAGGGTGCTGGTTACCAGTAGCAGTAGTATCAGCGATCGCACTTAATTTCCAACCTACTAAATCTTTGCAGCCAGAGCAAAAGTTACCCTTAATGGTGTCACTTTACCTAATAGCTCCCCTAGTTCTCTGGGGAGTTATGAGATTTACTAATAAATCTTTTTCAGATTACGGCTTATTAGTGAATATTTCCCTGCTGGGTTCTTTAGCATTCGGCTTTGGGTTGGGAGTACTGAGTTTAGCTATTATGTTTAGCTGTCAATTTCTTTTGGGTTGGTGTACTTGGCAAAAATCGAATATCAAGTTAATACCACCCATATTTTTACCGATTTTATTAATAGCATTGTTAGTGGGGGGCATAGAAGAGTTAGTTTTTCGCGGGTTCCTGTTGACTGAATTAGGGCGCGATTACCCATTTTGGCTAGCAGCAGCAATTTCTAGCTTAATTTTTGCGGTTCTACACTTGGTTTGGGAACAACGCGAAACCATACCGCAACTTTTCGGATTGTGGCTGATGGGAATGATGCTGGTGTTAGCAAGGGTTGCAGATGGTGGCAACTTAGGTATAGCTTGGGGACTACACGCAGCCTTGGTATGGGCGATCGCTACCATAGACACAGCAGAACTAATCACTTACACAGGAAAAGTCTCGGAGTGGTTCACTGGTAAAAACAAAAAACCCCTAGCTGGGGTAGCGGGAATTGTTTGTGTACTAGGAACTAGCTTGATTCTCTGGTTATTTACTAGGTATTTTTCAACTTAAATAGCAACATAAAATTAATTAAGCGATTTCATTAATAGCAGCAGAAAAGATGTGATAATTCTAGCCTTGACCTGCAAAATCATTAAATTTCAGGTTAATCGCCTAGATGAACAGTGCCGATAAAATCAAAATTCTGTTTCTAGCAGCAGATCCCAGTGATGCGGCGCGATTACGCATAGGAGAAGAGTTACGTGAGATTCGCGAGCGACTGCAACTAGCTAAAGAGCGAGATAGATTTGTTCTAGAATCCCGCGAGTCTGTGCGTCCGGAGGATATCAGCCAAGCAATATTCGATATTGAGCCACAAATAGTGCATTTCTCTGGACACGGAACAGGTACAGGTGAGCTTTGCTTTGAAGATTTACTCGGAAAATATCAGCCCGTACAACCTGAAGCTTTAGCAGCATTATTTGAATTGGTAGCCGATCGCATCAATTGTGTGGTATTAAATGCTTGTGATTCCGAAGCCCAAGCAAAAGCGATCGCAGAACGCATTCCCTTTGTTGTTGGCATGAATCAAGCAATTGGAGACAAAGCCGCGATCGCTTTTGTGGTTGGTTTTTATAAAGCATTGGCAGCAGGGCAGACAATAGATCGAGCTTACAAATTCGGTTGTGTGGAAATTAGACTGCAAGGCATCTCAGAACATTTGACACCAGTTCTGCATACCAAACAAACCCCAGTGTCTCCAGTTACAGAGGTATCGCAGATAACCTCGAATAAATCTGTAACTAGTTTAAATCCGGGACAAAAACGGCGAATTTTACAGGAAATTGAAAGCCTCCAGCAACAATACGATTTAATCAGCCAGAAATTGAGTCGTTTGCGGTTGGATTTAGCAATTGAATCTGGTGCTGCTGTCAAATTTCAATTGGAAAAACAGATCGAACAAGCTGAAGTTGAAAGAACACAACTTAATCAACGGATCGAGCAGCTAGAAAACAGCCTGCAATAAAAATAGTAATATCTCAATAGTTGGGTATTAAAACTCACAGATGTTCTCACTTCGGCATTTACAGCAAAGACGGGAAGAACTTCAACAACAGTACAATCTGCTCAGCGAGAAGATAAAACGCTTGCGGATTGATTCGGCTATTCAAGCAGGAACTTTGGTAGCTTTTCAGCTAGATAAGGAAATTGAGCGGGTTGAGGCAGAACGCGATCGCCTCTTGAAGCAAATTCTAACTATTGAGAAGTCTTGCGAAAGTGAGCGAATACACAGTGAACTGTTTCGTCTCAACTACATAGCACAGGTGCAGTTATTCCGAGAATTTATTACAGAAAAACGTATAGGAGCTTTCTTAGTTCATGGCTCGCCAGAACATGGTCAAATCTGGTTACTGAAGCGTTTGTTACAGAAAATTCCTGAGAGTACGGTGACTCCCCCAATCCCATTTCACCTCTCACGTAGGACACTTAGAACTGATGTTGCAGCCCTATGGAGAGAATTAGGTCGTCAGATTGGAGTACAAGATTTTTCATCCCATGAGGAGATTGCTCGAAATGTCGTAGCTCAATTGAAAACTCAACATATCATCCTAGTCTTTCACGATCTCGACTGCATCGATGAAACTTATCTGCACGAACTAATCAGTGATTTCTGGCTGCCTTTGGTAAACTCAACCCTACAAACAATTTGCCCAAGCAACGAATTTTTTCTACTAATGTTTTTGGTTGACCAAGATGGTTGTGTCAACGCTTGGAATCTTGGGTTTGCAGATCGGCTTGATTCGGTATGGAAACCCCATGTTCCCATCAGGCTACCAATAATTGACCCTTTATGCGAGCGAGTTTTAGTCAACTGGATGGAAAATGCTATTGATGTTCTGCCAACTCAGGTAACTAAAAAAATTGACTATACAGTTCAAATAATTTTAGAGAAGAGTGAAGGCATTCCAGAGCGTGTGTTTGCCCAAATTTTTGGTTTGTGTGGCTGTAACTGGGAGGAGGAAGAAGTTAGGTGGCTAGAACTATAGACAGAAAACAGTTGAAATATATGGGAAAGGTGCAGCCGCAGCCAGGAGAGCAAGACCCGCAGACGGGGCAAATTTTGTATCCATACCTGCCGAGTGAGAAATTGGTAGAAGCTGTGAATTTAGCGATCGCCCTCGAACGCCCCTTACTATTAAAAGGAGAACCGGGGTGTGGTAAGACAAAATTGGCTCGTGCGGTGGCTTATGAGTTGGGTTTACCTTATGAAGCTTGGTACATCAAATCTACCAGTCGAGCGCGGGATGGTCTTTATACCTATGATGCAGTGGGCAGGTTGCGCGATGCTCAACTTGCTGCCTCCAAAATAGATGCAGAAGCCGCAGTTCAGGCAAAAAATGCTGATGCTTACGTAGAGTGGGGGCCGTTAGGGCGTGCCTTTCGCAACGAACAATTAACTGTAGTTTTGATTGATGAAATAGATAAAGCTGATATTGACTTTCCTAACGACCTGCTGCTAGAGCTTGATGAGCAAAGGTTTGAAGTTATAGAAGTCAAACAAAACAGTCCGCTCAAAAAAATTCAGGCGAAAGTAACACCAATTGTTTTTATTACCAGTAATGATGAGAAAGACTTGCCTGATGCTTTCTTGCGGCGTTGTCTGTTTCACTATGTCAAATTCCCCGAACGTCAGGAGTTAATCGAGATTGTTAAAACTCGGTTTTCAATTTCACCTTTGGAATTGGTGGACGCAATTATTGACCGCTTTTTAGAACTGCGTGAAGAAATGCGCCGAGACAAAGGCGAAGCTGGTAAAAAAGTTAGCACCAGTGAATTGATGGATTGGGTGCGGATTCTCAGCCACCATCAAAACGATGAAATTCTCAGCAAGTTGAAAACTGAACTTCTGTATCCTGGCGTGTTGCTCAAGAGTTGGGATGATTACCGCCGCTATGGCGAACAAATGCGATCGCAGCCTGAAGCATGAAAATAGAAGCTCCCCACGAAGAACTACCACTACTTGACCTGTTTACACGACTGCGCGAGGCAGGCTTACCCTTGGGTATCGATGAATACCGTCTGGTTTTGACAGCTTTACAAGAAGGCTTTGGCACGACTGACCAGGAAGCGTTAGCAGAACTGTGCCGTACCTTGTGGGTAAAATCCCAGGATGAAGAACATCTGTTCAACTATCACTTTCAGCAGGTAATGATAGAACCTCATCCTGTAAAACCTTCTGTTAAGAGGGAAGAAGAGAAAACTACTATCTCTTCCTCTCCCGAAGTACAAGAAGCGGTAGAAAGTCAGGGTAATTATTCACCTGAGTCACCCAAGACAACATCTGCCACTGTACCCGTTTCATCTGAATTGATGGAAGTACAAGATGAGATGCAAGTGGCTGAAGCAGTACAGATTACTACTCAAAGTAATGAGGAAATTACTGTTAATCGCTTTACCCAAACTGATGAATATTTTCCAGTGACGCGGCGGCAGATGAAACAAAGCTGGCGACATTTACGGCGAATGGTACGCCAAGGTTTGCCCACAGAGTTAGACATAGAAGCAACTATTGAGCAAGTGGTACGGCAAGGAGTTTTACTAGAGCCTGTACTGATGCCCAGTCGGGTAAATAGAACTGAACTGCTGTTACTAATTGACCACAAGGGGTCGATGGTTCCCTTTCACGCACTATCCCAGCGGTTGGCTGAGACGGCATTACGAGGCGGACGTTTGGGCAAAGCTAGCATTTACTACTTTCACAATTGTCCAACTAAGTATCTTTACCATGACCAGACGCGCCAAAAAGCTGAACTTGTCACAGATTTTCTAGCTCAGTTGCGTCCAGAGCGTTCCGCTGTATTAATTTTTAGTGATGGAGGTGCAGCACGGGGCGGTTTCAATATGGAAAGGCTGGAATTAACCCAAAAATTTCTTGACCAACTGAAACAGCGATCGCGTTATATTGCATGGTTAAATCCTATGGCAACAGAGCGCTGGTTTGGCACAACAGCGGGAGAAATTGCCCGTTTAGTGCCGATGTTTGAAGTTAGCCGACAGGGTTTTGATGGTGCGATCGATGTATTGCGGGGTCGGGGAATCAATGCACAATTAAATTGAGTCAGATTTTATAGGAAATTTCATATAGAATGGACGATGACGAGGATATTATAGAAATTCCTTTACGACCTCTTGTTTGGATGGGAGACTCTCTCAAAAATATCCGTTCATTTCCTGAAGAAGTGCGTGCATCAGTTGGCTATACGCTGCAATTGGTGCAAGCAGGAGAAACACCAATAGATGCCAAGCCTTTTAAAGGGGTTGGAAACGGCGTGTATGAAATTGTCAAGCGTTACGATAGCGATACTTACAGGGCAGTCTATGCGGTAAAGATTGGAGAGAAAATCTATGTCCTGCACGCTTTTCAGAAGAAATCAAAGCAAGGAATTAAAACCCCACAGGCTGATGTCGATCTGATTAAACAACGTTATAAGGACGCGGTAGCCAGGGAGAAACAAAAATGACACAGGAACCCGTTTTTGAACAAAGCAGTGGCAACGTATTCGCTGACCTTGGTTTGTCAGACGCAGATGAACTTTTTACGCGGGGCAAGATAGGGATTCAGGTACTGCGCCTTTTGAAAAAACGCAACCTGAAACAGCGTGAAATCAGCGAACTTCTTGGCATTCCCCAGCCGGAAGTATCTCATTTGATGAAAGGAGAGTTTCAACGGTTTAGCGAGGGCAAACTCCTTATTTTCCTCAAGCGACTCGATACGGAAATCACCTTACATCTTCGCCCTCGTGATGCGTCGGGCCAATCTGCTGAAACTGTGATATCGCTATAGAGCAGGATAACTTCCACGCAAAAAGCTTCTTCACATGTTAACTTTTTCTATTTTTTCAGCAAGCCACAATTAGGAGTATTTCAAGAGTAAAGAGCATGAAGCCAGAAGTCGCTAGTCGTCGAATTGAGTCATTTGGTCAACGCTTCGGGGAAGCGCACCTCTATCTGGCTTACCATGCTGCTTTTCCATTAGCCCTCACACCAGATTTGCTTTATCGCCTTTGGGCAAATTTCCAGCTTGATATTCATAGGCATGAGTTGAAAATACCCTGGTTGGCTGTAGCTGATTTACTGCTTTCTAGTCTTTGTGATGAAGTGGGGCATGAACTCTATGAAATGGATACAGCGGTACGAAATGCCCTGTTGAAAGAGTTGAAAGAAAATCCCCGTTTTGGCGAAAAGCGGATTAATGAATTATCTGATTTTTTGCTGACCTACGTGCAGCAGCAACTTGAGAGCCACGATCCCGATATGCGTGATTTTGCTCAGGCTCAAAGGTGGACAGCGTTAGCCTATACGCGACCGGGTGAAGCGGCACGAGAATTAGCATTAACTCTTTCAAAATTGAAATTGGAAGAAAAAGCAGAGTGGGTTCGCATAGCATCGCTGGTAGAAACTTTTACAGAACCGCTAGCTGATTTTCAACCGCTACTTTTTTATAGCCGTGGGATGCAGAATTTTGCTCGTGGAAATTTAGAAAGCGCATCTGCTGAATTTAGCAATTTATCTGATATAGATAAGTATCAAGTAGATGTTGCTGGAGTAAAGTTGCCTATTCCTGAACAGATAACTAATTTTATTGAAGAACCTAAGTATATTATTAAATCTCCAACCAATATTAATTATTCACAAAAATCTCCCACTGCTCGCATTTTAGTTGTAGATGATGTACAAGATAATCTCATCTTAATTAATTCAATTTTAGAAGATGAAGGATATGAAATATATTTAGCGGCAGATGGCAAAACCGCTTTGACACAAGTTGAACAATCTCCACCTGATTTAATTATTCTAGATGTGAAAATGCCAGAAATGGACGGTTATGAGGTTACACGCCGCATCCGTAATAACCATGTTCTGCCTTATATTCCGATCCTACTCATCTCAGCGTTTGTTGAATCTAACGTTGTAGAAGGCTTAGACACTGGAGCCGATGATTTTATTCGTAAACCAATTGATATAGATGAGTTACTAGCAAGGGTGCGCTCATTGTTGCGGCTTAAAAAAATGATTGGTAAACGTGACCAGATCGAGGATGGAGTTGAGTCTAATTTATATAATCTCCAAAATTCTCGTTTTAATATTCCACCTTTTATTAGGACTTATGAAGATGCAATCAAAGATATTAAAGTTAAGGTAAGACTCTACGACATAGCAAAGGAACTGAATGCAGACAATCGAGATATAATGGCAATATGTAAGTCTCTTGGAATTGAAGTCAAAAGTCATAGCAGCACGATTTCTAACACAGATGTTCAGCGAATTCGTGCTGCTTTTAGCAATTATTTGAAAGCTTCTGTACAATCTTTTTCTACTGAACCTATTACAAAAATAGAAACTTCAAAGGATGAACTCATCTTTTCAAATGGATTAGATTGCTCTGTGTTACGTGAGTTTCTTACAATAAAAAGATGGCAAGAAGCTGATCAAGAAACTGCACGATTAATTATTTCGATTACTGGCGCACAGAGACAAGGCTGGCTTGGTGTAGAGGAGTTGAAAAATTTTTCCTGTCAAAATTTACGAACAATTGATCAGCTTTGGGTGAAATACAGTAATGGTAATTTTGGTTTTAGTGTGCAGAAAAAGATATGGGAAAGTCTAGGATTCGCTGACAACGTTAGAGACTATTATATGTGGTGGAGTTTTGGTGATCTCGTAGAATGGCGTGTAAAAGATAGATGGCTACCCTACGAACGAATACAATTTACATCCCAAGCTCCCAAAGGGCATCTGCCATTTTTTAGAGCATGGATAGGAATGAGAAAAACAGGACTTGTACATTCGATGCATCAAGTCAATCGTTTTCATGCATTTATGTATAGGTGTGCATTTTGTAACCTGACTCAATAATAATTACTATCCTTACAACTAAATAAAAACAACTCGTCGGTAATGCTAAAACTACTTGTCTGGAAAGTTTTGTAAGTTATAGAAAAATAAAAATTGCTGATTCTTGAATATATCTGAAAAATATGATCGCGCCTTTTTTTAAACGCGATCGCTTGACTATTTAAAGCTTATACTCTACCTTTACCATCTTTAGCGATTTTCTCAATAAACTCAGGGTAATTATCAAAGTCATCCATTGAATTCAAAGGTGGCATTGTTATCCAAGTTCTTTCTGTCTTTGACTTATCCATATAAGTATAGAAAGCTTCATTATCATCTGGATGAGCCAGCACATAGACTCGTAATTCTTTGAGGCTCATTTCATTAAAATTTGGTTTCATATTTAGAAGTGGTAGAACAAAAGCGATCGCGCCATACCAACGCGATCGCATTTTCATTGATGCCCTAAGCAATTAGATTGATCGCTGCACTAATCAAATGATGGGTAATGGGCAAGCTATCTACCACCATCCCCAAGCACAATAGCATCATGTAGGAGATGGAATAAAGAAATAAATCTCTAGCCACAGTGCGATCTTCTGGATTTTGCAACAAGCGCCAAGATTTGTGGATAAATAATCCGCCCAGACTCACGGCGACTGCTGCATAGAAAATTCCACTCGCGTGCAAGGGATAAACCAATAACAGAGTTGCTGTGACTGTAATCAGCGTGTAGTACCAAATCTGTTTCACTGTCACCGTAGTACCTTCAATCACAGGTAGCATTGGTATCCCAACTTTTGCGTAGTCATCTTTAATCATCAGCGCTAACGCCCAGAAATGGGGCGGTGTCCACAAAAAGACGATCGCAAAAATCAACCATGCTGCCCAGCTTAAAGTGCCCGTAACAGCTGCCCAACCCACTAATGCCGGGATTGCTCCCGCTGCCCCACCAATAACGATATTCTGGGTGCTATGGCGTTTTAGCCAGTGGGTGTAGACCAAAACATAAAAGACGATCCCCGAAAATGCCAGCAGTGCGGCTAAAAGGTTAGCAAACACTGCCAGTAGTGTAAAGGACATCACAGCCAGAGCGATCGCAAAAATTAAAGCATCACGCGGCTGCACCTTACCAGCAGGCATCGGACGATGGCGCGTCCGCTCCATGTCATAATCTATATCTCGGTCATAGATACAGTTAATAGTTTGGGCGCTAGCAGCAGCCAACGTGCCACCAGTAAGAGTTACTAGCAACAGCAATGGGTCTACTTCTCCCTTAGCAGCAATCCACATACTGCCAGCAGTGGTAATCAACAGTAACGGAATAATCCGTGGCTTCGTTAACTGGTAGTAACTTTGAACTACTTGGAGAAAAGTTTCGTGGTGGCGAGAGACATTAGTCTCAATCATGTTGACTCTACTTCCTTATTTTTCAACAACTTATATGCAGCCCCTGCTTAGTCTGGTTCTTAATATCGAGCGAAAACACAGACTTTTTGCACCTGCTTGGGTCGCAATCTTCGCCGTTGCAGTTTTCATGAAAGAGTGCTACTAACAGCTTTATTTGTAGAGTCACTGATTTGTAGTCTCTTGGAGTGCAGGCGAAGGTTAGGGTGAGGGTTTAGATGGTTCCACCACTTCTAGTTGCTAGGTTTTGGTGCTAGATGTGATGTCAAGTTCGCTGTTTGAGACTGGGGATCGGGAATTGGGAATTAGGAATTAGGAAAATTTATGACTATATCTCTTTCCTAGTCCCTAGTACCCAGTACCCAGTTATGGATTCGATCCATTTGTTTGTGTAGTTGTACCAACTGCTGTTAATCCGGCAGGATAAGCGTCAATTTCACGACTAGCAGCCCAGTCACGCAGTGCCAGAACTGTGAAAGCCGCCAAACTTCCTAGCAAAGCAGCCCCTACAGCTTGGTGAGAGACGGTGAGTGGCTCGACTTGCAGGTGTAACCGGAAAGTCGCAAATCCCAACAGGATTTGTAAAACTAACAATACACCAGCCATATTTGCTAGTCGCCGCAAAGCTGGATGCAATGCTGGTGTACGCCAGGAAATAAATACCACTGCCAAGGTAGCTACAGTTGGCGGTACTAATCCGAAAATATGGCTGTACATCACATTGCAAAGTTGAGAACCGCCAAAGCATTGATGTAATGCCCAGCGCGACCCTACCAAAGCACCTAGTAGACTTTGTAAGTAAACTAAAATAGCCGCAATTAAACCCACCCAAGGCAAATTTCCAACGGTTCCAGTACCCTGATAGGGGGTGAGTGCTGTGCCGACAATCAGCAGCGTTGTGAAAAACAACAGTGCCGTTCCCAAGTGGGCGGTGACAATATCAAACCGCAACAGTTCGGTGACGGTGAGTCCACCCAAAACGCCTTGAAAGACGATTAAAAACAGGGCGAATGTGGATGCCCAAGGCAGCCAACTGGGTAAAGAACGACGATGCCACCAAGATAAACCAAACAGGGCGATCGCGCTGACTCCAATTAAACCGGCATCCAATCGATGAAACCACTCTAAGAACACTTGGAAATTCATTTGCTTGGCTGGCACTAGTTCCCCGTAGCACAAAGGCCAATCAGGGCAAGCGAGTCCAGCATTCATCACGCGGGTGGCGCTGCCTATTGCCATCAAAATTAAGGTGGCAATGCACATCCTCCACACCAAGCGACGAATCACTTCCTTGGGCTTTTGCTGTTCTGCTGCCGCTTCATTTTGTTGTTCTAGGACAATTTCGTTCATGAACAATACCTTTTGCCCGCTCTTGGTAAGGCTTGGAAAATCCTCAATTTTTAGTACCGATCCATCTTTACCCTAGCGTACAGACTAAGGTTAATAAATTTAGCTTTCACTTATACTTTGAAGCACTCCAGCTAGTTTTAGCCTGAAGCTTTAGGTATTTTTCAAGTTGTCACAGATGATAAATGGCTGTTAATTTTGCTATCCTAAATTTTTCCTTAAATTTTCTCACTGATGTACGTCTATTCTTGGCAGTATCTAATAAGTCTCTTTTACTCAAGATTAGTAAATTAGCCAAAAAAATTAATAAAAATTTCAGACCAGTAGACTCAATGTCTTCTAGCCTAGACTACCTTAGTAAGTGAGTAGCTTTGAGATAACGTAGTAAATTAATTTAAGTAAACCGTGAAGATTCCAAGTTCGATCTGGACATTACTCATTGGCATTGGGCTAACGCTAGTCAGCCTTTGGTATGGTCAAAATCACGGTCTGTTGCCAACAGCCGCCTCAGATGAAGCCGTCTTGGTAGATGGTCTATTCAACGCGATGATGATCGTTTCCACAGGTATATTTCTGATAGTTGAAGGTGTCTTAATTTACTCTGCAATTAAATACCGTCAGCGTGCAGGTGACAATGAAGACGGCCCTCCAGTTGAAGGTAACGTGCCTCTAGAAATACTCTGGACGGCGATCCCAGCAGTTATCGTTATCGGCATTTCTGTCTACAGCTTTGATGTGTACAACGAAATTGGTGGCTTTAACCCCCATGCTGTTCATGAAGCCCCGATTACTCAGAATATGTCGATGAAGATGCCAGGAGCTGCATTCGCGCAGCGTGCAGGAACTGCTCTCGCCGCAACTTTAAACGATACGCAACCTAGCACAGAACCCAACCTCAATCAAGAAAAATCCGATGAGGCGATGCAAGACCCAGCCACCGCAGCAGTCCGCAACGCTGACCAAATTCCCCAAAAGCGGAATGCTCCTGGTGTCGGTGTGGTTTCGCCCACCATTGGCCCAACTCCTGAAAAAGCAGACCAACCACCAGAATTAGCGGTCAACGTCACAGGTCTACAGTACGCTTGGCTTTTCACCTATCCTGAAACTGGTGTAACCACCGGTGAATTACATGTTCCCATCGGGCGCGAAGTACAAATTAATATGACAGCCAACGATGTCATCCACGCCTTTTGGGTGCCAGAATTCCGCTTGAAACAGGATGCGATCCCCGGTAGGCAAAGCGAGATTCGCTTCACGCCCAACAAAGAGGGTGATTATTCCCTCATCTGTGCTGAACTTTGTGGCCCGTACCACGGTGCAATGAGAACACAGGTGGTAGTTGAAAAACAAGAAGCATTTGATAAATGGATGCAAGAGCAGCTAGTTGCCAGCAAAGAAACGCTTAACCAAGCCGTTGCTGTGAACCCCGCAGATCTATCCCCAAATGAATTTCTCGCTCCTTACACCAAGGACATGGGAATTCAGCCAGAGATGCTACATCAAATTCACAAATAGTCAAGAGTCCACGTCAAAAGCAACAACTCAGGACTCTTGTACAGACGCGATTAATCGCGTCTCTACTCAATACTCAGCACTCCTATGACACAAGCTCAGTTGCAAGAAACTGCCAACATCCCCGCTCATGGTGAAGAACCACCGGTGAGAAAATGGCAAGACTACTTCAGCTTTAACACCGACCATAAGGTGATTGCGATTCAATATCTTGTCACCACGTTCATTTTTTACTGTATAGGCGGCGTTTTAGCTGACTTAGTTCGCACGGAACTGCGAACGCCAGAAGTGGATTTTGTCACGCCTGAAGTCTATAACAGCTTGTTTACGCTGCACGCCACAATCATGATTTTTTTGTGGATTGTGCCAGCGGGCGCGGGTTTTGCGAACTTCCTGATCCCTCTAATGATTGGGGCAAAGGATATGGCATTCCCACGTTTGAATGCTGTTGCCTTTTGGATGATTCCGCCTGCTGGTTTGTTGCTGATCGCCAGTTTACTAGTCGGCGATGCACCCGATGCGGGTTGGACTTCCTACCCTCCCCTGAGCTTGGTAACAGGTCAAGTGGGTGAGGGAATTTGGATTATGAGCGTCCTCTTGCTTGGGACATCATCAATTTTGGGGGCAATCAATTTCCTCGTCACCATGCTGAGGATGCGTATCCCAGGTATGGGTTTCAATCAATTGCCCTTGTTCTGCTGGGCGATGTTTGCTACCTCGGCCTTAACGCTGGTGTCAACGCCAGTATTAGCAGCTGGTCTGATTCTGCTGGCTTTTGACTTATTGGCAGGAACGACATTTTTTAACCCGACTGGGGGTGGCGATCCGGTTGTGTACCAGCACATGTTCTGGTTTTACTCCCACCCAGCGGTTTACATCATGATTTTGCCTTTCTTTGGGGCAATTTCAGAAGTGATCCCCGTGCATTCTCGCAAGCCGATTTTTGGCTATAAAGCGATCGCCTATTCCTCCCTGGCTATCAGCTTTTTAGGACTAATCGTCTGGGCACACCACATGTTTACCAGTGGTATCCCCGGTTGGTTGCGGATGTTCTTTATGATCACCACGATGATCATCGCCGTACCTACGGGAATTAAAATTTTCAGTTGGTTGGCAACCATGTGGGGCGGCAAAATCCGACTCAATAGTCCCATGCTGTTTGCTATGGGTTTTGTCGGTACCTTTGTGATTGGCGGGATCAGTGGCGTAATGTTGGCGGCTGTACCCTTTGATATTCACGTTCACGACACTTATTTTGTCGTAGCGCACCTGCATTACGTCCTTTTTGGTGGTAGTGTTCTCGGCATTTATGCAGCGATTTACCACTGGTTCCCGAAAATGACGGGACGGATGCTGAACGATTTTTGGGGTAAAGTCCATTTTGCGTTGACAATAGTTGGTCTAAACATGACCTTCTTACCCATGCACAAGCTGGGAATGATGGGTATGAACCGCCGCGTTGCCCAATATGACCCGAAATTTGCCTTCCTCAACGAAATTTGCACCTATGGTGCTTATATACTGGCAGTTTCGACCTTCCCCTTCATTATCAATGCGATTTGGAGTTGGTTGTACGGAGAAAAAGCAGGTAATAATCCCTGGAGGGCACTAACCTTAGAGTGGATGACAACTTCACCGCCAGCGATCGAGAATTTTGACACAACCCCAGTATTGGTTACAGGCCCCTACGACTACGGCTTGGAAAAGGCGAATGAAGGTGTACCCTTATCTGACCCCAATCCAGTCTTGTCTGGCGGCCCCAACTCAGTATTAAGAGCAGAACCAGATCCCGCGGTTGCTGCCAATCCCGAAGACCGTAAATAAGTTCGATACTGGGGACTAGGTACTGGGTATCGGGTTTTGGGTATTGAGTATTGGGAAAACTCTTTCCCAGTCACCATTCCCTAGTCACCAGTCCCTAGTCACCAGTCCCCAGTGCCCAGTCCCCATTTACTTATAAAGATTCATGCAAAGTCAAACTATTGACCCAGCGAAAACTGAACTGAATCATCACCACACAGCAGAAGCAACGGCTGGTCATCACGAAGAACATCCAGACCATCGCCTGTTTGGGCTAATTGTCTTCCTGATCGCTGAAGGGATGATTTTTATGGGGTTGTTCGGAGCTTACCTGGCTTTCCGTGCTACCTTACCTGCGTGGCCCCCTGAAGGCACGCCAGAGTTGGAATTATTGCTACCCGGAGTTAACACCGTCAATCTGATTGCTAGCAGCTTTGTTATGCACAATGCTGATACTGCTATTAAAAAGAATGATACACAGGGTGCGCGCACTTGGTTAGCAATCACGGCGGCAATGGGTGCTGTTTTCTTGGTAGGACAGGTGTATGAATACACCCATTTAGAATTTGGATTGACTACCAACTTATTTGCCAGTGCATTTTATGTTTTGACTGGCTTCCACGGACTACACGTTACCATCGGTGTTTTAGCGATTGTTGCCGTATTGTGGCGATCGCGCGTTAAAGGTCATTACAGTAGCGAAAAGCACTTTGGTATTGAAGCCGCTGAAATCTACTGGCACTTTGTTGATGTAATTTGGATTATTTTGTTCGGATTACTGTATCTACTGTGAGTATTAATTATTAGTTGTTCACTCCACGCGAATAACTTAATACAAGCCTCCTTTTGGGGGCTTTTTTAGTCAATATTGGTGCGATCGACTGCTTTGAACGTTTTAGCGTCCTGTTTTGCACTGCATTTCCCCATAACGCTAATTCTCCAAAATCCTGCTACCCATCAATTTCCATATCTTAGATGAAAGGTAATTCCTCAGTTGTAATTGTGCCTTTTGCGAATGTTCATTATTTGCTAGAATTTTTGCATGTATTGCATAAAACTAAGATGCTTATAAAAGTATCAAATCAAGCAATCAAGCTGCTAACCCCTAGAACTGCTTTAAAGTGCATAGAAAGTATGGGAAATTGTTGCTTCAGATAAAAAACGCAGCGGTAGATAATTCTTATCCTTAGTCTAACTTTGACTGGTCAGTAATATAGCAGGTAGAATACGCCAGATGCGTCGGTATCCTCTCATCAAACAAACACTTCAAAATGGCTTAGACACTATCAAAGTTCTCAGGAGTAAAGGATCTAGCAATACCCAGTTATTATCAGGTAGAATACGCCATACAACTCAGTCCCCTCTCATCAAAACAATACTTCGGAATCGTTTTGAGATTGTTAAACTTTTAGGGAGCGGTGGTTCGGGTGATACTTACCTAGCCCTAGACTTGGATTTACCAGGGCAACCCTACTGCGTCGTCAAACATTTTCAACCAAAAGATTCTAATCCAGATGCTGTACCGATCGCTCAAAACCTGTTTGCTCGGGAAGCCGAAGTTTTGTATCAGCTTGGCAACAACCACGACCAAATTCCCAGACTATTTGCCCACTTTGATGAAAATGAAAATTTTTATTTAGTCCAGGAATTTATTGACGGTCATGACTTGACAGAGGAGATTGTAGCAGGTCAACGTCTGAGCGAGAATACAGTCTTTAATTTATTGAAACAGATTCTAGAAATATTAGTCTTTGTCCACCAACACAAAATCATTCACCGTGATATTAAGCCCCAAAATTTAATGCGGCGACACTCTGATGGCAAGATTGTGCTGATTGACTTTGGGAGCATCAAGAAAATGAGTGCTTTGGGATCTGGTACCACGATTATTATTGGCACTCCTGGCTATATGCCCAGCGAACAAGCTAAGGGAAAGCCAAGGCTTTGCAGTGATATTTATGCAGTGGGCATGATTGGTATTCAAGCTTTAACAGGTTTAATGCCCAACCAACTACAAGAAGATCCCAATACAGGAGAAATTATCTGGCGTAACAAGGCACGGGTAAGTCAATCCCTCGCAGATGTTTTAGATACAATGGTTCGCGATCGCCATAGTCAGCGTTACCACTCTGCCGCAGAAGCTTTGGAAGCGCTGACTTCTGCTCAAGCTGTGTCACCATCCTCACAATCTGCTGACAAAGACACAAACATTGATGATGATTATTTGCTACCTTATAAAAACTTTCTTTTGTTATTGGGAATAGGACTTGGCACTATCACAAGTCTAGTACTAATAGTCTTGATTTATACATTACTTTTTACAAGTACATCACTACCAACTAATTCCACTCAATTAAAATTCAAGAGGTTGATAGAAAAATTTGTTGATTTAACGTTAGTTCAGGTGGATATTCCCATAGGCAAATCCGCAACCAATAGAGGAGTTTGCGAAAGCAATTGTGCGATCGCAAAGAATACCAATAGACAAATTACATATCGCAACATTATAAAAAATTAATTATCTGCCAGTTATCAACTGGTTGTTATATGGGACTCCTATTTTATTTATGAATAAATGTTCTTTGAACTTTTATATTTAAAAAGACCATCAGGATAAATAATATAAGTCAATAATATAAACCACACAATGATATGGACAATACAAACGAAAGAAGATCCCTAATTAAAGGAGATATCGCTGTCTTTCTTAGAGGTTTGATTATTGGCAAAGTCCTGACACTTATGGTTATTGGCGGACTGCTTTGGTGGTTACTGAAACCGGATTTATTGACTCGCAGCAGCCTTGAAACTACCAATAGTCTCAGTTTAGACACTACCTCTGAAGGTGCATCCACCTTTGAAACAGTTGCTGATATCCCACCCGAATCATTCAATTACGGTGGTAGTACAGCTTGGGCATTTATCCGGCAATTAGTAGATTCTCAGATTCAGAGCGCTCGCCCTGAACTACAATTACGTTACGTAGACCCCGTTAACGGTAGCCCTGGTTCTAGCTCAGGCATTCGCATGTTGCTTGACGGACAATTGGACTTTGCTCAATCCTCCCGTCCCCTCACAGATGAAGAAAGAGCCATTGCCAGACAGCGAGGCTTTACACTTGAGGAAAAGCAGGTGGGCATTGATGGAATAGCCGTGGTAGTCAACCCATCGCTGAAGGTGCCGGGGTTAACTATTAAACAGTTGCAGCAGATTTATTTAGGGCAGATTACTAACTGGAAACAAGTGGGTGGGCCAAACCTACCCATCACTCCTTTCTCTCAACGACCGGAGGATGCAGACACAGCAATATTTTCGACAAAAACTGATTTAGACAAACAAGCCCTTAACTCTAAGATAGAGTATGTATACTCTACTACAGAAGCTGTGCGGCAACTCAGTAAAACTCCTGGTGGTGTATATTACGCTTCTGCGCGTGCAGTAGTGTCGCAATGTAGTGTGAAGCCTTTGCCACTAGGTCGCACTGTTGAACAGCTAATTTCACCCTATCGCGAACCCTTGGTGCTACCCGAACAGTGCCCACGTCAGCGCAATCGAGTCAATACTGAAGCGATCAAAAATGGTAGCTATCCAATTACCACTAGCTTGTTTGTGATTATTAAGCAAAACAACGAGCGAGAACAGAAAGCGGGACAAGCCTATGCCAATCTTTTACTTACCGACCAAGGGCAAAAGGCACTCGAACAAGCTGGTTTCCTGGGAGTTCGCCAGTAGACTTTTGAGTATTAGTTATTGGTGATTCGCTGCAAACGCATAACTCGATCGGCCTCCTTCTGGGGGCTGATTTTATTGTCACAATTTAGTGAAAGTAAAGACTGCGATCGCCCTATTGTTAGCATACTGGTATATACCCATCTGATTTGAAAAGCAGATTGCCACATTCTGGTATTCGTAGGATAAATTCATCAAGCTTACTAGCGATCGCGGTTATGAATATTGAATAAAATTACAAGACAACAGTTAGATAATATGGCGGAAAACCCTACTGCCTAAATGCTCTTTAAGCAGTTGGTCAAGATGTAAATTTGCTAGAGTGAACACACCAGGATTTTTCAGTCAAATCTCTGATAATGCCAGCATACGAGGCTATTCATGCTTACAAGTACGCTACTTCTATCGAACCAACTCCCCAATTTGCAATATTCCTCCACATCGGAGCGATTCGATGAAACCTGGGAAGCCCCCCTGGCTACCCTTTTAGGACTAGGACGCGCCGCTGGTGCAGACTTCATTGAATTTTTCTTAGAGCGTCGCAACTATATTAGTTGTCTTGCAGAAGATGACGCTATCACAAGTATTTCACCAAGTCTAGCTACAGGTGCCGGAGTTAGAGTATTTCGCGGCAAAGCTGATTGCTACGTTAGCACAAATAACCTTTCCTTTTCAGGTTTGAAAGCCGCCTTAGAAAAAGGTCTTTCTATCCTAGGATTACAACTACCTAATCCTAATGCTTTTATACCAGAAATTAATTTGGAATTACTAAGAGACTACGCCACCAAACGAGGCAAAGATGAGTGGTTACCTCTGTGTAGCTCCATTCGAGAAATGGGAGAAATCCTCCTTGATGGTACTACCCGCCTCAAGCAAAAAGCTAACCATGTGCAATCGCGCCGCGCTACCTATTTCCGGGATTGGCAAGAGGTCTTAGTCGCCGGTAGTGATGGCACATTTGCCCGTGACATTCGCCTCACTCAATCTGTGGGATTTAATCTCCTATGTGCTGATGGTACTAATCGCGCTTCCATCGGCGAACGGGCTGGTAACACCAGCGATGCTAACTTCCTCAGAACCTGGGATTATCAACAAGCCGCCGAACAAATAGCAGAATCCGCTGGCAAAATGCTCTACGCAGATTACGTAGAATCAGGCACTTACCCGATTATCATGGCAAATCACTTCGGTGGAGTCATCTTCCACGAAGCCTGCGGACACCTGCTAGAAACCACTCAAATCGAACGTAATACCACTCCCTTTGCAGATCAAAAAGGCGAAAAAATTGCCCACGAAAGTTTGACAGCATGGGACGAAGGGCGAGCTGAAAATGCCTTCGGTACAATTGACATGGATGACGAAGGTATGCCTGCTCAAAGAACTCTCTTAATTGAAAAAGGCGTTCTCAAGAACTTCTTAGCAGATAGAACAGGTTCTGCGCGCACCGGACACCCCAGAACTGGAAGTGGTCGTCGTCAGAATTATACCTTTGCCGCTGCTAGTCGGATGCGTAATACTTATATTGCTCCTGGCGAATATACAACCGAAGATTTATTTGCCTCTGTTAATAAAGGCATTTACTGTAAAAAGATGGGTGGTGGTAGCGTTGGTGCTACAGGCCAATTTAACTTTAGTGTTGATGAAGCTTATTTAATTGAAAATGGCAAAATTACCAAACCGCTAAAGGGAGCTACCCTCATCGGTGAAGCCAAAGAAATCATGAATAAAATTTCCATGTGTTCCCAAGATTTGGAACTTGCACCTGGGTTTTGTGGTTCCGTCAGTGGCAGTATTTATACCACAGTGGGACAACCCCATATCAAAGTTGATTCTATAACTGTAGGTGGACGCTAAAGAATTTTAGATTTTAGATTTTGGATTTTAGATTGTGAACGAGCAACAGTTTAAGGCTAGAACAAAGCAGCTTGCATTGCGAGTTATTTGTCTAGTTGAGGCACTGCCACAAACGAAAACTGCTGAATATCATTAGCAAACAATTGTTGCGTTCAGCTACTTCTGTAGGTGCTAATTATCGAGTAGCTTGTCGGTCTAAATCAGTAGCTGATTTGATTGCTAAACTCAGCATCGTGGAAGAAGAAGCTGATGAAACACTTTATTGGTCAGAGCTTCTTGTTGAATCAGGATTAATAACAGCAGAAAAACTGAAAAATCTTATGCAAGAAGCTACCGAAATTATTGCTGTGACCGTTGCGTCAATAAAAACGCTACGAGAAAAACAAAACAGAGAAAATCCAAAATCTAAAATCTAACATCGAAAATCTACTTTTTTTAATCCAAAATCTAAAATCAAAAATCAAAAATTGAATTATGCCGAATATCAATGAAATTGCAACTTATGCCAAAGACAATGCTGAGAAGCTTGGCATTAATAAATTCGACATTTATGGCTCAACAGTAGATGAAACTAGCGTACAAGTGGATCGAGGCGAGCCAAAACAAGTTAAAGCGTCAAATCGCTCTGGTGTTACTGTTCGTGTTTGGAATGAAGACAATACAATGGGTGTCACCAGTACCACAGATGTAGATCCCAAGGGGCTAGAATTAGCTTTGAAAACTGCCTATGAAGCTAGTTTTTTTGGTGTTAAGGAAAATGTCCCTGAATTTAGTCCAGAGGCTACTATTCCTATTACCAATACACCTCATGATAAAGCTCCCCAATCACCTGTTTCGGAACTAATAGAAAAACTGATCTTAGCGGAAAAAGAACTACTGGTGGCTCATCCGGCAATTAAAGGAGTGCCTTATAATGGCCTAGCCCAAAGAGATATTGATAGATTTTATCTCAATAGCGACGGCGCAGTCAGAACCGAATCTCACTCCTTGGCATCTGTTTATCTCTACAGCAAAACTGAGGAAGAAGGAAAAAAACCGCGCAGTGCAGGCGCTTTTAGAATTAACCGCAGTCTAGATAATCTAGACATTAATGGTTGCATCAAAGAAACTGCCGAGAAAACTATCAGCCACTTGAATTATGAGAAAATCAAGACTGGCAAATATCGAGTTGTTTTCTCACCGGAGGCTTTTTTAAGTCTGTTGGGTGCTTTCTCTAATTTATTCAATGCTCAAAGCATTCTGGACAAACAAAGCTTATCTACTCCTGATGATTTAGGTAAGCAAATTGCTTCTTCTTTACTTTCGGTTTATGATGATGCGCTTCACCCAGCAAATATTGGTGCAGAAAGTTTTGATGGTGAAGGAACACCTACTCGTCAGGTTTCGCTGATTGAAAATGGGGTTTTAACCAGCTTTCTCCACAGTGCTGGGACTGCTAAAAGAATGAATACTAAGCCAACAGGTAATGCAAGTATTGGTGCAAAAGTCAGTGTCAGTCCTAATTTTTATCACGTTTTTGCAGCGACCATGCCTGAGCAAGAATTGAGCTTAGAAACAGCTGAGAATGTAATTTTTGTTGATGATTTACATGCTCTTCATGCAGGCGTTAAAGCTTTACAAGGCTCTTTCTCTTTGCCTTTCGATGGTTGGATAATCAACAAAGGTGTCAGGACGAGCATTGAGTCAGCAACTGTTGCTGGTGATTTTTTGGAACTCTTGAAGTCAATTATTTATGTAGAAAAAGAGGTGGAGTTAACACCAGGAGGAGTGGCACCTAAAGTCTGGGTTAATGAACTATCGATTACTGGCGACTAAAGTTTGAGAAGTTAGGAGTTGGGAGTTTTTACTTTTAACTCCTAATTCTTAACTTTTGTACAGACGCGATTAATCGCGTCTGTACTCATAACTTTCATTCTTCCCCTCCGACACCAAGATTGATATCAAACCCATCAGCGCCACTTATTTTAGTTCCAATCATCACAGCACCATCTACTTCAGCATTGTGTAAATTAGCATCGCTTAGATCGGCATTAGTCAGGTTAGCGTTATTGAAGCTAGTACCATTGGCAAAGGTTTCTGTTAAATTTGCACCTGTTAAATTTGCACCTGTTAAATCAGCACCTTCTAAGTTTGCACCTTCTAAGTTTGCACCTTTTAGATTTGCGTTCCTCAAATCAACACCTATTAGGTGAGTACCTTTGAGGTTTACTCCTGCCAAATTACATCCAGAACATTCTCTCGTTTCTACCAAACGCTGTACAGTGTTGGTGTTTTCTGCTTTGGCAGAAATAGGAGTAGCCAGGACTAAGGTACTAAATAAAGCTGCTGTCGTCAAAAATATTGGTTTCATAGTTTTTTTACCTCTGATACTTTCAGAAGTCATCAACTACTAAATTTCTACAGTACCATTTTCTCAAATTCCAGAATTTTGTCCTCATACAAGCGGAATAATTTCTGATTTAACTTAGATGCAAATATTCTTACTATAGTTAGAGCCAGAAGAACAAAATAGTTTATCTATCAGCGAGTAAGATTGAGCTAAATAGAGAAAACTCAAGCTTAAAGGTGAAATCGTCAAATTAAATTTTTATTTTTAAACATGAGATTTGAACTTTTTAGGATAATTAGTTAGATGACAACGAAGTACCTACAAGAACTGAAACCTTTATATAGCAATGGTTAAAAAGCAAAATAAGTTAAATATGATTTAATAAGAATTTGCTATTGTAATTAAAGCTATTTCTTATGAACGATGCGATCGCCAAACATTTTCAGATTATGGCACGCAACAATAGATGGTCTAACTTTCGTCTGTTAAATGCGTGTGCAAAACTCAATCAAACGGAACTTGAAGCCAAACGGACGAGCTTTTTTCCCTCAATTTTACTGACGCTGAATCATATATTGATTATAGATTGGTATAATTTAGATGCTTAGAAGGCGGTAATCTCGGATTGTCAGTTTTTAAGAATACAACACCTTATAGAACTGTAATCGAACTCCAGCAAGCTCAAGCCGCAGCAGATCGAAGACTAATTCAGTTGTGCGATCGCTTGACATCAGAATGAATTATTGAAAAAATCGCTTTCGATCGAGGTCAGCAGGGAATAAAACGCGATCGCATCGAGCGGACGCTAGCTCATTTGTTTGTTCACCAAATTCATCATCGCGGACAGGTACATGCAATGCTATCTGGAACTACAGTTGAGCCTCCGCAACTTGATGAATTTTTAATGGAGGGTAATGCTCCAAACCGTGCTGAGGACTTAATACTCCTCGGCTTTAGCGAAGCTGATATTAGGGACTTCCAGAAATTAAATTATTCAATTGTAAGAGCGAAGACGATTGTGAGATTCTTCCTCCCCTGCTCCCTCTGCTTCACGGCAGTTGCTACAACGCTCTTAACCCGCGCAACGCACTGCCTCCCCTGCTCACCAAAGCGATGGGATATTTTTTTAGTTGGAAGTCCCTTACTCCTTAGTGCGGCTGCAAGTTAGCCAAGCAGTAAATTTTTAATTTTAAATTCCTGAAGCTTTGCCGCTGCCTAACAAATACAACAGCGCCATGCGAACGGCTACTCCACTGGTAACTTGTGATTGAATGAGACTAAATTCTGGGTCATCCATCAATTCTGAGCTAATTTCAACACCACGGTTAACCGGGCCTGGATGCAAAACTTTGACGTTAGGCTTGCATAGTTGCAGCTTTGCGCGTGTAATACCAAACATTTGATGATATTCTCGCAGACTTGGCAGTAAATGAGCAGTCATCCGCTCTTTTTGCAGGCGCAAAGTCATGACAAAATCAGCATCCTGTAAAGCTGGTTCTAGCTGCCAATGCAGAAAGAGTTGACGGTTGAGAATTTGGGATGAGGGAGATATTGATACTACTTCCTCTCCTCCTGCCTCCTCTGCCTCCCCTGCTCTCTCGCCTCCTGACTCCTCCAAGACATACTCGGCAAATAACTTGGGTAAAAGGGTGGGTGGTGCGGCGAGATGCACTTGAGCGCCACTGGCTGTTAGACTCCAAATGTTCGATCGCGCTACACGAGAATGCAAAATATCCCCAACAATAGCAATTTTTTTATCCTTTAAAAGTTCTAGTCGGGGATGATTTGGGTCAATCAGAGTACAAATGGTAAATAAATCTAGCAGCGCTTGGGAAGGATGTTCGTGTTGACCATCACCAGCATTGAGGACGCTAACTTTTACACCGAGACGATCCATTTCAGCTGCGATCGCATTTGGTACTCCCGCTTCTCGATGGCGAATCACCATAATATCAGTTCCCATAGCCAAATAGGTTTTCGCTGTATCGAGAATTGTTTCTCCTTTGGTCATAGAAGAAGTAGATGCAGCAAAGTTCAGCGTATCTGCACTTAAGCGTTTGGCAGCAAGTTCAAAACTGCTGCGAGTGCGGGTAGACGGTTCAAAAAATAAATTCGCCACCACCTGTCCCTGCAAGGTTGGTACTTTCTTCGTCCGCCGTGATAGCACTTCCTGAAAACTGGCAGCAGTTTGCAAAACAGTATCGTATTCAGCGGCAGTGAAGTCAGCTAAGGAGAGAACGTGATGACGATTCCAGGTGGTAGTAGGCATAAATAGCTATCATTGGTCTGCGTAGAGATACGAGCTAGCCTCCTGACAAAGGTGCTGTGCAACGCTTTTCTACAGCTTTTTAATTTATATATGCAGAGGCAATGATACCACCTGTCCTCTATCAAAGTAGATACATCTTCTTTGGATCTGGGGATTAAGTTGGTAAATGGAAAACCTTCAAAGCGATGGAAATTAAGGTGAGGAATGTTAAGAATCCAATTGTATCCAGCATGGTTGTCACTAACGGCCCGCTAACTAAGGCAGGATCTAGCTTCAGCCGCTTCAAACCCATTGGCAGTAAAGTACCAAGAGTCACAGCCACAATTGTATTGGTTGCCATGACCAATCCTGCAACTAAGGCTACCCATCGCTCTTGAGGGTGTGCCCAAATTAAGGAAAGCAAAAACATAGTTACGGATAAAGCTATGGCTGTGCCGAAACCAGCAAAAAGTTCCTTGCGGAGAATTTTTAGAGTATCTCTTGGTGTCACTTCACCTACACCTAAGCCTCTAATTGTTACCGTTAATGCTTGAATACCTACAGTACCACCAGTGTTAGAAAAAATTGGCATGATGACTGCCAGCACTGGAACAGCAGCAATTACAGATTGGAAAGGTGCGATCGCACTGGCTGCACCTATGTACAATCCCATAATTCCCAACAACCAAGGCAAGCGCTTGCGAATGGTAACTTGAGGAGGAGACAAAGCTGCTTCATCGCCACTTACACCTGCCAGTTTTTGAATGTCTTCTGTGGCTTCCTCTTCCAAAATATCAATCACGTCATCAATCGTGATAATGCCGACCAATCGGTCTTCCCGGTCAACTACGGGGATAGCGATTAAGTCATAGCGCTTCATGATTTGGGCGACTTCTTCTTGGGGCGTTTCGGTTCGCACTTTAAGTACGCGATTGCTGGCAATATCTCGAATCAAAACGTCAGGAAAGGTGAATAGCAACTGACGCAATGAAACAACGCGAACCAGGGTGCGGTTGTCGTCCGTGACATAGGCATAGTAAATAGTCTCCTTGTCTTCGTCCTGACGGCGGATCTTGCTTAGGGCTTCTCCTACAGTTAATCCCTCCCGTAACCGCACATATTCTGTTGTCATCACCCGCCCAGCCGTACCTTCTGGATAACCGAGAATCGTGGCTGTTGCTTGCCTTTGTTCTGGACTTAATTCCTGCAATAGCCGTTTGATAACACCTGCAGGCAGTTCGTCAAACAATTCTGCTCGTTCATCAGGACTCATCGCCTCTACAAGTTGCACTACCTCGATATTATGCAGGGAATTTATCAGTTCTTCCTGCACCTCTGTTGGCAGATATTCAAATACATCAATTGCCTGAGCTTTATTGAGTAGCCGAAATGCGATCGCCCGCTGTTTTTCGGGCAATTGTGTAATGTACTCTCCTACATCTACAGGTTGTAAACGGTTTAAATCCCATTTGAGCTGGTTTAAATCGGTCGCATCAATGAGGGAATTGCGAATATCTTGTGTAAGCATGATACCTCCTAATGTCTCCCCCGCGCTGGGAGACTGCCTCACCAGCTTAGAGGAGGATAATACTGCCATCTTGTGGACTTTTGTCCATAAAATCTCAACGCAACAATTTAATTTAGTGATATGAAATCAAAGCATTCCCAGGTCATAGTATTAACCTGGAATGTTTTTGTCAGATGAATGTTGACTATTAGTATGCATAATTTGTGGTGTTACGCACAAGTACGCTACTTTATTTTATTGCCTTGATTTTCGTGTGGTTATTGTAAATTTTACTACTGTTATGATTTGTGTCAAGTCAATCTAGGAATTTACTGACCAACTTTACAGAGTTAAAATATTTACAAACCAAGTAGTAGTTTTTGTTTAAAGACGAAAGAGATGTTTGTGTGCGATCGCTCTTAGTCAGTTGCCAAAAAAGTGGGTTATATCTGACTATTCTTAATTATTAGAACCAATATTTAAGAATGTAAATTTATCTAGATATATTATGTCAAAATCGCCCCACCCATCAGCCGCTCATAGCGGTACTTTAACTCTTCTTTCATCAAATACCAACGTTCTAGAGTTGCATCTATTTCTATCACTTTCTCAGCTGCTTGCCGCGCCAACAGTAAAACTTCCTCATCTTCTACCAAACTTGCTAAGGTAAAATCTGGCACTCCAGATTGTCGAGTTCCCAGCACTTCTCCAGGGCCGCGAAAACGCATATCCATTTCAGAGATGAAAAAGCCATCCTGGGACTGTTCCAACACCTTCAGCCTTTGTTGAGCATCAGGACTTCTAGAACTGCTCATCAACAGACAATAAGACTGAGCCGCGCCACGACCAACACGCCCTCGTAATTGGTGCAGTTGCGATAAACCAAATCGCTCTGCATTTTCAATGAGCATAACTGTTGCATTAGGCACATCAACACCAACCTCAACAACAGTGGTAGACACTAGAATCTGCGTTTGATTATCGCGAAATTTGGTAATTGCTTCGTCCTTATCGGCTGAACTCATGCGACCATGCAACAATCCCACTTGAAAGTCTGGAAAAATACTTTCCTGTAGCTTTTGATGTTCTTCAACTGCCGATCGCAAATCCAGCTTTTCTGATTCTTCCACCAGTGGCAACACCACATAAACTTGCCTGCCTTGGGCAATTTCTCGGCGAATCAGGTCGTAAGCATGGGTGCGTTGCTGACCTGTTAACAAAGTGGTCTGAATCTTTTGCCGTCCTGGTGGTAACTCATCAATCTGGCTAACATTCATATCCCCGTGTATGGTCAGTGCTAGTGTCCGGGGAATGGGAGTAGCAGTCATAGTTAATACATGGGGTTGTTCGCCTTTTTGTTGTAGCAGCGCTCGCTGTTTTACGCCAAAGCGATGCTGTTCATCAATCACCACTAATCCCAATTGTTGAAAGTTGACGGTATCTTGAATTAAAGCGTGAGTTCCCACTAATAAGGGTAATTCGCCAGTTTCTAACTGGGAATGGATTTCTCGCCTTTTAGCAGTTTTGGTGGAACCTGTTAGTAATTCCACTGGTAAATGTAGGAGGTTAAACCAGCTAACTAACTTACGGTAATGCTGTTCTGCTAAAACTTCCGTAGGAGCCATCAGTGCAGCTTGGTAGCCAGATTGAATTGCTGCCAAGATCGCAATCACGGCGACGACAGTTTTACCCGAACCAACATCACCCTGTACCAGACGATTCATTGGCACGGATTTTTGCAAGTCGTTGAGGATGTCGTTCAGGACTCGTTGCTGCGCGCCAGTGAGTTGAAAAGGCAGTAGCTTGTAGAATTTTTCAATTAACTGACCTTTGGGGGCAAGAATGGCGCTAGTTTGGATAGCCCTTGCTTGCTGCTGACGTTGCAGTAAACCAAGTTGCAAGTAGAAAAATTCATCAAATACTAGGCGACGACGGGCAACTTGTAAGGTAGCGCTGTCATCGGGAAAGTGGATATTAGCGATCGCATCCTTCAATTCCATCAAACCATACTTTTGCCGCAAACCATTGGGTAACGGGTCTTTGAGGTGAGTTGCAGCTGGCAAAGCGGCAATTACAGCCTGTCGTACCATACTTGCCATCACACCCTCAGTTAAGGCATAAATTGGCACTACCCGCCCGATAGTTAGCGACTCAATCGTATCTCCTGGATTTGCTAGAACTTCCAGTTCTGGGTTATCCAACGTCAAGCCGTACTTGCTTCCTTTCACTAACCCACACGCCGCTACAATACTACCCACTGGGTAGCGGCGTTTTAAACTTTCTTGCCAAGCACGACTGGTAAAACGCGTACCAGCCCAGAAGCGACTAACTTTAATTTGACCAGTATTATCTTTAAGTATCAGTTCTAAAATTGATAATTTCTTATTCTTCGGGCTAGTAAAGCAATTGCAACGCTTCACCGTTGCCACTGTTGTCACAGTTTCACCCGCCTGCAACTCGCGGATATTCACCTGACGTGCATAGTCAATGTGGTCGCGAGGATAGTAGAAAAGCAAGTCACGCACAGTATACAAACGCAAAACTGCCAATTTATCAGCTTTTCTGATGCCTATTTCTGGTAGATCGCTGAGTTTTTGGTCAATTTTTGGAGCCAACCTCCGACTCACCTCAGCAACAATTGGAGACTTGGAATTTGGCTGGATTTTTGATAGATAACTTCTCCTCTGCTCCTCTGCTCCCTTGCTCCCTTGCTCCACGGCAGTTGCTCCACTTGGGGAAACCCCAAGACCGCACTGCTCCCCTTGCTCTTTTTGCAGTTGGTAGAGATACCTGCGAGCTTCTGCTACTAAATGTTGTCTATCTTCCAGCCCCAGATTGGGATAGTTAGCAAATTTAACTGCCAGTTCTTGCCAACAGCGGCGCTCAATAGAAGGCAAAGCTGTGGGGAATTTACCAAAAGTCAGACTGAGAAATTCACTGAAGCGGTATTGCTTACCGATCAAATCTGTAAAGCCATGTTCCGCTTCTATTGTCAAAGCCTTGTGCAATCGTATCCAATCTGGTGTGTCATTAGTCATTGGTCAATGGAGTTAAGAGTTAGGAGTGAGGAGTTAGGAGTTGTAAGTTTTGAATTAATAACTCATAACTCATAACTCATAACTTTATTCAAACCAACTGGCACGCCATGCAGCTTCAGCTTCAGCAACTGAGCGTTCCCGTTGCTTTTTTTGATACTCTCGTCCTAGCTTGTTTAGCTGAACTAAGATATTGCGAATTTGCTTGCGACCAGATGAGACCATCACGTCGGCAAATTCAATTTCCCCCAGCCGTAGGTTAATAGCCATGATCTGTGTCAGACCGCTGTTTTCTGTATCCTGCTCATTTTCAATTTCAATTACTAAGTTTAAAAGGTTAGGCGGGCCTGGCATAACCTCAGCAGATGCTTCCGATACAGCCGCAGCCGCTTCTAAAATAGGTTCTGGTAATTTTTTAGGTAAAACACCAGCTTTTTGTAATAAAACATTAGCGTTATGGGAGACTTTTTTCAGCGCCTGCTGAGTCAGATATTCCAGGCTCTGTTGCCATTTTGCCAATTCTATTGGGTTAGAAAGGTCAGGAGTGAGAGCCTCTTGGACAGCAGCACTGAGGGACACAGGAGATGAAGAAAGGGACACGGGGACAGGTGAACGTGGTGAGGAAGTCGGAGTCGTGGACGCTACTTCCTCCAAATCGGCAGAATTACCCAACAGATTAGCTTCGGTTTCCGTCGAGTCTGTTAGCCCAGCGTTAGCGACGTTAGGAGCGTCACTTCCCAACTCGAAAGATGACACGGTGACATTTTCACTATCTGCGTCTTCTTCTGTTGCTCCCTCATCACTCACATCACCTTCATCTTCCCCCTCTGCCTCACTCTTCATATAAGTAAGCAACTGCTTAGCTGCCTGTTGTCCTAATTTGCGGATGGCTTGTTGCAATTGTTGCCGCTGATGCAATGACAACTTCAGGAAGTTTTCGGGATACCCTTGAGTACACAGGTGGTAACTTGCCAGAATCAACTGCTTCTGTAAGGCTTGCCCTAAAGAGTTTAAATAACTGGCATAAGCATTGTGAAGTTCTGCTGCGATCGCCCGTATCGCTTCTTGTAGTGCTGCAATATCCCGCTCAATTTGCTCAATTGCTCTTGCCATATCTTCTATTGATTGCCCATCAGAACCAAATTATGGTACAAATGTACGCATTTATTCTAAAATAACTATTTAAAGGATTTTAAATTTTAAACTTTATATTAACTATGTTCTAAGCTTTGACCAAAAATATTCATCACTTATGGTCTGCTGAGAACTAATAAAATACAGGTCAGTATAGTTTAACTGACCTGTCCTTGAAAGAGTCTTTTGTCAGTTGCGATTAGCTATTAACGACTGACTAATGACTAATGACTAAATTACTTGCCACCCATTTGTGCAGCAACTTCCTCAGCAAAGTTACTTTCTTGCTTTTCAATGCCCTCGCCTAGCACATAGCGAACAAAGCGGCTAACTTGAATGTCTTCACCTACTTTAGCCTTAACTTGCTTCACCAAGTCTTCTACAGAAATACTCTGATCGCGAATGTAAGGCTGATCTAGTAAAGTCAGTTCTTTCAGGCGTTTTTCAATCCGCCCCTGAACTATTTTTTCTTTGATGTTATCTGGCTTGTTCGCCAAATCATCCCGCCCCATTTCAATGTCTTTTTCTTTTTGAACCACTTCAGCAGGGATTTGGTCTACGCTCACATACTCGACATTGGGACAAGCCGCAACTTGCATGGCGGCGTTCCGTGCCAAGGTTTGGAACTCTTCATTACCAGCCGCAGACTCTGTTTTAGAGTTCAGTTCGACCAACACACCTACTCGACCGCCAGTGTGAATGTAGCTGTCTACTTTACCTGGTGTGCCTTCTGCTAGGGAAAAATTGACAAAGCGACGCACCTGGATATTTTCACCTAGGTTGACGATGGTTTGCTTGATGAAGTCTTCTACGGTCAAGCTTTCATCTTCAATATAGGGTTGAGCTAACAAAGACTCAACACTATCAGCAGTCGCTGCTTGCTTAGCTAGGTTCTTAACTAAAGCTTTAAAAGCTTCGTTACGGGCAACAAAATCGGTTTGGCAGTTTACTTCTATTAGTACACCTACCCGACCACTGGGCTGAATGTAGGTGTCCACTAGACCTTCTGCCGCAATGCGATCGCTTTTTTTACCCGCCGAAACTAGGTTCTTTTTTCGTAGCCAGTCTACGGCTTGCTCTATATCGCCGTCAGTTTCTTTCAGCGCTTTTTTGCAGTCCATCATGCCTGCACCAGTTTTTTGGCGTAGCTCTTGGACGAGTTTTGCAGATATTTCCGCCATGTTGCCTCAATTCCTAACTTGACCTTGAGTTGTAATCGCTCACGGGTGTTGAGTATTTCTATCTTACTCAGGACGATGACAAGGATGAAGTGTGAAGTGTGAAAGATAAAATTTTATCTTTCATACTTCATCCTTTAGTTATTCTTCTTCCTCTTCCTCATCGGGAATCAGCGTCTCAGTATACTCGCTTTCATCGTATTCGTAATCTTCTTCAGCACCTTCGTAATCTTCGTAATCTTCTTCCGCATCCAGTTGACCGTGACGACCTTCATAAATCGCATCTGCCAATTTGCCGACTATCAACTTAATTGACCTAATTGCGTCGTCATTGGCTGGAATAGGAATATCTACTACATCTGGGTCACAGTTTGTATCCAGCATAGACACAATTGGAATTCCCAGTTTTTGACATTCTTGAACTGCGTTGTACTCCCGCCGTTGGTCTACAATTACTACGACATCGGGTACTTTCCGCATTGTTTTAATGCCACCTAGGTATTTCTGAAGCTTCGCCATTTCCCGACGCAGCATAGAAGCTTCTTTTTTCGGCAATAAATCAAGAGCGCCACTTTCTTCACGACGTTCCAAATCTTTGAGGCGGTCTGCTCTAGTTTTAATGGTCGCCCAGTTGGTGAGCATTCCACCCAACCAGCGCTGGTTGATGTAGTGAGAACCACAACGAGCGGCTTCTTGGGCGATAATTCCTGCTGCTTGTCGCTTGGTGCCGACGAAGAGGAATTTCTTCCCTTGCTCAGCTTGGGTACGCATGTAGTTGTAGGCATTATCCATCAACTGGGCAGTCTGTACCAAGTCAATGATGTGTACGCCATTGCGGGATGTGTAAATGTATGGAGACATTTTCGGGTTCCAACGGCGGGTCTGATGCCCAAAGTGAACCCCTGACTCCATCATTTGAGCCAATGAAACGACTGGCATATATTTTTTAACTCCTATTCGGGTTAAACCTCCACCCAAGCGTATTTCCTAAAGCAGGAAACACCCGAATTCTTAGGTGTGCGAGATTAGTCAACTCTCCTAGGATAGCACAGTACTAGGTTAACCTAGTCTATTTTGCTAGAGAAATTACTAGTGGCAATCGCTGATGTGTTTGACTTCAGGTAGCACGTTTCATTAGATATATCTGGGTTAACCTAGCGTTTTACATCGAAAATTTACTAGCTGGCACTCATTATGATGCTTTCTGCACTTGAGAATAAGCTTCGTAAACGCCTTTGACGTTATACCAGTTCAGAAAAATTCGCGCAATTTCTAAAGCTAACTGGGGTTTACCTAGATTAATTAACCATTGCAATAATGGAGCCATTGTCTTTTCGTTCAGGCTGCCATTGAGTGAAAGAATTCCCCAAAGTAAGCGATGGAACCAAGTCATTTGAATCATCATCTTCACTTCCCAAGTGGGGTGCTTTTGATAGAATAAAACTCCCATCCGTCCGCGTTGAATTTCTTTTTCTATCAAGCTAGAAATTTGTTCTAATTTAAATGCTGGATGCCAGTGATAGCCAACAGCTTCTGGACATTTAATAAGTTTTAAACCTAGCTGTTTCAGCCTTACACCTAATTCTAAATCTTCCCAACCGTAAAGTTGAAAGCTGGTATCAAACAATCCGGCTTTTTCTAGCCAGTGTTTGGGAATTGCTACATTTCCAGTGGCAAAAAAAGCAGCTGAGAAATCTGTAATTTTATAGGGTTCAGCAGTGGGATTATCGAAATTACAAGTATTAATAACTGCACCATAAGTAAAAAAGCGATCGCTGTTAAATTGCTTTTTTACCTGCACTAGTGCATCTGCATGAGCTTGTAAGAAATTTTTCAGCACTACTAAATCACTATCAATAAAAATAATTGTGTCTCCCAGTGCTTTTTCTATACCTAAATTCCGCGCCGCAGCTGGGCCAGCATGATCCTGCTGAAACCAGCGAACATGAGGAAATTCATCTTTGTGTGCTGCTAACCACTCTAATGTGCCATCAGTAGAACCATCATCTACCAAGACGATCTCATAACCACTAACGGCATTTGATGTACCCAACTCCTGTACTTCTAAGGCTCGGAGGCACTTTTCTAAAATTGACTGGCGATTATAAGTCGGTATAACAACGCTGAAAAACACAGTCTCACCCACAACAATATTACATTATCTCCAGGATAGGACAGGGGGGTACTGGGCACTGTTCCTTATGGAGCTAGCAGTTTTTGTCCCAAAAATATTTTGTGTGAAAACTAAATTTCAAATATTCAGATTTTACTAATTATTTATACAAATTTATTAGTTATTTTACTAGTGTTATTACTGTTTTTACCGGAATATTTATAAGCTTTGTGTAGAAAAAAATCAAAATAGCTGGGTAATTTTCTAGGGGGTATCGCTGAGTTATTTTGATGCAATTGCTAAGCTAAATCCTGACAATATAAGAATCGTTAATAACTCATACAATTATTACTGTATCCAATTGAACAAACTTGATACAGACAATAAAAAGAACAAATAGGTTTTGGGTTTGTCTAAAAATTCTTTCAGTGATCCCACCCATGACACTGGATCGACAGATGCGATAAAAGAATTGTAATCTGAATCAATAAAAACCCCAATCCCAAATAGTAGATTGAAAATTAACTTATTTAGACGAGACAAAGACCAAGCGACGACTGCGAAGCGTCAATTGCTCGAGGCGCTCCGTTGTCGCGATCTAGCTGCTATTAATACTTTAATTGCGCGGTGGCAAAAAACTATAGGGGAAGAAAAGTTAACTGATGTGATAGTTAACCAGGTAATGGTAGAGTGCGATTCTGATAGCCACCGTTGGTTTTTGCAGCGTTTTCTCGAGCAATCAAAGTATCACCAAATGCAGCAACAAGCCCAAAATCATGTCTTTCACATTTTAGTGAATACGGGCTTAGAACCTGGCAAAGACTTCAGCTTCGGGTCAGACAGTGAGATGATTATTAGCGATCGCGCTAAGCAAACCTTACTCAACCATCTGCCACAAGAACATCGGGTATTGTTTGAGGCACAGTTGCAATCCTCGCCAGTTTCAGATCCAATTATCGCGATCGAACAACAGTTAGGATGTGCATTTTTTACGAATTTAACCAAGATAGCATCCGAACAGGTGCAGGTACTGGATAATTCTCAGGCGGCTGCTTATCTAGGAGTATTGCTAGCTGGTTTGGTAAAGCGTCATCCTGCACTGCAAGAGGTAGACTTCCCCACGCGATTTATTTTTAAGGTTCTCCAAGGGTTGTCACCAGAGCGAGCAACGGCCATCCTTAATGATGAAGAAATAAATCCTCAGTTCGATGAAAGTATCATCTGCCAGGATTTACTAGCTTCGCTCGGAGAACACCAATCTCATAGCCTTGCTGAAGGAGAAGGTAATATGAGTGTCGAGCAGATCAAACAACTGGATTTGGTTTGGTTTGGTGAGCGTCGGTTGGCGGAAATTGTAGCTGTCATACCGAGATAGAGCAGAAAGTAAGGTGCAAATGTATCTACCAAAAAACCAATGTGTGCCTTGTCCAGCAGATATAACAATGCTAGGCAAGGCACACTTTATAAAGCTATGACTTGACTGGGCCAAGCCTAAAAAATTCCAAACACTGACCCCACAGTTGACTTAATCGAATCTCTTGCATCCTTCAAAGTCTGGGCAATGGGATGCTTATTCTGTAAAAACAAACGGGCACAATTGCGTCCTGGCATTCCGGAAATAGAACCCCCTGGATGAGTTCCCGCACCAGTCAGAAATAGATTTTCAATTGGGGTTTTGTAGTTCGCTAATTCTGGCAAAGGACGGAAAAACACCATTTGATCTAAGGACATATCAATGTGGTAGTAATTTCCTTTGTATGCACCCAATCTTTCGCCTAATTCCGCTGGACTCTCTACACGACGGGCGATAGTTGCGTTTTTGACATTTGGTGCATAAGTTGCCAACTTGTCAACTACCCTGTCTGCAACTTTGTTTTTTAATTCATCCGTCCAACCAGTACCTTTTAAGCCTGTGCCTTCTGCACCCGCAATTTGATAGGGGGCGAAAAACTCAATCCATACTGTATGTTTACCTGGTGGTGCTAACGTGGGGTCTAAATAGCTAGGCATCACCGCGTACATCGATGGGTCAGAATCAGGTATCTCACCCAAGGTACATTTACTATGAGCCTGTTCAACGTGAGCAACAGAATCTGCAATTAAGATAGATCCAACCAGATATTCGTCTTTATGGGCGTGGTGTGGAAAGTGCAAGGGTTCGTCTAAAGCCAAGTCTATCTTGAGGATAGTTTCATTATTGTTAACGATCCGGCGTTCTAGTCTTTCCCACAAGTCTGGATCTGCGGCATCAACATCGCTTTTATCGGTCATTTGCAAAAATAACCGCTTGGCATCGATGTTAGAAATTACCCCATGTTTAGCGCGATATTCTTTGCCTCCACCAACCCGCACACCAACAGCTTTGTTATCGTCAATCAAAACTTTTTCAACGTGCTGGTCTGTGAGAATCACACCACCTTTGCTTTTGACTAAATTTACCAAAGCTTGCACAAGTGCGCCAGTACCACCGCGAGGTCTTGCCATCCCAGGATTGTGACGCATGGCCATCATGATTGCACCGATCGCAATGGTTTTTTGCGAAGGTGGCGCACCGAGTTCTGCTGCTAGTCTTGCTAGTGGTGCTTTGAGAAATTCTTCATCGAACCATTCGTTTAGTAAATCTTCAGCGCTGGTCAGCATATTGCGAATAAAGTCCAGCGTCTTGTTAGGAGAACCGATGACAGAAAATAAATCTTTCAGTTTTGTGATGTCGTAGTTGCCGACAATATCTATAACTGATTTTGGTGGTGCGTTGAATATAGGAATCATTGCACCGAGTGCCCGTTGCCAGTAGTCTGTAAATTCTGCGTATTTTTTAGCATCGCGATCGCTATATCTCGCAATTTCTGCACAAGTCTTTTCTACAGATTTATGCCCTAAGAAATACTTACCGTCCGGATGAGGACAGAAAACAACAGGATCGCACTCCAGATATTCCAAGCCATATTTTGTGAGTTCTAATTCTTCAACAACTGGCCCGAGATGAATAAATTCGTGGTCAATGGCACACAAATTAAATTTAAATCCTGGAGCTTCTTGTGGTAAACATTCTTCAGTTGTTGCAGCACCACCTGGAACGGAACGCTTTTCTAGTAGCAGAACACTATAACCAGCTTTCAGCAAATAAGCTGCACATACTAAGCCATTATGTCCCGCACCAATAATTACAACATCATATTCTTGCATATTTGTTTTTTTAGAATCAACTAGCTTTTCTAGCTTAGAAAATTTTTAATATATTACCATCACTCATTAGTTACAAAAATTAGCACTCCTCGTTGATTCTACTATATATCCTACTCAGGAGATAGTACATTTGAAGATAAGGGTATTTGCCTTACATAAGCTTCTACCAAAAGTGTTAAACTACCCTTTTCTAACTCTAGATTTTTAACACTAAACTTCATCTCATCCCACTCAAAGTATGGTTGGTTTACTAATTCTTTGACTTTTTGCATTAATGCTACAATTAATTCTATTGACATGCCTTGTCCTTCAGTGCAGTTGAAACTCTCTAGCATCAATGGTTGTGAAGAAGTACGTGGATGAACGATCGCCTGATAAGCTAATGAGCGAGTATTTCCCTTTTCTTTCAACAACAATTTGCCTCGAAATTCAATTTGGTCATCTCCAGGTAAAAAAACCTGAATTTTTTGCGACTCAAAATTCACTATTTCGCCATCGACATTCACATCAAAATTTATCCCTAAACTGCGAGTAAAATCTGAAGATAAAGTCCGGTTGATATCTGTTTCTGTGAGTATAATACGCGCAAGGGCTTTTACTGGCTCATCTAATTTAATTTGACCCAAAAGAGCGCTTAACGGATTGATAGCAATGCTGTCTGTTTGCAGTTTTATTTCCTGGACGCGGATATCTTCTCTTATTACTAATCCTTGACCGGAAACTGAAACCGCGTTCGCCTGTCCTTGAACTATTTTTAACACATCGGTTTGCACTTCTATGTCTATTTGTTCGACTTCATCTAACTCGTGCAATACCCTTCTTTTTGCTTCCTGCGATAGCAATTTCCCTTCTAAGCTTTGCTCGTCACGCATAAAATGATAATCTCCTAATATCCTATTACTCTTTACTGTAGATGTTGGATATCAAGAGTGTATCTATAAAACGATATATCTAAATTGGAAGATAGAATAACTACCTAAAAAATAATTTTCACCTATTTATTTTTGCCTTTTTACCGCTCGCAATTTTAAGACAATGAAATAAATTTGTAATGTTTCTTGAGAAATAGCGATCGCTTCATGATTTTAACTTAATAATATGGTCAAAAATCACTTGCGATCGGGAATTTAAGTTGGAACGTTTCGATCGCTGTCTAATGGATTTAGTAGAATACTTTTCCCCAGTGTATTTTACCACTAGACTTAGCTTCCGTTTGTCTTTTTAGATGCCGAGCCTCGATAAATTCGATCCATTTGCTCTGGAGAAAGTAGTGTCATCGGAAAACGTTGAGATGCGGAAATAGTAAATTCCTCAGGTGATTGAAACTCCTGTTGTTGAGTTTTGCTAGAAGGAATTTCTTGATTGCTAATTGGAAGTGGGAGTATCTTATCTACCTCCGATGGTGGAAGCTGGCTTTGAGGTAATACATAGCCATGATCTTGTGCATCATATGCCAAAATTTCTCCTGTCTCAATTTGATAAATCCAAGCATAGATGTTGAGTTGCCCTCGGTAGAGCTTAGAGCGAATCACCGGATAAGTCCGCAAATTATCAATTTGGGTGAGTACATTCTCGGCAATGATGATTTCTAACAGTTCTTCCCCTTCATAGTGGCTGTAGTGGTCTAGAACCAGTCGTCGGGTTGCCTCTGCATATTTGAGCCAGTCATGTACAAGTGGCATTTCTGCTCGCAGGCTGTCTAACTTCATTAACCCTTTCATTGCACCACAATGCGAGTGACCACAGACAATAATTTGTTGAATATCTAATGCTTGAACAGCGTATTCAATTGTCGCCCCTTCACCACCATTAGTGGCACCAAATGGTGGAATAATATTGCCTGCATTACGGATCACAAACAATTCACCCAACTCGGCTTGGGTCATCAGGTTCGGATCGATCCGCGAATCAGAACAGGTAATAAATAATACTCTGGGCTTTTGACCATGAGAAAGTTGTTCAAATAGTTCTTGATGCGTTTGAAAATAGCTAGCTTTGAATTCGCGTAGACCTCTAATTAATTTTTTCATAAGTTCTCTATCTTTTTTGCTGTTTCTTGGAAGGATGAAAATTCTTCTTTTCCACTCCCTAGTTCATTTTTCACTGAACTGCCTTAGGCATATTTGCGCCCATGACTGTGGGCACTTTACTACCCCACAATTATGTTTAACTGCATCGTATCATCTTTGGCGTAGACGCTTGGCATCTGCGCCAAAGCAAAAAGTAATCAGAGAAATTTTTAACTTTTGGGAACTCCAAAAAATAAATTATCCAATTCCTTCATGCAACACTAACATCAGATTCTTCTCCACCAGCCTCCCCAGTTCCACGGCAGTTGCTACAACGGGGAGGTAGCCGCGTGGGCGGGTTTCCCACGCCACTTGCCACAACGGGGGGAACCCCCGCAAGGCTGTGGCTCGACTTGAGGGGACTACCATGGGAAGCCCCACAACGCACTGCCTCCCCAGTTTCAAGAGTGATGGGATATTTATTGAGAAGTCCTTTTACAGTGCTTCTGGTGGGGCAATATCAGTCCCAACGCTGATACCAATATGACTAGATTTCAGACCTGGTTTAGCAGTCGATTCGCTTTTTTGGGATGATTGAGAGAGGGATGAAGATGGGGGAATAACACTATCTGGATTCATTGCCCTGTCCGCATTTGCTTGCTGAGAAATCAGCGATAATCCTCCTACTGCGCCAGCCACTAGGGCTGTATAACCTACATACAAATGTATGGGGCGTATATCCACTGCTAATTTCCCAGATATATTTTTAGACTCAGACCAAGAGGGCAAAACTGATTTCATTGTGTCGGGTGCAGGTAAAGAAGCAGCTAAAATTGTTCCGTTTAATCCTAAAGCATTTCCCATGAGGCGGATAAAACCGCGCACAATGACATCTTCTGCCAATAACTCGGCGCTACAATTTTCTACTGCCTCCATTTGATGGATTGGGATGTGAGTGTAAATGTTCAATTGACTCAGAGAAAGATTTTGAGACTCACGGGCTTGTTTGAGTTGCTGAGCTATTTGCCGCAGTTGTTCCAAGCGTTGTTCAGCAGCTATTTGCTTGGCTATTTCAGTTTTGGAAGGTTTTTTATTTGGCTTTAGCCACTTCATCGCTGTTGCTACTGGAGTGCTGTTTTCTGAGTTTTTTGCTGGATTTGTGGTTGTATTTCTCGTTACTTGAGGTGGCAACGCTACACTTTCGTTGCTAGGATTCGCACTATTTTTGAGAGAATGTAATTTAACACTAGCTATACAACTTGACAAATCACTAGTGTTTTCTTGTTCAACATTGGTTGCAACATCTGAATGTTGATGAATATCTGCTACTTGTTGATGTTGAGCAAACTGCTGGAATGCTAAACCAATAGCTTCTCTGCCTACAGCTTTAAACAAAATTTTAGCCTGTTCGCTTGAAGAACCTAGCAACTTTTGTAACCTAGCGACAGCACGACGATAAACTGTACTACGATGCAGTTCAGCTTCAATTTCACCTAGTAGCGATCGCAATTCATCTTGAGAAATTTCAATAGTATGATTTTCAGCAATTTTTAATAAATACGTAGATGTTATCGTCATGATTGCAGTATCTCCCAACACTTACCCACAGAAAGTAGTTTTATCTGTATAAATTCTTCCTCTGTTTTTGAATAGGTCAGGATATTTCTGTATCATTTTTTTTACTGGATGATATTAGACAACCTGCGAGCATCTACTTGTTGAACGAAAGACTTCACCCATTGCAGATATTCTGTCTCGGCAACTACAGCTACATCGTTATGTTCTGCACCTGGAACTAAAATCAACGTTTTAGGTTCAGGTGCAGCAGCATACAGTTTTTGGCTCATGAAAGACGGTACGGTAGAATCGGCAGTACCGTGAATGATTAAAACTGGCGTTTTCAATTGTGGTAATTTTTTAATTGACTCAAACCGCTGTGTCAATATTGAATCGACGGGAAATATCTGAAACAGGTTCCGATAAGCTATTAACTCTCGGATAGAAGTAAAAGAACTTTCCACAATCAATCCCGCTACTTCTGGAAGTTTGACTGCTAAATCAATAGCTATTGCGCCTCCAAGAGAATGTCCATAAAGAAAAATTTGGTTGGGTGGAATCTGGCGCTGGTGTACCAAATAATTCCAAGCTGTCACTGCGTCCTGATAAACGCGCTTTTCATTAGGAAATAGCCCCTCACTGCGACCATAACCCCGATAATCAATTAATAAGACCGAAAATCCAAGTTGATAAAACCGATTGGTATGAGATATATTTGCGCCGATATTAATACCATTCCCGTGCAGATACAACAATACCCTGGCATCAGGTTGGTTGGACTCTATCCACCAACCATGGATATGTTCTACCGTACCTGATTTAGTTAGCACAGGTAAGTAAACATCCTCATAGGGGAGATTAAAAAATTCTGGTGTCTTTTCAATTACACGGGAGGGAAAGAAGATATACCGAGGTTGCTGAACAAAAAGATATAGACAAATCGCCAAGTAAGCGATCGCCGCAACTATCCCTAACAGAAGTAGCAGTTGTAACCCTAATTGTGTTGCTAGTTGCAGTTTGTTTATTGTCATGCAAGAGATTTTATACTTTTATAAGTACTGTTAAATATGGTAATTATCTACTAACCAAGTGAGGTTAGTGATTTCAATTTAGAATTAAACAGAGCAAAAAAAATCGTATTTTAGTAAAAATATTTACCTTACTTAAGAAGTTATACAGTGGGAAAGTAAGCATTAGTCAAGACTAGGAGAAGGCCGTGACACTTTTAAATGAGGCTCAACTTGAGCAACTCAAGGAAATAAGTCAATATTTATTGCAAGTAAGACAAGAGAAATCCATACGTATAGAAGAAGTAGCTGCTAGAACACATATCCAACTAGCTTCTTTGAAAGCTTTAGAAGCAGGGAAATTTGAAGAATTACCAGAGCCTGTTTACGTTCAAGGATTCATCCGTCGCTACGGAGATGCTATCGGACTGGATGGTAATAGTTTAGCAAACACTTTCACAATTAATATCATCCCTTCAGGTGCCAAAGTTAGTAACACTACAAACAATCATAGTCAAAATTTAGACACAAGACGAAATATACACATACCTCTT
This sequence comes from Nostoc minutum NIES-26, assembly GCA_003326215.1. Classification (GTDB taxonomy): domain Bacteria; phylum Cyanobacteriota; class Cyanobacteriia; order Cyanobacteriales; family Nostocaceae; genus Dendronalium; species Dendronalium minutum. Next base: position 40,501 of record LXQD01000012.1, on the reverse strand, counting down.
TTCGTACCCTACATTCTATTGTTAGTGGTTGCTTCTATTGGACTCATCTATGTACTCAATCCCAAACTGATAGTAGAAACCTTTGCTTTGTTGGCTAAACAACAAAACCCAGTATCTACCTCCAAACAAAAAACAACACCATCACCTGTACGTTCATCGCCTCAAGTCGAATCTATAGCCCAGCAACAAAACTCAGCATCTACCTCCAAAGCAGCACCTGCACCTTCATTGGCTGTAGCACCTTCTGAAAGCACAGCAAAAAATGTGGAAGTCACTTTAGAACTTCAAGATAAATCGTGGTTAAGAGTGAAAGTGGATGGCAAGACAGAATTCGTGGGTGAGTTAACCAAAGGAGAACGAAGAACCTGGACAGCAGAAAAACAGTTAACTGTCCGTTCTGGTAATGCGGGTGCTGTTTTGATTACTGTTAACAATCAACCAGCAACACCTTTAGGAAATCAAGGTGCTGTTAAGGAAGTTATATTCACGCCAGAAGTCAATAGTCAGGAGTCAGGAGTCAGAAGTCAGTAGCTTTTGTACAACTAACAACTCAGCACTTCTAACTCCTTACTTTTTACTCAGCAACGCCAGTCCGCTCAAGTCGGGTAACCCTTGACGCTCGTTCGCTTTTAGCGTCGCACGCCACTTGCTCTACTTGGGGAAACCCCAAGACCGCAGTGGCTCCCCTTGGGCGAGGACTCGCGCTTCGCTGCGCTAACGGCAGTTCCTTATGGGGAAACCACGCCACTTGCTACCCTGCGGGAAGCCGCGCAGAGCGCGTCTACAAGTCGGCAGAGCCGACGACACTTGCTTCAATGCTCTTAACCCGCGCAACGCAGTGGCTCCCCAAGACCGGACTGCCTCACCACACAGCTGGCTCTTCAGCACTCAAAGTTGTGGCTGGCGTAAATGCCAAGTAGTTGATTGCTCGTAAGCGTAAGCAACCTGAAGTAGTTGGTCTTCTCTTAGTACTTTACCCATGAGTTGCAAACCAATTGGCAGGTTATTGTTATCAAAACCACATGGCACACTGATACCTGGTAAACCAGCAAGATTTGCAGGAATCGTCATCAAGTCAAGTAAATACATGCTCAAGGGGTCAGTATTTTTTTCTCCTGTTTTAAAAGCTGTGGTGGGAACAGTAGGACAGGCTAGCACATCAACTCGATCGAAAGCCCTTTCAAAGTCTTGCTTAATCAAGGTGCGGACTTTTTGCGCTTTCAGGTAGTAGGCATCATAATAGCCAGCAGAAAGGGCATAGGTTCCAATCATAATTCGACGTTTGACTTCTGCACCAAAACCACTGGCGCGGGTACGAGTGTACATTGACAACAGATTTTTTGCATCAGGAGCGCGATAACCGTACTTAACACCATCGTAACGGGCTAAATTGGCTGACGCTTCCGATGGTGCGATGATGTAGTAGCTAGGTACACCATAGCGGAAGTTAGGACAGGAAATTATATGAATTTCGGCTCCCAAACTTTGTAGCTGGTCAATGGCTTTGGTAACAGCTTGTTCGACACCAGAGTCTAAACCTTCACCAAAAGTTTCTTTGATAATACCAATTCGCAACTTTCTTCTAGCTTTCAAGTCTGGTTTTAAGCTGGCGGCGTAGTCGGGAATTTCAACTTTGAGGCTAGTGGAATCTTTGGGGTCGTAGCCTGCGATCGCACTCAACAATATTGCAACATCTTCTACTGTGCGTCCAAACGGGCCAATTTGATCCAAAGACGAAGCGAAAGCCACCAACCCGTACCGAGAAACTAATCCATAAGTTGGTTTTATGCCCACAACACCACAGAAAGATGCGGGTTGTCGAATCGAACCGCCAGTGTCTGAACCAAGTGAAACCACGCATTCTTCTGCCGCCACTGCTGCTGCGGAACCCCCAGAAGAACCACCTGGAACCCTTGATAAATCCCATGGATTTGCCGTGATGTGGTAGGCAGAATTTTCTGTGGAACCACCCATTGCAAACTCATCTAAATTGGTTTTGCCTACCATTACCGCTCCTCCATCAGCCAGTTTTTGTGTCACTGTTGATTCATAAGGCGGTACAAAATTTTCCAAAATTCGGGAGGCGCAAGTGGTAGGAATCCCTTTGGTACACATATTATCTTTAATACCAATGGGAATACCTGCTAGCAATCCAATTTCTTCTCCAGCAGCAATTTTGGTATCCACAGCACGAGCCTGTTCTAACGCCTGTTGTGCTGTTACATGTAAGAAACTGTGCAACTTCGGCTCTAACGCTTGAATGCGGTCTAAAGCTTCTTGGGTAATTTCAACGGCGGAACGTTCTTTTTTGATTAGCTGTTCGTGCAACTCGCGGATGGATGCCATGATTGCTCCCTTTGTGACTCAAGTCATTGATTTTAGTACATATTTACGGGGACTGGGTACTGGGTATTGGGGATTGGGTACTGAGGATTAGTTCTTTTCCCTCATCTTCCCACTCCCCCACTCTCTACTCCCTTTTTTAAGATAGATTTTGTAGTATTAGCATGGGCTAAAATTCAATACTGGTTAATTTATAAATTAATTTTAAAAATTTTATTTGGGGGGTTGGGAAAGATGGTTAAAATAATTGCTCGCAGATATGTAGGCACAGAAAATGTCTATGACATTGGGGTTGAACGCGACCATAACTTTGCTATTAAAAATGGTTTGGTCGCTTCTAATTGTTTCAACAAATCCCATTCAACTGCTTATGGATATGTCACTTATCAAACTGCATATTTAAAAGCTAATTATCCATTAGAATATATGGCGGCACTGTTGACGGCTAACAGTGGCGACACAGATAAAGTGCAGAAATATATTAACAACTGCACGAGTATGGGTATTCAAATAGATCCGCCAGATATTAATCGCTCTGGTCTGGATTTTACGCCCGCGGCAGGCAAGATTTTATTTGGATTTTCAGCAGTGCGGAATGTAGGACAGAATGCGATCGCCTGTATCTTGGAAGCCAGAAATGAGGGAGGGGAGTTTACATCACTTGCCAATTTCTGCGATCGCGTCGATTTGCGTGCTGTTAATCGCCGCACTTTAGAGTCGCTAATTTATTGTGGAGCCTTTGATAAACTCGAATCTAATCGCCATCAGTTAATCAAAGACCTGGAACTTGTGTATGAATGGGCGCAGTCCCGTGCTAAAGATAGGGCTAGTGGTCAAGGAAATCTCTTCGATTTATTGGGTGGATTTTCTACTGTTAGTAATACAACAAAAAATAATGGCTTTGACAGCGCTCCCAAAGCTAGCGCTATTCAGGATTTTCCCCCACAGAAAAAGTTGCAGATGGAAAAAGAGTTATTGGGATTTTATGTATCAGACCATCCGCTAAAATCCTTAAGGCAAACAGTATCACTCTTAACTCCAATTAATCTTTCACAACTTGGCGAACAAAGAGAAGATACAAAACTTTGTGCGGTTGTCATGCTCAATGGTGTGAAAAAAGTGATGACCAAAAAAGGCGACCCAATGGCAATTTTGCAAATAGAAGATTTAACTTCACAATCGGAAGCAGTTGTTTTTCCTAAAACTTACGAACGCATCGGTTTTCTACTTGTAGTTGATACTAGGTTAATTATTTGGGGTAAAGTAGACCGACGAGATGAGCAAACTCAATTAATAGTTGAAGATGCAGAACCAGTGGAAACAGTACAAATGGTGATGGTGGAACTCAATCCCCAACAAGCAGCCAACATTGAAGAACTGCATCGCTTGAAAACTATTTTGCAAGAACAGTCAGGAGACAAAGAAAAGGCTAAAATGCCAGTGATTGGAATTGTACAAGCTGAAAATTCTCGTAAACTGGTTCGCTTAGGTTGGCAATTCTGCGTGCAAGATTCTCGAATCACAGTTCAAGCTCTGCAAAACGCCAGATTTACTGCTCATTTAAAACCTTTACTTAGTAATTAAAAAAATTTTAGATTTTAAATTTAATAATTCAAAATTGGGGTATTACTAAATATACAAGTGCTGTAAAACAGAAGTCATTTCCGTAGAAGAGTAGCAGTAAGACAGTCCAGTTTTGGGGAACCAGTCCGTTGCTTTGGTTCCCCCCGATGAAGAACTGCCAAACCCTAACTACTAAGGGACTTCCAAATAATGGCACTTCCTACAAGTCGGGAAACCCGCGCACGCAACTTCTCTGTATATCTGTCTCTTGAAAAGTTGCGATCGCCGTAAGTCAGCGCTCATACTTTTCGCTGTGTCTGCTTAGTAGCCTGCTTCCTTGCAGCGGTACGAGAACGCCTAAAGCAGATCTGAAGGGTAGCAATTGATGTCGCCGAGTAAAGACATAGGCAACATCGCATTTCTACTTATTAATACTGTTTATCTTGATATAAGTTTTATGTTTTAGATAACAGTATATTGCTGTATCAATATTGGATTTTCATCTTTTTTTCGTTACTTCTGCGGATGATGCTTTACCTTAATGAATGGTATATTTTTATGCTAAGGGGATACTTGGGCGATAAGCAGGGGAAGGAGCTAAAACTTGATGATTGCAAACGATTTATATCAATTTGTTTCTTATTGTAAAAAAATTCAACCTCAAACTCAGCAAGACATTCAACAATTTTTTGAAGGGGTTATTGTCTTTCCTTATGATAATGAACTTCTATTACAAGCTTATTTATTTCTGAATATTAAATCCTTGTTTCCTTCATGCCGTGAGTTGCTATTATTTGAAAAATCTCCAATTGCAGATTATACAGATTTAGGAAAGTGCGATTTTGTCTACCTGACATTTCAAGGCAATCTATTTTTAATAGAAACTAAATTTATTGATACAGAAGCAAAAGGAGCAACAGAAAGAAAAAGAAGAAACAAGCATAGAAATAAAGTCTTTGAGCAAGTGATTACTTTAAAAAGTAGATTTAGTGAATATTGGGATATCAGGCTTGAACAATTAGAATGTGGTGTTTTTACAACCGATCCAGAAGTTGACTGGCGAGGCAATGATGTTAATGTCATAACAAAATCAATATCTATAGAGTATCTAGAAAGATGGCGTAGAAATTATAAAAATAATAACTATATTTGAAGTCTTAAAATATAAAACATTATATAAAATTATTATTCGCCCTCACTATAGCAATCTTAAATAAAAAACAAGATTCCCGATTTACTCAAAGAAGTCGGGAATCTCAGCTTTGGTGAAACACTATTAAGACAAGAATAGCCAGTTGCTTTTCTAGAGCGTAATAAGTGGTGTTGGAGAGTAGTCCAATCAATCGAAAAACATTGTAAACCTCAAGCACAGCTAGGCTTTTGAGGCACAGGCTTGTGAGTATATTTATTTTAAGTACAAATGTACTATTTTATTGCTAAAATGCCTTACAAGCTCAGTAGCCTTGCAAGAGAAACTATGAGAGAAATCGAACACAGTTACAAACAGCACATTTCGCTTCCGTTTTCCTTGTCACAACCTACAACTGTGACTAATGCAATAATGCCACTGCAACCACAACAAGAAAACATCGTTAGTGAGTGGGAGCGTTTAGTAGCGCAAGCGCAACGTATTAATCAGATGGCGGCGGAGTTAGAAGCTACGATATTGGACTTGAAAGCAATAGCCAATACACTCAACAGTCAAAGAAGCCGTCTGCAAGAGAATGGTAAGGCATACAAAAGCATTTGTAAGTATTTGACAGTGAGTGTCCCTTGGGTGAGACAAAAGCCAGATGAGTCATTTATCCTTACAACACGGAAAGTTGATTTATTCCGAGCAGAAAGGGAAGCCGCACTGTTAGCCCAGAAACTTCGCCAACAAACTAAAAGAAAAAGATTGGCATCACAGCGACACAGAAAAAACAAGAATACGACTGATGCTGACACAAGTCGCTTTTTCCAAAGGGCACTAATCAACAAATCTTAAAATTATGAAGATTCAACCACAGCCCACGTCTTAGGCTGTAACAGTTATGCTGAGTGAAGTGGTAGCTAGTACTTCTTCCCCAAAGTCACCAGATGCCATACTGCTATAGCAATTCCAACAACTCTCCCAACTTCTCAGCAGTAGGAAAAGTTGCTTTCGGAAGCAAAAAGGCAGAACTACCTTAAGCGTTGCACTCTTGGAAAAAACAAGAGTGCAACATCAGGGAAAATCAATCAGCGTATAAAAGAGGTAAAAAGAAGGTGTTAAAGACACTTTTGGTAATTGCCATTGGTTTTTTACCCTCCCTATTTTCGCTGTGGATGATCCGTAAAACCCACTTGCGGACACGTTTACGGATGAGGCAAGCAGCCATAAATTTTTCAGGGGTAAGGGTACGGCAAATCCGACCTGTTGAAGGCGATCGCTATTATTTAGAAGGGGTAGGCTACCTCATTGGCGATATTAGTTGTAAATTTAATGCCGAGTCGGGTTATATCCGTTGTGCTGTCAATCCCAGTGGTCCTTGTCAGGGTTGCCGTCACTATGAGCCAAAGGAATTGGCTGCTAGGGAACATAGGGCTTAAGAATTCTCACTCTCTAGATCTTAGGGTTTGTCAGTATGTCTGCCAAATTTTATATACTAGTAGATTAATTACCCATCCCTTAGAAGTAGTTACTAACGTCGCTAGAAAAATTACCCAAGAGTCAAATTTCCAACTCAGAGCTAATGTCACAAGCAAAGATGAAGTAGGAACATTAGCTATTTCACTGAATAAATTAGTGGAATGGGTAGGAGATTACACTCAGGAATTAGAGCTAGCCAAACTTTAGAGCAACGTGTAGAAGAACGAACCCATGAACTTCAACATGCCTTGGAAGACTTGAAAGCAACCCAAGCACAATTAATACAAACAGAAAAAATGTCTTCTCTTGGGCAAATGATAGCAGGTATAGCTCATGAAATTAATAATCCTGTTAACTTTATTTATGGTAATATTTAATGTGCCAATGAATACATTAAAGATTTGCTCGATCTCGTAGATTTATATCAGCAATGTTACCCAGATTCAGACTGGATAATTAAAGAAAAAATTGAAGAAATTGATTTGGAATTTATTAGCAAAGATTTATTGAATATATGTTCTTCTATGAAAATAGGCGCTCAGCGTATCCGAGAAATTGTGTTATCTTTGCAAAACTTTTCTCGACTAGATGAAGCTGATATGAAAAAAGTAGATATTCATGAAGGACTTGATAATACACTATTAATTCTAGATCGCAGAATTAAGCCAGAAATTACAGTAAATAAAAACTTTGAAAAATTACCTTTAGTTGAGTGTTATCCTGCACAGATAAACCAAGTACTTATGAATATTTTGAGTAATGCGATAGATGCTTTACTAGAGAATAAATCTCAAACAAGCAAACACATTTTTATCAATACATTAATAATAAATAATAATTATATCAAAGTAAAGATTAGAGATAATGGAACAGAAATTCCGCCAGAGATTAGAAATAAGTTAAGTAGGTCGGTGTTAAAAATTGTCGTTATGACAAGGCAGGAGGCAGAGGGCAGAAGGCAGAAGGGAAGAGGTTTTTAGGCAACTTTACTTTTCGTTACATACTTCGGTTTTTTTGCGCCTTTCTACTTATTTGACCCTTTTTTCACAACTAAGCCAGTAGGCAAAGGTACTGGTTTAGGTCTGAGCATCTGCTACCAGATAATCGACAAACATCAAGGTAAAATAGAAGTACTTTCAGAAGTTGAACAAGGAACAGAGTTTGCAATTGTCTTATAGATTAAAACACAAATAGACTAGCAGTGTAATTTGTCAACATCCTTCCAAGACTAAATCAAAAGGTAAGGAATTTTAAAAATGACAATGACCATAATCCAGGGCAACTTTAGAGTCATTAAAGCTGCTCCTGATGGCGATTCTATCCGCTTCTATCCTAACAACTCTCAGTTCTGGGATAAATTATTACCGACACGAGTTATTACTAACCGCGCAGGAGGCGCACAGTTACGCTTAGATAGTATTGATGCTCTAGAAACTCACTTCAATCCTAGGGGAGATAGTATAGGAGTGCAGCATCAGCCACTGAAATTGGCTCATAGTGCTGCTATTTTACCCAAACTATTTCGCCGACTTCTTGGTTATCTTGCTATCAATGATGGCAGCATGTCTCTAGACAAGTTTCCCGATTATCTTGATTCTCTGGGCGATCGCTTAATAATTCTTCCAGATGGTCATGTTACAGGATTTGACTTTGTGGTTAAAGTTGAGGGTCAGAATATCAAGCTAACTTCTCAGCCTGAAGATTTGGTATTTCTGGAAAAATAATTTCATATTTTCTTCTGCTGATTGCTTCAGGATATCCCGCCAATACTTAACATTGTAATCTAATACACTGCCGCCGAAATCAGTGTACAATTCCACATGCTTCCAAAACCTAGAAATAGGACATTTTAAATTTTTAATTCCGCGCAGCAGCACTAGTTTGGATAGTTCCGTAATATAGACTAATACCGTTCAGTTAAGGATAATTGTAGGTTGGGTAGAGCGATAGCGAAACCCAACAAAGCCGCGACGATAATGTTGGGTTTCGTTCCTCAACCCAACCTACGCAAAATTAGGTTTTTAGCTCTAACTGAACTGTATTGTAATATAGACAACTTACTGCCATTGTTTTGATAAACGATTTCTCAGCTTATACATCAAATGCTTAGGTTGCCTTAGAAGCGGAGGAGTTTTTAATAAATTAATAAAAATGTTGACATCTTTATCACCAAACTCAAAAGTTTTTATTCCGTGCTTGATGACTAAATTAGTTACGATAGATTGGTCATCTCTATGTTTTTGGAATCCATGTAAATTTGGTAAACCACAAGTATTTGGTAATCCCTGGGAAGCAATTCTCTCATCTAAATTATATTGGAACCACTCGGCGATGAAATTGAGGGTGAAATCATTTTTTTGCAGTAACATCCATGTGGTTTGGATTTGTCTAGCTTCGTGATATTTAGGTTCATCACAATCCATATAAACAAAGGCATCCCTTTTAGTCCAATGTGAATTCTTAAACCTAACTTGATGGAAAACAGTTCCGTTATTACTAACACATAAATCTATTAATGGTTGCACAGATTGCCTGATACCCCAAGTTCCACAATCATAGTAAAATAAGATATCTCCATATTCAATTTTGTTGAGAAGTTCTGAAATAATATATACTTTAAAAGCATGACCATTTTCACCAGATGGTTTATCTAAGTATTCTTTATGTTTGGCATAAAAATCTGTTTGCAGAAGGTCTTTAGCTTCCCAAGAAACAATATTTGAAATACCTTGTTCTCTAGCAGTTTTATTCAAATTTAGCTGATTTTGTCTGTATATTCCGCCCTTACGCCTGAATCTGTCATCAGAATAGTTTAGAAGATATAATTCCATAACTTGCTCGCTACCGAATTTTAGATAATCAAAAAATATAGCCCGTATCAATACTTCGGGCTACATAGAAATCTTAAGCAAAGACGCTACACAATATGCTAGCGTCTTTGCGACTGAGCATCAAATGATTTAACTACCTTTGGGCGTAGTATCTCCTGGGCCAGCGGTCACAATTACCACATTCTCCGGCTGAATTAAATCTTCAATTGCCTGCTTCACCTGAGTCATAGTAACTGCCTGAATGCGTTGAGGAAACTCTCGGATTTCTGCTCGTGACAGCCCCAGAACAGCATTACTCAAGATGATGCTGGATACATCACTGGGATTAGCTAAATCCACAGGGTAGCTGTTAGTAATTGAGCGTTTAGCTGTGTTGAATTCAGCTTCAGTTACTCCTTGCTGGCGCAACTGTTTAAGTAAAGCTACAGTACTAGCGATCGCTTTTTGGGCATCTCCAGGAGCAGTCTGCATCTGAATCAGGAACGGCCCGGGATTAATCCCTGCTGCAAATGCACTGTAAATACCGTAGGTCAGACCTTGGCGATCGCGCACCTCAGTACCTAAACGGCTAGATAAAGTATCACCGCCTAAAATCTGGTTCAGTACTAGTGCTGCATAGAAACGCGGGTCTTTGCGAGAAATACCGTTGTAGCCAATGTAGGTAACAGCCTCTGTCTTACCGGGAATCACTTTATTTAGGCGTGTCAAAGTCTGCGGTAGTGGCACAGTTGGCAACTTCAGCACAAGCGGCTTACCTGTGGCTTGCCATTTGCCAAACGCCTGATTCAGCAACTCTTTTACCTTAGCTGGTTCAAAGTCACCAACTAAAGCGATCGTTGTGGTATCTGGTCGATAGTGTTCTTTATAGAAGCGAAGCAAATCATCGCGAGTTATGCTCTTTAAGCTTTCCACTGTGGGAAAGCTGTGGAACGGATGATTTTCGGGGTAAATTGCTTGCTGGAATACCTGCCGTCCCAGTCCATTGGGGTCATCTAACTGGACTTTGAGACTTGTTAACGCCCGCTGACGACTCAGTTCTAGCTGGTCTTCTGAAAAAGTTGCATTTTGCGCCACATCTGCCAGAGTTTGAATTAGTATTGGCAAGTTGGTTGATAGCCCCTCACCGCTAACGTTAACTCCCTCGCGGCTAGCACTGAAGTCTAGACTTGCTCCTCGGTCTTCTAAGGTTTTCGCTATGGTAAGAGCATTTTTAGTTTGCGTCCCATTTATTAAGTTGGTCGCAGTCAGATTTGCTAGTCCAGCTTTTTGATTGCCATCAAATTGAGTCCCAGCATCAATTTGTCCGCTGAGGTTAACAGTGGGGACACTGTGGTCGGGTAGCAGCAGCACTCGCAAGCCATTTGCTAGGGTGAACTGTTCTGGTAGGGATTGTTTAGTGGAATCTGTAGCTGATGTGGCGGCTGGGAGGTATTTGGCCAGTTCTGCTGGGTCTACAGGCTTACCTGGACTGAAATTCTCCACAGTCCGACCAGAACCAGCACCGGAAGTTCCTGGTTGCCCATCTGGTTGGGTTGGCTCAAAGAAGCCGAGAGTTTGTTTGGCAGGATTGAGGTACGTTTTTGCGACTTTTTGCACTTGGGCGGGAGTGACTTTAGCGATCGCTGCTAAATATTGTTCAATAAAACGATAATCCCCTGCCACAGTTTGGTTATACCCTAACTGACTTGCCTGAGAGGTGATGTCTTGATTACCCAGTACAAAAGAGGCTTGCAGTTGTGTCTTTGCGCGGTTCAATTCTTCTGGGGTGACAGGTTGCTGTTGCAGTTTTGCCAAAGATTGCTGGAGTACTTGAGCAATTTTTGGTAACTCTTGACCCGGAGCGGCTGTAGCACTAATGTCATACCAACCCGGTTCGATGAGTTCGGCTGCACCGCCACTCACTGAACTAGCAAGTCCAGATTCCACCAAAGCTTGGTACAACCTAGAACTGCGTCCCCCCGTTAGGATAGCATCCATCACATCAATTGCTGGGACATCAGGATGCTTGATGTCTGGCAGAGGATACACAGCTTGCAGCAGTGCTGCACTTCCTGGTTGCTTGAGGACGATGGGAGCTTTTTTAGCCCCAGGAGTAGGAGTAGCGACAGGAGCAGTACTTCTAGTAGTAGCAGTCTTAGGGCGTTTTGATAGCTTCCCAAAAGTTTCTTTCACAACTTTCAGTACAGGTTCCGTAGCAAAATCTCCTGTAATCACCAAGGTGGCATTTTCTGGACTGTAGTAGGTTTGGTAATAATTCCGCACCTGCTCCACCGTAAATTTTTCCACATCTGCCTTTGTGCCTCCAACAGGTAAGCCATAGGCTCGGTTGGGGAAAGCAGATCGCATCACAGCTTCACCTAAACGAATGCTGGGAAAATTTTGATACCCTTGTAACTCGGAGATTACCACCCGCTTTTCACTTGTCAGTTGTTCAGTCCCAATTAGGGAGTTTTCCATGCGATCTGCTTCCAAGGTCAGCAGTGCTTCTAGTTTGTCTCGCTGCACTGTGCCAAAGTAAGCTGTTTCGTCATAGCTAGTAAAGGCATTGAATTGACTACCCAATGCACTAAACAACCGTCCAAACTGCACTGGACGGTCATTAGTGCCCTTGAACATTAAATGTTCTAGCTGGTGAGAAATACCATTCTCTCCCTTAATCTCGTTACGCGAGCCAACTTTATACCAAACCTGCACGCTCACTACTGGTGCAGTATGGACTTCTTTAGTAAGAACTGTTAAGCCGTTGTCCAACACTGTTTTTTGCACCCCTTTGCTGAATGAGAGAGCAGATACGGGTGCAGTTGCTGTTGGTGTGACCGCATTGGTGAAGTTACCCGAAAACGGTACGACACCAAGGAGGAGGCTGAGGAAAAACCCTATAAGCATGTATGAGCGTAGCTTCATAAGCAATTTAAAACCTAGAATTATAAAACAAAATTCTAGAGGATGATTCAAAATTTGAATTTCATCTGAATCTGCGGCATGACGCGATGCCTGCGGCAAGGGCTTCGCCCAACGCATCACAAATTAAATTTTCTCACCGATTCATCGAACGAGCGATCGCCTTTTATAGACCGTTAACTATTGAAGCCTAAGTTATGCCTCAAGTTCCCACGAAACTGGAAACAGCAATATTAAAACGTGTTGGTATGCGGTGTGAAGGGCACTTCGTCAAAAGTCTGTGGTTTAAAAACAACTGGGCAAATGAACTGTGGTTCGCCATTTTGCGCGATGAATGGTAGCGATGAAGTTGAGAAAACAATCTACCCTGGTTTTGTCCGTTGACCTTTGTTTCTAGGCTTTTATCAATATGCGATCGCTCTATTCCATCCTTTCTCCATATCTGAAAAGAGCGGCATAAACTTAATTACCGTTTAATCTGCTTCGGAAAGCTAGGAACCAACAAAGATTGCTCTAATTCACCTTGCTGATTATAAAATTTCATTTGACCTTGTTCATTACATGACCATACTTCCAGAGCTTGAGCTTCTAAATATAAATTCTTTTTAAATTCAATTTCGTCTAAAGTGTTACCACTAGATTTCACTCAGTTAAGCATTTGTTTATTCTCTTGCTGCTGAACAAAAAGATGGAATGTGGTCGCGTTTAGTAAAGGTAGTGTGGGTTGTTAAACAAGACGAATGGAACAATCCACCAGAGACAAAACATGTAATTGGTGGTGAATTCAAATTTCGTAGTGGTAACTTAATCAGCATTAATGCACCCTCAATTACTCTGAATTTAGAAGACATCGCCCTTTAAATCTCTTGCAAAGACGCAAATTAGTTTTCTTTGTTTGCGTCTTTGCGTGAGGCTAAACTTTCATATCCAGAGTACGCACCAAAAAAGCCCACTTATCTGCGGCTTCCTCGATAATCTTAGCTGTGGGTTTACCTGCACCATGCCCTGCTTTAGTCTCAATTCTAATCAGTACTGGCGCATTACCTGCTTGAGCGGCTTGCAAAGTAGCAGCAAATTTGAAACTATGAGCAGGGACAACGCGATCGTCATGATCGGCTGTGGTAATGATGGTTGCGGGATAAGCTGTACCTGGTTTGAGGTTGTGCAGAGGTGAATAAGCATACAACGCTTTAAACTCTTCTGGGTTATCCGGGGAACCATATTCAGAAGTCCAAGCCCAGCCAATGGTGAATTTGTGGAACCGCAACATATCCATGACACCGACTGCTGGCAAGGTTGCACCAAATAAATCGGGACGCTGAGTCATACAAGCACCCACTAGCAAGCCACCGTTACTACCACCAGCGATCGCTAATTTTGCAGGTTTTGTGTATTTATGGGCAATCAACCACTCACTTGCGGCAATAAAGTCATCAAAGACGTTCTGCTTTTTCTCCTTCATTCCTGCTTGATGCCATTCTTCGCCGTACTCTCCACCACCCCGGATGTTGGGCATGGCATAAACACCACCCATCTCCATCCATACCAACATGCTCACAGAAAAAGTAGGGGTCATCGAGATATTAAAACCACCATAACTATAAAGGTAAGTGGGATTATTTCCATCTAGTTTAAGGCCTTTTTTGTGAGTAATAAACATTGGCATTTGTGTGCCATCTTTGCTGCGGTAAAAGATTTGTGTTGTCTCGTAATCATCAGGATTGAAATCTACCTTTGGCTGACGAAACAGTTCACTTTTTCCAGTCACTATGTCGTAACGATAAATAGTGCCGGGTGTTGTGAAGCTGGTGAAACTATAAAAGGTTTCAGTATCAGAACGCTTACCACCAAAGCCACCTACTGAACCGAGTCCGGGTAATTCTACCTCACGCACGAATGTACCTTTGAGGTCAAAAATTTTGATTTGAGAGCGAGCATCTTGCAAATAATCAGCAACAAACTGATTATTAAGGATGTTGACACTTTCTAGAGTCGCCGCAGTTTGAGGAATAATTTCTTGCCAGTTTTCCTTAGTAGAGTTTTTAGTATCAATAGCAATTACTCTGCCACGTGGCGCATCTAAATCGGTGCGGAAATAGAAAATGCTATCATCGCGATCGATAAAGCTATAATCTGCCTCAAATTGGTTAATTAATTCTACGACTTCAGAATTAGGATTAGTTAAATCTTTGTAGAAAACTAAGTTTTTGGAGTCAGTTCCTAGCCAAACTGAAATTATTAGATAGCTTCCATCTTCAGTAACTCCGCCACTAAAACCCCATTCTTTTTGGTCAGGACGATGGTAAATTAGTATATCTTCAGATTGGGGAGTACCTAATCTGTGATAGAAAAGCTTTTGATAATAGTTGATATCTTCTAATTGAGTTTTTGCATTTGGCTCATCATAGCGACTGTAAAAAAAGCCATGATTATCATTTGTCCAAGATGCGCCAGAGAATTTAATCCATTTCAGGTGGTCTTGTAAATCTTTACCGGTTTCGATATCGCGCACTTTCCACTCTTGCCAATCAGAACCAGAAGTGGACAGACCGTATGCTAAAAGTTTACTGTCATCGCTGATGGATAAACCTGAAAGAGCAACAGTACCATCTGCTGAGAGTTTGTTGGGGTCGAGTAAAACTTTAGGTTCTGCGTCAAGAGTTTTGAGAGTGTAGAGGACGCTTTGATTTTGCAATCCGTCATTTTTGAAATAAAAGTAGCGTTCAGTGGCACCGTCTTGCAGAGATTTACCTTCTTTGAAGGGGATGCCATATTTTTCATAATCCCAAAGTTTGGTGAGGCGCTGTTTGATTTTTTCCCTAACAGGAATTTCGCTCAGGTAAGCAAAAGTAATTTTATTTTCTGCTTCAATCCAGGCTTTTGTTTCTTCTGAGTCGGGGTCTTCTAACCAGCGGTAAGGATCTGCAACTACAGTACCATGGTAGTTATCAACGCGATCGCTCTTCCGGCTGGGTGGGTAGGTTAAGTGTTTTTCAGAATAGGGCATAGTTTGAGATGGAACTCTTTTGTGGGCGTAGTACTCAAAAGCTAGAGTAATGGAATCAGGACTCATCCACTTTCTCAATTTCCCATTGTCATCATCTCCTGTGAAGTACCCAACTGAGGAAACTTGAGTTTTTTGGGTTACTATTTTTGTCTGAATTGTGGCAACAGTAACAGGCAGCAAGCACCCACATATTATAACTGTTGCCAAAAATGTTACTAAAAGCCGAGCGAATGAGGCTCTTATCATTTTGAAATTCAAGATATTGTGTTAGTTGCAAAGACTTGAAGTAGTAAAGAGGTAAGTTAGTTTCAAGCAAAGATGCGATCGCACATCATCTGGTACAGCTTCACGGTGACACCAAACATATTTGGTCTATGATACCTGCTACTATCCGACAGCGGTCAATATCTTGTACTCTTATTTTTGATACTGATGGTGTCATGGTTGAAGAAGGTAGAAGGCAGAAGGCAGAAGGCAGAAGGTAAGAGGGTTTCAATGATTGACTAAACCAAAATAATATGCAAGTTAAAAGCGCAACAGCTTATCAGCAATTCCTTACTTATCTGCGGAATGTCAGTTACTAAATCAGCTTTTTAGCTTTCTATTATGTAGCAATCATTTTTCAAATTCGTATGAGATGAAAAATTTGCAAATTTGACAAAATACTTATGAAAACAATCGACCTCGATATTTTAACCACTGCTTTTGCAGGCATAGAAACGATCGCAGACCCCGCTCAAGTAGCAAAATTATCTCAGGATTACCACACCTTTAGCCCGGTGTTAGTGCCGAAACTAGAGGGAAAGGTTGGAGATATAGTAGTGCGTCCCGCCAATGAAGAAGAGGTTTTAAAAGTTGCAGCTATTTGTGCAAAATATCGCGTACCAGTGACTGTAAGAGGTGCAGGCACCGGCAATTATGGGCAATGCGTACCGTTGCATGGGGGTGTAATTGTTGATATGACGCGGATGGATCAGATTGTTTGGGTGAAACCAGGGGTGGCGCGGGTAGAAGCTGGGGTAAAGTTGGCAGCTTTGGATAAACAAGCCAGGGAAATTGGCTGGGAAATGCGAATGACACCCTCGACATACCGCACAGCCACAATCGGCGGATTTATTGCTGGTGGAAGTGGGGGCATTGGCTCAATACAATATGGATTGTTAGGCGATCGCGGTAATCTTCTAGCATTGCAAGTTGTGACTTTAGAAGATGAACCCCGTGTCATCAAATTACGCGGCGACGATGTGCAAAAGGTAAATCATGCTTGGGGAATTAATGGTATCATCACCCAATTAGAAATTCCTTTGGGGCCTGCTTATCCTTGGGCAGAAGTCATTGTCACCTTTGAAGACTTTATGGCTGCGGCAAAGTTTGGTCAGACCCTTGGTAATGCTGATGGCATGATTAAAAAGTTGATTGCTATCTTTGCATCCCCAATTCCCCAATACTTTCACGCTTTACAGCAGTACATTCCTGAAGGTGTTCACTCAGCATTCTTAATGGTTGCTGAACCTAGCTTGGAATCATTGCCTGGTTTAGTGCAGCAGTATGGCGGCCAGATTAGTTATGAAAAACCAGCACAAGAAGCTGGCAAAGGCCCACATTTAGCAGAATTTGCTTGGAACCACACTACTCTACACGCCCGGACTGTAGATACTTCCATTACATACTTGCAAAGTATGTTCCCTGCCGATACCAATCTGCAACTGGTAGAGCATATGTATCATTACTTCGGCGATGAGGTGATGATGCATTTGGAATTCTTTCGGGCAAACGGTAAGGTGACTGTCGGTGGTTTACAACTCGTGCGCTACACCACAGAAGAACGCCTCAACGAAATTATTCGTTACCACGAAAAGCAGGGCGTGCAGATTGCTAATCCTCACACATACATTATTGAAGACGGCGGTAGAAAAGTAATTGACCCCGAGCAATTAAAATTTAAAGAAATGGTCGATCCCTATGGATTGATGAATCCTGGTAAAAGTAAGGTTCTCCAATTAAAAATTAAAAGTTAAAAATTAGCAATATAAGGAAATCCATTGCCGGATATCTACAATCTGTGCTTTGATTTCAACAGTTGTGGGGAAAACCCAAAATCACGCCACTTTGTTCTGTGGGAAAACCTCATAAGCAAGTGGCCCCACCATGCAACATCGCTCATGATTGACATTGACGGTTCCTACGGAGAGGGGGGAGGACAAGTTCTCCGCAGTTCTCTAAGCCTATCCGCCATCACTGGCGAACCCATACGCATTGTCGGAATTCGCGCCGGACGCAAAAAGCCAGGGTTAGCAGCTCAACATTTAACAGCAGTTCGCGCTGCGGCCAGAATTTGTAATGCCCAACTGCGTGGTGATGCTTTGGGTTCGATGATGCTGGAATTCATTCCCGGTACTGCTGTGCAAGCAGGAATATATACTTTTGATGTCAGGGAAGCACAACAAGGTGGTTCCGCTGGTGCTATTGCTTTGGTTTTACAGACAATCCTCTTACCTTTAGCCCTAGCAACTGGTGATTCTCAGGTAACGCTACGGGGTGGGACTCATGTCAGCTTTAGCCCGACAATGACGTACATTGAGCAAGTTTATCTGTCGATGTTACGGCGAATGGGTGTAGAGGCAGAAGTCAAGTTAGGTGCTTGGGGATGGTATCCCCAAGGAGGTGGAGAAGTTAAGATGCAGGTAAATGGTGGAATTAAACTCAGCGGCATCAACTTGCTAGAACGCGGAGATTTGCAGCAGGTGCAGGGACTGGCGGTGGCAACAGAACTTCCCGCACATATTCCGCAAAGAATGGCGAATCGTGCTGAGAATTTGTTAAGGGAAGCAGGATTAAAAGCATCTGTACAAGCTTTGCGAGAAAAGGGTGTAGCACCAGGAGCGGGTATTTTTTTGACTGCTGAGTATAAAAATAGTCTTACTGGGTTTGGTGGGTTCGGGCGTTTGCGGATGACATCGGAAAAAGTGGCAGAAATTGCCTGCGAACAGCTATTGAAGTTTCATCAAACTGGCGCACCAGTGGACGAACATTTAGCAGATCAGTTGTTATTGCCAGCTGCTTTAGCATCACAGCAGAGTCAATACCGAGTAGCTGAGGTGAGTACGCACTTGACGACAAATGCAGCAGTAATTGAACAGTTTGGGTTGGCGAGGATAAGGGTAGATGAGTCTGAGAAAACAGTTACAGTGATTCCTGTGATTGGGGATTAGGGACTGGGGATTAGGCATTAGTATTTTTACTCAGGACTCTAGTTTTTATGAGTGCATGAATTAATCAAATGAGTCAGTAAACTGGCAATTGAGAAAGTAATATGCCTTTTTGCTTGCGGAAAACACCAAAATGAGAAAGCAAACTGGAGTTTGAGAAAGCAATATGTCTTTTTGCTTGCGGAAAACACCAAAATGAGTACGCGATTTACTGAAATGAGAAAACAATATGCCTTTTTGCTGACTAAAAACACTAAAATGAGTGCGCGATTTACTGAAATGAGAAAGCAATATGCCTTTTTGCTGACTAAAAACACCAAAATGAGAAAGCAAACAAGGTAAATGAGTTCTGAGACGCTTCTGCGGCTACTCTACCCCGCGGGTTCTGCTTTGCAGTACGAGAACGGCTTTGCTAAATATTAAAACTGATGTATTAATTACGACTTTAGTTATTTTAGGGGAAAAATATAGCATAACTATCAGAATACAAAAATTTGGCTTATGCAACTTCGTGCGATCGCTGCAACTATTCTGCTGACTTTAGGTTCTCCATCCTTATGTTTGCATCTTTCACAAAAGGTTCTCGCCCAAGCACCAACGCCAACAGCGCAAGAACGCATCACCGAGGCAATTAACCTGAATAATCAAGGCGAATCTCTAGTGTATAAAGATTTGGTAGGGCCAGATGAACTACAAGCAGGATTAGAGCTGTTTCAGCAAGCATTAGCTATTTTCAAAAAATACAATGCTAAAGCCGGGGAAGCCAATAGCCTTGTAAATATTGGATATGTATACCTGCGTAAAGGAGAGTATGCTAAAGCGCTAGAGTTTTTTCAGCCAGCTTTAGATATTCGCAGAAAAACCCGTGACAAAGAAAATGAATGGATAGCCCTCTCCTACATAGGTGAAGTTTATGTCAATCTAATTAAATATCCCAAAGCGCTAGAGTTTTATCAACCAGCTTTAGCTATTTTAAGAGAACTGAAAGCCGCTAATCCTAAAGATTCTAACTATGCTACTAGTGAAAAATATCTGCTTGCTGATATTGGCGCAACTCACTTTCGCATGGGACAGTATCAAAAAGCGCTGGATTTTTATCAACAAACTTTGGCAATCCAGAAAGTAAATACTGATAAAATTGGCAGTGCAGAGACTCTGAATAATATAGGAGTAGTTTTTGTTAATTTAGGAAATTACGTTCAGGCTTTGGATTCCTATCAACAAGCTTTAACCGCTGTCCAAAACTACTGCTATCAAGAGAAATTAACTTGTTTTTATGGGACTGAAGCAGCAATTCTTAACAACCTTGCTGGCGCTTATTTTAGCTTAGGTCAATATCAAAAATCCTTAGAATTTGCTGAAAAATCCTCAAACATTTATAAAAAATTTCGCCGTGGCGAGTATAAAGAAACAAATAAACAAGAAATAAAGTTACTTTACAACGCTTTAGGTGAAAACTCCCAAGCTTTGCAACAAGTTACCAGCCGCGCCAATGTCGGTGATGCTTTTGGTAAAGACTCTTTTATGTTCCAAGGCGAAGCGCTTAACTTAAATAACATTGGACAAATTTATTTGAGTCAGGGGAAAAATGACCAAGCACTAAATTTATATCAACAAGCTTTAAATATTTACAAAGAAAATAACTATAAACAAGGCGTTGCTGTAACTCTCAATCATATTGGACGTGTTTATCTAAATCAAGGTAAATATGCCCAGGCAATAGAATTAAATCAGCAAGCTTTAGCTACTTATAGAGAAGTAGGCGATCGCACTGGCGAAGGTGTAACAATTAGTAATATAGGACAAATATATCAAAAACAAAAACAGTATGAAAAAGCTTTAGGATTCTATCAGCAAGCTATCGCAATGCATCGAGAAGTTAGCGACAAAGTTAGTGAAGCTGCAACCTTAAAATTTCAGGGAGATGTACTAGCTGCACAAAATCAGCCACAACTGGCGATCGCTTTTTACAAACAATCTGTAAATCTGACGGAAACGATTCGTCAAAGTTTGCGCGTTGTACCAACTGATATCCAACAATCTTATACGGAAACTGTTGCGGAAAGATATCGCCGACTTGCTGACTTACTACTCAAGCAAAATCGTCCAGCAGAAGCACAACAAGTTTTGGATTTGCTAAAAATTCAAGAAGTTCATGATTTTATTGGCAATAGACAAGGAAAACCTGCCAAAGCCATAGGTAATTCACCAGTAAATAATACTAATAATAGTAGAGGTGGAAATTCAGTTAATCCAGAATCGCAGCCACCACAAACATTACCTCTACAACCGCAAGAACAACAGATTTCTCAACAATATAGCGCTATTCAAGACAAAGCGATCGCTCTTGGTAAAGAACTTACATCCTTACGACAAATTCCTCCAAAAACACGCACATCTACTCAAGAAAAGCGTATCGCTGAACTAGTAAAACTCGAACAGAACATTACCGCTGAATTTAACAAATTTATCAAAAGTCCTTCTGTAGTTGCGCTTGTGCAGCAACTATCCGCCACGTCAGTACAAGAAAATCTCAGTTTACGACAACTAAACTCTATTCGAGATAATTTGCGACAGTTGCATCAAAAAGCAGTCCTACTTTATCCCTTGGTTTTAGATGATAGATTAGAGTTAGTCATCGTAACTGCGGATGCACCACCTATTCATCGCACAGTACCAGTAAAAAAAGAAGAGTTGAATAGTGCAATTGTCGAATTTCAACAAGTGCTAAAAGATAGTAAGCTGCTAGTAGACCCTAAACCTCAAGCACTTAAATTATATAATTGGTTAATCAAACCAATAGAAAACGACCTCAAACAAGGGGAAGCTAAAACAATTATTTATGCTCCCGATGGCAAACTCAGATATATTCCTTTAGCAGCATTATACGATGGTAAAAATTGGTTAGTACAACGTTTCGTTATTAATAATATTACTGCTGCCAGTCTAACTAAATTAGACAATAAACCCCAAAAATCTCTACAAGCTTTAGCTGCGGCTTTTACCACAGGCGATTACACAGTAAAAGTGGGCGAACGTCAAAGAAGCTTTAGCGGTCTGGAATTTGCTAAAGTTGAAGTTGAAAACTTGGCAAAAATGAGTTCTGGAACTAAGGTAATTTTAGATAAAGATTTCAGTCCCCAAGTGACAATTCCCCAAATGAATGATTATAAAATTGTGCATTTGGCGACTCATGGAATGCTTGTGAGTGGAAATCCAGAAGATTCATTTATTATGTTTGGTAACGGAGAACGTGTAACTCTACGAGATATAGAAAATTGGTCTTTACCGAATGTTGATTTAGTGGTGCTGAGTGCTTGTCAAACTGGTTTAGGAAACAAATTAGGTAACGGACAAGAAATTCTTGGTTTGGGATACCAGATACAACTAACAGGAGCAAAGGCATCTATGGCATCCTTGTGGGCTGTTTCTGATGGCGGCACACAAGCTTTAATGAATGCATTTTATACAGCCTTAAAAGTAGGAAATATCACAAAAGCCGAAGCTTTGCAAAAAGCACAAATTGCTTTAATGACAGGTGATTCTTCAGGACTGGGTAAAGGAGGAGCAACAGCAGGGCAAAGCAACAATAAAAATAGTGAATTTAGCCATCCCTACTATTGGGCATCCTTCATTTTGATTGGTAACGGACTGTAAAAAGCTAGTGATAGATTTGAAGATATCTATATTTTTTCAAATCTACCGCTGCCGCGATCGTTGGTTTTAATGTTTCCAGAAAGTTTCATATTCATTGGCTGAAATAGGTATAACGTCAGATAGATTATATAAGTGTTTACATATTGACTCGTCTAATCTTCACCTAACACTTTCAAGTAGAGACAAAGAATTTTGTTTGTTTGAATTACACCTGTTTTAGTGTCAGTATCTATTTTGAGTTCAGCATCAGGACGAGCTTTAAAGAAAAGTTGTTCCCCTGGAAACACTATTTGCTCAAAACACTCATTAGCAGTAAAAATCGCAGATATGCGAGCAATTTGAAGTTGATTAGTTGTGTTTTTGTAAAAACAAAGAATTTGGTTATTCATCTGCTAAGTCTAAGGAGCGTCGAATTTTAGGTTTACCGACTGAAGCAGTATAGTCAGAAATTGAAATCATCAAAGCTATATGTTCTTGGGAACTAAGACGGCAGTTGTTATAGGATTCATTTAAAAAACCCATAAGTGCCAAACTTGCAGATTCTAGTTTTGCTCTTTTCCTAGCTGCCCTAATAGCCTGACATACCCTGGGATAAACATGATAATTACTAATTCCTATTTGTTCATCTGGCATCCAACACTTAAATACATAACCTTCCGAAGATGGTATTAATTCAATCAACCAACCATAATATGAATCTTTCCATGTCATGCACAATTTTCCTCCTGGTTCAGTGATTGAAATCTTGAGCCTTAGAAGGTAGTTATAAAATAAATGTTTAATTCTGTAGGATGCGAAATGTGAAAAGGTAACGCACCACCTACAGATTTTCTACCGTGTGTAATGCCTGAAAATCATCAATTGCCTTTTAACAAAAGTATCGTGGCATCACACACCCTACTTAATATTTTATAGATATTTTCTACCTGCTCATGTCAGAAGAAGATTATATAACCCATATATGCGATCGCTGTGCAGATTTTGTGTAGAATCTGTGTAGATGTAGCAGCAATAAATTTTTCTCTCATACTTCTATTGGAGACGATAGCCTACTCCATGAACCGTCTCAATAAAATTTTCTGGTGCGCCTAAAATTCTCAGTTTTTGTCGAAGACATCTAATGTGAGAGCGAACGGTTTCCTCTACTGGAGAGTCGTCTACTGACCAAACCTGCTCAATAATGCTAGAACGGCTCAACACCCGTCTCCCATTGGCAACCAGCAATTCCAAAATTGCATATTCTTTAGGAGTTAATGACAAAGGGGAACCATCATAAGTAGCTTCAAAAGTACTAGGATTCAAATATAGTTTTCCCCAAGACAGACTGACTGTGCTTGCAGAACTACCGCGTCTGAGTAAAGCACGTATACGAGCCATTAACTCTTCTAGATCGAATGGCTTGGCGACATAATCATCTGCTCCTGCATCTAACCCAGCAATTTTATCAGCTACAGTATCGCGTGCTGTTAACATTAGCACTGGTGCGCCAGAGTTGCGATGCGCTGGATTGTTGGCGCTACTAGTACGTAAGCGTTGACAAAACTTTATACCATCTAATTTCGGTAGCGTCACATCTAGCACTACTAAGTCATACTTCATTGACTCTGCGGAGTTCCAAGCCGCTTCTCCATCTTTGGCGACATCGACTACATACTGTCGTCTGCTTAAAGCTTCTGTCAGCACCTCCGCTAGTTGAGTATCATCTTCAACTACAAGAATTCTCATAATTTATCCGTTGTTTACCAAGAGGCGAGCAGGTAGACATTAGCTTAACGCGATCGCGCAAGCTGGTCTACTGTAGTGGTTATTCCTTTACTTTTTATAGAATAAGCAAGCATCAAACAAGCTTTTGTTCAACCAACTTTATGACTCGGCAATTGATCAAATGGTCTTTTCAAGGTAAATGGATTGCGGGAGGGTTTGGTTTAACCCTGTTACTGATCGGACTAGTCACGTTCGCTTCATTTAACAACACAACCGAAATTAAACAAAGCGCTAATAAAGTACAACATACTTATCAAACTCTCAATACTTTGACCAATTTTAATGCGGCAATGACAGGTGCAGAATCGGCGCGGCGAGGGTATATATTTTTGGGAAATAGACAAGATTTAAGGCGTTATCAAAATGAAGTGGCTAATATGCAATCTGAACTCAAACTGTTGAAAGAGCAGATACATCCTAGGTTGAGTCAGCAACAGCGATTTATACAGTTGAATGCATTAGTCAGTCAAAGATTAGCTCTTTTGGAGCAGTCTATAGAATTTTATCAAAAAGATAAGACAGCATTACAAGCGCAAACCAATATTACCGATCGCAGCGTTAAGCTCCGAGAAAAAATTCTACCCATAATAGCAGCTATTACAGCAGAAGAACAAAGTTATCTACGAAGTTCTCTCAAGCAATCTGAGTATAGTATTAACTTGAGAATATTGATAGAAATACTGGGAACATTTTTAATTATTGTCGTGATTTTTAGTTTGTGTGTCATACTTGAGCGTCAATGGATAAAACGCGAGCAAATTGAATCTTTAGAATCTTCTCTGGCTCAAGAAATAAAATTAGGAGAACTCAAGATACAACTGTTTTCTATGATTTCTCATGAATTTCGTACACCGTTGAGTGTAATTTTACTTTCCTCTCAATTATTAAAGGAAATTCTTGAAGAATTAGTGGATGATAAGCACTTAAAAAATCTTTCCCGCATTCAATCTTCAGCGAAATTAATGAATCATTTATTAACTGATATCTTGACTTTAACTAGAGCGGAAGCTGGTAAGCTAGATTACAAACCTCAATTGCTCAACGTAGAAAGTTTCTGTTTAAATTTGGTGGAAGATTTACGGCTTTTCGACACAACACCCCATTTAATAGAATTTAAGAACAATAGTGAGTATTTTCGTGCAAACTTAGACGAAAAGCTGCTGTATTCCATCCTGAGTAATTTACTATTAAATGCGATTAAATATTCATCATCTGGCAAAAAAATATACTTGATTTTAAACTCTGAACCAAAAGCTATAGTTTTCCAGGTGATAGATGAAGGGATAGGCATTCCACTAGTAGAACAGCAAAAAATTTATGAGCCTTTCTATCGATGTCAAAATGTTGAGAACATAGTTGGTACAGGACTGGGATTAGCAGTGGTCAAGAAATGTGTAGAACGACACCAAGGTGAAATTACTGTCAAAAGTGAAATAGGAGTGGGAACAACATTTACTGTCAAGATTCCTCACACAAATGGAGCCACGGTTTAATATTACGCAAACTGCCAACAAAAAGCATTCGTTATGGCTGACTCTAATATAAAAGGGTTCTAGCTCATCGTTTCCAAAAGCGTTTTTTATACAATTTCTGCAATTTAATTATGCATGGCTTGGTACAGCAGCGATAAAGAACCGCATGAACGATCGAAGAATTCTTTTAGAAACGATTATTCTGTGCAAAAGTTTGCTGTGAGCGCAATACAACCAAGCATTTCTAAATCATCCTTTAGATAGTTGCATTTTTGACAAACGAAAATGCTTAATTAAGTGTAACTTTTAATACAAAAAATACTTTTTAAGGAAGTTAACCGTTATGGCAGTTAAAACTGGTACTTTGTTTAACGATACTTTGAGTGGAACTATATATAATGATACACTCAGCGGTTTAGCTGGAAACGACATCCTCTATGGCGGTCAGAGACGCGACTGGCTTGATGGTGGTACAGGAAATGACACATTACGTGGCGAGTTTTCCCCTGGTGATATAGGTTTTGATGATGATTATGATATTCTGACACTTCACCGTCAGGGGCAAGATACTCTACTAGGTGGCAATGGTTCTGATTTTCTAGAAGGCGACTTTGGCAAGGATACCTTGATCGGCGGTGCAGGAGATGATGTTTTATGGGGTGGTTACATTGGTGACACAGGAGAATTTTACAGCCCTTATGGTCAGGAATACAATGACAACGGTTACGGTAACGATCTGTTAGTAGGTGGGTCAGGAAACGATAGCCTACACGGCGATTCCATTTTGTTAGATCCCTTAAACGGAGGCGATAATCTTGGTGGAGATGACACCCTAGATGGAGGTTCAGGAGATGATTTTTTGGAGGGTGGAGTAGGGAACGATTATCTCTATGGTGGCACTGGTAACGACAGTATATATGGCGGTGCCGAATATTATTCCAGTTCGCGTGTAATTGCCCGTGGTGATGATACCCTTTATGGTGGCCCTGGTAATGACTCCTTGGTGGGCAGTTTAAGTGACGACTTTCTAGACGGTGGTACAGGCAACGACACGTTGATTGGTAATGATAATGGTTATGTTGATAATGATAACGATACTTTAATTGGTGGCTCTGGTAACGACTTATTAATAGCAGGCCCTGGAAGTGATGTCTTAGATGGGGGTGCTGGTGATGACGTACTAATTGGCGATATTTTATACAATTATTACGAGAGTAGTCTAGTTGATACCTTGACAGGCGGTGCAGGAAGAGACCAATTTATTCTGGGAGATGAACGTGGCAATCTCTATTATCCGACTTTCCCTTCAGGGCAAAGTTACAATGAATACGCAATCATTACTGACTTCAACCGCAACCAGGACACGATCCAACTTGCTAATTCATATGTAGATGAAAATGGTAATGAGCAATTAGCTGAATATAGGTTAGGTTCAGTTCCTGTTGGTTTACCGCAAGGGACAGGGATATACATCGACCAAGACACAGACGTGTTAATTGGAATTATACAAGGGGTTTCAGGTCTAAGTCTTGACGACAGCTACTTCCGTTTCGTTTAGACTTTTATCCTTCAGGTGCAATTGATTGAGCAAAATTTTTCAGCTAGCTCACCGTTTCCAAAAGTGTTTTTTATGCAGTTTCTGCAATTTATGCGATTCCTCATTCAAACAATAATTGCTATAAGTTGCATTTTCTGGTACAGCAGCGAGAAACAACTGCACGAATTATTAAATAATTCTTTTGGAAACGATTATTATGTGCAAAAGTTTACAGTGAGCACAATACAACCAAGCATTTCTAAACCATTCTTTAGATAGTTGCATTTTTGACAAATAAAAATGCTTGATATAAACGTAACTTTTAATACAAAAAATAACTTTTAAGCAAGTTAACGGTCATGGCAGTTAAAACTGGTACTTTGTTTAACGATACTTTGACTGGAACTATATACAATGACATACTCAGCGGTTTAGCTGGAAACGACATCCTGATTGGCAATGACGGTCGCGATTGGCTTGATGGTGGTAGAGGAAATGACAGCTTATATGGTGGCGATCGCTTTATTAATTATCCCTCTAATGAGCCTCCTAGTGATGAGATTTTGGAAGTTAACCGTAATGCACGGGATACTCTATTAGGTGGTTTTGGTGATGATTTTCTGGTAGGCGGTGGTGGCGGGGATACCCTATTTGGTGGTGCAGGGAACGATGTTTTATGGGGTGGTTATAGCGGCAACGAAGGTTCCGAAAATCTTGAGCTTGCAGAGAAATACTACAACAATGGCTACGGTAACGATTTATTAGTAGGTGGATCGGGGAACGATTTCTTACACGGCGACTCCATTTTTTATGACTTCGTAAGCGGCCCGGGAGTAATCTATAACTTTGGTGGAGATGACACACTAGATGGCGGTTCCGGAGATGATTTTTTAGAGGGCGGTGTAGGAAAAAATTATCTGTTTGGTGGTACTGGCAACGATCGCCTATATGCTGGTTATGATGATAATTTTGGCGTTGTTGTTGCTGACAACTCTACCTTATATGGTGGCTCCGGTAATGACTACCTCATGGGCAGTGGTGGTGACGATTTTCTAGACGGCGGTCAAGGCAACGATACATTGGTTGGTGGCGAAGATTATAGATTTCCTAGTGATGACACCTTAATTGGTGGCGCTGGTGACGACATCTTAAACGCAGGCCCCGGAAGTGATGTCTTAAATGGTGGTAGCGGAAATGATGTATTAATTGGTGATGTTCAGTCCAGTTTTGACGAAGGGAATGTAGTTGATACCTTCACAGGCGGTGCAGGAGCAGACCAATTTATTCTTGGAGATGAATCTGGATTTTTGTATGGTCTGTGGTTTCCCAATCCTTTGGAAGAATACGCACTTATTACTGACTTCAACCCCAACCAAGATGTTATCCAACTGACCAAATCATATTTGGATTTTGGTCAGCCTCCAGGAACACCAGTGAAATATATTTTAGGTTCTTCTCCTGTTGGTTTACCACAAGGCACAGGGATATATATTGACCAAGACACAGACGTACTAATTGCAATTTTACAAGGAGTTTCAGGTCTAAGTCTTGAAGGTAACTATTTCCGTTACGTTGACTTTAATTCTCAATAACTCCTAGTAATTTTCTACATTTCTGATTCTTGAAATATTTGTCAATTACACTTTTCAGGCTCTTTTATTCATCGAACTCATGTTAATATTATCTCCAGTTGGAGACTATCATTAGGGCTGACGCAAAGATGCAGTAAGGTAGCAGCAGTCATGGATGCCACTTCATCTACCTTGCAGGTACTCCTTCTCCTAAGGTCGCCGCTAACGCGAACGGAGAACTCATTTGGCAAAGCCGTTTTCGTACTGCAAAGCACAACCCGCAGGATAGAGTAGAGTAGCCGCGCGGAGCTTGTCTGCAAGTCGGCAAAAATGATTTTAGGATTGCTATAGCCCTAATTCACCTAACTGGAACTGGCGGAGGTAGTTTTAAAAGATTGGCAACCACAGCAATCAACTTGTTGGGGTCAATAGGCTTAGATAAATGCTGATGAAATCCAGCTGCAAGGGCTTGTAGGCGATCTTCTTCTCGTGAATATGCTGTTAAAGCGATCGCGGGAATGTTTCCTCCTTTTTCCGGTTCTAAAGAGCGTAATTGACGGATCAGGGTGTAACCGTTTTGTTCTGACATGCCAATGTCGCTAATCAAGACATCCGGCTTTGATTGTTCCAGAACTGCCAGTGCCGCATCTACTGATGCTACTGCTGTAGCACTTGCTCCGTACTCCTCAAACATAAAGGCGAGAAAGTTACGGGTATCAGTTTCATCATCCACAATTAGCACTTTTAAGCCAGTTAGGGGGGCAGAAGTATCAGGAAAAGAGGAAATAACAGAATTTTCTTGCCCTGCTTCACTACTCCTGTGGCCCTGGTTTTCATCTGGCATCAGTGGTAGTCTCACAGTAAAGGTTGCTCCTTGCCCTGACCCTGGACTTTCTGCCATGATTGTACCGCCGTGCAGTTCCACCAAATGTCGAACGATCGCCAGTCCTAGTCCCAATCCATTATGCGCTCGTGTTGTGGTGCTATCTGCTTGGCGAAAACGTTCAAATACTTTGGGCAAAAAGTCAGACTCAATTCCAATACCTGTATCAATTACTTGGATTTGGGCGGAGGACGATGCCGGAAAGCAAAGGGGTACAGAAGCAGATATGAGTTGAATGTCTCTGGTTTCTTGCTCTATTTTTTCTAGACGGACTTCTACTTCACCACCTTTAGGCGTGAACTTAATGGCGTTAGTTAGTAAATTCCAGACAACTTGCTGCAAACGGGCTGGATCGCCACAAACTGAGCCTAAAGTACCATCTAGCATCGTGTTTATCCGAATACCTTTTGTATCTCCTAGGGGACGCACTGCTTGTAGGGCTGCTTCCACCACGGTAATCGGATTTATTGCACATAAATTTAATCGCAGCTGACCTCGGATAATTCGTGATACGTCCAAGATGTCCTCAATGAGTTGCACCTGGGAGGTGGCATTGCGTTCAATAGCATCCAGGGCCTTAGCTGTAGCTGTTTCGTCAAGTTTTTTAGAGCGGAGTATTTTTGACCAGCCCAGCATTGAGGTTAGAGGTGTGCGGAGTTCATGGGAAAGAACCGCCAGAAACTCATCTTTCATGCGATTTGCTGCTTCTGCTTCCTGCCTAGCGGTCTGTTCTCGAATCACCTGAGCGCGAATTTCTTCGGCTTGCTTGCGTTCGCTAATGTCTTCGAGAGTGCCTACATAGCCTAGCAATTCTCCATGATTTGAAAGCATTGGTGACGATCGCACTTCCACCCAACGAACCATACCATCAGCAGCTTGAAACCGAAAATCTTCCGAGTACTCGCGACTTTCACGAATGTATGCAGACCAACTAGCAACTGCTCGCTCCCGGTCTTCTGGATGCACCGATTCCAGCCACTTCTTTTCTAAACTCTCTGCTGCACTCAAGCCGCAAATTGCTTGATAACGGGGATTAGTATACTTACAACGCCCTTCCGTATCAGTTTCAAAAATGCCCACGGGGGAGCAGGTACTTAACGAACGGAATCTCTCTTCACTTTGTTTTAATTCAGCATTCACCGCTGCGAGTTGAGCTGCCTGTCGCTGGACTGCTAGGGTTTTTTTAAATAGTTCGACAAATACTGTAACCTTAGAAGTCAAAATATTAGGATCTATGGGTTTGAGCAGATAATCCACTGCACCTAAGGCATAACCTTTAAACAACATTTGATCGCTAGTGCTAAAGGCTGTCAGAAAGATAATTGGAGTATGACGCGATCGCCCCCGACTGCGAATCAAGGTAGCTGTTTCAAAGCCATCCATCCCTGGCATTTGCACATCCAGCAAAATCACCGCAAAGTCCTGATGCAATAAGCACCGCAAAGCTTCCTCTCCTGAAGTGGCTCTGACTAGCTTTTCTCCCAGCCTCTCCAAAATAGCCTCTAGTGCCAGCAAATTTTCCAGTTTATCATCCACTAGGAGGATGTTTACTTTGGGTTCCGGCTGCATGAGTTCATTTCCGTATAGAATGACAAAGGTTGACCAGTAAAGGAGCAATTTCTGAGAGTGATAAAATCCAGTCTACTGCAACAGCAGAAATTGCGGCTTCTGGCATAATTGAGCTTTCAGCTGTGCTAGGCTCCTGTACAATAGTAATCCCTCCTCGCGCTTTCACTTTTTTAAGTCCTTGCGTACCATCTTGATTTGCACCTGTCAAGATTACACCAATAACTCGTTCGCCATAAACATCGGCAGCTGACTCAAACAGCACATCAATGGATGGTCGAGCATAAGAAACTGGCTCATCAATAGAAAGAGTAAAATAATCAGGTTCTACCAACAAGTGATAATCTGCTGGTGCCAGATAAATCTGTCCTGGTAGTATTTCGTCTTTGTCTTCAACCTCCCGAATTGGCAGATGTGTGTGTTCTTGCAATAATTCTCCTAGAGTTTTGTCAGAATCTTTGTGACGGTGTTGAACGATCGCGAGCGGCGCTAAAAAGTCGGTTGGTAAATTTACTAAAACAGTTTTCAGTGCCGCAAATCCCCCCAAAGAAGTCCCAATAACTACAATTTTAAAGGACACTAGTTTAGCCTCCGGTAAAGCTTTTCACCTTTGGCCATTTCTTCATAATATTTCTCATAGGGAGAAAATCTGATCGATTCTTGCCGTCCCAGACCCAAGATTCCAAATGTACACAAACTGTTATAAAACAATGCGTGTACCCGCTTTTGTAGTGTCTGATTGAAATATATCAGGACGTTACGACAAATAATGACATTAAACTCGTTAAAAGAACTGTCAGTGGCCAAATTATGTTGGGCGAAGATCGCGTTTTCCCTCAGAGATGCTCGAAAAATGGCATTGTCATAAGCTGCCGTGTAGTATTCTGAAAAAGACTGCTTACCACCTGCTTTCAGATACAGCTGTGTATATTCTTGCATTAGTCTTAGGGGAAAAATACCAGTTTTGGCATTTTGTAATACCTTCTCATTAGTGTCCGTGGCATATATCCGACAACGATGGTAAAGGTTTTCTTCTTGTAGCAAAATTGCCATTGAATAGACTTCTTCTCCTGTTGAGCATCCAGCGTGCCAGATACGAATAAAAGGATAGGTTCGCAACAAGGGAATTACTTGCTGTCTAAAGGCGAGATAAAAGCTGGGGTCACGAAACATTGATGTGACATTCACTGTTAGACCTAGCAAAAATCGTTCCAGACAGAGGCGATCGTGCAGCAACTGCTCTTGTAAAGCAGAAACGCTAGCTAAATCCTCCAAGCGCATAAAGCTTTGAATTCGGCGCTTGAGCGAAGACAGAGCATAATTGCGGAAATCATAACCGTAATACTGGTAAATCCCCTCCAATAACAACTGGATTTCGATTTCCTCCAACCTGGGTTTAGGCAAATTCATAACAAAAATTAGGAGATGATGCTGAGCGAACTAATTGGTAATTTGTAATGACGCTCGAGGACTCGCGCTTCGCTACGCTAACGTAATTCGTAATTAAGACATCTAGAATTAAGCTTGATACAAGCTATTTTCAATACTTTACCCTGTTCCTCAAACAAAGAAACTCTAAGAAATAAATTATCCTATTCCATCGGTTGTTGACAGCCATCAGTCAACAGTGAACGATTAGGCAAAAAAAACCCCAGCTTGGTAGCTGAGGCAAAAGGGAGAAGTACAGATGACGATGGGAGATACCGATACCGAAGTTAAAAAAACTCTAGCTAACGCTTAAAGCAACCAAAACTAAAGTAGTGACAATTAAACTAGCAAAAACACCCTGTACAACATACTTACGTTGTTGCCAAATAGCAGGGTACTCAGCGTAGTACATCTGGGGTTCGGTAGCGTAGTTGTTGAGAACGCCGTCTTCATTAACAGTGGTGTACATAGCTTTTTTTCCTTTATTTATTAACTTATGTAACTAAATTTAACAATATTGTTACAAAAGGTCAAGAGGATTTGCCATAAAAAGGTAAATAGTGTTAATAAGGACGACTTATCAGGGAAGAAGAGGGGTGTGAGGGTATAGGGGAAAGATTTTTGTATATCTGCGAACAACCACTCCCACGCAGTTGCGATCGCTTAAATGAGAATTTGCATAATTCAGATCGCCAGAAGGACGCGGCGATGCAGTAAACCAGTACTGTGGTAGGGTTTCCTGATACAAGCGACTGGCGCTTGCGTTCGCCCTTGGTGTTCCCAAACAGTAACCTATCCGTTCGCGTAGCGTCTCCGACAAGAGAAGGATTCACCTAAAGGGGAACGCAAAGATGCAATTGATGATTAGCTTATCGTAAGTAGATGGCATGGGCGTGGAGTAACTTCGGTTTAATTGTGGGCTGCTTTTAGAACCTTCATCCGAAATAAACAATTTAAGAGTTGTATTTAAATCGTGCTGCCTGTAAGGCTGTAAAAAATAATCGCTGGTAGTAACTTCTAGGTTTAAATTTTCTACTTAGTAAGAATAATTACTGCTGTTATTATGATTATTTTGACAATTTTTTAAAACTGAAGCTGTATCTGTGCTGTATCTGTGGAGTCAAGTAAGTCTAACCAATAAGCCATTTTGTGAAAATTGAAGAAACTAATATGATTGCCCTCACACAAACATTGACACAAACAGCACTTAAACAACAACCTAGTGTTCAATTACGTGCCTTGCAACAAGCTGCTTTTTTACAAAAAGTTTTAGAAGGATTAGGAGATGGCATTTTAATTTTAACTGCAACGGGTGAACTCGTTCATGCTAATGCAGTTGCTTATCACATTTGTTGTCAGTTAAATCAAGGTCATTTTAACTCTAATTTTATCCCGCCAGCTATTTGGGATCTTTGCCAATCCCTACTCGATAGTCGGAGTTTGGTTTCTGAGCAAGTTATGATGTTATCTAATGAAATTGTGCTTGATAAATCAACAACCTTCCACATTAGGGTAAGATTATTGGATTTAGACAGATTCCAGCTTCCTTGCTTTTTAGTGACAATTGAAAATCGATATGAGTCTTTGAAAAATACTACGATATCTGAAATCAAAAAATATGACTTAACACCACGAGAAGCTGAAATTTGGTATCTATATAAAGGCAATTATAGCTATAAAGAAATGGCTGCTAAACTTTATATTACCTTAAATACAGTGAAAAAGCATATGAAGAATATTCATGCAAAACGACAATGTTTTTTGGCAATTAATCACTAATACTTCAATCTTAATTCATCTGTAAAATACTATTTATTATTAGTCATTTATGACATTTTTTAGATAAATACTAATAATTGACTAAAAAAAATTCATAGATGAATTAAGATTGTTATATAATGATAGTTTAAATCGCTGTGATAACAGTTTTTGAGATTTAGAGGGTAACTATATATTACATATTAGTTTAATCGCGCCATAAGTAGGTCAGCGTGAATATTTATCGTTAAGGTAAGGCAGAGGGCAGAAGGGAAGAGGGTTTGAGCTAACTTTACTCTTCGTTCCATAGTTCTGTTTATTTGCGCCTTTCTACTTATCACATTCAATTACTCTAGTTACATAGCTACTTGAAAGGCTTCACTGTAGCGACTTTTAGTGTTGCTCGTCGTTTAGTGGGGATAGTTTAAACTCTGCCATTCCAAGTAAGTACGAAAAGCCTTACTTATCGGTAAACGCAGTAGCCTGCAAAAATTAAATCATAAATTACCTCACAGCACTATCTTACCGCTATGGATCTATGCAAGAAATAAAATCTTGTAATCAATAACTATTCTCTCCCATGAAATTTACTTAGGAACAATATACAACGTTTCTTCAATTTTCTTGTAGCGTTATTTATTGAGAGTCAGGACTTTGCAAGCGGATTAATGTATTGTAGACCTGTCGTTTTAAATTATTGTTATTTTGGATCTCTACAGTAATACCGTTGAAACGATCGATGCTCAGACCATTATCTTCGACTATTTTCTGGGAACGGTTACAATAATTGACTGCAATATCTCTAGCTCTGCGTGGCAGACTATTCATACTGTTGGAGTCGTTACAGACAATTTTGGGAATTTCTTTACCACCTATCAATTTCTTAATTTCTTCAAAAGCTTGTTGACGTGATGGCTCCATTGCTAATACTGCTTGGGCGTAGCTAGTGATTTCAGTATTGTTGATTGGTGGATTTTGAGCGTCAGCTTTTGAATTAAAGGTCAACGTGCTGGCGACTAAACTAGCAGTGGTTAGAGCGCCGAAAAATAATGTTTGAGAAAGCATAGTTGGCAGACTATTTCGGAAAATTAAATCAGAAATTTTCTTCATAACGTTTGTGACACAGAACTACAGTAGGGATATGTTAAAGACTTTGAATTATTTTAAGAGCGAGAAGTTCCAGAAGATTCTAATGGAGAAAGTTTTAAGTGTATTGCGAGTTTTGTCGGCATACTTGACACAGTTCTATCACTTTCGTTTGAAGTACTGACATTTCTGTAGCTCCTTGCTTAAGACTCAGTTCTAACTCTAGTAGTAAGGGTAAGCAAGAGATTAGCTGCTGTACAGAAAGGAATTTTACTTCTTGCTGTAAAAAATAGACACGTTTGGGATTACCAATTTCAGCAGCCTGAGCGATCGCTTGTGGATTCCGCTCACCACCTTCCATCACAATTTTGACCCATAACCAAGTGCGAAATTGACCAATGAGAGTAGCGACTATCCGTAACCCAGGTTCCGAAGCATTCATGAGATCGGCCAAGATATTTAAAGCTTTAGCTGTATCTCCTGTTCTAATGGCTGCTGATAATTGTAAGCTATTTTGTGTAGTATTTCTTACTAATTGTGTAACTGTATCTACGTCTAAAGCTTTTTTACTGCCTGCGGTATAGAGACGTAATTTCTCTAGCTCATTGTAGAGTAGGCGTGTATCATTACCTACGGCTTCTGCCAACATTTCCGCAGTCTTGGAAGTCAATTTTACTCCCACATTTTGAGCAGC
This sequence comes from Nostoc minutum NIES-26, assembly GCA_003326215.1. Classification (GTDB taxonomy): domain Bacteria; phylum Cyanobacteriota; class Cyanobacteriia; order Cyanobacteriales; family Nostocaceae; genus Dendronalium; species Dendronalium minutum. The sequence goes on along the minus strand of LXQD01000012.1, from coordinate 4,620 downwards.
TTGATTGACAGCTTGAACCAGCAATTCCGTCTTCCAGGGTGGAATGAGAGGAAATTCCCGGAACTCAGTGGCGAATTGTTTCAATAATTTTGTGGATTTTAGACGTTCATCGGGTTTGTTACGGGTGGTTAGCAATAAAAATGAGTTTTCTGGAATGGCTGGCAGAGTTCTTGTAAGTTCTGCTAATACGTTGTCTGGACAATGCTGGCAAAGAGTAGTATTGCTCAGCCATACCAAACGTCCACCAGCTCCAAAAGTTGGTGTCATCACTTGATTTAACGCCTGGATTGCAGCATCGGGTCGATCGGGAGAGAATGAAGTATAGTTAAAACTTGTCCATAGGGGATCGAGGACGCGATCGCGCAACAAAGCGATCGCCTGTTCCATAGCAAAATCATCCTCACCCCAGTAAACATAGATTGGCATGTTAAACCTCCTGTAAAGATTTAGGAAGAAGACGCGGTAATGGGGAGAGTTCTTTTTCCGCATCCCCCTTTGGGTGACGCTCTCTACGAGACGCTGCGCGAACGCAAGCTCGTTAACGCTGCGAAGATCGGAAGTTTGGACTCGACGGGAACCCTTACGGGTGACGCTTGTGACGCTCGGTCGCGTAGCGTCTCCCCTTGGGAAAAGACTTGCTAACGCTGCGCTAACAGCACTTTGCTATCGACGGAAACCCTTACGGGTTTGGCAGTTCCTCTACTTGGGGAGACCCCAAGACCGGACTGCCGACGCTCGATGACTCGCTACCGCTTCGCTAACACCGCCAAGACTCCAACTTCCTTACCGCGTCCTCCCGTCCCCATGTTCTCTTTGCCAATCCCCCTAAAAAGCTAAATACTTTTTAAATCACTCTGTTAATTTGGGCAATTTTCCCTAAAATCTATCCAGTGAGAGCGCGAGGCTACGAAGATTGGACGACAACTATCAAACTTATCTGAATCGGGTAGCAAGGATGACGCTGCCAGAAGCTTATAGATCCCAAGTTCAGCATATCCAGGAATCTTCTAAATTTCAGCTGTATTCTGGAGCGAGACTTGCTGCACCTTTTCCTGGCTATACGCTAATTACCCCGTGTGCGCCAGAAGAATCACAAAACTCTACTTTCTATGCCCAATTACAAGCTTACCAGCAGGAACTTTTACAGTTGCCTGTGAAGGATTTGATTGTCCCTGTCCCTCCTGCTAGCTTTCATTTGACCTTAGCGGACTTGATTTGGGATAGTGCATATTATCACGCTTGTGAAAAAAATCCTGAATTTGAACAACAATTACGCTCTTGCTGCGCTGAAATATTTCAGCAATATCAACAATCCATAACACGCGGGACTAATCCGATTTCCTGGCAAATTTTGGGATTGGTAGTAATGCCAAGAGCTGTAGGTGTTTGTTTAGTACCCCAGGATGAACACTGTTACGAGCAGGTGATTAAATTTCGCCGCACAATTTATCAAAATCCAAATTTAATGGCTTTGGGTATTGAACAGCATTATCACTTCACAGCCCACATTACACTAGGCTATTTTGGGGAGGTTTCGCCGGATTTAGATCGTACAAACCTCAGCGCCTTGCTTTCGCAGTTGAATCAGCAATGGCTGTTGAATTCTCCAGAATTTTTGATTCACCGTGTCGAATTGCGGAAATTTGACGATATGACGAACTATTATCGTAAACCAGACTGGCCAAGCTTAGATTTCTAAGGTATTGGGGACTAGGGACTCTTAAGAGGCACAGGGGCAGGGAGGGCAGGAGAAGTTAATTCTCTCTTGTCCTCCTTGTCCCTTTTCTCTACCCGAAGGGCTTTAAATTCTGCCCGCCCTATCCTGCGGGAACGCGCTTGAGCGAACGGGTGATGCTCCTAACGTCGCTAATGCTGCACTAACGCCACTTGACGACAGTTGCCTCAAGTCGGGAAACCCGCCCAAGGCTCTGTCTCCTTTATGCCGGGGAACTCGTTCGCCGCAGTTGCTCACCTTCTGCCTTTCTAGCTAAAATTCTTTCTGCTGATAGGCAAGATAAATAGCTTCTAAAAACACATCAGGGGAAACATTTTCTGGCAATTTTTCTAGATCGAGAATCGCTTGAACTTGTTGAGTCAGTTGTAAAGCTAGTGCAGTTCTCGCTTTTAATGCCATTGCACCACGTCGCTGTAAATACTCGCGGATAATAGCAAAATCATCGGGCAACAATGGTGACAAATCGGTAATTTGTAGCAGATACCCATAAAGCGACCTTGCTTGTTCTGAAATTTTTAAAGTCGCCGATGCCGTGGATGTTTGGGTTTGAATCACAATTGTGCCAGCAGCTAAATCACCCAGACGCTTTTCACGGCGACTAAACATAATTAAAAAAGCTCCAATAAACAGAGACTCATCAAAGGGTCGTAGTAAGCTACGGAGAGTCGCCTGTTGCAGTCCAATGGGTCTACCATCATCCCGAACCACGCGAATTTTAGCAAATCGTTTACCAGGGGTTTGACCTCGCCAGATAGTTTCAAATAAAACAAAATAACCAGCGTAAATGCTAAAGGTAGCAATGAAGAAAATTGCTAACAGCCACAGTCCTAAATTCTGACTGTTTGCAAAAATTTTATCAATGAAATCAAACAGTTGAATCGACAAGAAAGTCCAGGCAATGAAAAATCCAAACAAGGTTAAACCCAACAATAGATAATCAATAATCAGAGCTAAAGCCCGATTGCCAATTCCGGCTAAAGAAAATTCCAACTCTACACTTTCTGGAGTCTGGAAAGTGATGCGGTTAAAAAAGCTCATATTAAATTTTCGCTGATTGAAAATTAGTAGATTTTCTGTTGAAGTTTTGGGTTAGCGAAAATCCTGCGTCGGAGGTTCGCGTAATTGCAAACCTAGACCCTCACGCCGACTACGCAAGTCAAAGTATAAAACAGCTTTTAGTGCTTGCCAAAATGGCATCACAAAAATCCCACCTATCAAGCTTGTGACTAAAGAAATAGAATACACAATCCAGTAAATAGTAGAACCTGGCTCAAGCCTCACGAGAAATAGGCTGGGTACATAATTTAAAAGCAGCACAATTGGCAGTGTCACAAAAAAAGCAACTAAAACAACGCCCTGAATGCGAATTACCGAAGTTTTAGTTAACTCCCAACTTCTATCAATGCTTTCACCACCATTGATATTTTCTTCAACTGCTAGCGGTACCTCAGCAACCGCCCAACGGGCGTAGAACCAGGTAAGTCCCAGCAGCACAATAATCACCACTATAATTATCGATAGCGTAGTTGCAATTATTACTCCTGTGCTACCTAATATAGCTCCGAATACAAATCCTATTACGGTAGCCAGGATACCGCCCGCGATCGCCAGCCCAATATAAATTAACAATAGATATAGTGCTACCTGAAAAGCAACTCTTAAAAATGACCACAGCCGTGGATTAACATGGCTACGGGCAGCTTTGACACTTTCAGGTTGGGAAACTAATTCTCCAAAAGCCAAACGCGATATCAGCCCGGAAATTGCAGCATATTTTGCCCAACCATATATAGGAACTAAAGCCCATAAGTGAGCAATCAGAGCTAGTTTCAAATAAGTTTTGAGATGAGAGCGATACAACCGCACCGCAGCACTGACAACATTACCCACACTGAGGGGTTGCATGGGACTAGGGGAACCAAAACTTTCAGCCATGATGTCAAAATTTCCTTGAAAGTACGGAGAGGAATTTGAGGCTATCTTAAGGTACGTTAAACTCAATATTCCCAAAATTTATGAATATTCAACGTTGGATTGCACGGCGAGAACCGAATTGGCAGCGGCTAGGTGCTTTGTTAAGGCAAGTAGAAACCAAAGGACTAAAGTCACTGCCAGCAGCAGAAATTAGAGAATTAGCAAGTTTGTATCGTTCAGTAACGGCAGATTTGGCACGCGCTCGGACACAGCAGGTTGGCAATACTTTGATACAAAGTTTACAATCCCTTACAACCCGTTCCTATACGCAGATTTACCAAGGTTCGCGGCGACAGGAATGGCAAGCAGTAGTGGAATTCTATCGTTGGGGACTACCATCTGCGATCCGGCAAACATTTCCATACATTGCTACTGCTATTGGTATGTTTCTACTGGGGGCACTAGTGGCTTGGTGGTATGCATGGCAAGATCCAACATTTATGTCGCTGATAGTACCTGAAAATTTGATTACTAAGGTACGAGACGAGCATAAATTGTGGATGGGGTCAATTGTTGGCATTGAACCTTTGGCATCCAGTGGCATCACAATCAATAATATCGCTGTGTCCTTTGGAGCTGTTGCTGGTGGAATTACAGCAGGAGCATACACAACCTATTAGACTTGTCCGAAAACTCCAAAGCCAGACTGTTCAAAGCTTTGGGACAAAACTTTGATATCTTCGTAAAAACGGAGTCATAAGGGTTTGAGATAGTTAGTGATAGTTTAGAGGCATAAAAATTAACTCCTAATTTCTTAGAACTTATGATTACTGCTAATAGCTAAGTTGTCAGAACTAAGCTACCAATTCTTAACCTAACTAATCCGCAAACTGTTAAGATAATCTGCTCATAAGTATCAAGTTTTAGTCGAAATCTTTGTGAAGCAACCCTGAATATTTTAAGTAGCCGGA
>LXQD01000011.1 GCA_003326215.1 Nostoc minutum NIES-26 | reverse complement strand
CGCGCTTGTATTGATAAGTGCGAGCAAATTCTACGCCCCTACTTAGAAACATCATTACTTGAAGTTCTTTACCCCAAAACTGCAAATTCCAAATTGGATGAGACAGCTTATACTCAGCCTGCATTGTTTGCTGTGGAGTATGCCTTAGCTCAGTTGTGGCAATCTTGGGGAATACAGCCGACAATCGTCATGGGTCACAGTGTGGGAGAGTATGTTGCTGCCTGTATTGCGGGAGTATTTAGTTTAGAAGATGGGCTGAAGCTGATTGCCGAACGGGGACGATTGATGCAAGCGTTGCCGTCCGGGGGTAAGATGGTGGCTGTGTTTGCCAGTGAAGAGCAAGTGTTAGCAGCAGTAGAACCCTGCCAACAGATAGCCCTCGCTGCCGTTAACGCTCCTGGGAATGTGGTAATTTCAGGGGAGAGTGCAGCTGTTCGATCTGTAGTCTCTAAACTCGAAGCTTCAGGGGTTGAGACTCGCACGCTGAAGGTATCTCACGCTTTTCACTCTTGTCTAATGGAGCCGATGCTGGATGATTTTGAACGCATAGCAGCTGAGGTTACATACTCACACCCCAAGATTGGTTTAATTTCCAATGTAACCGGGCAACTAGCTGAAGGAGATATTGTTGCTGGTGCTGATTACTGGTGTCGTCATATCCGCCAACCTGTCAAGTTTTCTGCAAGTATGCAGACTCTACACGAACAGGACTGCGAAATATTTGTAGAGATTGGGCCAAACTCCACACTAATTGGGATGGGTAAGCAGTGTCTACCCCAAGGTGTCGGCATTTGGTTACCTTCTTTAAAGAAAGGACAACAAGACTGGCAAGTGTTATTGCAGAGCTTAGGGACGCTGTACGCCCAAAGTCAAGAGGTTGACTGGGTGGGATTCGATCGCGACTATCGACGTTATCGGCTGTCGCTCCCTACCTATCCTTTTGAGCGACAACGGTACTGGACTAAAGCTGTTAAACGCCAGCCTCAAGAATCGCTCCTATTCTTACCAGAAATAGCTCATCCATTATTAGGCAAACGCCTGCAATCTCCACTCCAGCAAATTCAGTTTGAGTCTCAATTCAGTATTAATTCACTGCCTCTTGTACGCGATCATCAAGTCTATGGAATACCACTAGTTAATTTTGTAATTTATCTGGAGATGGTTTTTGCTGGCGTAGTGGAAGCCTTTGGTACGGAACCTAGCATTTTGGAAGATATGTTTATTTTTCAGGCTCTACTGTTACCTGAAAAAGAAGCTTGTACCGTGCAGTTGATTTTATCTGAAGATTCTGGCAAAGTTTTCTTCCAAATTTTTAGCCTCGCGCCTGGTGAAGCAAATGAACAGACAGCTTGGACACTACACGCTGCTGGAAAAGTTGCGATCGCTAAAACAAAAATAACCGCCTCTAGTCGAGAGTGCATTTCTTTAGAAAAAGTTCAGGCACAATACGAGCAGGAAATTTCCAGAACCGAGTTTTACCAGATAATGGCAGAGCGGGGAATATTTTTAGGGCCAAGTTGCCAAACCCTGGAGCGGATCTGGGTGGGTAATGGACGCGCACTAGGGGAAATACAACTTCCCCAAACAGCAGAGCGATTTAATAACCGATATCATCTGCCGTTGGCAAGTATTGATGCCTTATTTCAAATTGCTATCCCTTGTCTCACTACCGAATCTCATAATTACCTGCTTTCGGGTTGTGAGAGCTTCCAATTTTATGGTTATTCTGGAAACCGATTGTGGTGTGAAGCTATTGTTCGGGTTGGCGATAGGCAGGAAAATGATCGGGAAACAGTTTCCGCAGACATCCGCCTATTTGATGAAACTGGACAGCTAGTAGCAGAAGTTGTAAATACACAATTAAAACGTGTGAGTCATGAAATTATACAAGGTGCTACTGAACTAGGTAAAGGAACCAGCCTCAATCCAACCGCAACCCAGCAAATGAAAAAAGGCAGTCTGTCTAGAGAACAACTCCTCGCTACTGAACTAGGGAAACGCCAGCAGATGCTGGAGATATATCTTTTAGAAGGGCTGGCCAGTTCGCTACAACTGCCATTAGCGAAACTCAACCCGCAACAGCCACTCGCCTCACTGGTTGATTCTCTAATGATTTTTGAACTTAAAAGGCGAATCGAGTCCGATCTCCAGGTGCGAGTGCCAATGGAAAAGTTCTTTGGAGAAAACACGATCGCTCATCTAGCCGGATTATTACTTGAGCAAATAACACTAGCCAACCTCATCCTATCAAACCCCTCATCCACTGATACCAGTGCAAATATGGAGGAAATCTCACTATGACTTTATATAAACTTTTATCCGAACTTTCTGAGCGAGGGGTGAATTTATGGGCTGAGGGCGATCAACTACGCATTCGCGCTCCTCAGCAAGCACTTACACCAGAACTGCGTAACTCACTGGCTGAGTCTAAAGCTGAACTTCTATTTTTATTGCGTCAGAACAATATAGTAACTAATAATACTGATTTACCAGTGGTTGTGCCATGTTTAGCACAGCGCCACGAACCTTTTCCTCTCACCGATATGCAACATGCATTTTGGGTGGGTCGTAGCGGCATCTTAGAACTAGGCAATGTTGCCAATCATGGTTATTACGAAATTGAATGTATTGATTTAGACCTAGAACGATTGAATCAAGCCTTGCAAGGATTAATTGAGCGTCACGATATGTTGCGGGCCATAGTGTTACCCAGCGGTCAGCAAGTGATTCTCGAACAAGTGCCTTTTTATCAAATTGAAGTTTTAGACTTGAGAGAACAAGACGATGAAGTTGTTACCTCTGTAATTGAGAATATTCGTCAGCGGATGTCTCATCAGGTGCTGCCGGCTGACCAATGGCCAGTATTTGAGTTTCAAGCCACACGTTTAGATGAGCAACGCATCCGTCTGCATTTCAGCTACGATTTGCAGACATTTGATGCCTGGAGTATGTTTCGTTTTTTTGACGAGTGGTATCAAATTTACCAAAATCCTAATGTGGGATTGCCACCTTTAGAACTTTCATTTCGGGATTATGTTTTAGCAGAGCAAAAACTGCAAGATACAGAATTATGCAAGCGATCGCAAGAGTATTGGTTCAATCGTTTAGACGAATTACCCCCAGCCCCAGACTTACCGCTAGCTAAAAATCCCAAAGAAATCAAAGAACACCAAAATCAGCGTTATAAAGGACGATTAGAGCCAGCTGATTGGCAACAGTTAAAGCAGCGATCTGCTAATGCTGGTTTAACTCCCTCTGGAGTTTTGCTAGCTGCTTTTGCCGAAATCTTGACTGTTTGGGGTAATCCGCGATTTACGATTAATCTTGCCTTGTTTAATCGTCTGCCATTGCACCCCCAGGTAAACGATATTTTAGGAGACTTTACCTCCGTAACCTTATTAGCTGTAGACAATTCTACTCCAGAGCCATTTAGCGATCGCTCTCGCCGCCTGCAACAACAACTGTGGCAAGATTTAGAACATCGCTATATCAGTGGAGTGCGTGTAACGCGGGAATTGGCTCGCAGGCGGGGTAAAGCTCCCAGCGCCATGCCTGTTGTATTCACAAGTACTCTCGGTTTTAGCTCTCTTGGCCAAGAAACGTTGACCTTTAGTCATTTTGGGGAGTTGGTCTATGGTATCAGTCAAGCCTCCCAAGCTTGGATGGATATTCAGGTTTGGGAAGATAAGGGAGCGTTGACGTTCAATTGGGATGTGGTTGAAGAACTTTTCCCAGAAGGATTGATTGTCGATATGTTTGAGACTTATTGTCGTTTCCTCAAACAACTAGCAACTTCTGAATTAGCTTGGACTGAGACGAATCGACAACTAATTCCTCCTGTTCAATTGGCGCAACGGGAAGTTATTAATGCAACTACCGCACCAACTCCCGGCGAACTGCTGCATACTTTGTTTGCGGCGCAAGTCCAAAAGCAAGGAGGGGAACCCGCCGTTATTTCATCCGAGCGTACCCTGAATTACCAAGAGCTATACACACTCGCCAATCAAGTCGGTCATCGACTGCGGCAACTAGGGGTTGTGCCTAACCAACTAATAGCCGTGGTTATGGAGAAAGGATGGGAGCAAATTGTGGCTGTAATGGGAATTTTAGCCGCTGGTGCTGCTTATGTTCCCATCGATCCCGGATTGCCACAACAGCGCCGGGAATATCTTCTAGAAAATAGTCAGGTCAAAATCGTTCTGACTCAATCATGTTTGGATAAAAAGTTGCAATGGCCGTTGGGGATACAGCTTTTGTGCATAGATACAGAAGCATTCGCCAACGAGAACAGCCAACCACTCCAACCAGTGCAAACGCCTGACGATCTAGCTTATGTAATTTACACCTCTGGTTCCACTGGTTTACCCAAAGGAGTGATGATTACTCATCGCAACGTCGTTAACGTGGTTGTCCACACGAACCAGCGGTTTCATATTACTTCTCAAGACCGCATCCTCGCTTTAACAGCGCTGAATCACGATCTATCTGTTTATGACATATTCGGCCTGCTGAGTGCAGGTGGTGCAATTGTCATGCCCGATGCTCGTGCTGTCAAAGATCCAGCTGCCTGGGCTGAGTTGATGGTGCGAGAAAAAGTGACACTGTGGAACTCAGTACCCGCAATGATGAAGATGTTGGTGGAATACGCAGAAAACCAATCTGTGATATTACCAACAAGCTGGCGTTTGGCAATTCTCGGTGGAGATTGGCTTCCGGTTTCCCTACCTACCCGTCTGCAAACTTTAAGACCAGGAGTACAAATACTCAGCATTGGCGGGCCAACAGAAACAACTATTTGGAATATTGGTTATTTGATTGCAGAGGTTAACCCAAACTGGAAAAGTATTCCTTATGGGAAACCGATGGCAAATGCAAAATACTATATTTTGAATGAAGCTTTAGAAGATTGCCCTGTTTGGGTTCCCGGTCAAATGTACTGTGCTGGTGTCCAAGTTGCTAAGGGTTATTGGCAGGATGAAGAAAAAACTGCTGCTAATTTCATCATTCATCCCCGTACAAAGGAACGCATTTACCGTACAGGCGACCTCGGTCGTTATTTAGCTGATGGCAACATAGAATTTTTGGGACGTGTAGATTTCCAAATCAAACTCCGGGGATATCGCATTGAAATAGGAGAAATTGAGGCAGCTTTAAAACAGCACCCAGATATCAAAGATGCAATAGTCACTGCTGTGGGAGAGTCACCGCAAAATCAGCATTTAGTTGCTTATGTGGTTCCCCAGCAAGATAAAGCATTAAGCTTTTTGGAAACGGAAAGTGCGGACTCTTTCATATCTCAGCTAATTTGGCAATCTCTGGTACAAGCAGGACTGCAACAAGCCCAAAATAGTTTTTGGGATGCAGATGTTCCAACTTTCGCTGCAATCTGGGAACACCAAAATTATCTGTATACTATTTCAGTGTGTCGGGCGCTGAGAAAGCTTGGTGTTTATAACTCACCAGGAGAGAAGTATGGCGTAGATGATTTAATGTCTCGCTGTCAAATTGCTCCCCGCTACCAAAAATGGTTAAATCGAGCGTTGCAAATACTGGTTAAAGAAGGATGGTTGCAGCAGCAGGGAGAAGTCTTTACTAGTGTTATTGAATTACCAATTACTGTATCGCAAAAGCTAGCAAAAGATATTCAGATAAATCATGGGTTTACTAAAACCTGGATGGATTTGATACCTGATGCTCCTTTTGATGACTTAGCAGACATTATTACCGAAAAAATCCATTCGGCAGAAATTTATATCTCCGAAACAACTCGGAATATATACAAAATTATGTTTGCTGATTGCAATGCGATCGCAAGCGAAATCATTGCCACAATGGTACAAAACTTAGAGCCAGGAAAACAACTGCGAATCCTGGAAGTTGGGAGCGGTTATGGTTCGACTACAGAACATTTATTGCCACTATTACCATCATCAACTACTTACGTTTTTACCGATATTTCTCAATTCTTTCTTCAGCAAGCTCAAGAAAAATTTGCTAACTATCCTTTTGTCAGCTATGACATTTTAGACCTGGAGAAAAATCCTGTCGAGCAAGGTTTTGAACTACATTCCTTTGATTTCATCATTGCTGCAACTGTTATCCATAACACTCAACATGTAGAACAAACGTTGAAAAATATTCGCTCGTTGTTAGCTCCAAATGGTTTACTTTTGGGAATTGAAAAAACTCAATTTCATCCCTCATTTGATTTGAACATGGGTCTACAGCAAGGGTTTGAACGCTTTGAGGATCGAGAACTGCGATCAGAACATCCAGTGCTCTCAAAAGAACAATGGCGGAAAATATTAGCTTCTTTAGAATTTACAGACAGCGTTTTTATGAACCAGTCTGGTTCCGTTGCCGATTTAATTGGGTTTGATGTTTTCATTGCTCAAGTACCAGCAACCGTGCAACGTTTTAAACCGAAACAGTTACGCGATTTCCTTGGGGAAAAGCTGCCTGAGTATATGCTGCCTGCTGAATTTGTCCTTTTAGATACTTTACCACTGACAGCAAATGGCAAAGTAGATCGTCGGGCTTTACCTGGGTTACAAGGTTGGCGCTCGCAAGTGAAAGCAGCTTATGTAATGCCGCAAACAGAAACAGAAAAAGTCATTGCTAGTATTTGGCAAGAAGTTTTGCGAATAGAGAAAGTCGGTATTAACAATAATTTCTTTGAACTGGGGGGAGATTCTCTGCAAGTTACTCAAGTTGTCTCACGGGTACATGAAAAATTCCAGATCAATATACCCATGCAAAGTTTGCTGCAAACACCAACTCTCGCTAGCTTGGCAAAGTCCATTGATGAGATTAATATAACAACTCAAAAACTCCAAGCTCCCATCGACAAAGCATTAACTAATCGAGTGGAAATTGAGTTATGAAATCTATTCAAGAGTTTTTATCTTATCTTAGCAATCTAGACATTAGGCTTTGGTTAGATGGCGATCGCTTGCGCTGTAACGCCCCTCAAGAAGTCCTGACACCTGTTCTGCAAGCACAAATCGCCGAACGCAAAGCAGAAATCATCCAGTTTCTTAAGCAAGTTAATTCTGCTGCTAGTTCAACTATTGAAGCGATTCAACCAGTTCCACGGGACACAAACCTGCCCTTGTCTTTTGGGCAGCAAGGACTGTGGTTTATCGACCAACTTGAAGGTGGCAGTGCTGCTTACAATCAAATATTTGCTATACAAATCAAAGGATTGCTGAATGTAACTGTTTTGCAGCAAGCTCTTGACGAAGTAGTACAGCGTCACGAAATTCTCCGCACTACATTTAAAAATATAGATGGGCAAGCTTTCTGTGCGATCGCTCCCCAACTAAATTTACAATTATCAGTGATAGATTGGCAGCACTTGCCTAAAACTGAGCAATGGCGAGAAGTCCAGCAGTTATCTGTAGCCGAATCTCAGCAGCCTTTCAACTTAGCACAAGGAATATTACTGCGAACCACGCTGCTTAAATTCGCTTTAGAAGATTACTTATTGCTATTTACAATCCATCACGCGATCGCAGATGCTTGGTCAAGTGCGATCGTGATGCAAGAACTTGCCGCACTCTACGAAGCCTTTTCTACAGGTAAGCCATCGCCTTTACCGGAGTTACCGATTCAGTATACTGATTTTGCTAATTGGCAGCAACAAAAGTTGCATAAGTCAGGTTTTCAAACACAACTTAACTATTGGCAGCAAAAATTAAGTGGTACTCTCCCCATTTTACAATTACCAAGCGATCGCCCACGCCCAGCTGTGCAAACTTTTCGAGGAGCCACTACTACCATCAAAATTGGGGTAGATGTCACTCAAAAATTGAAAAAGTTCAGCCAGCAGGAAAAAGCCACTTTATTCATGACCCTGCTAGCGGCTTTTAAAACACTTCTCTACCGCTACACTGACCAAGAAGACATTTGTGTTGGTACTACCACTGCCAATCGCCATAACCGCGATTTGGAATCACTTATTGGTTATTTTCTCAACACGATTGTCATGCGTACCGATTTGTCGGGCAATCCGTCTTTTCGAGAGTTGTTAGGGCGAGTGCGGGATGTCGCTTGGGAAGCATTTAATCATCAAGATTTGCCTTTTGAACTTTTAGTAGCACAATTACAACCGAAGCGAGATTTATCTCATACACCGCTGTTCCAGGCACTATTTGTGTTAGAAAATGTACCAACAGAAGAAGTAAAAATTCCCGGACTAACTCTTAAGTTTTTAGAAATGCCAACAGCGACAGCTAAGTTTGATTTAACCTTATCAATGAGGGAAACTGAGCAAGGGTTGTTGGCAAAATTTGAATATAATACTGATTTATTTGATGCTGTTACTATTAGTCGGATGGCAGCACATTTTGAGAATTTGCTCTTGGCGATCGCGACAAATCAAGAGCAACGTCTTGGAGAATTACCTCTACTAAGTGCGGCTGAACGGCATCAATTATTAGTGGAATGGAATAATACAGAAGTAGAGTACCCAAATAGCTGCGTTCATCAATTATTTTCAACCCAAGTAGAGTGTACACCCGATGCCGTAGCAGTAGTGTATGCCAACCAAAAACTCACATATCGACAATTAAACACCCGCGCTAATCAACTAGCCCACTACTTACAAAAACAAGGAGTCAAACCACAGGCACTAGTAGGCATCTGTGCAGAACGCTCCTTAGAAATGATTGTCGGACTATTGGGCATCCTCAAAGCCGGCTGCGCTTACGTACCACTCGACCCAGACTACCCGCAACAACGACTGGCTTTGATGCTAGGAGAAATCGATTCCCCAGTCTTATTAACACAACAGCATTTAGTCGAAAAACTCAGCCAACATCAAGCACAAATCGTTTGCCTAGACAGCGACTGGCAACAAATCGCTCAACAAAATTCACAAAACCCCACCACAAACGTCAGCCCAGATGATGTAGTTTATGTAATTTATACCTCCGGCTCCACAGGCAAACCCAAAGGAGCAATCAACATTCATCAAGCTGTATGCAACCGCTTGTTGTGGATGCAAGATGCTTTGCAACTGTCACCAAAAGATCGAGTTTTGCAAAAAACACCCTTTAGCTTTGATGTCTCAGTTTGGGAATTTTTCTGGCCGTTACTGACAGGAGCAAGTTTAGTTTTCGCCAAACCCGACGGTCATCGTGATAGTGCCTACTTGGTAGAACTGATAGCTGCTGAGAAAATTACCACAGTTCACTTTGTACCTTCAATGCTGCAAGTGTTTCTGAGTGAACCAGAATTAGAAAACTGTCACAGCCTCAAAAGGGTGATTTGTAGTGGTGAGGCTTTATCGTTTGAACTTGAGCAAAGGTTTTTTGCTCGTGTTGATGCACAGTTATACAACCTTTACGGCCCGACGGAAGCAGCAATTGATGTGACTTGGTGGCATTGTCAGCCAAATAGTAGGCAGCCAATTGTGCCGATTGGTAGACCGATCGCCAATACGCAAATCTATATATTAGATAAATATCTGCAACCAGTGCCTGTGGGTGTACCAGGTGAGTTGCACATTGGTGGGGTAGGACTGGCAAAGGGTTATTTGCATAGAGAAGATTTGACTCCCCAGAAGTTCATCGCTAATCCTTTTAAGGATGAGATTGCAACTAGTAGTCCTCGTCTTTACAAAACTGGGGATAGAGCTTGCTATGCCGCAGATGGGACGATTGAGTATTTGGGACGAATTGACTTTCAGGTGAAGATTCGGGGCTTCCGGATTGAATTGGGAGAAATTGAGGCGGTTTTAAGTCAATATCCACAGGTGCAGGAAGTCGTGGTTGTTGCAAGCGAGGATGAGGTTGGTTCTAAGCGTTTGGTTGCTTACATTGTTCCAAAGAAAGATAAGACACCGACAATTGCTCAACTGCGCCAGTTCTTGGAGTCGAAGCTACCTAACTATATGGTGCCAGCGGCTTTTGTGATGCTGGAGGCGCTGCCGTTGATGCCTAACGGTAAGGTGAACAGGCAAGCTTTGCCAGCACCAGATACAAGTAGACCTGAATTGGAGAAAGCTTTTGCAGCACCTCGCACTCCTGCCGAAGTTAAGCTTGCTGAAATTTGGGCGGAATTTCTGAATGTGGAACAAGTAGGCATCGATGACAATTTCTTTGAGTTGGGTGGTGATTCCATCATCGCTATCCAAATCATTACTAAAGCTAACCAAGCTGGTCTAAAACTGACGAATAAACAATTATTTCAGCATCAAACCATCGCCGAACTAGCAGCGCGTGCAGTTCCCAAGTCAACAATTACTGAGCAAAATCTCCAAGCCGAGCAAGGAACGATCGCAGCGGCATCTCTGACACCCATTCAGCATTGGTTCTTCGAGCAGAATCTACAAGATCCGCACTACTTTAACCAGACATTTGTCTTAGAACTGCGACAAATACTCGACCCTGGGATTTTAGAGCAGGCGTTACAGGAGTTGATTTTACACCACGATGCTCTGCGCTTGCAGTTTGAACGCACAACCTCTGGCTGGAAACAAGTTTTAGCCGATCGCGATGTGATGCCATTCACATATCTAGACCTTTCAACTTTGGCACAGCCAGAACAAGAGCAAGCCTTTCAAACAACTGTTGCGGAATTGCAAAGCAGTTTCAACTTGTCTGTAGCCCCACTAGTGCGAGTTGCTTTGTTCAACTTGGGAGTGCAGCAGCCAAGCCGCTTGCTGTTAACTATCCATCATTTAGTTGTGGATATTTTCTCTTGGAGAATTTTACTTGAGGACTTGCAAACTTGTTACCAGCAACTCAGTCAAGCAAGAAGAGTGCAACTACCAGCAAAAACAACTTCTTTCTTGTACTGGTCTGAACGCTTGCAAAATTATGCACACTCTGCTATACTACAGCAACAGTGTAATTACTGGTTTAGCACATCCCATAAGCAACCACCTCTGCCAGTAGATTTTCCGGACGGTGAAAACACAGTCGCTTCAGCCCGCAATGTAGCGATCGCTCTCAATGTTGAAGAGAGCCAAGTTTTACTACAGAAGGTATCGCAAGCTTATAACACTCAGATAAATGATGTTTTAATTACAGCACTGGCGCAGGCTTTTGCTCAATGGACGGGCGATCGCTCTGTGTTAGTTGCTTTAGAAAGTTATGGACGGGAGGATATTTTTCCCGATGTGGAATTGTCGCGGACAGTAGGTTGGTTTACGTCTTTATTTCCCATCCTCTTAAATTTGGAGAAAGCCTCCCATCCAGGGGAAGCATTGAAAGCAATTAAAGAACAACTGCGGAGTATCCCCAATCGGGGCATTGGTTATGGTGTCCGACGCTATCTCAGTGAAAAAACCGAAAACGGTGAGTTATTGCCAAAACAGCCACAACCGGAAGTTCTTTTCAATTATCTCGGTCAATTAGATCGGACTTTCTCTAAGTTATCGCTATTCAAATTAATTCCAAAGTTAAGTGGACTAGCGAGTAGTCCGCAAAACCAAAGGAGCGTACTTTTGGAAATCAACGGTTTTGTAATTAACGGTCAGTTGCAATTTGACCTGACTTATAGCGAAAAAATACATCAACGCTCTTCTATTGAAAGATTAGCCCAAGAATTTGTCAAAGCATTGCAAGCGATCGCCACTCACTGTCAATCACCAGAAGTCAAAGGTTACACACCTTCTGACTTTCCAGAAGCAAACTTAAATCAAAAAGACCTCGACCAGTTTTTAGCGAAGCTCACCCGAAAAAGCAAGTAAAACGATGAAAACAGAAAATATAGAAGATATCTACGAAGTCTCACCTATACAGCATGGTATTCTCTTCCATAGTTTATGTACATCTGAATTAAGCCTCTACTTTGTGCAATTGGGCTTTACTTTTCATGGCGATTTTAACGTCGTCGCTTTTGAGCGTGCTTGGCAGCGAGTCGTAGACCGACACACCATCTTGCGTACCAGCTTTTATTGGGAAGACATGGAAAAACCCTTACAAGTTGTGTACAAAAACGTCAAAGTCTGCTTAGAGCAACAAGATTGGCGCTCAATAGACCCAGATGAGGTGCAAACGCATTTGAGTTCTTTTTTGAAACGCGATCGCGATCGGGGTTTTGATTTTTCCCAAGTTCCCCTGATGCGCTTGATTCTCATCCGCCTAGAAGACCACTCTTACCAATTCATCTGGAGTACACACATGCTGATGTTGGATGGGTGGTCATATCCGCTAGTACTTAAAGAAGTTATTGATTTCTACGTAGCTTTTTGTCAAGGTGAAGATATACCTTTCAAACCTGGCAGTACTTTTCGCAACTACATAACCTGGCTGCGACAACAAGATTCATTTACATCTGAAAACTTCTGGAGGCAAATGCTTAAAGGAGTAAAAACACCCACTCCCCTAAGCAATCTAGATATTGGCAATTTGTCCAATCCCGAAGAAAGATACGATGAAGTTCAAATCGAAATCTCAAAAGCAATCACCGCAGATTTACAATCTCTAGCTAGACAGCATCGTCTCACAATCAACGTGCTTGTTCAAGGGGTCTGGGCTTTGCTCCTGGGTCGCTATAGTTGCCGCAACGAGGTAATTTATGGATGTACTGTTTCCGGTCGTCCTGTAGATTTAGAAAGTTCCGAATCTATGATAGGTGAGATGGTGAATACCTTGCCAGTAAGAGTCAAGATTGATGGCGAACAGTATCTCATGCCTTGGTTCAAGCAGCTTCAGGAACAACTTGTAGAGATTCGTCAATACGAATACACCTCCTTAGTAGATATTCAAAAATGGAGTGAAATACCACAAGGTACACCCTTATTTGAGAGCATATTTGTATTTGAGAACCAACCAATTGACAGGATATTACGAGAATCACAGGAGCAAAACAAAGCTATAAACTTCTCGCGTCCTCTTAATCTCTACAAAACAAACTATCCTCTTAACTTAGTTGGGTATCCAGGTTCCGAATTACGAATTGGTATTAGTTACGATTTTCGTCGCTTTGACACGGCAACAATTACTGGCATACTCAAGCATTTCGAGATATTACTTCAAAATATAGCAATTAATCCCGAAGTGCGTCTCAAGAACTTATCTTTGCTGACAGAGCAAGAGCAGCAGATCAAAGCGATGTTAGAAAAACAAGTGACATTTAACTTTGATTTAGCTTTGTCTAATTAGGTAGCAACTGTAATAAAGCAACACATATCTGGTGAACAATGCTTTACGTTCATCATTACAAGAGGAAATCATGCTGACAGTATCTTCAGAAATTGAACGAATTCACCAACTTGTAGGTGAAGAATTTATAACAAAATATGTAAATAAATCTAAACCAGTAATTATTTCCGGAATTATTCCCAAATGGGATTGTTTTAGGAAATGGTCATTACGATATTTCCAGTCAATTGCCCCTGACCTAAATATATATGCCAAGCATTTTCAAAATGGTCAAATTAAAGTAGAAAATTTCCCTATTCATAAATACGCAAATATCCTAGAAAAATATGAAAAAACAAAGGCAGATATTTTACCTCCATATTGTCACGATACTCCCTTGTTTAGTTTAATTCCTGCACTTATCAAAGATGTTCAAACATTTCCGTTAGATTACTTACCAAAGTGGTATGCTTATAAATGGTGGCGCTACTGTCAATTTTTTATAGGCTCATCTAATAGCCTAACTCCTTTACATTTTGATTGTCTTCTGACCAACAATCTTTTCTTTCAAATTGTTGGGCGTAAACAATTTACTCTTTTATTGAGCAAAGAATCTCAATATTGTTATCGACATAATTGGCGATGGTTTAAGGTCGATCCAGAAAAACCCGATCTAGAGCAATATCCCCTATTTAACAATGCAAAACCCATAACAATAATTGTGAACCCCGGAGAGATTTTATATATGCCTCCTGGTACGCTACATCATGTGAGAAGTCTAGATATGTCAATTTCTTTTAATATTGATTGGCATACACAGAAGAGTGTTTTGACTGGTCTAGCAGCTGGTTTAAAGGGTATGCCACCAAAAAATGTGTATTACAATTTTTTATTAACATTGGGTTTAGTATTAAAAGTTCCACCTCAAGTTATATTCCATTTTTATAAGTCTTATTTAAATTACATTTCTTAATTAATAAAGCATACTAAATACGCCATTTTCATAACATATAAAAGTAGGAATTTTTCAATGAATATCTTTGAACAGCGAGAGTCAAATGTCAGAAGTTACTGCCGAAATTTCCCGGCTCTATTCCATAGAGCTAAAGGTTCTTTAATTTACTCAGAATCAGGAGAAGCATATATTGATTTTCTTGCAGGTGCGGGTGCTTTAAATTATGGACATAATAACGATTATATAAAACAGAAGGTGATGTCCTATTTAGAAGCTGATGCAATCACGCACGGATTAGATTTTTATACATCTGCCAAAGAAAAATTTTTATCTAAGTTTTTTGAAACGTTACTATATCCTAGAAGCTTAGATTATCGAGTACAATTTTGCGGGCCTACGGGAACAAATGCTGTCGAAGCTGCATTAAAATTAGCCAGAAAAATTAAAAAAAGACCGGGAATATTTTCGTTCATGGGTGGCTATCATGGTATGACATTGGGTAGCTTATCAGTGAGTGGTAATCTAGAAATTAAAGCTGGGGCATTTGGCACATCGAATCATGTAAATTTTATGCCTTATCCTCATGGATTTATGGAAAAGATTGATACAATAGAGTTTATAGAAGCAGTTCTCAATGATGTTAACTCTGGAATTGAAAAACCAGCAGCAATAATATTTGAAACAGTGCAAGCTGAAGGGGGAGTAATTGTAGCCCCAATCGAGTGGATGCAAAAATTAAGACAGTTGTGCGATCGCCATAATATTTTATTAATTTGTGATGATATTCAAGTTGGTTGCGGTCGAACCGGTTCATTTTTTTCTTTTGAAAGAGCAAATATTATTCCGGACATGGTAATACTTTCAAAATCGATTAGTGGTTACGGTTTTCCCATGTCCTTATTATTGTTTAAGCCAGAGTTAGATATTTGGAAACCTGGCGAACATAATGGAACTTTTAGAGGGAATCAACTAGCATTTATAGGTGCTGCTGCTGCACTGGAATATAGAGAAATTACCAATATTGAACAGGAAGTTAAAACTAAAGAAACTTTTTTATATAACTTTTTAATAGATAAAATTGCGTCAATTAGTGATAAAGTTAAGATACGTGGAATAGGTTTGATTTGGGGTATAGATATTGCCGATTTTGGCGATAGTAGTCTAACAAAAAAAATTATTTCCCGTTGTTTTGAACTAGGATTAATAGTTGAAAGAACTGGCAGGAATAATACTGTAATTAAGATACTGCCTCCTTTAACTATTGAAATGCCCATTCTAGAAAAGGGTTGTTTCATTATCAAACAAGCTTTTGATGAGTGTTTAGCAAAGTAAAGTAAGTTAAACACAGTTTTTACTAATTTCCTTAAAAATTATTTGGTTGCAAGGTGACAGATGATGATTGCCAATCACACTAGAGATACATTGACTGCTGAAGAGTTATTCTCTCAAAAAATTTATTGGTTAAATCAATTGTCTGGTGAATTACCAGAGACAAATATAATTACAGATTATGTTAGGCCCGCAACTGATTCTGAAAATCATAAATCAGTCGCATTCCAGCTATCAAAAGATTTATCATTCGCGATCGCCCAAATAACAAATAATTCTAATTTATCAATCTATTTAGTTTTGCTATCTGCATTAAGTATATTAATGCAGAAATATAGTGGTAATAATGATATTATTTTTGGTTCTCCTATTTACAAATTAGAAGATAGCGATCGCAATCTAAATACAATTATTCCTTTACGGATTAATGTAGAAGAAAAACTGACATTTCAAGATTTTATTCTTCGAGTTAAAGAAATAACAATAGATGCTTATAGTCATCAAAATTATTTAGTTGATGAATTAGTTCAAATATTAAATTTACTCGATAAACAGAATCGCTGTCCATTTTGTGATGTTGTTATTTTGTTAGAAAATATTCATCAGCAGAAAAATCTAGCTGATATGAGTAATGATTTGACTTTCTCATTCAAAGTTAGCGAGCGTTTAATTTTAGGAACAATAGATTATAACGAAAGTATTTTTCGAGAAGATGTTATTAAATCTATTATTAAATACTATATTAATATACTTGAATCTGTTATTTTCAACTGTCAAATTCAAATTGCAGATATTTCCTTATTAAAAGCAGAAGACAAACAGCAATTATTAGAATTTAACAATAAAGTAAAACAATACCCAATAAATCAGACAATCGATCGATTATTTGAAAAGCAAGTAGAGCAGACACCTTTGAGGATTGCCGTCGATTATGAAAATACTCAACTAACATATCAACAGCTAAATGAAAAAGCTAATCAGCTTGCAAGATTTTTACAGAAATTAGGGTTAAAGAAAGGCGAAATTGTTGGGATTTACAAAGAGCGAGATATTAACTTCTTAATAGGTATACTTGCTATACATAAAGCTGGCGGAGCTTATGTACCAATTGATAGTCAATACCCGCCAGATAGAGTGAAATACATGGTTGCTAACAGTGAAGTTAAAATTATCTTAACAGATACTTCTTGCTTAGACTCCTTGTCAAACTTCATTGAAAGCTGTTCGTACTTAAAATCTTTAATTTGTTTAGAAACTCCGTTACAAAATAAAGAATTTTCAGAAATAATTGATATTAAGATATATAATCAATCCGATTTTAATCATTTACCGAAGGAAAATTTAGCAGGCAGTCACGTAGGAACAGATATAGCTTATATGTTATATACATCTGGTTCTACTGGACTACCTAAAGGTGCAATTGTCAGGCATGACGGTGCTATTAATCATATATACGCTCAGTTCGACGAACTAGAGTTAACAGAAGACTTTCGTTTTCTCCAAAGCGCTCCTGCTTCTACAGATATTTCCGTATGGCAATTTTTAGCTCCACTGCTGATTGGCGGTCAGACAGTTATAGTAGATACTGAATCCGGTTTTATTCCTGACAAACTATTTAAAGTTTTGCGAGAAAAAAGAATCACTGTTGTGGAATTAGTACCAGCAGTATTCGGAGGATTACTAGACTATATTTCCCAATTACCAGCCGACCAAAGATTGTTACCAGATTTAAAGTGGATGATGGTGGTTGGAGAACCTGTTTCAGTAAAGCGAGTAAATCAGTGGTTGAGTTTGTATCCGGCAATTAGAGTAGCTGATGCTTACGGCCCAACCGAAGCTGCGGATGATATCACTCAATTTATCATTGAAAAACCTTTACCAGAAAACCAACGAACTGTTCCTATTGGTAAACCTTTAGCTAACTTAAATCTGTATATTCTCGACCAAGAAATGCAATTAGTACCGATAGGATTTCCAGGAGAAATTTGTGTATCAGGTATTGGAGTCGGAGAAGGTTATTGGAAAAATAAAGAGAAAACTAAATTAAGTTTTGTTCCTAATCCTTTTCCCGACCCTAGAAAAAAATTACCAGAAAGTAATCAAGATTTAACCTACAAAACCGGAGATTTAGGCAGATGGTTACCTGATGGAAATATTGAATTTCTAGGACGCATAGATAATCAAGTAAAGATTCGCGGTTTTCGCGTTGAACTGGAAGAAATTGAAGCCTTACTGCGACAGCATCCGGCTGTGCGGGAGACTATAGTTCTAGTTAGAGAAGAAACTGGTGACAAGCGCTTGGTTGCGTATTTAGTGACTCAACCTGACCAGTATTTACAAGAAGATTTGGTGTCTGAGTTACGCAATCTTCTCAAACAAAGGTTGCCACAGCATATGATACCATCAGCTTTTGTGTTGCTAGAGAGTTTCCCATTAGCTCCCAGTGGCAAAGTAGACCGTCGAGCATTACCTGCACCTGACCTCACACAGCTTCAGAGCGAAGGTGATTTTGTTGCTCCTTCTACTCCCGTTGAGGAAATGCTCGCGGGAATTTGGGCAGAAGTTCTTGGTATTGAGAAAATAGGTATTCACGACAACTTCTTTGAGTTGGGAGGACACTCACTGCTGGCGACTCGTGTCATTTCTAAGTTGCGACAAGTCTTTCAAGTAGAGTTGCCCTTGCGTAGTTTGTTTGAAAAATCTACAGTAGGTCAATTAGCCCAAGAAATTGAACGCGCTATCAAAGTTGGTAATGGACTGGAGATGCCACCAATTACATGCATTTCCAGAGAAGAGGAGTTATTGCCATCTTTTGCTCAACAGCGGTTATGG
Organism: Nostoc minutum NIES-26; assembly: GCA_003326215.1. Classification (GTDB taxonomy): domain Bacteria; phylum Cyanobacteriota; class Cyanobacteriia; order Cyanobacteriales; family Nostocaceae; genus Dendronalium; species Dendronalium minutum. The sequence continues at coordinate 4,013 of LXQD01000011.1, read as the reverse complement.
TTCTTGGCACAGTTGGAACCAGACAACCCCATCTACAACATTCCCGGTGTAGTTAGGTTACAAGGAAATTTGCATATAACTGCACTCGAACAGAGCTTGAATGAAATTTTGCGTCGCCACGAAGCGTTGCGTAGTAACTTTAAAATATCACAAGGGCAGCTTGTAGTTGCGATCGCACCAGCAACACCACAGCAGTTGTCAATACTTGACTTGAGTGAATTATCTTTAAATGAACAAGAAGCTAAAGTTCAACAACTAACGCAAACAGAGGCCAAAACACCTTTTAACTTCGAGACTGACTCGTTAGTACGGTTAAAATTACTGCGCCTTAACCAACAGGAGCATGTAATGTTACTCACCTCAAACTACATAGCTTCTGATGCATGGTCAGCGGCCATACTGGTGCATGAGCTATCTTCACTTTACAATGCTTTCTGTCAAGGGCAACCCTCGCCTTTAGCGGAACTGCCAATTCAATACCCAGACTTTGCAGCTTGGCAACAACAATGGATGGCAGGAGAAATTCTAGAATCTCAACTAGCTTACTGGCAAAAACAGCTAGCTGGAGCGCCAAAAGTACTAGATTTACCAACTGACCACCCAAGACCTGCAGTTCAAACTTTTCGGGGTGCTACCTACAAATTTGAGATTTCTCCAGAACTATCACTTGCACTGAAAACCTTAAGCCAGCAAGAGGGATGTACCTTGTTTATGACTGTGCTGGCGGCTTTTAAGACTCTGCTGTATCGCTACAGTGGCAGTGAGGATATTGTTGTCGGTTCGCCCATAGCTAACCGCAACCGTGCAGAACTCGAAGGTTTAATTGGGCCTTTTCTCAATACATTAGTACTGCGGACTAAGTTTGGAGGCGATTTTACCTTTCAAGAATTATTAAGTCAAGTTCGGGAAGTGTCTCTAGGGGCATATGCTCATCAAGATTTACCCTTTGAACAACTAGTAGAAGTTCTGCAACCAGAGCGTTCTTTGAGCCATACACCACTATTCCAAGTCATGTTTGTGCTTCAGAATGCACCTAAATCAGATTTAGAGTTAATTGGTTTAACTTCGAGTTTAATCGATCGCAGTTTTGGTACAGCTAAGTTTGATTTAATCTTCTCAATACTAGAGACTGCTGAGGGACTAAGTGCAACTTTTGAGTACAGTACCGACTTGTTTGCGGCTGATACTATCAGCCGGATGGCAGGGCATTTGCAGACACTATTAGCTGGAATTGTTGCCAACCCAGAGCAGGAGTTACGGCAGTTACCACTGTTAACACCAGCAGAGCAACAGCAACAGCTAGAGTGGAATGATACTGAAGTTGAGTATTCCCAAACCCCAATTATCCATCAGCTATTTGAAGCGCAAGTAAAACGGACACCCGACGCTATTGCCGCAATTTTTGAGGAGCAACAATTAACTTATCGGCAACTAAATGCTAAAGCGAATCAGCTAGCACACTATCTAAAAACACTTGGTGTTAAACCAGAAGTATTAGTAGGAATTTGTGTAGAGCGTTCGCTCGAAATGGCAGTTGGAATTTTAGGTATCCTGAAAGCTGGGGGAGCCTATGTACCGCTAGACCCGCAATTACCGCAGGAACGCCTGAGTTTCATGTTAAATGATTCACAGGTTAAAGTGCTGTTGACGCAACAGCATTTAGTTACCAAACTAACAGAGCATCAAACGATTGTGGTGTGTCTGGATAGTGACTGGCAGGTTATTTCTCAGTCAACAGCAGAAAATCTTTGCAGCGACGTACAACCTAGTAACTTAGCTTATGTAATTTATACATCTGGTTCCACAGGCATACCAAAAGGGGTAGCAATGAATCAGCTTCCTCTTTGCAATCTAATCTTATGGCAACTAAAAAATATGAAAGTTGCTAGTGGTGCCAGAACTGTGCAATTTGCTCCTGTGAGCTTTGATGTCTCCTTCCAGGAAATGTTTTCTACTTGGTGTTCTGGCGGAACATTGTATGCGATCGCAGAAGAATTACGCCGAGATCCCAGAGCTTTATTAGATTTTCTCAATCAAAAAGCTATTAAAAGATTATTTCTGCCTTTTATTGCCTTACAGCAATTAGCGGAGGTAGCTGCTGATTGTAAATTAATTCCCAATACTCTCCGGGAAATCATTACCGCCGGCGAACAATTGCAAATTACTCCTGCCATTGCCAACCTATTTAGCAACTTAACTGATTGTACTTTGCACAATCATTACGGGCCATCAGAGAGTCATGTTGTCACCGCTTTTACCCTCACAGGTTCGGTAAATACTTGGTCAGCGCTGCCTCCCATCGGACAACCAATTAATAATACACAAATTTACATCCTAGACAGCTATCTTCAACCAGTTCCAGTAGGCATACCTGGTGAATTGCATATTGGTGGTATTTCTCTAGCGCGAGGCTACCTCAACCGTCCAGAATTAACTCAAGAAAAATTCATCCCCAACCCCTTTAGAAGAGGCAGGGGAGCAGGGGAGCAGGGGAGCAGAGGGGAAACAGAAGACCGATTCTCTAATTCTGAGTGTCTATATAAAACAGGGGATTTGGCACGTTATCTGCCCAATGGAGAAATTGAGTACCTTGGTCGTATTGACTACCAAGTGAAAGTTCGGGGCTTCCGTATCGAACTCGGAGAAATTGAAGCAGTCATCAACCAACACTCACAGGTGCGAGAATGTGTAGTTGTGGTTCGAGAAGATGAACCAAGTTCCAAGTATTTGACAGCTTATGCAGTCTTGCATCCAGAGCAGCAACTGACAATTACTCAACTGCGCCACTTCTTAGAGTCGAAGTTACCGAATTATATGGTACCAACGGCTTTTATGATGCTAGAGGCATTACCCTTGACACCTAACGGTAAGGTAAACCGTCGGGCGCTGCCAACTCTCGATTTGGAGCAACTTGTTTCTAGAAGTGGTTTTGTTGCTGCTTCTACTCCCATTGAGGAGATGTTGGCTGGTATTTGGGCAGAAGTTCTCAATATTGCCAAAGTAGGCATTCACGACAATTTCTTCGAGTTAGGAGGACATTCCCTTTTAGCTACTCGTGTTACTTCTAAATTGCGGCAAGTCTTTAAGGTAGAATTGGCCGTGCGTCAATTATTTGAGTCGCCTACCATAGCAGATTTAGCCGAAGATATAGAGAGAATTACCAAAGCAGGGTTAGAACTAAATGCTCCCATAACTTGCGTTGCCCGGTCGGAAGAATTACCCCTATCTTTTGCCCAACAGCGGCTATGGTTCCTCGCCCAATTAGAACCAGGCAATCCCTTCTATAATATCCCCGGTGCTATTCGCTTGCAGGGTCAACTCAACCAACAGGCACTACACGAAAGTCTCAACGAAATCCTGCGCCGTCATGAAGTCTTGCGAACAAATTTTCAGACAATTGCAGGGCAACCAAGACAAGTCATCTCATCAGTCACAATTGTGTCATTTCCAATCATTGACATAAGTGAATTAACTGGCGAACAAAAACATGCTCAAGTCGAAAAACTAGCACAAACAGAAGCCCAACAGCCTTTTAATCTGGAAACTGACCTGATGATTCGTGCCAAGTTAGTGCGAGTCGAGCGACTTGAGCATGTGCTGTTGTTAACATTCCACCACATTGCCTCTGATGGTTGGTCAATCGGTGTATTTGTATCTGAATTGTCTGCACTTTATCAAGCCTTTTGCAATCAGCAACCCGCACCTTTGGCTTCGCTACCAATTCAGTATGCAGACTTTGCAGCTTGGCAGACACAATGGCTAACAGCAGATGTACTCAATTCTCAGCTTGCTTACTGGCAAAAACATCTGGCTGGCGCACCAGCAGTCCTTGAGTTACCCACTGACCGCCCAAGACCCGCAGTCCAAACTTTCCAAGGTGCTAACTATAGTTTTCAAATATCTCCACAACTGACAACTGCACTGCAAAACTTCAGTCAGCAACGAGGCTGTACATTGTTTATGACTTTGCTGGCAGCTTTTAAAACCCTGCTTTATCGCTACAGTGGCAGTGA
>LXQD01000010.1:2500-22524 GCA_003326215.1 Nostoc minutum NIES-26 | reverse complement strand
GGTCGGAGTATCCCCCGGTAGTTGACTCTCCAGAAGAAATTGGGCTGTACCCACTGGTGAAGAAAACAGAAGTTAAACCAATTGCAAAAGCCGAATCCCATCAGCGTTTCACCACTGTTAACAGCAATCACTCCCTATCAGAATTATTGGAGAACGAAATTTACCCACGGCTGAACCTGGAGCAAGCATTTAACTGGGGTGGACACGACTTTCAAGTTCACGGCAACAAGCTAAAAGGTAACTGCCCCTGGCATGATAGCCAGTCTGGGACAGCCTTCTACTGCGAACGCACTCAGAATGCACTCTTGTGGAGATGTCCAGCTTGCAATATCGGTGGCAGTGTGATTTCGTATCGCCACAGGTTGAGGGGTGGTAATGGCTCACCAAAGGGGCGCGATTTTGTGGAATTGGTCAAGGAACTGGCAGATGAAACGGGTGTGGTCATGCCAGTACTTCAGTCACAGCCAATCACAAAAGAATTGTCAACACACAACAGTAAAAGCAACTCAAACCCAGTCATCGAGAGCGCTAACAAAGCAGCCAATCTGGACTACATTCGTGAGAAATTTATAGAACTGTTGGTAAGTGGTGCATCCAAGACGCAAGTCGAGCAATTCAAGCTCTCTATTCGTCAACAATACTCACTCCTACACCCCAGTGAATTAAACAAGTTTCTAGAAGCACTGACTGAAGAATTCCACCTTGGTGAATCACTAGAAGATGAAGCTGTTGAACTGCAAAAATTGATTAGTGCCGGAGAGCAAACCATCAACCTAGCTGATTACCTACCCTCATCACTGGCTACTCCCTTATCCCAGTATTGTGAATGGCAAAAAATCCGCCATGCCGTGATTCTGACTTCGCTACTAACTACCGTCTCCAGCCTGCATCAGGTTGGAACTGAGTTAGTCATTCACGGAAATCTCAACTTCAAAGTGCCACCTACCATATTTGGGGCCATCATTGCCGAAAGTGGCAGCAAGAAAAGTCCCATCTTCCGAGCCACAGCTAGAGAACCGCTTAACATTCTCAAAGAAGATGAACAACTAACACACCTTGCTAATTCCGAAATTTATCAGCAAGAACTAGAAGAGTGGGAAGCAGCCAAAGCCGAACTCAAGCGAGGCGAACGCATGAGCTACCCACGTCCTGTAGAACCAAAACCACCCACCATTTTTTACTTCACAGATGCTACAGGTGAAGCGCTCAAAGCACAAGCTCAAAAAGCTCCTGAGAAATCCTTATTCGGGTTAATCGATGAACTAGCAGGGCTGTTCAGTTCCCAAAACGCTTATCGCGGTGGTCGTGGTTCCGACAAACAAGATTTACTCAGCTACTTTGACGGTACGGGTGCGACAGTGCTAAGGGCAGGGGGCGTAAAAGTAGACGTATCGCGGATTTATCTATCTCTGCTTGGCACAATTCAGCCGGATATCCTCAAAAAACACATCGGCAATCTTAAAGATGCTGACGGTAGTTGGTCAAGATGGCTATATGCTGTCCAGCCAAACGTCCCCAGCACCTTAGAAGATGATATTCCTTCAGGAGTGGACATCACCGACTATTTAGCCGGACTCTACCGCCGCATCCACAACTTACCCGTCATCAAATATAAACTCAGCCACCAAGCATTCAAGCTTTACCAGCCGTTTTACAACCGTCTTGAGCAATTACGAGTCAGCCACCCATTACCAGGGCTAAGGGCAGTGTACGCCAAAGCCGAGGGCTATGTGGGCAGACTAGCCATGAACTTACACGTATTGCACGAATTAGAGTGCAACCGCACCCCCGACCCTGTAATTCCAGTCGAACGGATGCGAGAGGCAATTGAGTTAATGAAGTTTTTCATCGGGCAAGTGCGACTGATTCATGCCTCTGTGGAAGATGGTGACAGCATCGCACCCCACATTCAAAAGGTAATCGAACTGTCTAAACGCAAGCAATTGGGAGGAGAAACAGGTTGGATTAAAGCCAAAGATGTCCAGCTCAACAGCACCCGCTCTCAGCGTCCTTCTCCCAATGAAGCGAGAAACTGGATGAGCCAAGCAGCTTGTTTGGGTTACGGTTCCCTTAAGGGGGAAGGTATTCGACTCGAATTTAAAGCCAATACCCAAAAAGTAGACGCGGTAGACAACGGTAGACGAAAAGTAGATAGCTTGTCTACCATTGAAAGTATTGATATATCTAGCTTTCAACAAAAAGTAGACAAAGTAGACGGGTATTCACCTTCTTTGTGCAAAAACTTAGGGGTGGTTGAAACCCCAATAGTGGATATACTCCCGACATTTGTGGATGATTGCAATTGTCAAAAAGTAGAAATAATGGGTCTACTTTGTCTACCGAACGACCAAACCCCAGATTTATCAAGTACTCCAGCGGTAGACAAGGAGATTACTGAATTGTCTACCGAGTGTCTACCGTCTACTTTTTCAGAGGAGCCGCTAGCGAATGCAAGCTCAGTTGACGAGTCCGAGTTAGCTGTTGAGCAAACCAGTACTCCTGACCAAACGGCAACAGCAACCAGAAATAGAGCAATTGTCCAAGGTTCACGGGTAAGGGTGCATTTCCCCGGTAGCAAGCGCCACGGGCTAGAAGGAGTGGTAATCGGCTTTAGAACGGAACAGGGTTTGCAAAAGGCGATCGTCAAACTAGAAAATATTGAAGCCAGCTTAAGAATCTGGGAATGCTTTGTGCCAGGGAATGAGGGGATGAGACTAGAGTTAGTTTCTTGATGAAGTGAGGATCTAGGTTTGTCTAATATATGCGGTTCTACCTGAACCATGCCGATTAAGCAACACTCGTGTTGCCCTAACTTACTTTGGATATGAAAGCCGGACTCTTAAAGCGTGAGTGAGAGCTTCGGCTGGGTATCGCTGTTGCGCGGTCGGGGCTGTCAACAGTAGACATTACACGTTATTACTCTCATAAGCTTTATCATGTAAAGCTTCTTTTAGTTAAGTGATGCAAATGTCAGGCTCGCTGATCTCAGCCCAACTAAAAATTATGAATTACTCTTTTGTACCTTGCAATCGCAAAAAATGCACCCCTCCTGATGTATCTCCAGTAACAACTCTCACTCCATCGGGTGCAACAGCACAGCAAGATATTTCCCCATTCCCTACGAAACTAGCAATGACTTCCCCAGTTTGCCAATTCCAGACTTTGAGGGTGTTATCACGGGAACCAGAAATCACGTAATTGCCATCTGGGGTGAGAGTAAGTACATATACCCAGCTACTATGACCTGCTAGGGTACGCAGTAGTTCTCCAGTTTGCCAATTCCAGACTTTGAGGGTGTTGTCACGGGAACTAGAAATCACGTAATTGCCATCTGGAGTGAGGGCGAGTGCATATGCCCAGTCACTATGACCTTTTAGGGTACGCAGTAGTTCTCCAGTTTGCCAATCCCAGACTTTGAGGGTGTTGTCACAGGAAGCAGAAATCACGTACTGACCATCTGGGGTGAGGACAACTGCATTTATCAAGTCACTATGACCTTTTAGGGTACGCATGAGTTCTCCAGTTTGCCAATTCCAAACTTTGAGGGTCTTGTCATCGGAATTAGAAATCACGTACTGGCCATCTGGAGTGAGGGCGAGTGCATATGCCCAGTCACTATGACCTGTTAGGGTACGCAGTAGTTCTCCAGTTTGCCAATCCCAGACTTTGAAGGTCTTGTCAACGGAACCAGAAATCACGTACTGACCATCTGGGGTGAAGGCGAGTGCAATTACCCTGTCACTATGACCTGTTAGGGTACGCAGTAGTTCTCCAGTTTGCCAATTCCAGGCTTTGAGGGTCTTGTCATCGGAACCAGAAATTACGTACTGACCATCTGGGGTAAGAGCAAGTGAATGTACCTTGTCACTATGACCTGTTAGAGTACGCAGTAGTTCTCCGGTTTGCCAATTCCAGACTTTGAGGGTGTTGTCATCAGAAGCAGAAATCACGTACTGACCATCTAGGGTGAGGGCAACTGCATTTACCCAAAGACTATGACCTGCTAGGGTACGCGGTTGTTCTCTTGTTTGCCAATTCCAGATTTTGAGGGTGTTGTCAAGGGAACCAGAAATTACGTACTGGCCATCTGGAGTAAGGGCGAGTGGATATTGACCGACTAGGGTACGCAGTGGTTCTCTTGTTTGCCAATTCCAGACTTTGAGTGTTTGGTCACGGGAAGCAGAAATCACGTACTGACCATCTGGGGTGAGGGCAACTGCATTTACCAAGTAACTATGACCTGTGAAGGTACGCACTTCTTCTCCTGTTTGCCAATTCCAGACTTTGAGGGTCTTGTCACTGGAAGCAGAAATCACGTACTGACCATCTGGGGTGAGGGCAACTGCATTTACCCGGTCACTATGACCGACTAAGGTACGCAGTAGTTCTCCGGTTTGCCAATTCCAGACTTTGAGGGTCTTGTCACGGGAACTAGAAATCACGTACTGACCATCTGGGGTGAGGGCGAGTGCTTTTACCCAGTCAATATGACCGACTAAGGTACGCAGTAGTTCTCCGGTTTGCCAATTCCAGACTTTGAGGGTGTTGTCACCGGAACCAGAAATCACGTACTGACCATCTGGGGTAAGGGCAACTGCATTTACCCAGTCACTATGACCTGTTAGGGTACGCAGTAGTTCTCCGGTTTGCCAATTCCAGACTTTGAGGGTGTTGTCACCGGAACCAGAAATCACGTACTGACCATCTGGGGTGAGGGCAACTGCATTTACCCAGTCACTATGACCTGTTAGGGTACGCAGTAGTTCTCCGGTTTGCCAATTCCAGACTTTGAGGGTGTTGTCACCGGAACCAGAAATCACGTACTGACCATCTGGAGTGAGGGCAACTGCATTTACCCAGCCACTATGACCTGCTAGGGTGCGTACTAAGGAACCGCCAGGAGGAGCCAAGCTGGCTGTTTGGGGAAGCAAGGAAGGGGTTTTGCATTGCTGCGCCTGCTTTAACAATGCCTGAATTTCCGAACTTTCAAAACCCAGCAACCGCCCCAATAATTGCCCTGGTAATTGCTGTTTATCTTGATTTAAAATATGTGCTGACAGTTGCAATGCACCTTGAATTAACTGTAAATTCTCATCCTCCGGTAAAAAATCATAATCTGCTAGCAAAGCATTAATATTAATGTTCCCCAACTTCGCCTGCAACCAGCGAAAATCACACAGCAGTTGTTGTAATTCCCTTGGACTTCCCCCAGTCAGCAAGTGATAGGCTAAATTTTGATAGATATAGCCGTCATTTTTTAAACTATGCCAACCAGAGGGGTATTTTTCGCTGTAAGCATTTAATAGACGAGTGTGTAAACAACCTATCCCCTCACTTTCGGTTACTAAGGTGGCGTGCTGCTTTCTGACATAATCAAACTGCAAGTCATGCAACCGCAAATTTCCCATTTCATCCCGCAAAGCCAGAGATTTATTCACCAATTCATCAATCACATCTTGGCTATCAAACTCATCTAACCCCAACGGTTGCCAAAAAGTCTGCAAAACTGCTTCGGGTATGGGTGTATCTTCAGGAAATACCGCAAAATCTAAATATCGCTGTTGATAATTCTCAGACATATCCTCCACACTCACCTGAATTGCCTTGAGTAAATTTGGATAAGGATAATCGGGAAACTGTTGTTTGATTTTCTCTAAATCAGCACTACGTAGTTTTTCTAAAATATTGTGCCAGCGATTCGGCGGTTTAAAGCGCATCATCGCTCCTACCATCGCCAATGCTAAGGGCAAATATCCACATTCTTGGGCTACCTGCAAGACGACCTCATTTTGCTCTTTGAGGTACATAATCTCCGGTTGATTTGCCCAATCTGCCAAAAGTGCTAACGCCTGTTGTGCATCTAAAACCGCAAGCTGGTATTCTTCACCTCCCAATCCTGTCACTATTGCTACATTACGGGTGGTAACTAACATTTGACAGCGTTCTCCTAACACATCAAACGCTGTCGCATCATCCAAACGCCAAATATCATCCAAAATCAGTAAGCAAGCTTTATCTGCAAACAACTCCCGCAACCGTGCTTTCGCCAATCCAATCTCGGTAAAAGCCGCTTGCTTGTCGCCCAATGCCTGGGCAAGATAGGATTGCCAAGTTAAAATCTGGGGTGTTTGTCCAAATGTTACCCAAAACACCCCATCAGGAAACGCCTTTCTAACTTCTTCATCCCGCGCCAGTGCTGTAGCTAAGACTGTTTTACCAATTCCGCCCATTCCTTGCACACCAATACGGCGGCTTTTTCCTGTAATCCCCACAGTTTGTTTTGTTAGCGAAAATACTTTGTGTTTTAAGGGTGCAAGTTCTTCAGGACGGGGTAAAAAGTGCGGCGGTAATTCTGGGACATTGGTAAGATTGCCTAAAGGTAGGTGATGGGGAGTTAAAGTGGTTTTTTTTTTAGTTCAGGAATCGACTCGCCAGACACGCCAGCTAGCACAATCGCATTCTGGGCAATATTAAAAGCAAACTCTACAGGTGAACCAGAATCATATTCGGGATTGTAAGCTCCAAGTGCATCGTAAAATCCCACAACAAATTCAATCGCCGCTTGATCTTGGATTTGATCGTTCATACCAATTACATAATTGATATGTTGGGCGATCGCTTTTGCTTGAACTTCAGAGTAGCAAGCATTTAACAGCACACATTCTACTTGGTTAGAAAACTGTCCAAAAAGTCCAGCTAATGCTTCTCCCGTAACTAGCTGTTCGTTTCCCGTTTCATCTTCAAAAGCTAATCCTTGTACTCCTGCACCATGCCCAGAAAAGTGAATAATATTTGGTCTATAGTCCAAAATAGCGCGGCGAATATCCCTAGGACGTACTGCCCACTTAGACCGCAACTCAAAGTTATCCCGATTTTGCGCCCTTTGCAAACCTTCCTCAAGATCACGCAATTCTTCATCGAGACGCAAACGTAATGTCTGCTTGGGATTTGCTGCCAAAATCAAAATTTTTTGGGTTTTGATGGTCATTTCCGACGTTGGGAGTAGGTATTTTTAAGTATATAGAGAAGTACTAATAATTTAAATGCAGCGGACAGACTCTAGTTGCACTTGGTAGAGTCCGAAGTTATTTGCCACTGCTGATATGAAGCATTAGCCTGACTGTGCTTTTACCCAACTTTTTTACATAACTTTCTCTGTTTTCAATTCCGCATTCCACTTTTGGGCTATTACGTGGAATGAGGCTATTTACTGCACTGTCAGTCAGTTGATTGGTTGTTCATTAGCTGTGTAGGCAAAAGAACGAAAAATTTTTGGTAAGACTTACCTACTAAACTTACTTCCTGACGTAGCTGTAATAACAGCAGCAGAAAATCTTTTGTTTAAACGCTGTTATACGTGTTTAAGCATAACTCCTAAGCTATAGGAGCCATAAATTCTTATCCTCAGTACAGTTAAAAATGAGTAATAAAACTGCCCAGTATGCTATGTCAGTTTTATGTTAAATCCTTGGTAAATCCATGTCAGTTTCATGTCAGATTGACGTTAAATCCATGTCAATTTCATGGAAGGGATAACTGTGACGAGATGAAAGCTATGTTAAATCCTTGGTAAATCCATGTTAGTTTCATGTCAGATTCACGTTAAATCCATGTCAGTTTTTTCAGTCCAACTTCTCGCACAGTACGCAAAAAAGTTTGGCCCGTTTTTTTGAGTCAAAACTGATTTGAAAGAAACAACCAGTCCTTTTATACTACTATATTGCTACATTAAAACTACAAAAGAGCTTTCAAAGACTCAATTCATCTGACTGCTGCTGTTGCTGTTGTTGTTGCCTTAACTGCTGCCCATAATCGCTCTTGCTGCTGATGACAATCCGTCCTAGCGTGGGCTAGAGCCTTGCACTTAAGCCGCTTGGACTGTGGCAAGAGAGCTAAAGAATTGGGGGAGCAAGTTAAAAGCACACAAAACCTCACCCTGCAAGTCGGAATTCGTTTGTCTGAAGTAATTGTCCGGAATTTCAAAGAGCGACTGACGACCTCAAACTTCCGACTTCTCACTGCTGGTATGTGTGGATACTCAAATAGTGATCTGTTGATGTGAGGCGTGATATTGGTTGCAAAATAACAAGTAAGTAATTACCATTCTTGAGCGATTGAATAGCCAAACTGATAACCTCAAAATTCAAAAACCAAGATTGGCATGAATTAAAAGGGATAGCTATAGATAACTTCATGCCTTGTGATAATTGATAAAAATCAAGTATTTTCGCCATGTCTACCGTTTTCAGCACATCCAGGTATTTTTGACCATCTAAGTCAGGGTAGCCTTGATTAATAACTTCATCAAGTACCCTAATTTTGTATTTTCCAGAATTGAGGAATAGTATCCCTGTTGTGCCGGGTGGTTGAGGGGGCTGTGGTATGGGTGCTGGTGGTGGCGGTGGTATTGGTGGTGGTGGTATTTGGGAGCTTTTTTGTGTTTGGGATGGCGTTGGTGCAATTGGAATCTTTGACAGTGAAACAGCGACGGCTCTACCAAATGCACTCTTAAAAGCCTCGCCCAGTGTCGGTAATTCTGTTGTTATTTTGTCGTACCAAAGCGATTTGCACTGTATTAATGCAGATTCACCATCATAATCACGTAAAAAACACATTTGCCCGATTAATGCCTTAGTGGAGGCCTTGGGGATATTTGCCAAAACACGCTGCCATATAACAGTAAGGTCATACTGTGGTCTTGGGGGTTTGGGTGTTGGGGGTGTTTTTTGGGCTATAAACTCTTCGGCATCCGACAAAGAATCGAAATCAGCAACTTTTTCAAAAACTTTGTAGCAGCCCCTATCAAACCGAACTTCGTACCCAAATTCAGCTGCAATTTTTTTGAGTTTGGCTAGGGTTAATCTATTCATGTGAAATCGTACTAATTAAGCTAGTTTTGAGCCGCAGTCCCAACATTGCCATTCATCTGATGATTCCAATTTGCTACCCAATTACCGCGCTCGTTGATTTTTAGTGTCAATTTTTTACATGATTTTGACAGTGAATGTCAGAATCATGTAAAAAATTGACATACAATGCCAAAAAAGTACAAGATTTTGGCAGAAGTTGAGTGAGAGATTTCGGGTAGGGTGTTGTGGGACAATCCACTACAAAAGGTTCTAACATCTAGTACCATGCTCTAGTGTGCTGCTAAAAATCAGTGGTAACAGCAGGCAGCCTTGTTGCGAGAGTTGGCATTAGAAGATGTGGTATGGCAGTTAGGATTAGACCGCGACGATAACCAACCGAATAGATGGAAGGGTCACGGTCACATCATTAATATAGATAAGTCAAAATTCTACGATTTTGCGCCCGATTATCAAAAAGGCTCAGGTGGTGCAATTGACTTGGTAATGCACGTTAATGACTGCGATTTGAAATTGGCGATCGCTTGGCTGCATGACCGTTTTGGAGAGTCAGGGGCAATTCAGGCAGCAACTTGAAATTAAACAGCGCTCTCTTGGGTTGAGGCATTGAGGTAATGTTGCACCCCAACGAACTCGTGCCGCTACGCTCGAATCAGCAGTGGCAATGAACGGGCAATAAAAATATTGGTTGGGTCAACTAGAGAAACAAGCCCGCTCATTGCCACTAGGCTGCGCCGCTTCAGAGCACGAGTTCTTAAATTCTGGATTTGTATAAGTTGACCAAAAAACTTGACGCAAGAGCGAGCGCGTTGGGTTTTCTCATTCACGGATGGTGTGGGGGATTCCCTGTAGGTGCCTGGGCTGCACTCCCTATCAGGTTAATCCGCTTTAATTTCTTTAATCGGGCTATAGCGTCAGACATTTCACTCTGACTCTGTTAAAATGATTTTTTCTGAAAATTCTCAATTTTTCGCCCCAAATGCCCTTCAAAAATGGCTCTGATTTGGAGCAGCAAAAATAACCGTAGTAGGTACAGTTATTTTATTATTCAGAAATTTTCGCTGAAAGTCTTATGCTCAACTGGTAGCAATAAGGTGGCCCTACAGCTACCAGTTGGGGAATCATCAAATTTTCTTTCAACTCGCTTTTTTACTACTCAACTGGTAGCAGTGTGTCACCAGTTGAGCTACCCAACAGCTACCACTTGGGCAAGGTATTTAGAACTACTATTTCAATACTTATAATCTACATAAAACATATGTAATAAGTGATGTTTACAGCGCCGCTAAGGTGTAACTCACAAGTAGATTGCAGGTTTATATTACAAATGTAGTTATTGAGTATTATTTATTGACGTTGGTTCAAAGTTTTTTTAGTTTTGGCTCAAAAAACTTTCAAAAGTTTTTGGCGTACTGTGCGTCAACTTTATCAAAAATAAAAAAGGCACAAACCAAGGCTGAAAATTCCGACCTAATCACTTAAATCTTTGTATTTGCCAGAGAAATGCCGAAGCTATGCCAGAAATTAGCCATAACTCTGCCATTGAAATGCCATTATTTGACCCTATTCTCAACTAGTTGGAATTGTTGAGAAAACAGTTTTTATAAATCCATAATTCTGCCATTACCTTGCCAGCCAGATGCCTTTGAAATGCCTTCTAAATGCCTGAATTCTTTATTTCCATTATTTTGCCTGAATAGAGCCAATTAAGTTGTTAATAGTTCGTATGCGAAGCTTTATTGGCCAACTTCAAGCCTGATAAAATTCAGTAGCGAAAAATTTGAGTCGATGATGAGCCAGGGGGCGAGGTATGCAAGCAAAAAGTGAAATCACACTAAAATTTAGTGGTGAACTACCAACAGCCACACCAGCAGCTAACAAAAAAGTGGAAGTCTCACTGACTGACCAAAACGGCATAGTTTTCACTGCTTTGATAAACGCAAAAAGCTGGCGCAAGGCCGAAACCAACACATCTGAGTTTGGGGATTGGGCAGGGGCTATATCAGGTAAGCTTGGCCAGCGAACAGATAATGGGTTTGAAGTAGTTGACGCAGGAATCCAAATTTTCCAAAAGAAAGCGAAGGAGTCCAAACCAGAAGAAGGCACTGCCGTAGCTGAAGCTGGTGCAGCTTCTTAGATTTGTAGAAAGCATTCAACAACAAATTTCTACCTCTGCAAACATCTCATTGCAGAGGTAGAAGCATTTTTAATTGCAGATTCCACAAAATCCTAAATAGGTGGAATAACGATAAATCCCACTTCCTGCTGAGGCAAAAAGCTAGCTACCAGGTCACAACAATTTTTCCCATAGCTTGACCAGACTCTGCACACTCGTGAGCAAGCGCAATTTCATCAATGTTGAAAGTCCTACGTTCAAGCAGTGGGCGTACCTTTGCTTCATCCACTAATTGAGCCAATTTCGACAAAATTTCTCCGTGAGTTGCCCGACCAATGCCGTATAACATTGGAATCAGCATATAAACCAGATGTAGCGTTAGTCCCTTGGCATGAAGAAGCGTCAAATCCTGCTTTGAAAGCGAGACAATAGAAACCACCGTTCCATTTAATCTGGTAGCATTAAATGCGTTCTGAAGATTGTCATTACCAATTGTGTCGAACACCACATCAAACCCTTGCCCATTGGTGTGTTCTGCCACAAATTCGTCAACTGGCTGTTGACGATAGTTAATAGTAAAGTCCGCACCAAGCCTGTGAGCGATTTTCGCCTTCTGTTCATTGGAAACCAAACCGTAGACTGTTGCTCCTGTCCACTTTGCCAATTGAACGCCAATATGACCAACACCTCCAGTGGCTCCGTAAATTAAAACCTTTTGTTTAGGTTGAACTTGAGCGCGTTCAATTAATCCTGACCAAGCCGTAATTGAGACTAAAGGTAATGCAGCAGCTTGTGCCATAGTTAATGACTTTGGTTTATGAGCGACCAAATCAGCATCAGCAAGCATATACTCAGCTAAAGCTCCACCACATCCTTTAACACCACCAGCGCAGGCATACACTTCATCCCCAACCTGGAAACGCTCAACTCCTTCTCCAACCACTTCAACAACTCCAGCAACATCTCCATGTAAAATGGCTGGGAAATCAGGAACAATATCCCTGACAGCACCAAGTCGGATTTTATAATCAACTGGATTTACACTGCTGGCAGCAACTCGAATTAGGACATGATTAGTCAGGACTTTTGGCACAGGCAAATCAACCTGTTCAAAGATATTTGGAGAGCCAAATTTGTTGATTACCCAAGCTTTCATAATTATGCTGAGACTGTAGAAACTTACAGTTATTGAGTATCATTGCAGTACTGCTGCTTGGAAGTATTTACACAAAAGTGTAATAGTTACTTTTTGGTAAACATGACGCTCAATCTTGATTCTGGCAATTCTCAACTGAGTTACCTACCTCAGCCAGCACTTGAGAGGATTGCTCAAATGAATATCTTCGACACAAGCTGTGCTGGGCATCAGATGCTCGAACACATTGCTAATAAATGGACGGTTTTGATTGTTTATGCTTTGACGCAAGGTAAAAAAAGATATAGCGAACTCAAGCAACAAATTGTTGGTATATCACCCAAAATGTTAATTCAAAATCTCCGAAATTTAGAGCGATGTGGATTGATACAAAGAGAAGTTTACCCAACTGTTCCTCCACGAGTCGAATACTCACTTACTGAGCTTGGGGAAACTCTTGTTGAGCCGCTAGCAATACTCGGCGAGTGGTCATATCGACATATTCAAGATGTTAAAACAGCCATGCAACACTATGACAACAATTCCAATACTGATAGTCATTGGTTACCCAAGTAGATTACACAACAAGCTGTATACCTGAGAGATTAAAATCAATTTTCATCAATTAGTAATAACGAGTTTACTTATGGAATGGTGCGCTTTTAAGAAAACAAATTAAGCAACAAATGTTGTATTTTACTCAAAAGCTTGA
This sequence comes from Nostoc minutum NIES-26, assembly GCA_003326215.1. Taxonomy (GTDB): domain Bacteria; phylum Cyanobacteriota; class Cyanobacteriia; order Cyanobacteriales; family Nostocaceae; genus Dendronalium; species Dendronalium minutum. The sequence continues at coordinate 9,694 of LXQD01000010.1, read as the reverse complement.
TTAATAAAAGTTTGGGGCTGCCTCGGTTTCGCAACTTCCTTGCACGGTAATGGCTATTAATGTCTATTTTCAATGTAGCTAGTTGTTAGACAACAATTATATAACTGAGTTTTAGAGGAAATTATTCATCCTTATCAAGAAGCCAGCATACCCTGTCTCCAACTAAACTATAAAAATGAATCTAAAGTACGGTAAATTCGATATATTGGAGCGAGAATTAGAAGCTCTTCCACCTATGTATCGAGTTGCCTTTGCTGCGGCTTGTTGCGAGAGATTATATCCCCATTATGATATTTTCTTGCGAACAATTAGAGAAGATGACTGGAATGGAGAAGATTTATTTAGAGTAGGACTCGATGAAATCTGGCACTTTTTGGCAGGAAAAAAGATTGATGTGGCAAGATTTCGTCAACTGTATTCTGATTGCGACCAAAGCTACCCCAGCGAGTATGAAAACGTAGACACTCCAGAAGCACAGAGAGCGGCAGATGCAGTTCTCAATACTTTGGAACTTTGTATAGATCGAACTACACAACAGACTATTTCAGTAGCAAAAGAAATAGACGAAACTCTTTTCATGTATATAGATTATTTAAGATGCCAGTGTGAAGACGAATACTTGGAAGACATTTCCCACGAAGAACTAGTAGAAATAGTTGCCAGCCATCCGTTTACAGTAAGAGAAATGGCAAAACAAAGCGAAGATTTGCGGCGCTTGCGAGAGACTTCTACCTTAACTGCTGAGTTTTTGCATTGGATGCGTACTTCTTCTGAAAATGGTGGTAAAAGTCTGCTAGATTTAAGTTGAAAACACTCGTGAAGGGTGCGACTGAAGAACCTGGAGTGGCTTGAGGAGAAAGCGGCGATCGCCCTTTAATGTCGGAATTGTGGAATTATACGACATCTCGGCAAAAGTGCCGACTAGAAAGCATTCAGCCCCAGATTAACCCAAAGACCGCGATCGCACCTTACAAGGAAGCTGTGCGGTATAGGCTGTCGCCATTCTATAAGGAAACCAGCCGGTCGGGATAACTGCAAAATTGTATCTGTCGGAGTTGGTTGTTGATCCAGTTAGCACCTCTACCCATGCACTTAGGACAAACATCACCGTAGCTATCACCCTGATTGCTACACACAATTAATCTCGCCTCTCCCATCTGGAATTGCTGATTACATATTAAGCAGATTTGCTGTTTTTTTAAGCTGTTGCATTCCATTTTAAATTGCATAATTTCTTCTCATAAAATAACTTTTGCTTGTAGTTTTCAAAAACAAGCTTGCTTAATTACCAAAATAAAACTGTTGTGCCTAACTCGACTTATACCAAATGATAGGAGTATATAAATAAAAATTAATTCCCAAATAACACCCATCATTAAAAAATGACGGAGGGTTAAGGTTGGTGTTTGCTATAAAGAGGATACTGCGTAAATTAACTGATTAGTTTATTAACAATATCTATTTTTATCTATTTTTTCCTCTATCTATAGATAACTTAAATGTAATTATTTTAAGTGTTCGAGCATACAAAAGTATTTACGTCTCAGTTTTGACTATGATATAGATAAGTAGTCAAGCTTAATGTACAGCAATAATAGAAATAAGCTCACTTCAAACATACGCCTGCTCTCAGTGTTTCCATCAGCGCGTACTTTGTGAAAAAGTAATATTTACTTACCTCTTGAGAAATACTTCCTTGTCATGTTATTGCCAATATAAAGACTGGCTCTAGATATATATTCTACAACTTGAAGTTGAAACTGCTGACAGAGAAAATGTTGAACCCAGCGATGGACAATAGCTAATTGTTTGGGAGCTAAAACTTTAGATATCCTGTATGACACAAAGAAGTAAAAAAGAATGACTGCAACTGTTTTGGCAGTACCTAAGTTTAGTAAAGGTCAGGAAGTTAAAAGTATCGCAATCAACATTCAATTTCTCCGGTAAAATCGAGTTTTTTCAATTACATCTCTTCAAAGAAGTACTGTTGAAAATCCTTGAGCAATCTTCTTCTAAATCCAAGGGTGATATTTTCACACCTCAACTGCAACAACGCCCTATCACCTCATCATGAAGGAGAACTAAAGTGAACATAGAATCATTGACCAAACGCACAGAAGCATTACACAAAGATTTAGCTGATTTATATCAGACTGCTAGTGTTTTGGCTTGGATTAGCCCAGAATTATTGCCGCAAGCTCGTCAAGAACTCGTTAGCTCTGCAAAGATGGCGCAGTTAGCAATAGAAGAACTGCGTCTGCAAAATGAAGAACTAATACAAACTCAAAATTTCTTAGAAGCAGAATGCGAACACTATCAGAGTTTATTCGAGTTGGCACCAGATGGTTATTTAGTAACTAATGCAAAAGGCGTAATTCAACAAGCAAACGTGGCAGCGGCTAAATTACTCAATATTTCAAAACAATATCTAGTGGGTAAAGGCATGATTAACTTTATCCCACTCCAAGAGCGTCAGCACTTTCACAGCCAACTTAACCAACTATCGCATTCAAATACAGCCAAAGAATTAGTTATACCCTTGCAGCAACGTCATGATGAGTTATTGAATGCAGCCTTGACAGTTACAGTTATCCGTAATCCACAGGGCAAAGCAATATATCTATACTGGTTACTGCGTAACGTCACAGGGCAACAGCGAACCAAATCAATAACTATTGAGAATGAGAGCAACATTATTCAAAACCGCCTCGTGTATAAATATTCTAAAGGAGAAGATATTTGTCTTGACCCACGAGTAATTTGGTATGTTCATCAGGGGGTAGTCAAACTCAGTACTTTCTGTGAAACGGGCGAAGAAGTTTTCATAGGTTTAGCCAAAGCTGGTATGGTTTTTGGCTCTAGTATGACTGGCTTAAATATTTACCAAGTAACAGCTCTGTGTGATGTTGAGTTGGTATCATTTGATGAAGCACAAATAGCCGCCTCACCAACACTAAACCATAGCCTGTTACTAAAAATCAATCAGAGGTTACAGCAAACAGAACGTTTACTAGCGAATTGTAGAAGGCTTCATGTGCAAGAGCGCTTGCACAGTCTATTGCAACTTTTGAAACAGGAAATTGGTGAAATTGTACCGCAGGGAACTCGCCTAAGTGTTCGTTTTACTCATGAAGATATTGCCAATGCCTGCTGTACTACTAGAGTCACAATTACAAGATTGATGGGTATACTAGAGCAACAAGGGTTAATCAGTTTTGATTCAAAAAATCACATTATATTGAAACATTGATATTAATTAAATAGAATTATATTATTAATAATTTTCTGTGTTCTGTATATGTCATATTTTAGCAAAAGACATGAAATAAATTTGTTCAATTATCTAAAAAGATGACGTTTTTAAACAAAACTAAAACTAAACATGCAAGTTAATTGTTTTATAAAATACAGCAAAAATTAACTGAAAACTCAACTATAGTATAGAGGTTAGTAAACATTAGTTAAGATAATTCTAAATAAGCACATAATTTAACTAATGCAGTGTCTACCTTGTAGTAAATCAAAAACCTATATAACCAGGATCGTTATATAGGTTTTTCTTTTTAAAATAGTTTATATCAGTACAGTTTTTCAATAAATAATTTATTTTTTACTAACTGCCTGAATTTTAATAGAATAAAAAATGTTCTAGAGCATGATTTCAGTAAGGAAAAGCAACCTGTTCAATAAAGTATATTGAATTTGATAAAAGTAGTGTAAGCACACTCTCTAAAGTACGGTTGACCCCCTAACCAACAGAAAGCTGTCAGATTATATTAAAGAAGTGTCAAGCCAAGCTAATTTCATGTAGTGTATTGACAGCTAACCGTTTTTTAAGTGTGTCTTACTCCTGATAAAAAGTAGTGTAAGCACACTCTCTAAAGTACGGTTGACCCCCTAAGCAACAGAAAGCTGTCAGCTTATAGTAGAGAAGTGTCAAGCCTCGCTAGTTTAATGTAATGCATTGACAGCCAACCGATAAATTAGTTGGGACTTACCTCGAATAAAAAGTAGTGTAACCACCAAGAAAAAGTACGGTTGACCCTATCTCCAAGAGAAAGCTGTCGAGTTATATTAAAGAAGTGTCACTTGAAAAGTATTTGACACGCCGAACCAAGAAAAAAGAATAGTTTGAAAGCCAATTTAAAACATCCAATTCTCGTCAAAAAGTATTTATAGGGACAAGCTAAAAGTATGAGTCCCGAAAATATAAGAAAGAATTAACAAATCCGGAACATAATTTGTTCTGGAGCCAAACAAACTCTAATTCACAATAATTGAGAGTTTGATCCTGGCTCAGGATGAACGCTGGCGGTATGCATAACACATGCAAGTCGAACGAAGCCTTCGGGCTTAGTGGCGGACGGGTGAGTAACACGTGAGAATCTGCCAAGAGGTTTGGGACAACAGTTGGAAACGACTGCTAATACCAAATATGCACAACTGTGAAAGGGGTTAACCCCGCCTCGTGATGAGCTCGCGTCCGATTAGTTAGTTGGTGAGGTAAAGGCTCACCAAGGCTGCGATCGGTAGCTGGTCTGAGAGGACGATCAGCCACACTGGGACTGAGACACGGCCCAGACTCCTACGGGAGGCAGCAGTGAGGAATTTTCCGCAATGGGCGAAAGCCTGACGGAGCAATACCGCGTGAGGGAGGAAAGCCTTCGGGTTGTAAACCTCTTTTCTCAGGGAAGAACATAATGACGGTACTTGAGGAATCAGCATCGGCTAACTCCGTGCCAGCAGCCGCGGTAATACGGAGGATGCAAGCGTTATCCGGAATGATTGGGCGTAAAGCGTCCGCAGGTGGCAATGTAAGTCTGCTGTTAAAGAGTGAGGCTTAACCTCATAAAAGCAGTGGAAACTATATCGCTAGAGTGTGGTAGGGGCAGAGGGAATTAAGAGAGTAGCGGTGAAATGCGTAGATACTCTTAAGAACACCCGTGGCGAAAGCGCTCTGCTAGGCCACAACTGACACTCATGGACGAAAGCTAGGGGAGCAAATGGGATTAGATACCCCAGTAGTCCTAGCCGTAAACGATGGATACTAGGCGTTGCGAGCATCGACCCTCGCAGTGCCGTAGCTAACGCGTTAAGTATCCCGCCTGGGGAGTACGTTCGCAAGAATGAAACTCAAAGGAATTGACGGGGACCCGCACAAGCGGTGGAGTATGTGGTTTAATTCGATGCAACGCGAAGAACCTTACCAGGGCTTGACATACCGCGAATCCCGGTGAAAGCTGGGAGTGCCTAAGGGAGCGCGGATACAGGTGGTGCATGGCTGTCGTCAGCTCGTGTCGTGAGATGTTGGGTTAAGTCCCGCAACGAGCGAAACCCTCGTCTTGAGTTGCCAGCATTAAGTTGGGCACTCTCAAGAGACTGCCGGTGATAAATCGGAGGAAGGTGGGGATGACGTCAAGTCATCATGCCCCTTACACCCTGGGCTACACACGTACTACAATGCTACGGACAGAGGGCAGCAAGCTAGCGATAGCAAGCAAATCCCATAAACCGTAGCTCAGTTCAGATCGCAGGCTGCAACTCGCCTGCGTGAAGGTGGAATCGCTAGTAATTCCAGATCAGCATTGCTGGAGTGAATACGTTTCCGGGTCTTGTACACACCGCCCGTCACACCACGGAAGTTGGTTTTGCCCGAAGTCGTTACCCTAACCGCAAGGAGGGGGATGCCGAAGGCAGGACTGGTGACTGGGGTGAAGTCGTAACAAGGTAGCCGTACCGGAAGGTGCGGCTGGAACACCTCCTTTTAGGGAGACCAACTGAAGGCAGAAGGCAGGAGGCAGAAGGCAGAAGGTAGATGAAATTATTCCTTCAACTTCAGGCTTCATAATTTATCCTTTATCCCTTCAGTCATCCCAGGTCGGTCGAGATTGGTGCAAAGGCTTTCAAACTATATTGGTTCAAGTCAGCAGTGTTGTAGAACCACCCATTAAGGAGTCGGTTCTGCCCACTGTTGAGGGGCAATTTAGCTAGTACATTAGTATTATTGAGATTGAACCAAGTACATCAAACTTCTTCAGCACCTTATCTAGTACTGCTAGAGAGAATGCTGGATGAGTAATCCAGACAGAACCTTGAAAATTACATAGCAACTTGTCAGGTAGAAAGCGTTGATTGTTCATAGTTAACAGTCAATAGCGATCGCAGACACCAATGTAGAAATTGTGGTCAAGCTAATAAGGGCTAACGGTGGATACCTTGGCACACAGAGGCGAAGAAGGACGTGATTACCGACGAAATACTCCGGGGAGTTGGAAGTAGACAGTGATCCGGAGATGTCCGAATGGGGAAACCCCTTGTACAGCCTGTTGAATATATAGACAGGTATGAGCCAACCCAGCGAACTGAAACATCTTAGTAGCTGGAGGAAGAGAAAGAAATTCGATTCCCCTAGTAGCGGCGAGCGAAGCGGGAACAGCCTAAACCAGTTGTTAAGACAACTGGGGTTGTGGGACAGCGACATGGAATCGATTAACTAGACAAAGCAGCGCGCATACTGCACCAGAGAGAGTGATAGTCTCGTAGTCGAAAGTGAAAAGATACTAGCTGCATCCCAAGTAGCACGGCTCACGTGGAATCCCGTGTGAATCAGCGAGAACCATCTCGTAAGGCTAAATACTCCTGTGTGACCGATAGTGAACAAGTACCGCGAGGGAAAGGTGAAAAGAACCCCACAAGGGGAGTGAAATAGAACATGAAACCGTTAGCTTACAAGCAGTGGGAGGACGATTCAACGTCTGACCGCGTGCCTGTTGAAGAATGAGCCGGCGAGTTATAGGCACTGGCAGATTAAGCCGAAAATGGCGAAGTCACAGCGAAAGCGAGTCTGAAAAGGGCGCAAATATTTTATTGAAGTCAGTGTTTATAGACCCGAACCTGGGTGATCTAACCATGTCCAGGATGAAGCTTGGGTAACACCAAGTGGAGGTCCGCACCGACCGATGTTGAAAAATCGGCGGATGAGGTGTGGTTAGCGGTGAAATGCCAATCGAACCCAGAGCTAGCTGGTTCTCCCCGAAATGTGTTTAGGCGCAGCGGTTGTGATTATAGTTGGGGGGTAAAGCACTGTTTCGGTGCGGGCTGAGAAATCGGTACCAAATCGAGACAAACTCAGAATACCCAATGTACACACAGCCAGTGAGACGGTGAGGGATAAGCTTCATCGTCGAAAGGGAA
>LXQD01000009.1 GCA_003326215.1 Nostoc minutum NIES-26 | reverse complement strand
CATCTTTAAAGACTGACAATGATTTGCTTAAATCTAGAGTTGCATGTATACATTTTTCCATGAAGGTAGGCATCCTCAATCTCAAAACTATTGCTACTCGGAAATCCTACCTGAATTCTTGCCATTACAAATTTTCCCGCACCTGATAATATATTAGGTCTTGTAAATTTTCTTATGTATATATGCCTAGCTAAACGTAATAAATACTTTTTTATACTGAAGCTGGTTTTTAGCGATACCTGCGGCACACTGCGTGAACGCACTTTTTTTACCCGACCTCACAAAATCGCGTTGCTCCCCCAAGAAGTAGCTGTATTATCTCTGCATTTATTGCAAATATCTTTGGTATATATCAATACTTTGATGATTCAACAGGTTTTGTCACAACCCCAATGGATGAAGACAATGAAGCAGGCAGATTTACGAGCGCTTTCGCCTTTGATTTGGCGGCACGTTAATCCATATGGTATTTTCCGTCTAGATATGGATGAACGAATACCAATTGAAAACCCAGCGTAGCTGTTTCAATCATTACTATCTGAATCACAATAAAGCCTCAGTATGCCTGCAAGGCTCTCCCAATGCTTTTAAACTATACCGTTTAGTTTGCCCCTGGTGACAGCTTCGCTAGCTCCACGCCATGATGCGATCGCGCAACTTGAAGCCCAGATAATTAAGATGAAACGGACGTTTGGAATGGAGGGGTTGCCCCAGGTAGTTCTTGTTAATCCTCATAGTGGAGTTTTCTCACAAGGTGTAATTGGCTTACAACCAACAATTGGAACTAATGGTGTGGGAATAACTCCTGTTTCAGCTAATTTAGTTCCTCCTTCGGTTTCTTGTTTTGATACCACTGAGCCAAGTCCTGACTCGCTACCTGTTCTCTCAGAACCAGCCGGATCAAATATTGTAGAACAAGATACTGAAGATGATGGATTCTTTAATGATGATGAGGATGATCCAATTGCTAAGGCAGAAATAGAAGTTGATGCAGGATTTCGTTTTGAGTAGCGGGATATTAAGGGTGTTTGCCGAGATACAGATACTGCCAGCAGACACCTTTGATCTGTCACAACCGGGTAGGGGACTTGCACTACACTGGCTTTTCAAAAAGATTGTCATTGCTAGCTTGTCACCAATAAACTACCTGTCTTGCCAGTGAGACATCATCTTGAGCGCTTGGGTGGGTGATTATCCACACATTGTAACCACTGCAACATAAAATGGAGCTAAACATCTGTCATATACGGCATTTCAGGAAGAAGATGGCGATCGCTATTTTTGGTAGAGAAAAACAAATCGAAAAACTGTGGAACCTGTTTCGCAGTCTTTATGAAGACACAACTCAAGCAAAAGCGCCATTACGTTTGCTACCAATTTTAGTACCATCAGGTTCAGGGAAATCCTCGCTAGCCCGGCGAGCGTTTTGACTAACCCTTGTGCCATTTGAGAAATTGGCTTTACAGATGCTCTTTAGGAATTCTTTTGAAAATTTGTATAATGACTGCATCTATCTACTACTAAATACACTCTACACTAAGATTTAAACGTGAATCCCAGACCAACTAGCCAACGTACAACCACAAAAACAAGAAAGCCTAGAACGAAAAAAGAAGATTCACAAGATGTAGCTCCTGCTACGACACAGTTGGCAGACAAAAAAGAAGATTTCGGTTTTGCGGCTACAAGAATACCACTGGACAATATTGTTATGCCAGCAACTCAACCTCGTCGCTATTTTACTCCCAAGGCAATGCAATCTTTGGTAGAGTCAGTCAAACGCGATGGTATTCTCATGCCTCTTTTAGTAAGGCCTGTGGGAGACAAATATGAATTGGTAGCTGGTGAGAGAAGATACAAAGCTGCAAAGGATGCAGGATTAACTGAAGTACCTGTAAATATTAAACAGATGTCGGATTCTCAGGCAATACAGTATGCACTAACTGAGAATTTACAACGTGAAGACCTGAATCCTGTAGAGGAAACAGAAGGAATTTTAGATTTGTTGGCTTTGAGATTAGAAACTGATAGGGAAGGGGTCATTTCGTTATTAAATAAAATAGCGAAAGTTAGACGAGGTTTAGCGGACAACGATGTCCGCCCAGAAGATTTACTCTTAGTTGAGGAAATATTTAAAAGCATTGGCAGAATCACTCCTGAGGCATTTAGAACCCACAGGCTACCCCTGCTCAAACTTCATATTGATATATTAGAAGCTCTCCGCTCTGGGCAAATTGAATATACTAAAGCAAGAGAGATAGATAAGGTTTCATCAGATTCTGACCGTATAGAGCTTTTAGAAGCTGCCATCGAGCATTCATTATCATTAAGCCAAATTCGAGAGCAGGTCAAAGCTTTACAACCACCATCTAAAAGTGGTGATTTGCAAAAACTCTTGGAAAAGACTTACAAACAAGTTAAAAAGTCTAAGGTGTGGTCTAATCCTGATAAACAAGAAAAATTGAAATCTTTGCTGGCAGAACTGCAAGGACTGCTGAGTACAGAAGATTGATGTTGCTATAAATAAACTGGAAAGCTCTTTTCTTTAAGAATCGCGTCAGTTTTATTTGATGTAAAGTTTACTTTTGACTAATATTAAAATATTAATTTGTTCACTAACTATCTTTGCTGGCATCCTAAAATTTTAGTAATCTTTTTTGATATCTTTGGTGCAAGATTTAAGCATTTTAGATTAACGATTATTAAAAGTTAATCTTAGCCATCAATTAAGTTTCTCAACCCCTGTATGAAAGTTAAAACTAAGTAAAAATAGCAACAAGCTCTATTACGTTTTTTGAACTTTCTTGGAAAAAATAGTTAACTTGTTGTTGAATGAACTACTATGCTCAGATTTATGGCAACGATGTTAGTGGCTCGCCACCAGCCTTATGTAGGCTGAATTGCAAGCAATCCTATCGGAAGAGCAGTCTACAATTTTTCCCAACCCGTCAATTGGTTCAATAACTAGGTTGAATTGGGCTTTTAGCAGTTTGCAAATTTGAGAACTGTAATAAATTCGGGCTATAGAAGCTAAATTTCTCATGGCTAAATATGTCTGAGTCACCTTTTTAGCATAAAACCTGCACAGCACTGCTTCAATGAGGTATCTATGAGTGATAAATCAGGTGTCTCAAGCCAAGTTATCTCCTTACCTAAAGGAGGTGGAGCGCTTCAAGGCATTGGAGAGAAGTTTTCACCTGATTTGCACACAGGTACTGGCAACTTTACCATTCCGATCGCCCTTCCGCGTGGACGCAATGGATTTCAACCTCAACTGAACCTAGTTTACAGTACTGGAAATGGGAATGGGGCTTTTGGATTGGGCTGGAATTTGAGTATTCCCGGGATCAGCCGCCAAACCTCCAAGGGTATTCCCCGTTATGACGATCAAAATGATATCTTTGTCCTTTCAGGCGCAGAAGATCTTGTGCCAGTTAGTAATCCTGCACCTGAGATAACAAGATACCGTCCCCGAACAGAGGGGCTGTTTGCCCTCATCGATCATCATCAAAAGCCAGAGAATGACTACTGGGAAGTCAAGAGCAAAGATGGGTTGGTCAGTTTTTATGGAAAAGGTTCCGAAACTACTGATGTTGCAACAATCGCTAATCCAAATAACCCTTCCCAGATATTCGTCTGGAAGTTAACTGAAACCACTGACCCCTTTGGTAATCGCATTGTCTACAAATATTTTCGCGACACCGATAATAGTAATGGGCATCGTGGAGTTCAACTATACCTGCAACAGATTCAATACATCGATTATGGAGATAGGGCTAATCCTCAGTTTTTAGTATCTGTCACCTTCGACTATGAAGATAAAGACCGCCCAGATACTTTCTCTGAATACCGAGCCGGATTTGAGATTCGCACGAGGAAGCGTTGTCATCAAATCGTAGTCCGCATGAGTAGTGCTCAAGAGAGCGAGCAAACAGTGCGAACTTATCAGTTAGTTTATCTCGATCAAAGGCAATATCTGAACAATCTGGACAAATTACTACCCCTAAATCGCGCTTCACTGTTAAGTCAGATCTGGGTCAAGGGACAGGATAATGCTATTGAAAACTTACTCAAGAATTCTAAGTTTGAAATAATTGAACAAAGTGGTTCAACCACATTTTCAGGACTCGGCTTTGCTGATAGTACCCCTGCTGCTAATTGGAGGTTGTGGCTCAACGAATCAGGTACTCTAACAGCCCAAGTATTATCTTCCACGTTTCCATTGGGCGGAAACACCATGATCCATGTAGCGACAAACGGGCTTGATAATGGGCTTGTACAAATATTTTTGCCACAGAATACAGGGCCAGTAAGAACTGTGGCTGCGGCATGGGTATTTGTGAAAAAAGGTAGGGTGGGAATTGGTACTGGCAACAATGGTAACACCCAGCTTGATGTTATTAGTTCTACAAAAAAACAATGGGAATACTTGGAAGCGACGAACGGAGTTTCCCCTGCAAACCAGTTCATTATCTATTCAGCCAGTGAAGGAGGGGCTGAGTTTTATGTGGCTTCAGCCAGCGTATCAGAAGCCATAATAACAGAGTGGTTGCCTCCTCTAGAATTTGGCTATACGCGCTTTGAGCCTCAGGGCAGGAACTTCTTTCCCTTAACGGGAGCAGATTTACCGCCGGGTTCACTTGCACGACCAGAGTATGAACTGGCAGATCTGTTTGGCAATGGATTACCGGATATCCTGGAGATGAATGGCACGGTGCGCTACTGGCGCAATCTGGGAAATGGTAAATTTGATCGCCCCCGAGCAATGAAAGATGCTCCAGCAGGATTGCAACTCGCCGATCCAGGTGTGCAAATGATTGATGCCGATGGCGATGGTCGAATTGACTTGCTGGTGACAAAACCGGGTTTATCGGGCTATTTCCCGTTAAGGTTTGGGGGGTTGTGGGATCGGAAGTCATTCCAACGCTATGAGGTTGCTCCTAGCTTTAATTTGGAAGATCCTGAAGTCAAGCTTGTGGACTTAACCGGGGATGGGGTGACGGATGCCATTCGCTCTGGCAGTCGCCTGGAGTGTTTCTTTAATGACCCGAAAGCGGGATGGAAGGAAACAAAATGGGTGGAGTGTAAGCAGGCATTAGCAAAGTTCCCCAATGTCAACTTTTCCGACCCTCGCGTGAAATGGGGCGATATGACTGGGGATGGGCTGCAAGATATTTTGCTGGTTCATGATGGCAATATTGAGTATTGGCCCAATTTGGGTTATGGCAATTGGGGCGATCGCATTTCGATGAAAAACAGCCCGCGCTATCGCTATGGTTATGACCCCAGACGAATTCTAGTGGGGGATGTAGATGGTGACGGGCTGGCGGATATCGTCTATGTGGACGATAAGAAGGTTATTCTTTGGATCAATCAGAGTGGTAATGGTTGGAGCGAGCCGATTGAAATCAAGGGCACACCGCCCGTATCGGATATGGATGCGGTGCGCTTGGTTGACCTACTGGGTACAGGCATCAGTGGGGTGCTTTGGAGTGCTGATGCAGGTGGATTGTCTCGTCAATCAATGTTTTTTCTCGACTTTACAGGTGGAGTAAAGCCTTACCTGCTGAACGAGATGGACAACCACATGGGGTCGCTGACACGGATAGGTTATGCCCCTTCTGTGAAATTTTATCTGGAAGACGAAAAGCGACCGGAAACCCGCTGGAAAACAGCCTTACCTTTTCCGGTGCAGGTCGTTGCGAAGGTTGAGGTAATTGACCATTTTTCTAAGGGTAAGCTGACGACTGAATACTGCTATCACCACGGTTACTGGGATGGGGGTGAACGGGAATTTAGGGGTTTTGCACGGGTGGAGCAGCGGGATACGGAAGTTTTTGAGAATTTTAATACCAATGGACTCCATGAAGAGCGTCCATTTGAGCAGGTAGAAGCTAAACGATTTTCTCCACCCCTAGAAACCCGTACCTGGTTCCATCAAGGGCCTATAGGCGATGAGTTTGGGGAATGGGAAGAACTTGACTTGCGAGATGAGTATTGGTCTGGCGATCCGCAAGTGCTTTCTCGTCCACAGTTAGTTACAAATTTTCTCAATGGTATTAAAGACCGACGGGTGAAGCGAGATGCTTTTAGGGCGTTACGAGGTAACATTCTACGGACAGAACTATACGCCCTAGACGGTACGGATTTTCAAGATCGCCCCTATACGGTCACGGAGTCGATTCAGGGGGTAAGGAAGGAGTCCTCGCCGAGTGAGGGCGATTCTCTTCCAGAGACAGTTCGTGAACGCGAGCGCAAACATATCTTTTTCTCGTTTGCCCACGCGCAGCGTACAACCCAGTGGGAACGGGGCAATGAACCGATGACGCAGTTTTCCTTTACGGAGGACTATGATGATTTCGGGCAGTCCCAGCGACAGACAACGATCGCTTGTCTACGGGGTTGGAAATCGCTTGCTGATACTCCAGCAGAAGCTTATTTAGTAACGCGCAGCCGTATAGTTTATGCGGAACCGTTAAATCCTCAGCAGGTTTATATTCGGGACAGGGTTGCGAAAACCACTACCTATGAAATTATGAATACGAACGGGAAGATACTTGAGGCGGTCGCCACTTTAGCTGACAACAGCCCTGACTTGAAGGTTATCGGACAAACGCTAAATTTCTATGATGGACAGGCTTTTCAGGGCTTGCCTTACCGTCAGGTTGAAAAATATGGTGCGCTGGTGCGATCGCTCACCTTGGTGATGACCGAAGAAAATATCCAGAATGCCTATGGCACTAACCGTCCTCCCTATCTCAGCAATCCAGTTAACTGGACTGAGGATTATCCCCAAGACTTTAAGAACCAGTTGAACCAGCTCCCTGAGCAGGTGGGGTATGTCTTTAAATCTGGTGGAGCAGAATTTGCAGAGGGTTATTTTATCATCGCAGAACAGTGGCAGTATGACTTTCAGGAAACTGTTGGTAAAAACAGGGGGCTGGTCACGGCGATGCGCGATCCGTTAGGACGGGAAACAGGTATTCAGCGTGATAAACGTGAGACAAGTATTCAATATGACAGATATGACTTGCTGCCAACTAAAGCCACCGATCCGGTTGGTCTGACGACTGCAGCGGAGTATGACTATCGCGTACTCCAGCCCAAGCGAGTCACCGATGCTAATGCCAATCAAACGGAGTTTCGCTTTACACCCCTGGGATTGCTGAAGAAAACCTGGGTCAAGGGCAAGCCCGATCAAACTGAGGGCGATCGCGATCGTCCCAGCATTCGCATGAAATACGAGTTTCTGGCTTTTGAGAACAGTCCAATCGAAAATCGACAGCCAATTTTTGTGCGATCGCTTCGGCAGACTCATCACGATACGGAGACGGATGTTGCTCTGCCAAAGCGAGATGAAACCATTACTACTGTGGAATATTCCGATGGGTTTGGGCGATTGCTACAGACTCGCACTCAGGCGGAAGAGGTGGTGTTTGGCAATTCCACATTTGGGGGTGAGATTTTACCCCTCGACCAGAATGATGAAGAAGGAACACGTCGGCCTGTAGTTGGACAAGAGAACATCGACCCGAATAATCCCAATGTAGTGGTGAGTGGTTGGCAGATCTATGACAACAAGGGAAGGGTGGTTGAAAAATATGAGCCGTTCTACTCGACAGGTTGGAATTATTTAGCACCACTGGATGACCAGAAAGGGCAGAAGGTCACAATGTTCTACGATCCGCGAGGACAGGTGATTCGCACCCTGAACCCAGATGGGTCAGAACAGCGGGTGATTTATGGCGTTCCAGAGGATTTGACAAAGCCCGATCAGTTCAAACCTACACCCTGGGAAGCCTACACCTACGATGCCAATGATTTAGCACCGTTGTGTTTTTCTCTTACAGAGACATTGGACGATGGTTCACTCAAAGCCTTGAGAGATCGCGCTCCCGAAAGCCATCACTACACTCCAGCCAGTATTGAAATTGATGCCCTCGGTCGCACTATTAAAGCAGTGGAACGGAATGGTTCTAATCCAGACGATTGGTACATCACCCTAACGACCTACGATATTCGTGGGAATGTATTGAAGATTAATGACGCACTGAGACGAGATGCGTTTGAGCATATCTACGACCTGGCGAATCGCAAGTTATGGATTAAAAGCATTGATGCCGGAATTCGGTGGATGGTGCTGGATGCGATCGCAAATCCGGTGGAGCAATGGGATCGTAAGGGATTGAACGATTCACCGGAACAACAGAATCGTAAAGGTGCCCTGACATTACACGCTTACGATCGCCTAAATCGCCCCACTCACCTATGGGCTAGAGACGGAGTAGAAGAAGTTCTCACGTTGCGGGAAAGATTGGTCTATGGGGATGGTGGAAAGCCAGATCAACCTGACTCAGAGCGGGAGGCAAATCGGCAGGTCAATCGATTGGGCAAGCCTTATCAGCACTTTGACGAAGCGGGGATGCAGCAGTTTGAAGTCTATGACTTTAAGGGAAATTTGCTAGAGAAAGGGCGACGGGTGATCCGAGATGAGCAGATTTTGGAGGTGTTTAACAATGCCCCAGCCAATAACTGGAACGTAAACGCTTATCAGGTGAACTGGGAGAATGCTGCCGATACGCTGTTGGAGGATAAGCTTTACACCACCTCAATGGAGTACGACGCGCTGAACCGGGTGAAGCTGATGCGCTATCCGCAGGATGTGGAGAACAAACGGAGAACGCTTTATCCGACCTATAACCGATCGGGAGCGTTGGAAACAGTCGAGATGGGTATCCCCAGAGCGGATGGGACAGAGCAGCGAGATTTATATGTCGAGCGCATTGCCTACAACGCCAAAGGACAACGGGTGTTGATTGCCTATGGCAATGGCGTGATTACGCGCCATGCTTACGATCCGCGAACGTTTCGGTTGGGACGGCTGCGATCGGAAAAGTATAATCATCCTGACGACCCATTGACCTACCGTTTTCAGGAAGCACCGCTTCAGGATTTTGGCTACGAATATGACTTGGTAGGGAATATTATCAAGATTCGCGATCGCACCCCTGCAAGCGGTATTAGCGGTCAACCGGATGAACTTGATCGCAGCTTTGAGTATGAACCCATTTACCGTTTGAAGTTGGCTACGGGACGAGAGTGTGATTTTTTGCCACCAGAAACCCCACCCTGGGAAGATAAACCTCGCTGCACTGACCTGACTAGAACCCGTGCCTATACCGAGAGGTATGTGTATGACCCGGTGGGCAACATGCTTCAGTTGCGCCATGAGCATTTTGCCAGTAACGGCAGTGTGCAGGGTCGAAATCGAGATTTCAAGCTGGTTACAGATGAGGCTCTGGAACCTGTGAATAATCGCTTGGCAACTGTCACGATAGGACAAACTGATTACCAGTACATCTATGACAACAACGGCAACCTGATTCAAGAAAATGGGGTGAGGCATTTTGAATGGGATTATGCTAACCGGATGCGGGTGTTTAGAACCCAGCCGAGCAATGCGGAACCCTCTATTCATACCCACTACCTGTATGATGCCAGCCGTCAGCGGGTGAAGAAGCTGGTACGCAAACAAGGCGGACAGGTTGAGGTAACGGTCTACATTGATGGAATTTTTGAATATCAGCGGCTTGTGCAGGGTGGAGAACCGCGAGAAAACAATACGCTGCATGTGATGGATAACCAGAGCCGGATTGCCCTCGTGCGGGTTGGTAATCCCTTCCCAAATGACACCACACCTGCGGTGAAATATCACCTGGGAGATCATTTGGGCAGTAGCAATGTGGTGGTTGATGAGGCAGGAGGCTTGGTTAACAGGGAGGAATATACGCCCTATGGAGAAACCAGTTTTGGTAGTTTTGCAAGGAAGCGATATCGGTTTACGGGCAAAGAGCGGGATGAAGAGAGTGGACTGAATTATCACGGTGCGAGGTATTATGCGCCTTGGTCAATCAGGTGGACGAGTTGCGATCCTGCAGGAGTGGTTGATGGGATTAACTTGTATTCTTATGTCAGCAACAACCCTATCAACAAAGTCGATCGACTCGGCATGCAGGGAAACTCAAGTGATGAACTTGATGCTGGTGCGCCACAGCCTGCTCTTACTAATGAAAAGTTGTACCTTGAAACTGATGAAAATGCGAAAGCAAACAATGCAAGATTGAAACCAGGTGGAGCAGCTGATCCGGAGTCAGCGTCAAAGGGGTTTTCAGCTTATGACACAAACAAGTATCAAGATACATGGGATGCCAGAGAAAGCAAGAAAGGATTGCAAGCTGGAGCAGCAAATTTTGTTGCTAACACTATAGACGCAGGCATGACGATTAGTGGTGGAAAAATAATACTTCCACTACTTGGTATTGATCCAAATGCTCTTACGAACACCGTAAAGAGTCTTGCTCCTGAAATCGATACTGAGCTATCTCAAAATGTTGCAGCTGCAACAGAAGCCGGTTTGAATTTTGTAGCTCTTGGAGTTGGCGAGGCACGAGCGGCGGCATCTGAATTGCGAGCAGCGGCATCTCTGAGGCGCGAGATGACAACTGGGCTGAAGGTCGATCCGTATGCAATGAAGGGTATAGCAGACGAAATTCGGACATCGCTTATCGGCACAGAAGGAGGAGGTGTTCCCAAAAATGTAATGGTAGGTGTCTCAACCTCTGTTATCAGGGAGGAGCAAGTAACGGTCGTGACTGTTTCACATCCGAAGGCACATCAATTATTGGAGCAAGGTATTGTCCCAATGCCTTCATATGTGAGACTCGGTCCTCAACCTTTTTTCTTTCCTAAAGGTACGACAATGGGTGGTGAAGATGTTAGCCGGAAACTTGCACATCATGTAGAGGTAATGGGTGTCGGCTTCCTAGAGGATCTCGGCGCTAGAGGAGGCGCTACAGTCACATCAGGATACGCTTGCCATGAGTGCGCGTGGAAGTGGTACAGCGGCAATTTTCCAACCTGGATTCATCTCAATGTAAATCCCCGATATGACTATGCTACCTACGGTGCAGTTAGGTAATTAGCAGTTGTATGTTTTCCATACGATAGCACTTACCAAAATTTAAAAATGGATTTCCTCTTTCAACTAATTCACGACATAAACGAGTAAGCGATGAAATAACCCCCAACATCCCGTCAAGCCTATGAGTGCAACCCTACTACCGAATCACCTGCACATCCAACGGCAAACCCAGCGTTGCCCAGATGCTGTCGCAGGTCAAAACGGGAACATCCAGCCGCATTCCCACACTCAAACAGGCGCGGTCTCCCAACGACAACCCAGCCTGCCGAGTTTGCAGCCACAGCCGCCCTGCCATTTCCCCATCTTCAGGCGTGAAGGGAACAATCTCCAAACCCAACGCCGCCAAATCCTCCCGCATTCCATCGACGTTCACCCCTGCCGCCACCGACTTCTGCACCACCTCAGCCCAATTCACACTCGACATCACCGCCTCAGCCAAAACCCCTTCAACAGCCCCGCCCCCCGGTTCATCTTGAAAGTAGGCAAGCAACGCCGACGCATCCAGAACCACCGTCACTCGCCCACTTCCCGGTTAGCGTCCTCACGCCGTTCAGCGATCAATTCATTTGCCAGACTGATTCCCTGCGGTAATTGCGAAAACCGAGCCTTCAGCCGTCGCTTAATTGTTTCCTGTTTTTCTAAAATCAATCGCCCCGCTTCAGTCCGAGCCACCAGGACATCACCTTCCTCAAAACCCAACAGCCGCCGTAAAACTGCCGGAATCACCAACCGCCCTTGCCGACCCAGATGGACTTCCATTTGTTTAGAGGATTCAACCATAGAGTTGCCCTTTATGCCACATCCCCATTGTACGTGCCACACAAGTCTACCTAGTGGCAATAACAGATTACTTTAACCGTTAACCAGGAAATAAGCCATGCCCCAGTCCTTTGTCATCACCGGAAAAATTGAGATTTCAGGCAGTCCAGATTTTCTATTAGGAGGACGAGTCGAAGCCTACGATCGCACCCTTCCCAGCCTGGAACAACGCGGCAAAGCACCTCAACTCCTGGGGAAATCTCCTATTGAACGAGAGAATCTTCAGTTTCGCATTGAATTTACTGATGAACAATTCCGACAAACCGGAAACGGTTCATCTGGATTACGGCAACCAACCAAAATTAACCCTAACCTCAGCTTTAAAGTTTTCGATGCAACAGGACGAGAACAAACCGTGACGGGCATCGTGCCTCAAGACGGTGGCGATCCGGTGCAAATTGTTTTTAATGCACCTTCTAACCTGGAAGCAATCACAATTCAGGTTGCACCCATTCCAGAAGTCGCTATTTCTAAGTACGAAAAACTAGTAGCTCTAATCACTCCAGTCATAGTAACTATTTCCCTGGCTGATTTGACCAATGCTGACGTGACATTTTTAGTGAATCAACAAGGTGAACTATTTGACGGTGAACCCCTTAAAGTCCAAATTGAATGGTTACGTCGCAGTGCTTTATTGGCACAGCAGACTAATCTCCCAATCGAAGCTCTCTATGCTTGGGGACGTAAAATCCCCATCACTGACTCACCCAATGATTTGCCTTCAGTGTTACGTGGATTGCTGACTCGCGAAGACATAGAGTTAAGTCAAACACTCCAGGCTGCGATCACAGAAAATATCATCTCGGCTCAGTTGAGCGATCGCATTCCTGAAATTTTGACCCAGATAGAACGGCTCAGAGTCAATCAGGGCTTATTGGTAGCTCGTCAGTTTGTCGGAAAACTCTTGAATGAGAGGACGGGAGAACCCCTGGTTGGCTTTAGAGTCCAGGGATTTGACCTGGACGCAGGCGATCAACGCAGGGATTTAGGTCAAGCGTTCAGTAATGACCAGGGGGTATTTTCCCTCACCTACATCACGCCTCCCATCCCTACTGAGGCAACCACCGAGCAACGCCAACGTAGGCTCCGGTTAGAGGTATTCATCAATCCGCAAAATCAGGAGAAATTTGAGATCGAGGTACAAGCTGGAGCCGATCAAAATGTTCAGGATGTGCGAGTAACGTTGCCTGCTCCTCCAGAAACTCCAATCGAACGATTACCTGGTTTGTCCAGTATCGAACCATCGCCTAGTTTCCCCACCGTCGCAAGGTTTGCAGCAGCCTCTGAACCTGCCACGTCTTCGGGTTTAATCCCTTTCCTGCAAAGCCAAAATATCAACACACTGGAGGCTTTGCGTAGTGCAGGGGGTATCCGCCAGCTTGAGAATCTGCCGAGCGATGTGGATGAGACACAGATTGAATTGGTTGAGACCCATACAGAGTTATACCCACTGACCAACAATGTCGAGACTAGCGCCGCCCTCATTGACAGGGGCTATAACAGTCTCACTCAGATTGCTAGAACGTCTCGTTCTGATTTTGTGAATGACCTGCGCGATCGCAGTGATTTCAATGCGGTTGAACTACACACGGTAGCTCGTGCCCAAACTGCTTTTCTGAATAACCTCAGATTTAGGGATGCAGCCGATCGCGCCAACGGTTTAGAAACACCCTTCTCAATGTCAGAGAATGTCCGTTGCACCTGTCAGGCGTGTGAATCTGCTGTCAGCCCGCTAGCTTACCTGGCTGATTTGTTGAAATTTGCCACTACAGATGGAAATATCAAGAAATTTGATCCAGAAAACCCGGCTGCTCCTGCTACCCCGATTACAGCGACTGACCTGACCAAGATTCTCTACCAGCCCTTTGACAAGCTCAGGGCATCCTGTGAAGCAGTTGACACTCCCGTGCGGCAAGTACGCCTGTGTATCGAAGTGCTTCGGGACTATCTGAAGGCTAAACCTCCCGCAGATCCCACTAAATTAGCCACTGCTGAAAAGCAATATCTTCTGGCAGCCTATACGTCTCTATTAACCAAACTCGGCACCTCATTTTCAGAAATTCGCTTAGCTCGTAACAGCGAACCTGCTTCACGTAAGTCTCTCGCCGATCGTCTGGGAATCGATATCAGCCATGTGAACGCTCTCTTTCTTGACCCGAATGCCACTGATTCAAAACCCCTCACAGAAGCAAAATTAGAAGAGTTATTGGGGTTGGTAGATACGACTCGCAATCCCCTCTCAGAAGGCGTGAAGCTAGGGGATACCCAGAACCAGATTACTACCTGGAACCTAAATAATGTTCAGCCAGGAGCTAACGCTGACCAGGAAGGCAAGGTTTATGTTAAGTTGACCAGAAGTGCAAGCACACAAGATCCAACCACAAATGTTGTTCAGATCGAGCTATATCGCAACAAACCGCTTCAGGATGGTTCATTTGAAGCTACAAACTTAGTTGCCAGTGGTGAAATTTCAACAGATAACGGCACAGTTAAGTTACTGCCAGAAAACAAGAGTGGTCTTTATGGTGTATTTGATATTACTTATACCGCCGATAGTAATTTAATTTCGATCGCTGCTGTACCTGAATTCATAAACTGGCGACTTCAGCACTTACGGACTTTGTGGAAAGCACAGGATTGGACAACCGATGCCTATGAAGAGACACAAAGTGCAGTTAGCCTGAAGCAGTTACCTGCAAATATCACGCTAACGTCTCCTGGAAATACGTTCCCTCCACCGTTAGAAGCCATCAGTTATGATCGCGATCGCCAGCGACTGATCCGAAGTACAGGTGTGATGATACCAGAGGAACGCCAACGTCTTCTGGCTCTCTCCTTAGATAAGGATTTTCAGCAAGCTGTTGAACAACTCTTTCAGGTGTCTCAGCGTCTGCCGCAAAGTGCAGTTACTTTGAAACAACTGCTTGCAAGTATTACTACCTCGACTTCTACTGTGTTTACCTTTGCTTCACCGTTAGAAGCCATCAGCTACGATCGCGATCGCCAGCAACTAATCCGAAGTGCTGGTGCAATGACCACGACTGAACGAGAACGGCTTTTAAGCCTTGCTGCTATTGCTCCTGAAGAGTCAGGGAATGACCGAGAAATCAAACGACAGTTCCAGGAAGCTGTTAAGCAACTTTTCCAGGTGTCTCAACGACTGCCCATTATTGATCCTGACCTGGTGGGTCCGGATGATTTTCGCAATTCAACGCAAAACGATCCAGTCTTCAAGCTTTGGCAGAAGCGCAGCGAGTGGGTGATTAGCCGTCTTGAGGCATTGGCTGCTTTACCGAAAACTCAAAACGGAGCACCTTCTATCACTGAACTATTTACTGATATGTCGAAGACTGTCTACTACAGCATCAATGACAGTCTAGTCAGCATTATCGCGTGGTCAACAACCACTTTTGCGGATCTTACAGCCCTTCGCAATCAGCTTAACGAAGGAGATGTGGCTAAGGTCAAGCTCAGGCTTCAAGATGAGTTCAACTTAACGGTAGAGAGCTTTACACGGTTGATGGCGATCGCCGAAAAGGCAAACATTTGGGAATCCAATCCACAAAGCGAAGAGGAGGTTTCGGAGGAGGAATGGCAAGAAGTTTATTCCATCCTTGTCCAAGTTCTAAAAATGAAGCTATTTGCAACTTGGCGACAGGAAGAAAAAGATGCTCAGATTCAGCTTGGCCCTGAAAGCTTTTGGCTCTCCTTGACCCAACCCCAGGAGAGAGACTGGCCCCAAACCCTTTCAACAACAGAGCCAACGATCAATCCCTCTATGCTGAAGCTTAAGGATCTACCCGATGCGGTTGTGGGCGAACAGGCAATTAAGCTGTGGAACGATCGTCAGAAAGCCTTAGCTCAAATTCCCAGTGACCTAGAAAAGAAACTAAAAGACAGCAATGGTTTTGACTCAACTAGTGGTTTTGACTTAGTCATAAAAGAAGCAATAGGAGATGCTTCACTTGACCTGGAAAGAATACAGAATGAACTTAGTAATCTCACTACAGTTGACGAAGCAATTATAGAAATCAACAGTTTAATAAACAGTTCGAGCTTAACTGGTGCATTAACTGTTGAAAGTTTCAAGAGATTATTGAATATCCGAAAAAAGGTTGGAACCAGTAATAAAGCAACCCGTGCAGAGTGGGCAGAAATTTATACAATTCTCGCCAAGCCTTACAAAATTAAGGTTTTGTACCCGACTTGGAAAGAACAAGAAACTCCTGGAGGAACCCGACTATCCTATTGGCAACTATTAAAGGCTAAGCTACCTCGCTGGCGAGCTTCCAATGAAGGTCGTCAAGCGTGGTTACAGGCGCTCCTTGATCGCAGTCAGCCTCCGTTGATTGACCCCGATCTGATTGACCCTGGGGATCTCAAAAATTCCTTTGAGGGAAGTGCTTTTGCAATATGGAAACGGCGAGAGACCGCTATCACCGAAAAACTTGAGAGCCTCAACACACGTCCCAAAGACCTTGCTGGATTAGAACAAAGATTTCAGGATACCCTTGGAATATCAAAGGATGATTTCCTGAAGGTTGCTGAAACTCAAGCAAGAGGGGAAATTATTGCCGATCGCCTGGTGCAACTTTCTCTGGAATTTGCAGAGTTTAATTACCTGCTCCGCATTGTTCGGCTTCTGGAGCAGAATCAAACTGTTCTAGCTTCAGAGTGGGAGAACATCGACTCGATTTTAGTGCAAGTCTGGAAACGTAGACAGGCAGCCAAATGGAGAAGTGAGGAACGCGAGGAGGGAGTTTTCCGGAGTCCAGACTTCTTCCAGATTCAATTCCAAGATACGCCTGCAAATTCTTTAGGAGAAGCAGATCCAAAGGAAATTTGGCGATCGCCCAAACTAATCTACCTGGATTGGCAGGAGCAGTTACAAACACGCATCGATCAGGAGCAACAGACAATTCAGGCATACCGGGAAGCGATCAGCGCGGCTGAAGAAGAAACATTAGAGCAGTTGCGCGATGCGTTGGTTTCGGCAATTGATGTCCAGGGCGGCTTAGAAGCAAAAGCCAAGTGGGTGACTGAAAACTTGTTGATTGATGCCAAAACAAGCAGTTCTATCACGACAACGCGAGTTGCTCAGGCGATCGAGACTTTGCAAACACTGTTTTTGGCTTTGCGAACAGGGCGATCAGAAGAACAATTTAAAGATTTAGAACTTAGCCAGGAAATTTATGACAAAGCCTCGAAAGTGCTAGGTTCTTACACCTCATGGCGAGCCGCCATGTTTGTGTTCCTCTATCCTGAAAACATTTTGCAGCCTGGACTTCGAGGTCTACAGACTCCGACGTTTCAAACACTTGTGAATAAAACACAATCAAACCTTGAGTTTGATCTCAATGATGTTAAACAAGCAATTGACGAATATTCTGTATATTTTCGAGATATTCGTTTTCTTACAGTAGAGGCTTCTTGTTTATACAACGAACTTGGAGAAAGTGCTTTATTGTACATGTTTGGAAGAGGCTTTACTAATAGTATCTATTGGTCAGTTTATGACACGAACAATAAGTCTGGATTTGCCCAAGAGCTTTGGCTGCCGATTGAAGCAGATACTGGTATTTCAATAAAAAACTGGAATAATATCGTAAAGATACTTGGGGCAATTCCTTATAAAAGCTCCATCTTTTTATTTGCACAAAAATCGAACTACACGGTAATTTATGCAGAATATAATATCAACAATAAAAAATGGAATAGTGAAGCAAAAGATTTAAATTTAGATATACCTGGAGTTACAGGTGGAACTCAAATTCAGGTTGTAGTAAAGCAGAGAAACTATAACGAGCCGCCCCACTTAGCTTTTTTAATTAACAGCACAATTTATGAACGCCGTTTGAATTCTCAGGGAACCGATTGGGAAGAAGGTGGGTTTCGTATTTTTACTCCAAGTTCATCAGTACCAATAACCTCAAATACAATACTGTTAGCAATGGTTACTGATCTTAATGATACTGTCTACATAATTCGAACCAGTGCCACGGGTTTCATTATTGATCGTTGTTATCCCTTTAACACCAACAATGGGTTAGCTTCCATTACTTACAACCGTAATGATGGTTCTTATCAAGGAGCTTTTTTCTGCCCTCGTACAGATAACTTATATATTTTTGTCGAATTCAACGGAAGTACTCAATTACTGAGGCTTAATGATTTCGGCTTCTTCCCAGTGTCCTCTCCACTTACGGGACCTGCAACTAATCCTACATCAGGCAGTGTGTATTTTTCTGTCCCTACATCAAGTTTTGAACCGCTTTCACAAAACGCGCCAAAACATTTTGTCTACCTCAAGTACGACAAAATTGACAACGTAATTGGTCTGCCATTCGTAGAAGATTTACAACCGTATGTATCTTACATTGACACTGACAACTTAGATTTAATATTTATCAGACCACCATTTCTAGCAAAACCTGTTGTTTCTCCTTCAGTTGTTGATATACCTATCCAGCTAACAAATGAATTAGAACGCAGGGCAGCCATTCAAAAATCTTTTGAAGTTAGTCTGGCTGGGCTTGAAGTCAATCTGACTTATTTACAAGAAGCCTTCTATTTTGTTCCTATTCAATTAGGAATTGCACTTCAGAGAAGTGGAGAATATCTTGCTGCATTAGATTTATTCCGAACAGTTTATGATTACATAATAGAAGAGGATAAACGCAAAATATATTATGGTTTGACTAGAGAAGAGTCACTTGAACTTACTTACGAGCGTAGTCAAGATTGGCTCCTCGCTCCTCTAAATCCTCATCTCATTGCCGCTACACGCCAAAATACTTATACCCGCTTCACGCTCTTTGCCGTCATTCGTTGCTTACTCGAATTCGCCGATGCTGAATTTACCCAGGATACTGGTGAATCAAATGCTCGGGCACGCAGTCTCTACCTAACCGCCCAAGAACTTTTGGAGTCAAAAGAACTCAAGCAAACTATACCGGGATGTGATGAAGTCGTCGGATTTCTGGATGATGTCGAACCGGACGATCCTCGCTGGCGATCTGCCTTTCTTGCCCTAAGAGAAAGGGTCAATTCTCTTTCTGACTTACAGATCCGTAGGAGAGTTGTCTCAGAAATTCAATCTGCACTCCGTACAACTGATCCAATCGAACAACGGTTCGCTAATGCCAGAGCAATTCTTGATCGTGCAACCGCCGAATTAACCCCAACACCAACGCTGACTCAGGTAATCGAACAAACTGAGAGTACCAATCACCAAATGCAGCGCACCTTAATGCTTGACGCTGCAATACAACCAGCCTTGGAAAACCTCCGCCTTACCGCACGAGCGGCAACCGATCCAACCTCCCAAATTCCACCAGATTTCATCCCACTGTTGGTGACTGCCTTTTGTATTCCCGTTAACCCGCTACTCCAGTCCCTTCGCCTGCGAACCGAAACCAGCCTGAAAAAGCTGCGAACTGGACTCAATATTGCTGGCTTAAAACGTCAATTAGAACCCTATTCCGCTCCTGCCGATACCACGAGCAGCTTACCCACTATCGATGCCGAAAGGCAGTTAGTATCGCCTGTCGCGACTATCAACTTGCAACCAACCCTTTATCGATATCAAGTCTTGATTGAACGAGCTAAACAACTGGTTCAGCTTGCTGCTCAAGTTGAAGCGGGTTATTTGTCGGCTGAGGCAGGTTTTCTGGGAGCAAAAGCAGGAGGTCTCGGAGCCATTGCTGGTGTTCAATCGGATGAGGAACAGCGCGAGGATAAACGATTTGAAAAAGGGTATTCAATCCTCAAGGCTCAACAAGATCTTGGTTTGGCAGAAGCAGGGATAAAGCTCCAAGATTTGCGCCTTACTGAGGCAAATGCTGACGTTGATTTGGCTAGCTATCAAAAATACAAGTCTTTAAGACAGCGTGACATCTATCAAAGCCTAATAAGTAGTGAAGAGAATCTATTTGAACTTCGATTAATTGACAACTATGAAAAGCTCTACGAATCAAATTTCTTTATTGCTTATGAAAGCCAAATACTTGAAAAGCATAGAGAAGAGTATCCAACAAAGAATGCGTTAACTGCAATAAAAAATAAGTACTATAGTGCTATTTCTGCAAATGAAGCCGAATTTAACATTGCAGTTAATAGTTTTTATGCTAGCTTCGAGCGACGCAAACAGGAGTGGGATTTGCAAAGACAATTTGTGGAGCTAGATATCGCTATCAGCGACAACCAAATTAAGGTGACCAAGGCCCGCGTTGGAATTGTTGGTCAAGAAAAATTTATTGCTCAATTACAAGCTACCAATGCTCAAGATATTGTCAAGTATTTAGAGGGCAGAATCATAGAAAATCCCAAGCTGACCAATACGCTTAAACTGACCGTCGAGCAATTCCAACTCACTGCCGAACTCTACGATTACATCAGAAATGTCCTTCAGGGGGTTTATCGCTATTTCCTCCAGCAAGCCACAGCGATCGCCAAACTTGCCGAAAACCAGCTTGCCTTTGAGCGTCAGGAAGTGCCACCCACCTACATTCAATCTGACTATTGGAGTGTCCCAATCAATGATACGACGAATTCTAACCCCAATACAGCAACCCCTGATCGCAGAGGTTTAACAGGCTCTGCTCGTCTCCTGCAAGATGTGTATCAACTGGATCAGTATGCCTTCACCACCAACAAGCGCAAGTTGCAACTGACCAAAACCTTCTCCTTGGCTTCGCTCGCCCCCGTAGAATTTCAACAGTTCCGCGAAACTGGGGTGATCCTCTTCTCCACCCCTATGGAACTGTTCGATCGCGATTTCCCCGGTCACTACCTGCGCCTGATCCGTCGCGTTCGCACTTCTGTCATTGCCCTGATTCCCCCCACCCAAGGAATCAAGGCTACCCTATCCACCGTTGGGATTACTCGCGTTGTCGTGGGTCCTGATGTTTTCCAGACTATTCCCATCCGCCGCGACCCAGAATTTGTTGCTCTCTCCTCCCCCACCAATGCCACCGGACTCTTTGAACTGGAATCCCTGCAACCCGACTTCCTTGTGCCCTTTGAAGGCAACGGTGTTGATAGCTCCTGGGAATTCCGGATGCCCAAAGCCGCCAATCAGTTCGATTACCGCACGATCGCCGATGTCTTAATTACGATCGAATACACTGCCCTCAACAGCAACGACTACCGCCAGCAGGTCATCCAAACCCTGAATCCGAATTTGAGTAGCGATCGTCCCTTCAGCTTCCGCAACCATTTCGCTGACCAGTGGTACGACCTGAACAATCCTGAGCAGATCAAAACCCCTATGAAAGTCAAATTCCAGACGTTTAGGGAAGACTTTCCACCTAACGTTGAAACTCTCAAAATTCAGCAAGTCTTGCTTTACTTTGTCCGTGCCAGTGAGAAAACTTTTGAGATCCCCACTACCGAACTCCGATTCACCGAACGGGTTAATCAGGGAACTGTTGGGGGCAGTGCTACCGCTATTGATGGCATCATCAGCACCCGTCGCGGCAACGCTGGAAGCTGGACAGCAATGATCAGCAAATCTCCAGTCGGTGAATGGGAATTAACCCTACCCAACACTGAAGAAGTCAAAAAACACTTCCAGGATGAAGAGATTGACGACATCTTGTTTGTGATTACTTACGCTGGTCGAACTCCAGAATGGCCAGCGTAGAAGGTTAGTTTTATCTATCGAGCAAGCAGTACTAATTTATCGAAACGAATGGATTGACTAGTGGGGCTTTCATCGTCTTAAGGGTGCTACTGTGTCAATGAGCGATTGCTCCAATGTTTGTGCAACGTGATGACCAAGTTACTGGGCTAATTAATTTATTGAGTTTGGCATCGCGACGGCCATTTAACAATTTTTAGCAAATTCTTTACTCAATAGATCAGCATAGTAATTTTCCTTATACGGAATTTTTATGTAAAAAAACTATTAATCCCTGTGTAAAGAAAGTGTTTTGCACCACTGTATTTTTTCCCATTCGGTTAAATTGGAAACAATAGTAAAAAATTAATAAAAGATAAAGATATGCCTAAAACAAAGGAGAGAACAGACGTAAAAAAGATACTAATTACAATTGATATGGGTGCAAGTAAAACCAAGGCTATCGTTCAGGAGTATCCAGAAGGAAAGCCTGTTGTTTTACTTTTAGATTCAGAAATAGCGGATGTTGTTAAAGCCTCAGTTGAAAGCGTCCAACCTGAAGGTAATCCTGAATCTCGTGCTTGGGTAGGGATAGGCGATGAGTATTTCGCCTTGGGAGAACTTGCTCGTCGTCGGTTTGGGGGTATATCGCAACTGAGGGAGTTAAAGTATGAACTAGCAATCCCCAAAATTTGCGGAGCATTTTGGCTGGCTAAGGAGAAGTTGACCCTGGGTAATGATGTTGCAGCTTACTTGAGTGTCCTGCTGCCGCCTGGTGAAGTGCAAGATAAGGAACAGTTACAAGTTCGGTTGAAGGATGCGTTTCGGGGGTTTGATACACCAGCAGGTAAGATGCGGGTGAAAATGCTTCGTTATGATGCAGCTTCTGAGGGTAGTGGAATATTTTTCCACCGTAGGCGAACGCTTGGCGATCGTGTACCTGTTTCGATGTACGTAATGCTTGGTTATCGCAACGCGAGTATTTTCACCTTTCGGAGTGGTTCGATTGGCGCAGGAATAACCAGCAATTTTGGTATGTCTTGGTTAGTAAATAATTTGATT
Source organism: Nostoc minutum NIES-26 (assembly GCA_003326215.1). Classification (GTDB taxonomy): domain Bacteria; phylum Cyanobacteriota; class Cyanobacteriia; order Cyanobacteriales; family Nostocaceae; genus Dendronalium; species Dendronalium minutum. The sequence continues at coordinate 57 of LXQD01000009.1, read as the reverse complement.
TCCAAAACATCGGGACTGAGCCCTGATAATTCCAATATTATTGAGGTACTGATAGAA
>LXQD01000008.1 GCA_003326215.1 Nostoc minutum NIES-26 | reverse complement strand
GGCAAAAGTTATTAGACAATTTGACTCCAGGAAGGGTTGCTCAGGCGATGGAGAGCATTTTAACGACTATTGGTACTCCTGCCCGTCCACCCAAACCCCGCGGAAAGTCCCCAGGCTGGAAGACCGGACAACCTCGACAACGTAGAATTCGCTATCCTGTGGTCAAAAAAACTACAACTAAAGCCCGGAAAGAACAACCAAAATCTGCATAATATCTAACTCTTTTCTCTTTTCAACTTGTCTTACATTAACTCAGTCCTGCTGGGGGTTTTTTTCATGCTTAGTCTAACGTCCAGTAATATTGCTCAGGTAGCAAAAGTTCGCCGAGATACCTGCAAATTGGGACACGTTGTAAATAATTATTGCAGAGAAGCTCTTGTTGATTTACTAACTTGCCCAAAAATGATAAAGGAGGAATTAAACTTTTGCACGGTAAACCGAAGCTTTCACCTCTTTTTGTCCCTTACACTTGCCCATAAATGGCCCTTTTAGGGAATGTCTTCATTTGAATGGTTAAGTAATGGTTGAGGCTGAAACAACGGTAAATCAAGGTTTTTGACAATTAGCTTTACAAAACTTTACAACGTGTCCCAATTTGCACGTATCTCGGCCGATACCCTACCACGTATCTGCTTAATCTTCTTAATAACAGCTTGGTATTCGGCTGTATTCCCTTGTTCTTGAAAGAGGTTAGCTGCTTTTTGTAAATCATCAATTGCTAAGTGGTCATCTCCTGAACTAGCATAGGCAATCCCTCGATTATAGTAAGCTTCAGCATAGTTAGGATTGATACGAAGAGCTTGGTTATAATCCTCAATAGCACCTTTGACATCTCCTGAGCCAGCACGGGCAAAACCTCGATTATAGTAAGCTCTAGCATAGTTAGGATTGATACGAAGAGCTTGGTTATAATCCTCAATAGCACCTTTGACATCTCCTGAGTCAGCACGGGCAAAACCTCGGTTGTTATAGGCGAAAGTCAAGTTAGGATTAATACGAAGAGCTTGGTTATAATCCTCAATAGCACCTTTGACATCTCCTGAGTCAGCACGGGCAAGACCTCGATTATAGTAAGCTTCAGCATAGTTAGGATTGATACGAAGAGCTTGGTTATAATCCTCAATAGCACCTTTGACATCTCCTGAGTTAGCACGGGCAATCCCTCGATTATAGTAAGCTATAGCATAGTTAGGATTGATACGAAGAGCTTGGTTATAATCCTCAATAGCACCTTTGATATCTCCTGAGCCAGCACGGGCAAAACCTCGGTTGTTATAGACGAAAGTCAAGTTAGGATTAATACGAAGAGCTTGGTTATAATCCTCAATAGCACCTTTGACATCTCCTGAGTCAGCACGGGCAAAACCTCGATTAAAGTAAGCTTGAGTCAAGTTAGGATTGATACGAAGAGCTTGGTTATAATCCTCAATAGCACCTTTGACATCTCCTGAGTTAGCACGGGCATTACCTCGGTTGTTATAGGCTTCAGTCAAGCTAGGATTGATACGAAGAGCTTGGTTATAATCCTCAATAGCACCTTTGACATCTCCTGAGCCAGCACGGGCAAGACCTCGATTAAAGTAAGCTTCAGCAAAGTTAGGATTGATACGAAGAGCTTGGTTATAATCCTCAATAGCACCTTTGACATCTCCTGAGTTAGCACGGGCATTACCTTGCTTGAAGTAGAATTGAGCGTCTTTAACTTTGACTTGAGCTAAAAGCGTAGTTAACTCTAGTTTTACCTTTCTTGTACCAAAATTATTTTTGGCCTCGGCTCTGGGGCTTTCTACTATTACCCCCAATACTAGAATCCCAACAATGGCTTTTAATCCTTTCATAATAATGGTTTAATTTTTACTTGTAGCAAAATATACACAGGGTAAATGGCATCTGAATAATACACAAGTAAAAACAAAAAGAAAACATATCTTTTCGGAAAATAGGCGTTTAGTAAAATCTGAAAGCTAGTGCTTCACGAGGAAGTTGCGAAACACAGGTAGCTAAAATCCTTACAAATGGTGGTTTTAAGCTAAGTAATCAAATTTTTTCTTAGCTGCCAACTAACCCAGTTAAAAACTCCATAAAAGTTTATACACCAACAGAAGAGATATTTTTAATCTAAACATTTGCAGTATAGTAATCCCCTTCTTTAAATTAATATTTCCAAGAAAAAAGAACTCGTTGCGAATCATGCGGCAACGCGGAGTCTTCGGGGCGGGCTAATTGGACTGTTCGGCCCAACTAGTAATATAATCATTCTGCCCGTCCCGAAGACCGCATGAGTCGAACGATCGCACTGCTGCAATTACGAGATATGCCTAGCCATCACTGATAGTTAGCTGCTGAACTTGGCGGGGTTAAGGGTAAGGGTATCTCGGTGGCCACCCGGTAAGGGGAAAAGGGGCGCATGTTTTTAATCTCTTTCCCTTTGACATGAACCCCTTTCCCCAGCCCTGACGAGGCAATTTGGAGTTGGCAGATTCTTAGAAACCATCTATTAGCTAGAGATTAACCCTCTTACTGCTAGAAACTGACATACTGCTTGTTCTAAAGACAGTTCTTCAGCATAGAGACGCTGGCACATAGCAAGTTGAATCAGAGCAATTTCAGTTAAATTTACTTCATACCCAGTAGGATTTTCGCGCCCCTTATAGCCAGGAACGAAAAACTTTTCTAAAATTTGCTGAGCGCTGTGGCTCATAGAACTCAAATAGAGTTTCAAGACTTGGTTGGCCAGTGCGAGAGTTTCAGCAATTAGTTCGGGATAATAAATTTTTACATAAGCGATTGCTAAGCGATTAGCTGCCCATTCTTCAAACCAATAATCACGAGTGAGATTGCCCGAAAAATCTCGCCAATAATGAAAGAACTCGTGAGCCATAATCACCGGAGCTTGGCTTATAAGCCCAGAGCGAACAGCTTCTAGATCCTCTGTTTGCATGAAGGCAGCTTGTAGGGGAATTATCTCTTCAGGTTGTTCTTCCAGGTCGGGATAATAGATTGCCTTACGTTTGGGGTCGTACATCCACTGTGGTAAATGCCAAGGCAATAACAAAGGTACTGGAGGCGGATTGAAGGCTTTTAAATTAGCGGTCAACTCAAGCGCCAGTTCTTTTACCCGTTGATGCCATAAACCTTCTGGTTGTAGAATCGAGCGACTGCTCTCAACGGCTGGAATCACATACAAAGAACCTGCAAGAGTATCGACAATATGCAGTAGAGTACGGTGAGCAGCACAAGTATTTCCTGTTGCAGCCAGCTCGTCGTGAATACTTAGCCGCAATCGTTCAATAGTTTCAGCACAGCGTTTGATTGCCCTAGAGTTATAAATAAGAGCGCGAATTTCTTTGAGAGAGCTAGGTAGGTTAGCAATCAGCTTCTCGTACTGAGCCTTTTGGTCTGCACTTGCCATCTCAAGAAAACAGGCTAGAGGATAGGTTATTTTCTTTGTTGCTAAATCCGGACTAAAACGCTTGCCAAAAATATCGCGAGTATCGTCAACTACTTGCAACAACTGACACAGTTGTTCGCTCAAAAAGCGATAGCGCTTAATGTTTTCCTGATCGCAACGGGCGAACAAAGCAGCACACTCAGCTACTAATGATAGGCTGGAGGTTTTTGCTTGCTGCATCGCCAAAACAGATTCCGGGGATAGCGCTCCTGCTGCTCCCATCAAATCTTTGTATTGACCGCTACTTGCTAAAAGTGCAACCCGATGGAATACCTTTAAATACTCGAAGCCCAAGGCGACATCTGGTTCTAGCTGAATCGATTCATGCAATGCTTTTAAGCCCAAAACAAAAAGAGTTAGGGCACTATTGATAGCTATCGCCGCTCCTGCTTGCTCGTGAGGTTTACCTGCTAAGTCTTCGTCTTGCACATCATCAAACAGGTCAAGCGCGAGAATGTATAGCAGGCAAAAAACCCCAAGCTGTTCGGCTTGTTCTCCCAACTCATCCCGCGATGATTTGACAATTAGATAAAAAATTGCCAGTACGTCGCCTTGCGGGTTGTGCTGGGCTTTTTGGTGGCAGGCGTTTAAAGTAGCTTTGAGCAACTCTTGCCCAGAGGAATCGAATTGAAGATTGCCAATCGCTACCTCTACTCGCTGATAAACAGCTTCAATAAAGCTTTTTAAATTTTGGCGTGGGATAAGACTCACACACCTCATAATTATCCACTTATCCTGTAATCATTTCAGCCTAACTTCTCATGCTGATAGCATCAGATTCAGTAGCTAAGGTGCCATCAGTCCATTGGTCTAAACAGGCCCCATCAGTCCATTGGCCGAAATAGGCCCCATCAATCCATTGGCTGAAATAGGCGACATCAATCCATTGGCCGAAATAGGCGACATCAGATCGTTACCCTGATTTTCAGTATCGAGATTTTGTTCAATTTCTTCGAGAGTATGAAGTTGAAGCTCTTTTGAAGAGTTGGTACTTTCTAGACTCATAATCAAATAACCTCGTGTAGTTCTGTGTCCGTGTTAACACAAACAAAACGAGTATGGCAAGAGTAATAATTTTGTCAATTAACCTCGCAAGCTTACTTATTACACTTGTTATGTAGTTAATATCTGTTGTAAATTTTCCAAATCTGTTGATGCTCACCTGACGATTAAAACCGACATTAGAAGTGGTAATTTCGGTAAATTATCTGAAATCAAACAAGTGCATCTGTTATCCGTTTTAAGTAAATCTATTCCAATGAGCGCTCGTTGACTCAGGCATTAATTGAGACCACTATTACCACAACTGAAGTAACTCTCTTGCAATATTTACAAAGACAAACCTTTATTCTTTGCTGACCGAACTGGCTGTGTCTCCTGAAGGTATTCCGATAATACCCCCTTTGCTTTGTGCCAATGGTCAATATCTTCTCTATTGACTTCTCCTACATAAATTGGTGAATACTCTAACTTACCTTGATGAATTTTGTTCACTGCTACACGAAATATTTCACCCCTTGTGTCATGTGTGTACACTAATTCTCTACCAAGTTTGGTGAGAGTAGATTGTTTAAATCTCAAACTATTTTCACCACTATCCTTGAGTATATGATTGATTATTCCTACAGCAACAGGTACAGCTAAAGTTAATAATTCCTGCTTTAGTTGCTGTTGTACTGGGGGTGATAATTGGGATTTCTGTTGTTTTACTCCCAGGTTTGATTCAGCAATTAATACCAATGCTCTAGCTTCTGATGCACTCCATAAGGCAGGGCTGGCTTTCAAAATCTCTTCAACATCATGGGCTGGTTTCCCATCGTTAAGGGCTTTGGCTGCAACTGATTTATCTCGGTCTGTGACTAATTCACGTTCTAACCCAGTGCTATAGTACCTGTATAACTCTAATGCTTGTTCAGAAGTTAGCGAGGATTTAATTTCAGACATTGATTCAGATTGGTTAGTAGATGTTTGCAGATTATCTGTAGCTTTAGTAGATAATATGTAGTTGATTGTCTGGTGATTACTTGGCAGAAATTGAGCAGTTTCTAACATTTCACTCAGGCGTTTAATTTCAGCATCGTCCAGCTTTGGCTCATAGCTTACGCCTAATTCTGTCTGAATCTTTTTAAATGAACACTTATATTTATTGAGATTACCTCCCTGTTTCCACAGTAGTCGGGGCGAACCATCTTCATTAACTGAACCTATATCAATACCAAACTTGATACCCCTTACCCCGCTGCGATCGTAATAACTGACGATGGCTTTAACTTGATGCTCTCTCCATAATCGCTCAATAAACTGAGGCATTGTTGGTTTATTCACTGCCACTTTTTCAATCGCTCGGCGCATTATTTCTTCGCCTGGAAGCCCCATACTCTCAACCCGTTCTAGTTGGTTTCGGGTCATAGCTTTCCGTTTACTCTCCCAACTACTCTGCACTGGTGTGAGGTGAAATTCTCGCTCTAACAGTCGGGCGGAATGTTCAGAATACGCGTAATTATTCCAAGTGCGGATTGATTTACCATCTAGATTATTAACTCTAGATGCAACGATGTGGGTGTGGTCGTGTTCTTTGTCAGAGTGCCGCGCTATAAAAAAGTCATAAGCTGGTAGCTCTGTCTCAATAAATTCATTAACTAGCTGGTTTAGCTTGGTGTCAGATATTCTTTTTAGAGGCTGTTTAACTTGGGATTCTTCACCTTTTAACCGCGATAGCACAACGACATTCGCAAAATGCCTCTCAGATATTTTGGCTAATTCTTCATCATTAAGTGTGATGTCAGTTTTCGGAATTGACAGCATTAGGTGATAGCAGGGGTCTTTTAGTTGGGGGTTGAGGTGGGCTGACAGGGTGAACTGCTCTACTAATTTATTTGTGGTTTGACCGTACATATTGCCGCCAATAATCTTAGCTTTTTCTTTCTCTAGTACGTATTTGGTAGTGCCGCAAAATGATTTATTGGCTTTGATTTTGGTAATCATTTCGCTAATCCTCGTCTGATATTGGTTGAGATAAGCTGGCGTGAGTTTGTTCTAATAGGGCTGTTAGTTCTTTGATTGTTTGCAGGTATTCTTTGACGTTACTGGTGAGAGGTTGGCTACCAATTTTTACTGCTTCGTTGATGGCTTTGGTTTGTTGATTGAGATTATTACCAATCTTTTTGAGTTCGTAGACAGCTTGTCGATTAGCTTCTGGGATAGTCAATTTTGGGTGTGGTAGAGGATAATCAAATAACCTCGCTCTTATATAGTCGCTTTTTACCACCCCATTGCACCGTTGCTCTAACCTAGCTTTCTCGGCATAGCTCACCCTAAACGTGATAGTTATTTCCCGCTTATCATCCGGTTCTACTGTTCGATTTTTTAGTGTATCAGCTAGTTGATTGCTCAGATTGGTGCGTGGGTCTGGTTGCATAAATAATTAAGCGGAGAGCTATCTTAATTTTTATTTTCACCGGGTTATTCGCTGTAGCTGCAATGGCACGTAGTGCCGAGCAGGTAGGCGAATAACCCGGAACTTTTTGATTGATTTACCCCTTGAAAAGACCTCTTTATAGGGGGTTTGGGGGATACCCCCAACAAGCAATTCACGCCGCTTTTACCGAAGGTAAAAGAAGCGCGTAGCGCGTTACGGCGTATTGCTTGCCTATGCCCCCGCGACAGGTCAGGGCAAACGTGAGCCAGGGGACACAGCGCGAGGAACTGGGGGAGACTAGACTCAGGGGAACCACGGGGAGACTGGATACATCACCCCGGTGTAACCGGGGCAACGCTTTGTAAAACGGGAGCTATTACGCTTAGTTTTAAGCCTAGTCTACCTTAGTGACTCTGTAACTAATTTTTGTTGTTATTCGTCACATCTACACATTTTTCTTAAAGTTTTTGAGCCGCAATTTTTTTTACAATAAAACAATTTGTTACTGCTACTGTTGACTATGCCCCGTAAACCTAAAGCTGTCCCCTTATCTAAAGTAGAAGATATTCAAGCTAGCCTCAAACAAAAGGCCGCTACTCCTAAAACTATTAGCCTTGAGGAGTTGGTCTTTAGTTTAGCTAAACCTATTCAGGATATGTTGGATGCTGGCTACTCTTATGAAGATGTAGCTGAGGTATTTAATGGGCATGGTGTTGAATTAGCTGCTAGTGGAATTAAGAGTTTTCATAAAAAGGTAAGAGCTACAACTGCCAGTAATGACAGTAATGAATCTGAGATTGCATCAACAGACTCATCAAATTCCTCATCAGATTCTACTAGTGATGAACTTTCATCATCACCAGTAGAATCTTATGTTTCTGAGAGTTCATTGTCAGATGCAGGCGAACCATTATCGGATTCATCATCTAAAACCACTAAAGCAAGAAAAGCAGCAGCTAAGACTCATGGACAATTCAATGTCACTGATAGGAGTGATTTATGAAACGTATCGTGATGATTCTCGGCGGTAAAGGCGGTACTGGTAAGACTGCCTTTACTCGCTTACTTCTAGATGTAATGCACTCAAAGGGAATTAATTATCTCGCTTATGACGCTGATACAGAAAATCCAGAGTTGTACGATTACTATCAAAACTTTGGCGCGGGAGTACAGCTGTTGAACTTCATAGAGGTGGCTGAAGCGAAGCGATTTTTTACAGAATTAAAAGCGAGTTCGCCGGATGTAGTAGTCGTAGATATGCCGGGGGCAAGTGGCAATAAAACTAGAGAAATAATCAGTAAGTTTGGGCTGTTTAAGATTGCAGGTGATTTGGGTTATCGGGTAACTCTAGTGACGGTTTTGAATTTGGGATACTCGGTGATAACTAGCTTGAAAGCGATGTTGGAGTTCTGCGGTAATCAGGCTGATTATGTGGTGGTGAAAAATCTATGTTGGGATAAGGGGTTAGGTTTTCAGCGTTGGGAGAATAGCAAAACTAGAACAGTTATTGAGTCGCTACAAGGTGTTGAAATTGAAATGCCTGAGTTGGAGTATTCAACTTTTGACATGCTCATAGAGAAGGGTTTACCTTACTCGGCGGCGACGGAAGAGAATGGATTTCCTTTTGGGGATTACCTGCTGGTGAGTGGGTTTTTAGATCAAGCTAAACCAGAGCTTGAAAAGGCTGGTGTTTATTTAGGGCTAGACCAACTACATAAGAATCCAGCATTTTCTTCGAGCGTGAGTAGTGACGAGCAACCAGCGGTAACTGTATCTACTTCTCGTCGGGGGCGGAAGAAAACTAATGAGCAATAACGGTAATAGCAACGGTAATCACAACAATTCTCAGACTTCAACTGCCAATGGAGTAGAGAGCAGTGAACTGGGAGAGGTCAAGATAGCACTGGGCAGATTGTATAAAGAGTTTGAGAGTTTTAAACAGTCACAGAAAACTGAACGCGAACGAGATAGGGCAGAGTTACAAGCATGGGCACAGACGAATTTAATTCAGAATCAACTCCTCAGCAAAGCGATGGTGACTATCGAGATGCTGACGGGAGAACTGAAGAATCAGAATCTCTCTTGGAAAGAGTTCGAGCAGAGCAACGAAACTTTGAAGCAAGAATTAACTCACTTACTCAGTCAGTCACAGAGTATAAGCAAATCCTCATCGACGTTAGAGAGTTTAGAATTCAAAGGGCTAAAGAGCGAAATTCAAGAGCTAAAGTCGAACTGGAACGACCTGTTGATTCACACCAACAAGTTGACTACGGTTATTCAGGAGTTGAAGAACAGCCCTCCCCCGAAACCCATCACCATAGAAAAAGAGGTTTATCGCTCTGAACCCATAGGGAAATATGGGACGATGGGGTTGTTTACTGCATTATTTACTTTGTCGATTTTTCTTGTATTCAATCAATTTATTCCGGTAAAAATCTCAGACGATATCCACAACTATTTACAAGGTATTTGGCAACGTACAGGCTATACCAATGTCAAGTTACAGCGGGTTGAGAAGCGTTTGAGGACAGATCCAAACCAAAGATGAGGGGGGCAAGATATAGTCAGAGGGGCAAAAAATATAACAGGATATTTGCCCCTACGTATAGAAATAATTAATGAGTATTTGCTAAATCGATACATTCATTAACGGCAGCATCTGCCAGGGTATTCTGCCCTCGTGGTATCCATACTAATTCGTGCTTAACAAAATTGGATAAGTGCGACCGCGCTTGTTCACAAAGCGGTCGTAAATGCAGTTTTTTAATCTTCCAAAGTCCAGTTACTTGATAGATTACCAATTGGCTATCACCCATGATTCGAGCTTGCTGTATGCTCAATTCCAGGGCTTTTTCTAGTCCCAGAATCAATCCCTCATACTCCGCCACATTAGAGGTAGCGTGAGAAATATAGCGAGTAAAAGTGTGCCTCTGCCCTGTGAATTCTATAATGGCAGCACCCGCAGCAGGGCCTGGATTACCACGGGAGCCGCCATCAAAGTAAATCAGTGCGGTTTCACCCATTGTTTTTCGCTGATCATAGGTTTATTGTCTGGACTGAAAGTCATCTTTTGTAAGAAGAGCTAGTTGGTTAGCAACAGCTACGGCATCTTGGGCTAAGGCTAGAGAAGCTGACATGAAGTGCCAAGTAGTTGAAAACATTGCGATGGCTAGCTTTTAGCCGTTATCTACCGAAGCACACACACATTTTACACTGTTCCTCTTTTCAACAGTGTCGGAACATTTTCATAACTTTAGCGTTGGATTTTAGGATTTCAAGCACTAAAAGAAGTGTCAAAAAGGGTAAAGTTCCGACTCCGAAATTGATTTGGAACTTTCTAACGGGATATGGCATAAGGTGACACTTTCTCTAGCATTACGCCATCTTCTTGGCTTGTATACCGCACACAAAAGTAAGAGTAAGATTTACCCAGAACAGATATTGTTTTGTGTAGGTAACTTCTGGCTATCTCACCCGCTTTTAATGCACCTATCTCGCTTAAAGACGTTTCTATTGCAAAACCATCTACACAATCAAACTCTACGAGCCATCTATATTTTCCGCGTGGTTTCTGATTTAACTTGGAAATAGGGAACCGTTGCACATTGACGCAACGCGGTTGCATTCATGGGGGCCAGCCGAGAGATAGAGCCAAGGAGAATGTAGCCCTCTACTCTATCTGTCGGCAGACCCCTTTAAAAGTCCGCACTATTCTCATCCTCACCTTCGGAAAAATCAAAAGTACTACTTTTACCCTTTTTCGGAGGTTCAACTTTGTTCGGTTTAGGGTCAGACTCAGATGTTTGCTCATCTTTCTGTGGTAACGGCTTTGAATCATGATTATTTTGTTTTTCAGACATGAATAACTCCTCGAAAAATATTGATTTAATATACCAATATACTGCTGCTCTCTTAAAAGACCGTGTAAGTACTGTTAAATCTTGCGTGACAAATCAGTAAAGTCACTTTACCGAAAAAATTTTACAAATTTTTATCCCTTGAAAGGTATCTCGGCTTAATACCTAAAATAGCCAAAAGCCAAACACAACTAGGGATAACATGAGAGGATAGAGCAAGCGTTATCCCTTAGTATTAGATATTACCCAAGCCTAACAATCTTCCCTAGAGCGCTTTTCAGTTCTAGGTTTAGATTCAGAATGGTCATAACTAGCGTGTTTTCCTTGAGTTGGAGGAGGAACATGATTTGGCGGGGGATCTTTTTTTGGTTGTGATTTACCTTCATTTTCTGAACTATTGTTTTTTGGCTCTTCAGACATGGAAAAATCCTCAAATTCAAATATCGATTTAATATATGATTACACTGCTGACCTTATAAAAAGCCAACGAGACAGCATTACTAGACTAGACACAAAACTAAGCACATTCTTAGCTTTTGGTGGATTAACTTTAAGATTTGCATTAAGTTTACACAGCAATTCTTTAATAAAATCGCTAGAAAGTTTACCTGAAATGTTGTGTTTAATATTTAAAATATTATCTTGTGGACTTGCACTTTGCTGCGTAATTATTTGTGGAATTGGTCTAACTGCAAAAATGAGAGGGATTACAGTTGACCCAAAAGAATTGATGAAAGATGAACTATTCAACAGAAAAGAAGAAACAAATAAGGGTTATATAGTGAGTGGATGGATAAAAATTACAGATGAATATGAGATGCTAGGAAAAGAAAAAGGAGAAGATTTAAACCTAGCAATTATCTTTATAATCTTATCAATAGTAGCAGTTAGCATAAATATAATAACTGATGCAGTTTTCATAGAGAAAGCATAATTTTTTTTGCGTTAGCATCTTTTTATTTTTGTCTTGGAATTGGTATATAGTCACTCAAATCGTTAACCAGAGCGTTTTTCAGCCCATTAAAGCCACTGGGGCGTTCTAGTTGAACAATCGCGCCGTGTAGTTGCATAAGAGCGGGTGCTGCATCATAAATTGCAATGAACGGCGTTGCAATTTCCGATGCACTCGTCAATAAAAATGGATTAAAAATCAATAGTAGGGGCTGGGTGTGAACGGAGGTCGAGGCAGGAAAAATACTCAACCTTTTACTACACCCTACACCCTGTCTTAACAAGTAATAAGAGTGCTTTTGTCATGTTATTGATTCACTCGATTTGTCAGAGTTCCATACTTTGAGAGAACCACGCTTAACCAGCTGGCATTTACCACTTTTAAACTCAATCTGTACCTTATTACCTCTGTCCTGCCAGCCGACAATCTCAACACGTTCGCCACAGTAATCGGCATACCTGCCTACACCAATAATCAGTTCTGTGTGTGCGGTTGTGTGTGGTTGTGTAGGTTGGGGTGTAGGGGTCGAAACGCTCTGGTTGCAAGGAGTGTGTGAGTGTGTAGCACTTTGAGGAGGGTCATCAAATTTAATTGGATCTGAATTAACCGATTTGAAATTTGAGTCGATGGCTTCAGGCGATGAATGGGGTTCGGGGTCTACACACTCTACACACCCTATATTTTCCAATGGTTTCGGGCTGTACACACTTTCTACACAGGGGTTACACACAGTTACACACTCTGGCAGATTGGTTGTAGAAATGAGTGGTGGTGGAGTATTAGCTGGTTCAACGCCGACTAAAGCCTCTGGTAAATTAGCTGGCCCAGGTTCGGGTAATGGTGGTGAACCTAAAACTTCGCTGATGCGAAGTGCAGTATCTTCTTTGTCCCTGAGCCTCACCCCGTAAATGCGATATTGGTTATCGCGCTGTCGCGCTTCTCGAACATTTTTCCAACCGAGTTCGCGGCACAGTTCTAAAAGGTGATTCCTAAAGTTATTGGCAGTGAACAAGGATTTAGAATTGTTCTCCTCGCACAACTGAGCATAAGCACCGTAGAGAGTGTAAGCATCACTGTTTTTGTTGCCGATCACAACGTATGATTCCGGGCTGGCTTCTACTAGCCGTTCTTCCATGAACAAAGCCACTGAGTCGTTTTCGGTCTTGTGCAGCCATTGTTGGCGTTTAAAGTCGGGGATTGCAGCTTCACCTGTTCCCCGAATCATGTCACTCACCTGCTCGTCTGGCATCGACAGAGCAAAGGCTGTCAGCGCTGGGACTTCCAGTTGCATTTTTTTCTCGATGTTTGTGTCTCTAACATCGAGCGGTACATCAAAAGTCACCAAGCACAAGCGGCGGTCAATGCCCAGGACATCGCCCACAAATATCGGGGCGTTGCTGATGACTACAACTGTGCCGAGGAACTTGCCATTGGCTTGGGGTTTGTAGATTTGGCGGTAGGGAATGTTATCCCCTCCCGTTAGGCTTAAAAGTCCGCTGTAGTCTACGGCTTGTTTCTTTTCGTCAGGGCAGATGACGAGTTGACTGTTAATCACGGCGGCGATGACGTTATCATCTGCCAGTTTGTGCAGTTTGGCGCTGGTGTGGTTTTGCTTGCCGACGATTGATTCGAGCAATCGGGCGTAAGTGCCTTTACCTGCGCCGGGAACGCCGCACAGGTGGACAAACATTTGCAAATCGTAGAAGCGGAATTTTACCACCCCGTTGATGATTGCTAGCAGCTTCAGGACTTTGAGCGAATCTCCCTGTTGCGCGTGCATTGCCCAGCTGTAAAAAGTGGGGGCGTTGACTCGTAGTTGCTCTAGGAGTGTGGAGTTGGGGTCAATGACTGTATGTTTGGGGAAGTTATGTTCTAAGCAGCTGGTGAAGCCAAAACCGGGGGCGTGGTCGTGGGTCTTGCCTGTGGCTACTTCATAAACGCAGTCATTAAAGGCAATCCACTCCATGCGGTTAAAGGAGTGCCATTGTTTTTCTAGTAGCTCGATTTTGAGGAATTTAACGACGTTTTCCAGGTAGGCGAAATTGTCATAATCGACATTGGGCAGGATTTCTAAATCGCGGTAAACGGCTTGGGTAAATACTTCGTCTGGCACTGGCCCCCAAATTTTGTGCCAACAGCGCCAAGTTTGTTGCTCTAGGTCGTATTTCCAGGCTTCACGATACCGTTCTAGTAGTTGTTGGGCTGCCCGTCGCGGTGGGAGTTTGGATTTTTTGTTGTCGTTTGACTGGTGTTTTTGGAATTGTCTTTCTAACTGGGAGATCGCGCTGCTGTATGCGGAATCAAAAGCGCCACTGCCGTTGTTTACCACTAAGTCATCCCATCCCTTGCCCTGCTCTGCTTTCCATAGGATATCGCCTACAATGCATTCTGCGTCTATTAGGGCTGTTTTGAGTTTTCTTTTACCGATGGCTACGGCTGCTTTGGCTTTTGGTTTAGAGTCTTGGTCAAAGGCGAATAACCAGATTGTCTGGGCAATGGCGAATGGCTCTAAATCAGAAATCAGAGTTGGGAAGATTTTATTGTCGGCGGCATCTTTAGTTTTAGCGCCACAGGTACAGCCATAAAATACCAGGGGGACGTAGCCTTGCGAGAGTCCACACAGCCCTTTTTTCGCGCCTTCGGTGGGGATACGGGGAATTTTGAGGGCCTCCTCAGTGGCGAACCACTCCCAGAAGCTACCAGATAATGGTACTTGTACGCCGTAACGTGCCCCGATACGTTTTCTAATTTCTGTTGGTATTGGGGGGAGGAATACGCGATCGCCGTTGTCTTTGGGGGCGAGGTAGCGGTATGGGCGTTGTCGCTCGTCATCCCACAGGCTGACTATTGCTTGCCACAATGTACCGTCCTCGTTTAGCAAGAATGCAGCGTACAGTGGTTCGCTTGCTTGCTTACCGAATCGGGTGAAGTCCCATCCCAAGGCTTCGTGAATTGGAGTTTCTACATCGCCGCCATCACTAAATTCAAGGTCGCGGTGGAAGCGCACGCAAGCTTCAAACATCTCCGGTGCGATGCCGCTGTCAAGGGTAAATGAGGTGCGAATAAATTGTTGAAATTGCTCGAAGCTCTCAAATCGATTGCTGCCCTCTTGGGTGGTGGAGATGGGCTGAGTCAATGTGGTAGTCATTAGCGTTGACCTCCCTTTGAGGCGCAGAGGCTGACGCTAAAAACTACGCCGCAAATAGGGCTGACAACTTGACTTAACCTGACAGCGAAATATTTTCGGTCTGATTGAAATGGCTTTAGCACGGTAGATTTCTCCAGATAGTTGCTTTTTGGCTATCGGAGGGGGTTTATGACGCTGCTATACCTTATATCTATGAATTCCGTTGCTTTGCTAATTGTGCCGATTTTTGGTCGATGACATTACAATTTGTTAAATTTATCTGCCAAAATCTTCCAGGATAAATTTTGAAATTGCCACAGCAACTCATATAATATGAGTAAGCAGCGCGGAACAATCTCTTTTGCCAATCAGTGGGTTAAAGTTTCCAGCTTCCTTCCACTTCTTTGGTCGTTCAGAGATAAACCCCGCTTCCAGATATTAAAATATTTAGTTTTGACTGTCGGGCAAAGCGTTGACTACTCAGTAGCGCTTTGTCTTTTTGCTTTTTAGTGTTGTTATATATTTACCTCCGTATACGCTTTATGTAACTAATAGCTAGATCATACAGAACTTCTGGCAATCTCAAATCCAATAAGACTCTGATTTTTGCTTGAAATTACTCAACAAGAGTTGATGAATATTCAAGAAATTGAGGCTCTGTACTGCACTATCCTTGGTTGTGCTGAATCGGTCATTTGTTCTTGTCTCTTTCAGTTGGCAACGGTTCTACCTTCATATTGCGGACTCCTACTTCTATTAAGTATGCCGCTAGATTGGCAGTAGTTCGCCCTTGGTTATCAGCTAGTGCTTCAAGCTGATCAAATACGGTATCAGGTAGCGTTACACTAAAACGCTTGCTCATGCATCATTTTTGCTTCAAAGTGCCTCCTAAATCATACGTTGTGATCCCTATTTAAGTTTAAACTGCTGCGATATTGCTGTTAACTACATCTATTTTAAACTTTTAGTGCTGCTATAAAACAACATACTGCATCTAAATAGATGCTATAATAGCTTTGTCAGCCAAAAATCGACACAAAACAAAGGCAATGGAAGCCAGAAAGTGACGTTTAGGCAAGCCCTTAACTGGATGTTTGGATTTAAGGCGATTCTGCCGATAAATTCTCCAAAACCAGAATAAATAAGACTTTTACCAATCATCAGAACCATGACAACCACATACACCAATGCCGCAAATTGGCTTACTCAAGCAGACTTGCTTGCCAATTCCGGGCTAACTGCCTTAATTGCAGGTAAAGACCCAGGCGCAGGGTATGGCAAGGCAATTTACGGTGATTTTTCTGTCACGATGCCATCTGTATACTCACTAGTTCGCAACCGCAACATTCGTCACCACGAAACCATATCGAAGGATGGCTGCTGGGTGCGGTACGTCGAAGGGAAGCGTTTGGACTTAAAAGACACGCAATTCTTCTGGGGCAGTGCAGCGATCGCACAATCAGATCACACCTTACTGCACGAAGATAAGGCGAAAAAAGCAGAACTAGCACTAGAAAGCATCCTTGCAGACTTAGCAGTTCTAAACATCCCCAATGGCATGAAATTAGAAATTAGTTTGAGCAACCACAAACCAGAACGCTGGGGAGAGGAGATTAAACGCAGAGTGCAAGGTGTTCACACTTTCCAACACAAGCACCCCGTAACCCGTGAGATTGTTACCAAAACAGTTTCCATTGTAGTTACAGGCATTTATCCAGAAGGCTATGGGAGCATCGCCTACTGCTTATTTGGGGAAGCCTCATTAGCCTTAGAAGAGTCAGAGATTGCTATCGCCCTTGATATCGGTTCATCCACTTGGCTATGCACAGTTTTTAATGGCAACGGTGCAGTTATAGACCAGCATTTGATTGAGGGTGGATGTGGGCAACTGCATTCGATGGTTGCAGAAGCTCTCGACAAACGAAACGACCCAATAAGCTTGATTACTAAGGACGTAAAACACTCCCCCACATTAGTTAACCGAGGAATTTTAGAAGGTACCTTTACATACGGAGGTAATCACCTTACAGGCAAGAATTTTGAGACAGAGTACAGCCAATGTCTAGACTCATGGTGGTCAACCAGAATTGAGAAATTCGCCAATTTTGTCACCTCTGGTAACTACCTGGACAGAGCGAAATACCTTGTCGCTTGGGGTGGTGGTGTCTCCCTGCCAGTAGTGGATCAGAATCTTGCTGACTTGGGATTCGTGGTTTTAGAAAATCCCCAATTCATCAATGCTTTCGGACTGAAGTTATTAACAGAAATTTCCACAGGAGTATAAACAAGTGTCTGATATAACGTCTTACGAATCTCGGCGTATAACCATCTCGTACTTAGCAGTAATTGAATTGTGCCAGATGTTCAATATTCCTCACGATGCCCCAACCCAAGCCCTATCAGCAGCAGTAGAGAAGCTAATTTTTCAAGGTGGTATTGGTGTGCAGACATTACCAAAAAATCATAATTCCTCATCTACACCAACAACAATTCAACCAAATAAAACCGGACTAGCTTCTATGGCTTCTCAGTTTAAAGGAGTGGCTTCATGAACGACTTAAATAGAGTCTACGATTCAACTCTACTAACCAATTCCAAGGTGTATCAGATTGACCGAACACTCTACCAATACCTGTACAAAACAGGCACAATCCAGCATCCAAAGTATCACTTCCGACCTCTGGCTGGACAACGAAAGAAGGCTGATTTATTGCTCAATCACAAGGCTTTGACTACTCGCTGTTACGAAGTGTCAGGTATGAGTACGAATGCTTCAGTTATCAGCCAAGAATCACTGCAATTATCGATTTTCTGAGGTCAACTATGAACACTCAACCACTGCCAGAATTGATTGCACAAGCCCAACAATTACTGACACAAATTAGGCAGCATCCACAGTTTCAAGCACTCGACTATCACCCAGATTTATCAATTGGGGACGCTATTCAAGCGCTTAACGAGCTTCGCTTTTCAGTATTACCAAACTCTGAGCCACTGCAAGTATTTAGCCTTGAAGGATTCAACCAATGAAGAAAATGATTGACTCGATTGATACCGCATTACACGCAAGCGCAATTGCACTTCTGATTTCAGCAGGATTATTTGGCAGTGGAGCGTTAATTTGTCACGGCTTGAGCCTAATGGCAACAAATTCTGCCCAAAACACTTTGATTCGTCGCGTTAATTGGGCAATGCAGCGGGAATTTAGTATTGGAGGAATTTTTGTATGTGGAGGCGGTTTCTTAGCCAGCGCATTAGCTAGAGCCGCTTTGTATGGGAATGAGGAATAGGGGAGGAGCGATCGCACAGCCGACCAAAGCAAGGCGATCGCCTCTCTTGTACGTATTAAGCACACGTCACAATCAAGATATTAGCAACAATGAGCAAACCCATCGGCTATTTTACTAACACAATGCCCAATGATGGCTCCTACCTAGACGAGCTTCAGCAACAGTACGGCAGCACATTTGAACGCCTGGGCAAGATAGAAAAACTGTTGCTCCTACACTCTGTAGTGCAAAATTTGTTGAATGCAGAGGTAAACGTCTCTGGCAGAAATGCAGCAGTCAATGCACTTTCAACAGTCTCTCCGATTGCCCAAGGTCTTCATAAACGAGTGCAGATTGGCGAACATTTGGGACTGGCAGAGGCATTGATTAATCAACTCAAATACCAACGCTAAGGAGAAGCACACAATGGATTTTGCAATACGTAATCCAGTAATGGGTCATGCAAGCCACATTGATGAGAAGGCACTTTCTTGGGGAGGATTTTCGGCAGATATTCTCAGCTATCTTTCAGACATAAACAAGCTAGAACAGTTTGCAGATTACGCCAATAATGCCCAAGAATTATCTGACCGACTAGAGCCATTCTTGGACAACGCCAAAGTGGTTTTTGAGGCAATGGAGAAGCTGACCAAGGGACAAGTAACTTGGACAGAACTAAGAAAGCAATATGGCTCACATGTTGCAACTGCCATTGCCAAGATTCGCAAACTAAATTCCGAGTTCGATTCGGAGATGAGTAAGATAGATGCCCAAGACAGAGCCGACCTCCTGCGAATTGACCAAAAACGTAAACACGCTTTGGCTGAGGTGGCTGCACAATTACACCACGATTTACAGGCGGAATTGTGGAGACATGAGAACAAAATCAGCAGCATAGAAAATAGACAAACCGTGCAAGCCCAACGGCAAGCAATCACAACAGGACTGAGAGAAAAACGCCAACAACTTTTAGCCCGTGCAAGGTTAGGTTCAAGGGCATTAGAGCCGAACTCTTCACCGACTGATGTAATACCATTTCAAGCCCAAAATTCTGCACCAACATCAAGTGTTTCTGCAACGGGAACAGTGAGAGGTTGGGGTGCAATGTTGGGGAATCTTTGGCAGAAATTTGGCGACAGATAACTAATTAGTTAAAAGGACTTGGCTGATGTTAGTTAGAAAAAGTGATTCATCAACTAACGTCAGCCCTTTTTCATTTGAAGGGCTGGCACAAAAACCACAATCAACTAAGCAACAATCCCAGCCGCAAGCATTACCTGAAAACAACCGAGTCAGGACATTTAGACGTGCTGGTAATGCCTGTGAAATTGTCGCTGGTAGTTGCCTAAACAGTGCGGTGATTTTTACCTTTCATCTGTTGCAAGTTCACCCAATTGGAATGTTCTTGGCTGTTGGCACTGCACACCTGTATTTTACTGCCACTGCAACAGGTGAAGGATTCAACAAATTTATCACTAATTTAATGACTGGTTGCAGTGCATCACTAGCCCTACTGTGTGCGCTCAATGAACCCATTAGTGAGTGGAATGAAGCGAGAATTTCAAAAAGCACAGTTAAGGCTTCTATTGAGTCCGTTTATCAGCCAAAAACTGCTGATGAATTTAGCTGGATGGATGGTGCAGGAGTGGCCATATTTCTAGCGATATTAATGATTTTTCTCTTTGGTGGTGGTAAGAGTAAATGAATTATTTAAGCGAGAAACATAAACAGTTATCCCAGTCGCAACAATCGGGTTTGATGGCGTGGTTTGGTCAGTTGTCAATGGACAAGAAGGCCGTGGTAATTGGGTTGAGTCTAACTGTCGGTCTTACGTCAGCAGCGATGGCATGGCAAGGGACTACCAGCGATCGCATTTACTTCTGCATTAAAACCCCTTTGAAAACATTGGTCTGTCAGGACTTGAATAACCGACCTTTCCGCATGACCCCTTACTACTGGGAGCAGTGGCAGTTAGACGGAATGCCCCCCCAGATTGTGCGAGATCCAGCGATGGGAGTCAACGGACTAGTCAGGGCAAGCAATCCAAACAAACCTTTTTTTGCTACAGGTGCATTTTTGGGATTTGCCCTAGCTGGGTGGATGCTGCGCCACTGTCAAGATGAGGAGAGGCAGAGGGCAGTATTTGAAGACATTGCAGAGAAGAGGGATGCAGCTATTTCAGAGATGGCGGCACGTTCTGAGCTATTGGACAGCTACCGAGACGTTGCTATCAAAGAAGTGGAGTTGCAGGCTGATTTAGATTTAATCGCCAATGACCGCACTGTTGATATCCAAAAAGCTGAGATTTACGCTCACACTGAAATTGAAGTTACCCAAATGGAGGCATCTGACGCAATCTTTGAGGCGCAAACGGCGGGGATGACCGAGCAACAGAAGGCAGAGTACATTAAGCATCTGCGCGACACGAAAACGCCTTACCTACAAGGTAGTCAGACTTTACAAGGGACAATTGACCCCAACGATAAGGTTACTGGAGAAAAAGACAAAAGGGCGATTACTGGAGATGAAACCGCACCTCAAAAACCGGAAGCAACAAACCAGAAACAGCCAACTGATACCACCAGTCCCACACTAGAACCACTAAATCGCATCCTGGCAGCCAAGCGCTCAACCTTGATTGTGGGTGGTACGGGAGCGGGTAAGAGCGTTACTGAAAGCTATATGCTCACCAAGTTTTTCCAGCGCTTCCCCGATGCTAATGTCTGGGCGATCGCCCAAAAGAATGACAGTTTTTGCGGTCTGGACAAGAAAGGACGGGTGCTGCTGTTTGACCCGCTTTCCCCCCAAGCCGCACTTAAAGCCATTGACGAGGTTTACAATCTCTACGATCAGCGCCGCCGTGTCAGTGAGCATCGCCGCCACGAGTTTGATAATCAGCCCGTGCGGTTAATCCTGGCTGACTGGCATAGCATCTATGAAACCTGCAAAGATGATCAGTGGTTTAGCCCCTATCTCAAGAAAATCAGCACCATCATCACGGTAGGGCGAGAACTTAATGTGTGCCTGCTCATCGACACCCAGAGTTTTAACTTAGCAGCGCTGGGACTGGGTGACAGCAACATCAGAAAGAACCTGTACATCATCGCTCAGGGTAATTTCTCAGTTGAAGAGGACGGTACAGTTAATGACAGCTACGGGGTGCTACTCAATCTCATTATTAACGCCAAAATTGTTGATGATGCTGAAGTCAGGGCAGTACTGAAGGCACGGTACAACCAACTTAAGCCCCAGTCGAAACAATTGGGGCAACCGTTGATTTTTATCTCAGTTGACCCCATGCAGCTAGATATCCTGCCTGATATCAGGCATTACAAGCCAGGGCAACAGCCCAAAGTTAAGTTATCTGGGTATACACCAGAGCAGTTAAGCACAATCCTATCCCTTGAGTTTGATATCGACCAACCACAACAGTCACCGTCAGAAATTGTGCAGTTAACTCAGTTGCAACAACGGATTTTGAACTATCTCTCTGGCAAAGGCTACAAGGCAGTAGATGATATCAGGGGGGCATTAAAACGCAATGGCTACAGCACGGAGCAAATTAGAGAGGCGCTGGCACATCTAGTGCAACTAGAGGTAGTGACTATAGATGACCAAGGCAGGTATGGGGCAATTGAGCAGTAATCGGGACAATCGGGACTATTGGAAAACACGCGCCTTAAACCAATTTTTGGGCAGTCTGTCCCGAATTCCCGAACTGTCCCAACCGTCCCTGAGCCTTGTGAATCAAAGGTTATCCATCGGGACGCTTGTCCCTAATTGTCATGACTCCTCTGCTCGTCCCGAATTGCGCTCGCCTGACTCCCCCATTCCTAATAAGCAATTTTTATTAGCGCTATTAGCCTTTTAGTGTCAAGTCCTGTTGACCATTTGTAACAATATTGTTATATTTATTTACATAAAATAACAAACAAGAGAAACAACTATGTACACCACTGTTAATGAAGACGGCGTTCTTAATAACTATGCAACTGAACCCCAGGTATACTGCGCTGAGTATCCGGCAATTTGGGAACAACGTAACTACGTTATACAAGGTGCAATTGCAACTATGTTTGTTACCGCTCTAGTTTTGGTTGCTTTTGCGGTTAGCTAAGATTTTTGGACAACGGTTACGGTATCTCCCATCGATAGAGAAGATTTCTCTCTCAAACCTCAGCTCACACCGCTGGGGTTTTTTGTTGCTTGGGGAGATCCAATGTGCGATTCGTTGATGACTGAATCGTAATAAATAAGTCATCCAGGGATTAACGTCCCTGAACTCTTCCTTGATGGAGGTGAAAGCCCTCCTCGCTAAAGTTCGGCGTGACTCACACCGCAAGGCGGTGTATGCAGTCCGGTTCTTGCCAACATTGCCCTACATGGGATTGAAGCCATACACGTAGAAATTTCAAAGCGCCCCCCTTAAAGGAGAGCGCCTTTTACTAGTAGAAGCTGATGTTTTCTTGTCTAAAATTGAATTGGTGATTAACCGTTGATCGCAGGAGCGGTAAGAGCAACAGGAGCTTGTTCGCCGCTAGCCAAGTCCAGAGGGAAGTTGTGAGCATTGCGCTCGTGCATTACTTCCATACCCAGGTTGGCGCGGTTGATGATATCAGCCCAGGTGTTGATGACGCGACCTTGTGAGTCAATCACAGACTGGTTGAAGTTGAAACCGTTGAGGTTGAACGCCATTGTGCTAACACCCAAAGCGGTAAACCAGATACCGATTACAGGCCATGCTGCCAGGAAGAAGTGCAAACTGCGGCTGTTG
>LXQD01000007.1 GCA_003326215.1 Nostoc minutum NIES-26 | reverse complement strand
TCGCCTCTCAACTTTTACAAGACTTCGGTATTGAATTTTTTGCTAAACCACGCCGCAACATGAAGAATAAGTTGATGCGTCTTCACGACAAGCTTTTGTCCCGTAAACGCTCGATTATTGAGACTATTAACGACCAACTCAAAAACATTTCCCAAATTGAACATTCCAGACATCGTAGTCCTGTGAATTTTTGCGTTAATGTTCTGTGTGGATTGATTGCTTATTGTCATCAGCCTCAGAAGCCTAGCCTTCGTCTTGAATGGCTTTTGCCTCCATCTGCTTAACCCGAACTCAGGTTAAAGTAGAATCCAGAATGCAGAATTCAGAATGCTTTTCCAGTGCTGATTTCAAAGCTACGATTATGTAGACCTCTAAATTGTAGATTTGGAGAAGTTGCGAAAAACCCCATATCATGCGCCAGTCGTAATCAATTCATCCCAAATTCTGACTTGTAACTTGTGACTCCTGAATTCTGTTTAGACAATTTTCGCTTCTACGGATATCAGAAAGCAGCCGTTAATCCTCCAGGTTTCATCTGGCTGTTTTTCCATTAAATACAAAGCTCTTAGTGGAATTCCATGAGGACTAAGTAGCAATACTGGCTGGGTGATATTGCTCTGGATAATTGTAATATTCTCAAAGAAGACAGAACGAGGACGGTAGACAGCAGGGTAGTGCTTCCTCACCATCTGCATAAAGTTTTCTGGAGTGCGGAACTGCTCTTGAATTCCAGGACTGGCGAAGGCAAAGGCATCTTGAGCATTATCCTTTTGAAAGGCTTCTAATTGACTTTCAATTACAGAACGTATGGCGATAAAATCGCTCTCAGTAAATTGCATAATTTTAAAATGCGATCGCTCAGTTCTCTCGCTGAGTAAGCTGAAATTCTAGCTGCTGTAGCGCTGAACGCCAAACATCGTAACCATCTGGAGACAGATGCAGTCCATCTGTGGTCAACTCGGAACGTAAATTGCCTTGAAAATCTATAAACCAACTATAGATATTCACATAAGAAACTTTTTCTTGTTTGGCAATTGAGGCAAGCTGTGCATTGATGCGACGAATCCGGCTATTAGGAATTGATTCTAGACGAGTAGGCAGAATTGATTGGATAATTATCTGAGTTTTGGGATGACTCTGTTTGAGGCTACGGATAATCCGGCGGTGATTACGCAAAATTGTTTCATCACTAGCACCTTTGCGTAAATCGTTAATCCCAGCCATGATGTAAATTGCCTCTGGTCTTGTTGCCGAAAATGCTGCCAATCTTTTGAAAATGCCTCCAGAAGTATCTCCAGATATTCCTTGATTTAGCCACAATTTTCCAGCAGGCAATTTTTCGGCGGGAAACCACATACTCAAAGAATCACCTACCAAAATACTCAGATGATTTCCATCTTGAATTTGAGTGATTGCTTTGGCTTCTAAAGCTAATAAACTTTTCCAATCTTCATAAGTGAGCTGAGGCTTCTTGGCTGACTCCAATAATGATTGCACTCTCACAGTATCTACATGTGTATAAATTTTATCAGTTTTTAGCGTTACTAATCTTTGGTAATACAGTTGATTGCCAGATGTCAACGGTAGAGTATGTGGTTGGTAGCTAGGGTTGAGTAATGATTCTGTTGGTGCTGATAATACCTGATTGCTAAAGTGTGGTAAGGAACTGTCGAGGCTAGGGATGCTTTTCTGACTTAGTGTTGGTTGAGAGGCATCTGCAAGCGGCAAAGCTTGACGACTGAATTCTGGTAAGGAGATGTCAAAGCTGAGGATATTGTTCTCACTTATTGTTGGCTGTGAATTGTGTTGTAAATTAGACAGGAATTTAGAACTTTCCGGCAAGATAATCGATACTTGTGGAAGAGCTGATGTTGGTAATACTAATCCTGTTAACAAGCTTGCTGCCAACAGATAAGGGTCCCTCATCGCTTTGTCACTCCTCTACTCACTGTTTTTACTAATTGACAGCATCAATTGCCTATATTCGGGACAATTTTACTTTGTCAATTTATTATTTTCAGTGAAACTGTATAGTTCTGTAAAGCGGGTTAATGAGATTATGTTTGATAATTTACAATTTCTTTAAAGCAAGCTTTTACTTTACGTAAGTAGTCTTTCTCTGAGATCGGCCGATTTGTATTTAACTTGCACTGTGCTTAACCAAGACAGCAAGAGGTCAGGAGCCAGAAGCCACAACTGCCTCCTTTTACCCAGATATGCAACTTAAATGCTTATGAGCTTAGTAAATATCTATGTGAATCAGTACCCAAATTGAGGTACATTTTACCGAACGCTAGTTTACTAGTTTCGGTAGCGATCGCCTTTTGATTTCTTATCTAAAATTGAAGGATGCGATCGCATCAGTTGTCAACTATGGGATTAGTCAGATTAAAGATTCGAGAACTAGCACAAGAAAAAGGCTGGACTTTGAAGGAGGTTTCAGACCGTTCTGGGGTAATTTACAGTACAGTGAGAAGCTATGCCCGCCGTTCGCAAATGACAACAGTTGACTTTACTTCTATCCAAAAGTTAGCTCGTACCTTTAATGTCATGATTGAAGAGTTGGTGGAAATTCTCGAAGAATAAGGGATGGGCTTGTGTCTGAGGTTGTTCTTAAAATTAAAATGCTATGACATTAACCAATAAGCATATAAGCATAAAGGTTGTTGCAAAGTATTAATAATTTTGATCGAGAGCAGATTCTAAGTACAATCAGGTAAGTTTGATACTATTATTGAGTAATTGGTCAAAATTGTGCATAAATAGGAGAATAGGCCTCATTTATGCCATTATCTTCTATAAAGGTAATTTAAAAGTTGTACTTAAACACATAAATATAAGTTTTTACACACTTAAATTGAGTTTTATCTATTATAGAATAAACTCCTTGAAAGTGTTAAGATTTAGGCGATGTCATTAGTGTTTCCCTATTGTTCTGTGGCTAGAGCTAGTACAGCGATTGGTGTTAGTCCAATTATTAAGGAGATTGTGCAAAAACAGGCACATTCAACACGTTTAACCCTGAAAGAAGTTATTCTGATGGGAATGTTAGCAATTGACAAACTAGACGATCAAAGTCGTCAAGAGTTAGCGAATCAAGTTCATCAAATGCAAGTAAATGGAGAGATTTAAATGAATAGCTGTAGTTTAGAGGTGGCGAGTTATAAATTATGAATTTTAACTCTTAACTCGTGACTGTTAACTCCTCACTCCTCACTTTTAACTTTTCCCTCCTCACCCTTAGCAGAATCTGGCTATTGACTAAATCGATAACGACTTCCCACGAGATAATCCTCATTAATTTCAAAAGATATCCATCGGCGTTGCAAAGTTTCTGCAACAAACCCAGTTGTATTAGAACCTGCGAATGGATCTAAAACCATATCATCTTCATCAGTTAAGAATTTGATAAAGAATTCGGCGAACCCTTGAGGAAAACGTGCTGGATGTGTTCTAATTCCTGCTGCTTTGCAGCGGCGTAAATAAGCACTATTTGATTCAGTATTGGCAATTTCTAGCAAGTTTGGCGGAATTGCACCTTGGTTATCCTTTTGAAATTTATCAGAAATATCATGTCCGCTCGGACGTTTTTTAGCTTTATAGCCAGTTTTGAGTAATTGCTTCATACTCTGGCTATATGGCTTTAAAATTTTTCTATTATCTGCTTTGGGATTTGGCGTTTTAGACAACCACCAAACTACATTAACTGAATCTTTAACGCGAATGCGTCTGATTGTCACCCATTCGGCAGGAGTCGGCAATCGAGCCGGATTATAGTGATAGAATTCCTGAGCAAGGAAAAAGCCGACTTCCTTGCATAATTTAACTAAAAGTTCGTATTGGTAGATACTCCGTACGGGATTACCAGAAAGGTAAGCGCCGCCTAAATCTAAAACAAATGAGCCATTATCTGTTAATACTCTTTTAAATTCGTAGGCAAAAGGTAAAAACCACTCAACATATTTGTCAGCACTTTCGTTGCCATATTCTTTTTTTCGAGTCAGAGCAAAGGGAGGTGATGTCAAGATTAAATTAATACTATTATCATCAATGAATTTAATTAGTTCTAAGCTATCTCCCAAATATACTGCTCCATTATTTTGAGTATAATAAGGGCTAAAAGTATTAAATTTTTGTGTTGTCGTAGTATCAGATATCAAGAGTTGTTAATCTTATAAAATTATTGCATTGTTATATTTATAACTTATTTTTGGTGCGACTCATAGTAAATAATAGTATGAAAGTAAGGCAACCCTCATTACTAAGCTCATAGCTTACCATTTTTTGTAGGGTAGAAATTTTCCAGACATAATAATTTTGACGCGATCGCCTTTGGGGTCTTCTTCTTTCTCCACATCTAAAGTAAAGTCAATGGCGCTCATAATACCATCACCAAATTTTTCCTGAATTACGTCTTTAAGCGGAAATCCATAGACTTGCATAATCTCATAAAAACGATAAATCAGTGGATCGGTTGGCACAACTGGCCCCAATCCTTTCACAGGATATGCAGTCAATTCTTGAATATAACTAGCATCTAACCCTAATGCTTCAATAAGTAACTTTGCCTCTTCCTCAGAAGCACTAGCTTGACGGTAGATGACAGCCGCAATCCATACCTCATCGCGTTTGAGAATTTTTTCTAAATCTGCAAAGCTTAGTCCTTTGCCTTGTTTTGCTGCTAGTAGCTTTTGAGTAATTTCGGGAATGGACACCTAATAACTCCTGTGGTGAAAATCTGTAAAGTTTGCTTTTTTAATTTTCCATACATACAAAAAAATATTCAATAATCTCTTGTGGGGTGGGCGTCTCGCCCGCCCTTGGCTACGGGCGGACAAGATGCCCACCCCACAAAACCATCAACATTATCCGCCATGTAATGTCAAGTCAGAGGTAGCCAGTATTTATATCAGCATAATATCAAAAATTGGGTACTTCGCATTAGTATAATACCGACAATGCTACAAAAAATTTTACTCTCAAAAAATTCTATTTAATCAATAAATTCGGTGTGATTATATGACAAATAACTTAAACAATCACAAGTCCAAATATTTCTTAATACCTTATGTAGGTGCAGCAATTGTAGGAGTGATTATAATCCAGTTTGTCTATACTACTTTTACTTCTCCATCAAAGTATATTGAGCAAAGTAATACATCTAAGGCTTCAGGAGATTATAAAGCAGCTTTAGACGCCCTTAACACAGCTATTAAGCTAGATTCTAAAAACCCACAGTTATACATTGACCGGGCTGAAGTTCGTGAGAAATTAGGTGATGAGTCAGGATTTATAGAAGATTACAAAAAAGCGATTCAAATTGACCCTATTATTAAGGATTGGTATCTATTAGATTTAAATTTAAGGAAGAGCGATCCTAAAGCACAGTTACAACGCTACAACCAAGCAATTCAAATTGATCCAAATAATTACCGACTTTATATTGATCGAGCTAATTTACGTCGTTATTCCTTAAATGACAAAAAAGGAGCTTTGCAAGACTACAATAAAGCAATTGAGCTTAACCCTAAATATAGTTCTGCTTACAGCTCGCGCGCTATATTACGGGATCAATTAGGGGATAAACAAGGTGCTTTGCAAGACTACGATAAAGTAATTGAGCTTAAACCTGAATCAGATGTTGATTACTTGGATTACAGCGCTCGCGCTAGATTACGGAATGAATTAGGGGATAAACAAGGTGCTTTACAAGACTACGATAAAGTAATTGAGCTTAACCCTAAATATAGTTCTGCTTACAGCTTGCGCGCTGCATTGCGGAATGAATTAGGGGATAAACAAGGTGCTTTACAAGACTACAATAAAATAATTGAGCTTAACCCTAAAGATAATTCTGCTTACAGCTTGCGTTATTTTGCTTACAGCCAGCGCGCTGCACTCCGGAGCGAATTAGGAGATAATCAAGGAGCATTACAAGACTCCAACATAGCAATTAAGCTTGCACCTGAATCTGATAATGCTTATAACAATCGAGGTGCTGCTCGCTCCTATTTAGGTGATAAACAGGGAGCTTTACAAGACTATAATAAAGCGATTCAGTTAAACGCAAAAAATGCTACTTTCTACTCTAATCGGGCTGAAGTTCGCTATGGTTTAGGAGATAAGCAAGGTGCAATTAAAGATTGGCAGCAAGCTGCTAACCTTCATTTAGAACAAGGGAATACAAAAAAATATGCAGAGGCAATAGAGAGAATTAAATTGTTTCAATAGTAAATTATAGACTGGCACTTAAGGCTACAAAGGGGCGGGCAAGATGCCCACCCCACAAGAGAAGAGAGAATGTGATGATTGAGATTATTCAGGGAGTTGCCAAAAGAAGGGGTAATTTTCTGGGGTTGATGATAGTCCTGCTTTGACAGGATTTTGTCTGATATATTCCCAATATTGTTGAAACTCTTCATCGTTCCTAACAATACGGTCATATCTTTCATCTTGCCAAACTGTTCCTATATGTTTCATCACTTTGGGAATTTGTTTAGCACTATAACCTTTAATACTTTTTATAATACTACTCAATGACCAAAACTCATTTTCCGACTTGAGTAATGGTTGAATAAGCAGATGCACATGATTTGTCATAACTACAAAGACAAATATTTGATATCTGTTTTTATCAAAAAACAAGCAAGAATTAAAAACTATTTCTCTAGCTTCTAGGCTAAGTTCTAACTTTTCCCAAGTATTAAAAGTAATGAAATAAACAGCCCCATCTAACTCCCAATGAGGTAATCTTCTCCGAAAAATTTTCAACTTTGGCTCTTGCATTCAATATAATATTTCTAATTTTTCTATAACTTTTCTTGTGGGGTGGGCATCTTGCCCGCCCCTTTCTCTATTTTTCCCACCCAAAACAAAAAATCCCCCACCTAACGGCAGGGGATTTAAGTTACTTATCTACAAAACTAGTAGCCTTAACCAAACTTACCAGCTGTAGAAGCAATCAAGAAGGCTGCGTAGGTCAAGACATAGCCAACGGTGAAGTGAGCTAGACCAACCAAACGAGCTTGGACGATGGACAGAGCAACGGGCTTATCTTTCCAGCGAACTAGGTTAGCTAGAGGAGTGCGCTCGTGTGCCCAGACCAGAGTTTCAATCAACTCTTGCCAGTAACCTCTCCAGGAGATGAGGAACATGAAGCCAGTCGCCCAAACTAGGTGTCCGAAGAGGAACATCCAAGCCCAAACAGACAGATTATTCACGCCGTAGGGGTTGTAACCGTTAATCAACTGAGCGGAGTTAGCCCATAGATAATCCCGGAACCAACCCATCAGGTATGTGGAGTTTTCGTTGAACTGAGCAACGTTACCTTGCCAAATACCTAGATGTTTCCAGTGCCAGTAGAAGGTTAACCAACCGACTGTGTTCAATGCCCAGAACAATGCTAGGTAGAAGGCATCCCAAGCAGAGATGTCGCAAGTACCGCCACGACCGGGGCCGTCACAGGGGAAGGAATAGCCGAAGTCCTTTTTATCGGGCATCAGCTTGGAACCACGTGCATCCAAAGCACCTTTGACCAAAATCAAGGTGGTAGTGTGCAGGCCTAATGCGATCGCATGGTGTACCAAGAAGTCGCCAGGGCCAATTGTTAAGAACAGGGAGTTAGTACCGGAGTTGATAGCTTCCAACCAGCCTGGTAACCAGACGTTAGCGTAGTTGGGCCATGCTGTGGAAGCAATACTATCTGGGTTAGATAGCAAAGTATCTAAACCGTAAAGTACCTTACCGTTAGCAGCTTGGACGAACTGAGCAAATACTGGCTCAATCAAGATTTGCTTTTCAGGAGTACCGAAAGCAACTACTACGTCGTTGTGAACGTACAAACCGAGGGTATGGAAGCCTAAGAAAAGGGATACCCAGCTTAAATGCGAGATAATCGCTTCTTTATGCTTCAGTACGCGGTCAAGAACGTTGCCTTTGTTTTGTTCGGGGTCGTAGTCACGTACCCAGAATATTGCTCCGTGGGCAAAGGCTCCAACCATCAGGAAGATGGCGATGTACTGGTGATGTGTGTACAAAGCTGCCTGAGTTGTGTAGTCCTTAGCAATAAATGCATAAGCAGGCATGGAGTACATGTGCTGTGCTACTAAGGATGTAACCACACCCAAGGCTGCTAGGTGCCAACCCAACTGGAAGTGTAGGGAGTTGTTATAGGTATCATAGATACCTTGGTGAGGCAGGTTGAAAGGCCCTTCTACAGGAATACCGAAGAAGCTCTTAGCATTCAATGCCTCTTTGAGACTGTGACCAATCCCAAAGTTAGTCCGGTACATATGACCGGCAATGATGAATAGTACTGCGATCGCCAAGTGGTGATGAGCAATATCAGTCAACCACAAGGATTCTGTCTGGGGATGGAAACCACCCAAGAAACTCAGAATCGCAGTTCCTGCACCTTGTGATGTGCCAAACACATGGCTGGCGGTGTCAGGGTTTTGTGAGTATACACCCCAGTTACCAGTGAAGAAAGGTGTCAAACCTGCTGGATGGGGTGGGGTGGTCAGGAAGTTATCCCAACCTACATGCTGTCCGCGAGCTTCAGGGATAGCAACGTGAATCAAGTGACCGGCCCAAGCCAAAGAACTGACACCAAATAGACCTGCCAAGTGATGGTTCAGGCGGTGTTCGGCGCTCTTAAACCATGCCAAGCTAGGACGGAACTTGGGCTGTAAGTGCAGCCAACCAGCGAACAATAATACAGCTGCGAAGATTAGCAGGAATACTGAACCAGCGTACAGCTCGCTATTTGTCCGCATCCCGATGGTATACCACCAGTGGTAGATACCAGAGTAGGTAATGTTGACTGGATAGTTAGCACCACCTTGGGTAAAAGCTTCGATCGCTGGTTTACCGAAGTGAGGATCCCAAATCGCATGGGCGATTGGGCGGATGTGCAGGGGATCTTTAATCCACTGTTCAAAGTTACCTTGCCAGGCTACGTGGAACAGGAGGCTCGATGCCCACAAGAAGATGATTGCCAAATGACCGAAGTGAGTTGCGAAAATCTTTTGGTAAAGATTTTCCTCTGTAATGCCATCGTGGCTTTCAAAATCGTTGCCTTGAGCGATCGCATACCATATCCGACGAGTGGTCGGATCCTGTGCGAGATCCTGGCTAAATTTGGGAAATTTTGTTGCCATAGGTTTGATAATTCCTCTGACCTTTAGCCATCAGGTTTCAGCTTCTAGAGTTCTGAGTTTTGAGTCCTAAGTTCCGAGTTTTAACTCAGCACTCAGCACTCAGCACTCAGCACTCCATAACTGATTGCTACCCTACTGAAAGGATGTGTGCGTGGAAGAAAGCCCAGGTTGTGGCAATTCCTCCTAATAAGTAGTGAGCTACACCTACAGCCCGTCCCTGAATGATGCTCAGAGCGCGAGGCTGAATTGCTGGTGCTACCTTTAGTTTATTGTGTGCCCAAACGATGGACTCAATCAATTCTTGCCAGTAGCCGCGACCGCTGAACAGGAACATCAAGCTGAATGCCCAAACGAAGTGAGCGCCCAAGAACAGTAGACCATAGGCAGATAGCGCAGTGCCATAGGAGTTGATTACTTGTGAAGCTTGCGCCCACAAGAAGTCACGCAACCAGCCGTTGATTGTGATGGCACTTTGGGCAAAGTTACCACCAGTAATGTGAGTTACATTACCAGCTGCATCTACGGTTCCCCAAACATCCGATTGCATTTTCCAGCTGAAGTGGAAGATCACAATCGATAGGGAGTTGTACATCCAGAACAATCCGAGGAACACATGGTCCCAACCAGATACTTGACAAGTACCGCCACGACCAGGGCCGTCGCAAGGGAAGCGGAAGCCTAGGTTAGCCTTGTCTGGAATCAGACGAGAACTGCGGGCAAACAACACGCCCTTGAGCAGAATTAGGACGGTGACGTGAATGGTGAAGGCGTGAATGTGGTGAATCAAGAAGTCGGCTGTACCCAAAGCAATGGGAGCAGCTGCCACTTTACCGCCTACAGCCAACACACCGCCGCCAAATACATAGCTTACTGGTTCTAGGGCATTGGGTGCAGTTGTTCCAGGAGCTAAGGCGTGGATGTTTTGTATCCACTGAGCAAACACTGGCTGCAACTGAATTGCTGTGTCAGAGAACATGTCTTGGGGACGGCCCAAGGCACGCATTGTGTCGTTGTGGATGTACAGTCCAAAGCTGTGGAAGCCAAGGAAAATAGACACCCAGTTTAGATGAGAAATAATCGCATCCCGGTGACGAATCACCCGATCCAGTAGGTTGTTTTGGTTCACAACCGGATCGTAATCCCGAACCATGAAGATAGCTGCATGAGCGGCTCCACCCACAATCAGGAAGCCACCGATCCAAATATGGTGAGTGAATATGCACAACTGCGTAGCGTAGTCAGTTGCCAAGTATGGATACGGGGGCATCGCGTACATATGATGCGCGATGATGATGGTCAAGGAACCCAAGAAGGCAAGGTTGGTTGCCAACTGAGCGTGCCAAGATGTGGTGAGGTTTTCGTAGAGACCTTTGTGACCTTCACCAGTGAAGGGTCCTTTATGGTTTTCCAGGATCTCTTTAATGCTGTGACCGATACCCCAGTTGGTACGGTATTGGTGCCCAGCAATAATGAACAGTACTGCGATCGCTAAGTGGTGATGAGAAATATCTGTCAGCCACAAGCCACCCGTTACCGGGTTCAGACCGCCCTTGAATGTCAAAAAGTCAGCATACTGACCCCAATTCAAGGTGAAGAAAGGCGCTAAACCGCTGGCAAAGCCGGGATAAAGCTCAATCAACAAGTCTTTATTCAGGATGAATTCGTGGGGCAAGGGTATGTCTTTGAGGGCAACACCTGCATCCAGCAGCTTGTTGGTTGGTGCGGACACATGGATCAAGTGACCAGCCCATCCCAAAGAACCACAACCCAGCAATACTTGCAAGTGGTGATTTAGCATTGACTCCACATTCTGGAACCATTCCAGTTTGGGAGCGCGCTTGTGGTAGTGGAACCAACCAGCAAATAGGAACAAGGCTGCTAATACCAAGCCGCCAATGGCAGTGCAGTAAAGCTGGAAGGAGTTGGTAATACCCCAGCCACGCCATACCTGGAACAAGCCAGAAGTAATTTGAATGCCGTGGAAGCCACCACCGACATCACCATTCAAAATGTCTTGTCCCACAATTGGCCAAACGACTTGAGCGCTAGGTTTCACGTTCAACGGGTCGGTTAGCCACGCTTCGTAGTTGGAAAACTTCGCGCCGTGGAATATCATCCCGCTCAACCAAATCGTCACGACGGCTAGGTGGCCGAAGTGCGCGGCAAATATCTTGCGGGATATCTCTTCTAAATCGCTTGTATGTGTATCAAAATCGTGGGCGAGGGCATGAAGGTTCCAAATCCATGTGGTGGTTTTGGGACCTCTGGCTAAGGATCTGTCGAAGTGACCTGGTTGTGCCCATTTTTCAAATGAGGTAGGAACCGGATCGTTATCGACTATGACTCTGGCCTTTTTTTCCTCTCGCTCCGGAGGACTGATTGTCATTCGACCTCCTCTCTGGATAAGGAATGAGGAATCATGGATACCACAAAGTGAACCGTTACCACAGCTTCCAGAAAATTTCTGGAGCCGCGGTGGAAGACCCTATGTGGAGAGTTGTTTCTGTTGAATTATAGAGTCTTCACTTGTACACTGTTGGACACATTTTAACAATAATTCAAAATCCCTGAAATAATTGCCTTTCATGCCTTTTAACTTCAAAGTTATGTCCAAAAAGTCAATAGTTTCTTCATATAATTTACAAAGGATAACAATTCGTAAAACTTATGGTTTTACTGTATATAGTAGGCATTTCGTGCCTTGCTGTTTTTATTACTAAAATAGTTTGGTTCAGTATTGAAACGCTTGTTGTCAAGCATTGTCACAAATATTACTATTCAGCCATATCTTTGAGAAAGATAAAGAAAATGTCGTGGGATATGAGGAAGATTTCACCTTTGGGCTATAGTTCCGGGTGGACAGTTTAAGCCAAAATAATCTTTGAGAAGAATCCGGAAGCCAGAATCCTGAATTCAGAATATCCCTGTTGTACAAAAATTCATTTTGATTCCTGTACTAGCGCAAAGCCGATCTTGCGCCTCTACTGTACGGCAGTTGCTACCCTTCGGGTGACGCTCCTTCTGGTGCGTCTGCTGACGCGAACGTCGCTAAAGGCAGTTCATTATGGGGAAAATCCCTAATACCCGACTGCCTCACCGCAACGTACTGCTTCCCCAACGCACTGCCTCCTCCTGAATTCTTTTTGGTCAGTAGTTGAAGACTATAACTGGGTGTAAGGCATGAATTTGTGGCAGAAACTAGTTTTAAAGCAGATCCTCCCTAGGAGTTTTACTATTTTTAGATGGTTAATTACATTAGCGCTAGTATTGAATTTGGCCAGTTGCGGCGAGAAAGCTGTTAGCCAAGAAGTATCCATTGGCTATAAAGAAAAACCTCAACAGATTTCTCAGCAATTTTCAGAAGTCTCTCCCCCAGATGTCATTCAAGAACTACGCCCAGCTTTGGAAATTTATCGGCCACAGGTGACGATAGTTACGCCTAAACCTGATGAAGTCCTCCAAGAGAACACAGTGACAGTCAGCTTTCAGGTTAAAGATTTACCTATATTTAAAGACCCGCAACTAGAATTAGGGCCTCATTTACATGTAATTCTTGATAATCAACCTTATATAGCTGTTTACGATCTAAATCAGCCCTTGCTTTTGCCAGACTTGTCCCCTGGTACTCATACCCTGCGCGTCTTTGCCTCCCGTCCTTGGCATGAAAGCTTTAAAAATGAAGGGGCTTATGCCCAAACAACATTTCACATTTTTACCAAAACTGATGACAACCAGCCAGATCCTACTCTGCCCTTACTCACCTACAGCCGTCCTAAAGACAGTTATGGTGCAGAACCGATTCTGCTGGACTTTTACCTAACTAACGCCCCCCTACACCTTGTTGCGAAAGATGACTCCAATGATGAATTCGGAAATTGGCGCATCCGCAGCACAATAAATGGCGAAAGCTTTGTTCTCGATCGTTGGCAAGCAGTTTATCTTAAAGGTTTCAAGCCTGGGAAGAACTGGGTAAAACTGGAATTCCTTGATAACCAAGGCAACCCTGTAAAAAATGCCTTTAACACCACTGTTAGAGTAATTAACTACCAACCAAAAGGCAAAGACACTCTGTCGAGAATTGTGAGAGGGGAACTGCAAGCTGAAGATGTGCGTGGCATTGTAGACCAAAATTATACTGCTAAGAAACCAACTACTGAACCTACACCCACACCTTCTGCTACCACAACTCCTACTGTGGAAACAACGGCGCAACCACAGCGCAAAGAAGAACAGCCAATTCCTGAAACTAAAGTTCTAGAAATACCTCAAACACAGCCAACAGAATTACCACAGCCAGAGATAACACCTACACCAGAAGCAACAGAAGTACCCAAAAATGTCACTCCCGAACCTGAAAAACAGAGATTTGGTGGATTTTTTAATCGTCGTTCTCGTCCTACCACGCAACCATCGCCTAGCTTAACCCCGACGTTACCAGAGGTTATTGAGTCTCCTGCACCAGAAGTCACATCTACACCAAAACCACAGCCAGAGGTAACGCCTACACCACAAGCAACAGAATTACTACAAGATGTAACTCCTGAACCTGAAAAACAGAGATTTGGTGGATTTTTTAACCGTCGTTTTCGTCCTACCGCCCAACCATCGCCCAGCTTACCGCCAACGTTGCCAGAGGTGATTGAATCTCCTGCACCAGAAATCACACCGACACCAGAACAATAAATTGCCGACACGTCGAAAATTTAAGGCTATTCCTTTAGCCGAAGATGCTCAACTCTAACTTTTGCGATAAGGCTTCAATAAAGGCGATCGCAGCTACCGGATTACCTATACTATCCAATGCAGGACTGTAACATGCGATCGCTCCCTCACCTGGTACTGTTGCTAAAAGTCCACCACCAATCCCAGATTTCATTGGCAGACCAATTTTGACTGCAAACTTAGCAGAAGCCTCGTAAAGTCCACAGGTTAACATCACGGCATTGACAATCCGGCGATGCTGTAACTCTAAAAAACCGTTTTCACAAGCTAGAACTTTTCCTAGCAAGGCTAAATCTTCAACTGTTCCAGAAATACAGCATATTTGCTCGTAAGTGTCAAGTGCTGTTTCGAGATTATTTAGATGCCCTGTTTCGTCAAGATAATTAGCGATCGCTTGATTTGCGGGAGAACGCGATGAACGCACAGAAGCCAGCATCACCTCATCTAAGTTGAGTTGACAACCAGCTAATTGATTCAACCATTGACAGAATAATTGAGTGCGATCGCTACCATCCTTTCCTGGTAACTTATCTGCAAGGGCAATTGCCCCACTATTAATCATGGAATTGCGGGGGTGTCCGCCATCAGCGATTAGTTGCTGTAGGGAATTGAAAGGCGCATCTGAAGGTTCAACCCCAACCCACTGTAACACTGTTTCTGCTCCCAAATGTTCTAGGAGATAAAGCAATGAAAAAGGCTTGATCGCACTCATCAACGGGAACACACAATCTGTATCGCCTTGGCTGTAGTGTCTTGATTCACAGCAAATATGAACTGCAAACCATCGGTGGTTGGCTAGAGCTAACTGCGGAATGCGATCGCTTACTTTTCCCTGGTCAATCTGGGATGTGGCTCGCTGTATGCAAGCCAATAATTCAGTATCAGTTAATCTCGTAAGTCCTTTCAACAGTGATACAACATACAGAGGTTTTTCTAGCAAGATACAAGGAATACCTTACTGAATTATTATCTGACTAAAACTATCTTCTTCAGCTTGCTGGGTTAGTTTTCCAGTTTCTTCATTAATTATCTGATTTGTTTGAAGGTGATTATCTACTTCCAAATGTCCACAACAACCTTCTTCTTCCCAAGGGTCGCCAGGTTTGTGGTTGCAAAATTTGACAGATTGTTTACTGTTATTGTCTTTGTTCAACATAACTAAGCCTCACTTAACTTGCTTGCAGATGCCTATCAACATGCTTGCTTGAATATAAACTTTTATGGCAATAGGCGGCAACAAACAGTAATCAGCGGCATTATACTAAAAAATAGTTGACTTGTGTTGAATTATATAAATAAATTCTACTGAGAGGTTATTTATAAAGTTATCACGATTTTTGTATGGTGGACACTGCTTGAGAATAGTGCAAGATATTAGGTAAGGTTCTGTCTAAGATATGCTCAATAAAAGCTCAAATACTTAATAAATCAGTTGGAATTTCATCTTGTGGTAGTAGCAAATTATCAATAATTGCATCTCTCAAGCTTCTCGAAGAATTATTTTCTCCAGAAATACACTCTATTAGTAAATAATTTGCATAAATATATTGCTCTAAAGCTTTAACATCATCTGCTGGTAGAGCAATGCTGTAACCAACATTAAGATGATTAACCAGAAGTTGTTGCAGATATTCTGCCCATTTTTTCCATTCTGAGCTAGAAGCATCACTAGCAGGATGACGACTTTGTAAATCTATTAATTTGCCAACTAAATCAGTTATCTTTGCTTCTTTTGCTTTCTCAATTGCAAAACTTAGTTTTTTATTAATATCTATATCTAAATCATCACTCAATTCTAAGCGGTGACGAGTAAAATCAGTCTTTTGAAGATGTTTAACATCAGCGCGATCCGTAGCTAAAGCATGAATGGCTACTAATCGAGAAATGAGTAAAGCCTTTGGTTGCGGAGGAGTTAATTGTTTATAATTTTTATTATAATTTCTCAATTCTGTTGCTAATTTCCCAAAAAGAGAGCGTTCAATTTGAATGTCTGTACTAATATAAAGTTCTACGTCTAAATCAATAGCTAAGTAATAAGCTCTCCAGGCACTAGATGAAATGTTAGCATCAGTAGTTATCTTATGTAGCCACTTGAGCATAGACTGTAATTCCTGACTATTTTTTACAATGTCATTGATACATTTAAACATCAATTTTAAAAATTCATCCGCATTGCTCAGTCTTTCAATAATTAAAATGAATACTTCTCGCCATTGTCGTCCTAAGAAGTTTTGTTGAACAAAAGCTTTAAAAAATTCTGGCTTGCGGTTCTCTACTATATATTCAGCAGCAAAATATTCTTGAAAAGTTAAATGAGAAAAAGAATAAATTCCTTTAGCTTGCTGAATTAGCAATCCATAGTTAGCTTCAATGAGTTTGAGAATTTCCTGAGTGTCTATCTCGAAATTAAAATTTTCCAAAAATTTAGCAATTTGGTCTTGTAATTCCCACTGTTGCCATAAAAATTTTGGGGGCTTATGACTTAACCCTTCATAAGCTATTTCACTAAACATATTAATTTTTCGCTGCCGTGATAGATGAATATTAGGTTGACGTTCTATCCGACGACTAGCATCCCATCTTCTCAAAAGAGTATCTACGGCATCTGCATATAGTCCATAGCGGTTGCTAGAAAAATCGTAGTTATCTTCAAAAGTTAAACTTAAAATTGTCAACAACAAAGGATTTGTTGCTAATTCTTTAACTTGTTGATTTTCTTCTAATTTTTCTAAAAAGCGATCGCAAATATTTTGCTCTCCACGAGCTTGAAACCAATTTCTTGCAAATGTCTCGATTTCTTCACGTTCAAAATCTGCAATTTCTACTTCAGTAAAAGTATTAAAGACGTAATCACAAGCGGCACTTCGACAGGTAATTATAAAGCGATTATCTGGAAACTGTTCAGTAAGTTGATCGATTTGGCGATAAATGTTATTATCTACTTTGATTTCATCCAAGCCATCTAACAAAATTAAACATCGTCCACGTTGTAGTAATTTTAAAACTGTATTCTCAGAATTAGGAATACAATTAGTAAATTCCTGAATGACTGCATCTAATAAATTAAACTTTCCGTCATAATCAAACATATCCCGCAGAGGAATAAAAACTGGTATAATCTTCTCCTTTGATTCTTCGATGGGAAAATGAATAGCCAAGTATTTTAAGAATGTTGTCTTACCTGCTCCTGGTTTTCCTAATATCATCAGTTTCCGGTATTGAATTGCGGCTTCTAATACTGGCATATGCATTTCATTTCCAGAAAAAGACAAGCGTTTATAAGTTTCATTATTTAATTCAATTTCTGAATCATTCAGTAAAGACTGAATAGTTTGCATTCTCCGCCCTTGAATATTTTTCATAATATTAAATTTTACATAAATGCTCTCTATAAGTATTGGTTCATTCATATCCAGTACCCGCATCGTTCTACACTTCCTATCGAGATGCTTCCAGTAAGGATCTAGCCAATCTCCTTCCAGATCGGACTTAATATTAATGAGTTGCCTTAACGCTTCTCTATAGCTTTCTTGGTCTAAAAGTACACTACAAAGGTAATTAAGATTTTTCTCTTGCATTTTTGGAGGCACAGAAGAATTAAAAAAAGCACGAATTGTTCGATCTGCAATTAAATTCTCGCTTTCATTAACTAATTCTTCTTTAAATACATGGTTTAACCTATTAATTAAAGAAGTAGGTGAACTTCCAAATTTTTCAGAGTATGCTTGTCTCAAGATCTGAAAAATATCTGGATCGACTTGAATTGCTGCCATCTCTTCCTCCTTCTGGCTCACTGCATAATACACACTATTGTCATCTGCTAAAAATTATATAATTATATAAAATATAAGTATTCTATACATAGTTCTGTTTATTTACGCCTTTAGACTTGGATGTGCGAATAGCACACTTTAGATGTGTTTCTGAATGTAAATTCAACTACTTCGTTGACACTACAATAAATTAAAATGACAAATCAAGGCAATGATAGCGAAATACCCCTTGGTTGGGAACTAAAATATGAGCTTCCCGAGCACAATGGGTTAATTAGTCACGTAGAATGCTCACCAGATGGCAAGATATTGGCATCGGCATCATTTGATCGCACAATTAAACTTTGGAATTTAGAAACCGGACAATGCATTCGTACTCTTAAGGGACACAAGGGACGGGTTTGGACAATTGTCTGGTCACCGGATAGTCAATATATTGCCTCCGGTTCGGCTGATAATACCATTCGAGTCTGGAGAACGGATGATGGCGAATTGATACGAACATCTTCCACGTATACAGGTGTGTGTTTCTGTATGGCATGGTCGCCAGATAATACGATAGTTGCTGCTGGTGGTATAGGTGATGATTGGTCGATTATTTTGATGAATATTACCACCAGAACAAGCCAAATCATTGAAGGACATTCAGGACAGGTAAATAGTTTAGCATGGTCACCAGATGGAAAAGTCTTGGTTTCTGCTTCTCAGGACAGCAGGATTCGTCTTTGGGATAAAGAAACAAAACAACTGAAAACAACTTTGGAAGGACATTCTGGTGATGTTTACAGTGTTGCATGGTCGCCAGATGGAAAAATCCTAGCATCAGCCTCCTACGATCGCACCATCCGCTTGTGGAATTCTCAGACAATGCAATTATTATTTATTTTGGAAGCACACACAGCCTCGGTGAATTGTGTGCGATTCTCTAATGATGGTAAATTTCTGGCTTCTAAATCTTCTGATGATACTGTTCGTCTCTGGCGCTGCGACACTTGGGAAACGGTAACAGTCTTGGAAGAAGCAACTTCTAAATCACTACATTTTGGGTTAGCTTTTCACCCAACAAAACCCATCTTAGCGACTTTGGGAGAAGCGGACACCGCTATCCGGATTTGGAAAATCGACGCGAAAGTGTTGTTAAATGAGTCTCCTACTAATCCCTCCGACCTATACCGTAACGCTAAGGTAGTACTTGTGGGTGAGAGTGGTGTAGGTAAGTCAGCATTGAGTTTAGTGTTGACTAATCAAAAGTTTGTCCCTACAGAATCAACCCACGGTCGTCATGTTTGGACTTTTGATACACAGAAGTTGCAGCTAGGTGGCGATAAGGAATTACGGGAAATACTTTTATGGGACTTAGCAGGACAACCGGGTTATCGTTTGATTCACCAGTTACATTTGAATGAACTAGCGATCGCCTTGATTGTATTTGATGCGCGCAGTGAAACCGATCCTTTTGCAGGAGTCTATTACTGGAACCGCGCCTTACGGCAAGCGCAAAAATTGCAAGATGATTCGGCGATCGCTCTCAAAAAATTTTTAGTGGTCGCCCGTGCAGATCGTGGTGGCATCGGTGTTAGTAAGGCACGCATTGATGCTTTAGTTAACGAACTGGGTTTTGATGGTTATTTCGAGACTAGTGCCAAAGAGGGATGGCAAATACCGCAACTCAAAGAAGCTATTCATCAAGCCATTGACTGGGATAGTTTGCCCAAGATAATTTCTACAGAACTATTTCAGAAAATCAAAGATTTCCTAATTCAAGAAAAAAAAGCACAACGGTTGCTATCTCCGGCCGATGACTTGTACCGTGTTTTCTTGCTAAAAAATGTTATTGCTGATTCCAAAGAAGTGAAAGACCAGTTTGACACTTGTATTGGACGGGTGGAGTCGCGGGATTTAATTCGCAGACTTAGCTTTGGCAATCTAATTCTTTTGCAACCGGAATTATTAGATGCTTACGCTTCAGCAATTATTAACGCTGCAAAGGATCAGCCGGAGGGTATGGGCTACATCGTGGAAGAAGACGTGTTAGCAGGACGGTTTCGGATGCCAAAAGATGAACGTATCCCCGATCGAGAACAGGAAAAATTGCTATTAATTGCCACAGTAGAAGAATTATTTGCTCGTGAAATTGCTTTACGGGTGCAGACCGAACTTGGTCCATTGCTAGTTTTCCCCTCCCAGTTTACCCGTGAATGGCCTGAAGCTCCCGATCCTGAAGGTAAAGCAGTGATTTTTGAGTTTGAGGGGGCTGTCTTAAATGTATATACCACTTTGGCAGTACGTTTGTCTCGCAGCGAAATTTTTGAACGTAAAGAAATGTGGAAAAATGCTGC
This sequence comes from Nostoc minutum NIES-26, assembly GCA_003326215.1. Taxonomy (GTDB): domain Bacteria; phylum Cyanobacteriota; class Cyanobacteriia; order Cyanobacteriales; family Nostocaceae; genus Dendronalium; species Dendronalium minutum. Next base: position 2,999 of record LXQD01000007.1, on the reverse strand, counting down.
TATATTTACAGCCAGTGTTGGTGGTGAGTGTGGCATCTGGCTACGTCATATTGGCAATATAGATGAAGGTAAGGCAGAATTAACTTTATTCTTTAAGCCAGAAACGAGTGAAGAGACAAAATTGCAATTTGAAGAATACGTGCATACCCACCTGAAACGACGGGCTTTATTAGAAACTATCCATCGTCGCCGCATTTTTGTTTGTCCTGCTTGCGATACACCAGTGACAGAGTTTCAGGCTAAACGCAGACGAGAACGAGGTTTTGACCGGATTAATTGTAGCGTTTGCGGCTCCCCTGTTTCCCTAGTTGATGGTGAGGAACGTTTAAAAGCAATTCGTAAGGAAATTATTACCCAAATCGATAAAGCTGCTGATATCCAATGGAAAATTGAGACAGCTATTTCTATTTACAAAGGTAAGGTTGCTACCAATGATTTTGATGTATTTTTGTCTTACAATAGCCTAGATAGAGATTTAGTAAATAAAATTGCTAACTTCTTGCGACAACGAAATTTAAATCCTTGGATAGACAACCGAGAAATTGGCGTGGGAGAGAAATTTCAAAATAAAATTCAGGAAGGCATTCAACAAGTTAAATCAGCTGCTGTCTTTCTTGGTAAACACGGTCTGGAAGTTTGGCAAAAAGAAGAATTACCATTGCTTAAATATCGTCAGGCGAAGGAAGGTCTGCCTTTAATTCCGGTTTTACTACCGGGTATAGACACAATTCCTGAACAGACAAACCTGCGGTTTTTACGTGAATTTAATTGGGTGCGTTTCATTCAAAGTGTAGATGAAGAGGAACCTTTAGAAAGACTCATAACAGCTATCACAGATATTACAAACCCTCTATTACTCTATTATCAAAATCAAGATCAGGCTGTCTTATTTGTTCATAAAACAAAAGACAAAGAATTCATTGAAAAAATAGCTGAAAAATTAGAAGATGAACAAATCCAAACATATCTTAGTAAAGATATTCTCCAGACGGGAAGAAGACTCAGAGAATTAGCTAATGTCTCAGCAGTAGCAATATGTTTTGGTGAAAAAACAGCAGATGCAATAGAAGAAAAAGAATTTAGAGAGCTAGTTGCTGAGTCACTACGTCAAGGACGTACAATCATACCAGTAATTCTATCTAATTTTCAAGAAGGTACAAAGCTACCTAATTCGCTGCGTTCGCTAAAATCAGTAGACTTTCGCAATGGTGAGTCTGAAGCCTTAGATTCATTAATCTGGGCTATTACTGGTGTTCGTCCTAAAAAGTCAAAACCGAATAAATGAATGAATATATTTCTTTTCCTGAACCTGACCGAAATCATACTGTTTTTATTCATTGTCCTCTTGAACCAGGACATCGCGAACATTTGTGTGCATTAACACTAGCAGTAATTGCTAGCGGTCATGGAGTAAAAGGTGATTTTCAACCTCACGATCAATACAATCCTCGTCTTCATGTTCTAGCACAATATATATCTGAATCAAAGTATTCTATACATGACTGTAGTTTTTGTCAGATGACAAATACTAAAGCAAGTCAATATGGTAGATACAATTTGCCAATTGAATTAGGAATGGCACTTGCTGAAAGACATAGAATACAAAGAATATACAACCGAGATAGCGAAAAATATTTTCATGAAATGTTTGTTTGTGTCCGTAAAAATCATGCTTATCACAAAATTCTTTCTGGACTTATTAAACTAGATGACATTTCTTTATATAATTCAACAGATGAACTTCTACAAAAAGCTTTCCAGTGGCTATATCATAAAGACACTTCTCTAAAGAATAACCTTCGATTTGAACAAGTTCAACAAGTATGGGAAATTTTTAAGGATAAGTATAAAGTAAAATATTGTCAAAATGATGGACATGGAGTAAATATAGAGGAATTATCCAATGATATTTTAAATATATGCAAAGAAACAGATTGGTGGCAATATCCTGAATGGATGACAAATAAGTATCCATATGATGTATTTTTAGCTCATAATAGTAAAGATAGAGAAACAATTTTAAAAATTAAGGGAAGAATTGAAAATGATTTTAAATTAAAGACTTGGATTGATATTCAAGAAATTCCACCTGGCTCTCCTGTTACTCAGCAAATTGAACATGCAATAACACGCTGTAAAACAATTGCTATATTTTTCAGTCAGCATGACGTAGGCAATTGGCAATTTGGAGAAATAGCAATAGCAATGGCACGTTGTTTTGAAAAAGAAACTACTGTTATTCCAGTACTATTACCAAATTTTGGAGATAAGAATCAATTGCCTTTATTCATCCGTATATTTCGTTGGGTAGAGTTTTCCACTGTTGAAGATCCTCTCGCTATTAAAGAATTAATTTGGGGTATCACTGGAAAAAGAAGCTAAACAAGCATTATTTAAATTATTAAAAAAATAACCATTCATCTCGGCAAATACTAAGTAAGTCGTGGAGAAAATTTACAAGTATGTAACAAAGAGTTAAGCAGAAGAACTAGAGTTAAATCTTACACGTTGCGTACTGTAATTTCCTTTTTCTCCTCTCGTTTGGACTCCATCAATGACGGCATAGGCAAGGTCTAACTCATCCTCAAAAGTTTTCGCGGCTAGTTCATCTTTTTTGAGATGTTGCCATTCCAATTCAATCGGGTTCATTTCTGAGCAATATTTGGGTAGAAAGAAGATGTACAAACCCATGTCTTCCCWCTTTGACCATAATTGAATAACTTCTTTACACCGATGAATCGGGCCGTTGTCCTGGACGATTACTCTGATGCGTCCTGTTTTTTGGGCTTCTACGGCTTCGGTCTCCATCATCTGTATATAAGATTTGCGTGAAACGCCGCCAATCACCAAACCATACACAAAACTAATTAGGGGTTGAAGAAACCCAATAATACTTAACCTTCTACCCCGACGCTGGCTTTGTTCTAGACGTTTTTGCTCACCTCGGAAGTAATAGCTGTAGCTTGGTTCACTCCAAGCACAAAACCCTGATTCATCCA
>LXQD01000006.1 GCA_003326215.1 Nostoc minutum NIES-26 | reverse complement strand
TAGGGATATGTCCCGCTTCTGCGTAGGTTACTTTTCTAGGCATCTGTTTTACCGTGGGAACTCCCTGTTAGCGTCAGTGTCCACCCATAACAGTAGTCTGATTACGCCCTGTTCCCAGCTTCACTCTCCAAGTGACGAGCTTGGTCGGTGTGGGCAGGTAAGGAGTCAAGCATGAACCTTGCTGGTAGGACTTCCACCTACATCTGTCTGAGAGTTCAACCCGTAAGGGTTGGTTAAGTTATTTACGGGCTGATTACCGTGATTCACTTAACAACAAATCGCACCGCAATTCGCAATTAAATAGAAAAAATTGCTTATTTGTTTAATTATTAATTAGTCGGTTCGGTTAACAAAATTATCTATTGAGGTGAGCAGGGGGAGCGGGGGTAGCAGGGGTAGCAGGGGGAGAAAAAAACCATTAAACAGTAATTTTTCTCCCTCAGCCTCCCCAGCCTCCCCTACTTCCCCTGCTTATCCGAACTGTATTGGAACCACAGCGAATTGGCTCGATCCCAATCTCGATTACAAATTCTCTACTTATGCCCATACTAATCCTCTGAAATGAGGCAACATATTCAAAATCTGAAAGTCATGCCATATTTGACTTTCTTAATTGTGAATTGCGAATTGCGAATTGCGAATTGCGAATTGGTATAAGCTGCTGCTGTTGCTGCTCAAGGGCAATCATTTGCTGTACAAGCCTGCCATAAGTTATTTCTTGGTCGGATGTTAATAAAGGGAACTGACCAATTTCTTGCAAATAGATGCGTACCATGTCAGAACTCAGGCTGGACATACAACTAGAAAACTTCTCTAAAATTAGACGAATCTAAAAGTATAAACCAAATAGCCTCATCAAAAATATCAATCAGGGGAGGTAATCTTGTGTAGCGATCGCACTTTTATCGCATCTGGTCGCTCATTCGCGATCGCTCATCTACCAACAAATGATTGACCACACCCAAGTTTATGCAGTGCTTGCGGTTGAATTGCCATCTTCGGCTTTAATTAAATCGGCTGCTTTTTCGCCAATCATAATGATGGGGGCGTTTGTGTTGCCACTGACCAGAGTTGGCATGATCGATGCATCCGCTACCCGCAATCCCTTGACCCCATGTACTCGCAGTTCGGGGTCTACCACTGCCATTGGGTCGGTACCCATTTTGCAAGTGCCAGACGGATGATGTCCCGTACTGCAAGCTGACCGGATGTATGATTCCAGTGCTGCATCGCTGGTCACGCTTTCCCCCGGTGCAATTTCCTTACCACCAAACTCATCAAAAGCACTTGTCTCAAACAATTGCCGCATTAATCGAATCCCAGCAACCAGAAGACGCACATCAGCTTCACTTTGCAGATAGTTCATCCGTATGACTGGAGCATCTTTAGGGTTAGGTGAGCGCAAACTGACACTGCCAATGTTGTGGAAATGAGTTAAAGAGACTACACCCGTGAAGCCCCAATCAGGGCGGACATACCCAGGCGGTAAATATATATCGGGACCGAAGAAGAACTGGACATCGGGTACAGCCTTCAGATTGCCCTGGCTATGGAAGAACAGTCCGGCTTCAGACACATTACTGGTGATGGCAGGGTGTACCTCTTGAGTCGTCTGTTGGGCTACCGGAACAATAAGGTGGTCTTGCAGGTTTTGACCAACCCCTGGCAAATCAGCCACGACAGAAATTCCTAGCCCTTGCAGGTATTCTGCATCGCCAATGCCACTTTGCAGCAGCAACTTGGGTGACTCGAATGCGCCCGCACTTAAAATTACTTCCTGGTTGACCCTGACCTGATGCAGCATTCTCTCATGCAGATATTCCACTCCAACAGCGCGAGTTTCCTCAAACAACAAGCGAGTCACCAACGCACCCGTTTGCACCGTTAAGTTCGGACGATGCAGAATTGGCACGAGGAAGGCTGCGGCGGCACTGTGTCGAAAACCATCCTTGATTGTCGCCTGATAGAGTCCGGCCCCTGACTGCTGCACACCGTTGAAATCCGGATTGTAGTCATATCCCAGTTCCACACAGGCATCGACAAAGCGTTGGGATACTACAGCTGGAGAAATCGGATCGCTGACGCTCAACTCTCCATCAACCCCGTGGTAAGCATCGGCACCGCGTTGCTGGTTCTCAGATTTCTTAAAATAGGGCAAGACATCAAGGTAGCTCCAGCCGGGATTCCCTAGTGCCTGCCAGCGATCGTAATCGTGAGAATTGCCCCGGATATAAATCATCAGATTAATTGAACTGCTGCCCCCCAAAACTTTGCCACGGGGACAATACATTTTGCGACCCTTCAAGTACGGCTCTGGTTGGGTGAAATAGCCCCAGTCAACCTCAGAGCCTTGTAGATTGACACATTGGGCCGGAATATGAATCTCCGGTTTCGTATCCTCTTTGCCTGCTTCCAGGAGTAACACGGTTGTGTCACTGTTTTGTGACATTCGGTTGGCGACAACGCAGCCTGCCGAACCCGCACCAATCACAATGTAGTCATACTTAGAATTGAACTTCATCATAGTCGAAAAATAACTGTCTGACTTTGTTTGACCAATTCTGAAAATAAGATACAGCAGTTTTCATTCGCATGAAGTACAAAGTTACAGGTTTTGAGGCAGGAGGCACACTTCGGCTACTTCGACTTCGCTCAGTACAAGTTCGCTCAGGGAACAGGAGGCAGGAGGTAGAAACTCTTTATCTGTGATGAATCAGTCGTGGATTTTGTACCTCACGCGCCTTGCAATCTATTGTATTTCCTTAGTTTTAGTTAGATTTTCCCCAATTACTGATGATTCACATTAATTATCAAAAACAGTGGCTCTTTCAATAATGAACCATTCGTGGTACAAGATTGCTAAGAAAAATTCTTCATATAGTGGGCGATCGCATACCGCCATAAATCCACAAGAAAACGGATCGTCGTCATAAGTAGTGTCAGATAAGAATAATGTCACAGAATTCCGATCCGCACTCCAGATACAACGTATTATATTGATATTAGGATGATGTGATTTATCCACAGGCAATAATACTGCACATCCTTCAACTTCGATGAATTCTGGCTCCTCATATCTCAAAACCGAGTCCCAATCTTCTGGGCCTTCATGTTTTTCAATAATTCTATCCCACCTGACTAACTTAATTTTTTCTAGAGTCTGTGCTGATAAATCTGAAATTTTCATCCTCTTGACTGTCCTAATTAGTTGCCATGTTTTGTTAGAGGAGATTAGCAAAAATAAAGTTGTTTCACCAATACAGTCACTCTCTGAGCAAGTTGCTGATTTTTTCTATCTAGAAATTTCTGTTGCCTGTACCTTAGCCCTCTCTAAATTTAGGTCAATTTGCCTATTAGCTGATTCAAAAGTTCGTAACACAGAGGGAGTTAATTTATTAGTTTGCACTCTCCCAGATTGCACGGCTAAAATTACCTCGCCGTTTTTATGTGCGATCGCCAAATCTTTGGTCTGGGCATTGAACGCCAAATTATATACTTTCCCTTTGACATGAGTAAAACCATCCTGCCCAACTTGACCCCAAACCGCCCCTATCCTCTGAGCAATTTGAGTCAGCCTGCTAATAGAACTCAGTTGTTCTGTATCCTTCTCCATCGCGCTTAATGCTTCATGGGATAACTGCCCTTGTTGCTTGAACTGATTCGCTACTTCCACAATTCGCGTTTTGTACTCAGTTGACTTCCCCAATTTGTCAGCAACAGTATACCAATTTCTCAAGTCGTCAATAGTAACTGGTTGAGTTTCAACAGTCTTAACCGACAATCCTTGTGGAGGTTGATTGCACACTTGTTGTTTAATAACAGGGATGAGATATGGTAGTTCTGGCGGTTTTAAGTATTTTGGTCTGTCAGGCAATAAGTTGACTTTCTGCTGATACTCAGTTTCCGACTCAATCACACTTCCAAACTTTCTGGTCATTGCACCGGACACAGATTCAGGGATAGACGAATTGACCAAGTTAAACACACCCAACCCCTTTAGAGTTTCCAGCGAGACATCTTCTACTGGCACTTGAGCAAATGCTACATCATGTTCTTGTAACCATTTGATGACAGTCTCTACCTTATGATTGTCCACCGCCATCTGTGTTATCCCCAGCATTTTATCTTCTCTTGTAGCGAATAGAATTGTCGGGCGCTCTTTGATGAGGTGCAGTATCGGCGCTGTTTTCTCTATCATCCCCTGTTGCTCAATATTGACCGACTGCGTACCAAAAGCCTGAGTTTCCTTAGTCCACACTTCGGGGTATTGAATAGTGTCTGGGTCAACTTTCAGTACGGTCGTGGAGAAATTACTTTGTAGCGTCGTTTGTACAGCAGTCAGCTTACCCAGCTTGAGAACTCCCAATTGCTTGAGTACTTCCTTGTCCTTCTTGAAATGCAACACTCCTAAAGGTTCGCCATTGAGAAATACAGCATCTCTTGTTTTGGATGCTGGTACTTCTAGGCTAAGTTTTCGGTAATTCGAGTCCTTAAATATCTGACCTTTATAGTCATAATGATTGATTTTATTAATTTTGAGTAGATTACCGTTGGGCGAAGTTGCGATCGCAAAAGCCTGTGAGCTATCAGAAATCGTAGTGAGTTTTAAATTGAGCGGATTGCCATCTAATACATAGTTAAAAGCCTGAAGCTGCTCGATCGAATCAGCATCTAATTCTCCCAGTGTTTTACCATCAAGTTTGATTTTTACTGCTTCATTGGGAACGCTTACAGTACCAATCTCCAATGTCACCCCTTCGGCATTGAAAGACTGACCTGCATAGGAGAACTTACTAATTTCTCTGATGGTAAAATCTATAGGTTGTTTTCCTACTACAGAGATGGTGGCATTTGCGGTGTAGGTTTCTCCCAGCACAATGTTGCATTGCGCCTTTGTACCGATAGGTAACTGTCCGGTTCTCGGCTCTAGCATTGCGTATTCTTTGTACTCTCCATCGCTATCAAGTACAAACACTAATCGACAAGCATGGCGTTCATGCCCCAGTGGATGGTGACTGGCTCTGATTTCAATCGGGTATTTCTCCTGTTTGTTCCACACCTTATCCTTAAAAGTATTCGCCTCACTGTCGAGTGTCACTAGCTTGAGGTCAGTGAATTGCAATTGCTCTAACCTAGAAACAATTTCATCAGAGAACGCCGCAAACACAAAGTTTGGGATTTTTTTGTGTGCTGAGTCAGGAAATTCTTTATTCTCTAATTCATCCTGTCTAGATGCACTCACACTCCAAGCCGCAGCCGCAGCCGATAACCTATCTTGTTCCGGTATGCTGGTTCGATAAGCCTCAGCTTCTTGGTATGCTTGCTGGAACATAAGCTTTGTCTGCCCTCGGCTGGGTTCTGGCTTCAGTTCAGTCAGGGTTGCGCCACTGGTAGCCATTCCTGGTTTTAGGTTGTGGTCACTCACCGACTGCTGGCTTACTGTTCCCAATCTCCGGTATTTTGGTTTTCCATCCTCCATTTCATTATCAATTTGGGCGTAGACGCGAAGTGGCTTGTCCTTGGACATCGCCATTAACTTATGCGGTCTATCTCTGGTCTGGTATTTTTCAGGAATTTCTTCTAACTTCAAGTTAATTGTTTGAGCTTTCCAAATGAGGGGATGCGCGTAACGAGTTAAATTGGTAACTTCAATTTGCACTCCCTGAATAGTTTGGATGATGGCTGACGGCCCTGTTTGTGTTGAGCGTCGTCGTTCCATTGCCACTGCTGCATTAAATTTCTTGTCAAACTCATATTTGGCAGCGATCGCTGCAAATCTTTGTTGGGGTGTGAACTGCACTCCTTTGAACAAGTCTTGGAATTGGACTATGGGGCGAGATTCTAACTGGGAGGAGTGAAAATATTTGTTAGTTTGGCTGATTAATAATTCTACTGGAGAGTAACCTGTGGGAGTAATGCCAGTACTGAGGTAAGCTGTTGGAGATTTTTTGTCTTTAATATAATTAACATCTCTATATAAATAACGCTGATTCTCCTTTATCAAATCCATTTCCGGTTTTTTGGCACTTTTGAATAAGTCCACCGCTATTTGGTTTTGATAACACCCCTCCTCAATCATGAGGCGATACATTTGACGGTTAATATCCATCGCTTGCTGAATGATTTGGGGAGTTCTATTCGGATTAAGAGCTAGAGCTACAACAGACTGCATGTAGGGTTTATATTCTGCCCTAATTGGTTTGGGTTTGGAGTAGTTCTCCTGTTCAAATAAACTCTGATAGTGGTGAGAAACTTGGTCTAAATATTCAGACTTTTGCTCAAGCGTTCCATAAGTTTTTAAAATTTCGATTTCTGATTCTAATGCTTCAAGTGCTGTCACTTGATTATTAATCACCCCAACGCTAATACTATCGCTCATGTGAATGGCGATTTCTTCAAATGGTGGTTGAGTTACATCTGGTAGATAGAATGATTGTTTTTTTAGCTTAACTGTAGGAGCATAAGCGTTTTCTCTTTGGTTTCTGTACTCGGCTTCTGCTGTAAAATTGGGATACTTATTTGCTAATGCCACACCGATGCAGTCGCCGTCAAAATCACGTCCTTGGCGTTGAGATTCGGTTTCGAGGGGTGCTACTTCATTGGCTTGAAGTCTTGCTCGTATGCGTTCTAAGTCTTCATCGTTGACTACAATAATTCCCTCTAGCGGCTCACCATCTGGCCCTAAACGGTCATCAACAAATTTATTAGTTGAAATACACAAACCGTTAGAGTTGAGGAATGGTGAGCGAAAGTTAAGAATCTTTTCACCATCTTTCATCCAAGGTACACAAATTTCCCCGTTCTTCAGTTCCTTGGATGGAATGATCGTGGCTCGGTCAAAAGTTAGAGTTCTCCCCAGCGCAATATCTCTCCATTCATTTTGAACAAATCTGCTTAACTCTTGCTTGACCTTTTCAGTTTCTAAAAGTTGATTGTGTCCACTAACTAAGTCTGCTTTAATGAGTTTGTACATTAATAAATCTTTTTTGGTATCGTCTTCAGTCAACTCCTCATCTTCTAAATCATTTTCTGCTTTGAAGTCTGTAACAAAGGGTGTTTGCTGTTGAGTAACTTCTTGTTCTGTATTAGCTTTTGCTTGCTTTAATGATTCCTTGCGCTTCTCGTACTTCTCGCAGTAAAGTTGAGCCACTTTCCTGGGATCGTTCTGAGTTTCGGCTAGTTTTTGAGCTTGAGCCTCTAACTCCTCAGCAAAATCCTTAATCCCTTGAGGGAATGATGCCAGCAGTTGAGATATTGCTGTCTGACCTCGCTCTGATTGTGACTTCTCGCCTAACCAGATTTTCTGTTGATACAGTCCAGGTTTGATTTGGGGTTTACTAGCCCCTTTAGGATTATCTTTGTCTGTGCCTTTGAAACTAGATATTGGGATTATCAGGTCAATTTTAGGTGTACCTTTACTCCAAGATAATTTTTCCAAATCATGAGGGCGTAAAGTTCCTTTTCCAAACCGATACTGCTTATCTTCTCCATCTCCTGCTTTCCAGCCGAAACGATGCTGAATTACTCGATAACTTTTATCTTTCTGCTCATCTCGTTTAGTTAACTTATCATAAACATCAGTTGCAATCTGTCCATAACAGTCTCCTACTAGTTTAAAAGCATCTTTATCTTTAAGAAATCCTCCATTTTCTCCTGTGGCATCATCTACAATTAATATATTCAAATTTTCATAAACTGTATTTTTACAAGACCCTAGAAAGATAGAACCATAAGCGCCCCGGTCTTTCCTATCTGGACAGAGTTTCTCAATTTCTGGCAAACATTCTGGAGAGCCGTAAAGTAGCCTTGTTTTAGAAGATAGTAACAGGATATGTCCATTTGGATGATTTCGTAAATCTTCCGATTTACTATATTCATCGATATGACCAAAAGAAAATTCTTTGCCTGAAAAGTAAAAATCGAGTAAAGTATTATCTAATTTTTCAGTTAAAATTGAATGAGGATTTTGCTGTTCGCTATCAGTATAAATCCATTGATTTAAACGAGTATCAAAATGTTTAAACTCTAAAATCATAAAATATACATTGATTTTGATTCTTCAACCTTTTTAGGTGTTAAATATGCCCAGATTAAAGCGGTGGTTGAATATGTATAAAAAGAAAGTCAATTACAATGGTGATTTTCAACAAGAATATATTCAAGAATTACGTTCTGATGGTTTTGATGAAGATTACATCATTGACTATGCTCTGAAATTTAAACAAGAGTATGAACATCTAAAATACCTAGACGAAACCGACCCGGAAGAATGGGTAGAGTATCAAGCCTGTGACTTCTTCACCCCCACAGAAAAACAGCAGTTCAACCCTGATGGTTCTCTGCGAAGAGAATATATCGAATCTGAACTTAGCAAGGGGACTAGTCCAGGATGGTTGGCAGAGATGGAACGACGCAAGAAACTAGAGGTTGATAATTACAACAAAATGTCAGCATCCCACGCCGAACAAGGAATTAACTACGGAGCGTGGCTCATGCGAAGTCTCAAGCCTGCTAACGGCACATACACACAACGCATAAAGCAGATGGAGGTAGACCTGAGAAACAACGAAGAACCTAGCAGTCTACTTTTCGACAAGGATACGCCCTACTTTTGAAGATTCTCAGCACCAGATGGGGCAATCACAGCTGGCGATGGATTCGCAGTTCTGAATACCCCATTAAATACTGCAATCATTCCTAGTATGGCAAAGGTAGTGATAGCTACTCGCTGAACTGAGTTAAACACTGACCTTTCTTTTACGGTGTCGCTCCAAATCTTGCCTAGTGTGTCAGAGTCTCTGTGCTTATAAAGAAAGTAATACAAAGCCTCAGTACAAAAAGAAACATCTTCTCCTTGTTGCGCTTTTTGGCATAGTAGGATTTCTAATTGTTCTTGACGTTCTTGGGATGTTGATGTTGAGAAGTCTACTTTGGCTAACTGTTCGGGGTGAGTGCCATTGAAGCTGTTAAGTAGTTGCGTCATATTTTTCTCAATTTTTTAGTAAAGGTGCAGAAAAATCTTCTGCACCCATGATTCTGTAAGGTGGAAGTGGACACGTATTTACCTGACAGCCAGAGTTTAAATGTTGTGTTTGTCCAAAATCAATGGACAAAAGATTGAAAAAAAAATCATACTTTTGGCGACTTTTTCAAAGCTCTAAGTCAAAATTTTGGTTTCGGGAGTTGGTCACAGACTTTATTGCTGGTACTACATCTGGTGCATCTGGCTCGAAAGGATCTGTGCTGTCTTGAAAAATCTCCTGTGCCAGAGTCCGTCCATCACCATCGATATCACTTTGCAAGACATACTCCAAAACCTGGGAAGGCATACCCTGACGAACAGCTTGAGCTAATAAAGCTTTAACAAATTCGACAGAAGCCTCACTACTGGACAAAACTTGCATCGTCCGCTCGGCATCCTGTCTGGTCATTTTTGAGATGTCCTTCACTCCAGCTTCAAGCCAAACATCAGCAAAATACTCTAAATGTCGCAGATCAAAGTTTTGTTCAGTAGCGAACTTTGTTAGTTCTTTAACTTGAAGAACCGTATTTTTAGTCATATTAATTAGTTCACCAGCTTCAGTTCTTCGCGCTTGGTGTTCGAGCTAACCATTTTCATCAAATGTTGATTCAGGTAGCTTTGGGCGCAAACATAAAGGCTATCCCAAATCTCAGGATTACGACAAATTTTGCTGCCAATTGTATTGCCTGCCAATTTCTCCGACACCAAGTATTTCTTGTAATAATTAGTCCACAAATGTTGGAGGAAATTAGGAGCAAATTCATCAAAAGGGATGATCCAATTGTACTGTTCGTCCAAAAACACTCGATAGGATGCGATAATCGGTAACGCAATGTCAGCAGGCGCACTAAACCCAAACGAATATCGACTGTCAGGTAACAGCGTGTTCTTACGTGTATCGATTGACGCTAAGTCGTTCACTCCCTTTCGTCTGGGGTTGGTGATATGGTCTTGGATGATTTCAAACAGGCGTTGCTCTAACCACAACGCTTTGGGCAGTAGTGGCAACAAACGAGTCAATCTTTCTGTTTCAGTGTCACTCAGACTTGGTGTGTTACTTACTGGAGGATGTTTCGCTCTTTTGTTAGAGTCAGGATTATATCTGTTTCTATCCAAGCAATTGATCAGCTTAATCAGATGATTGACATTGCATTGGGGATTTCTCGGAGTCCCGCTTTGATTTTGATAGTAAGCAATGCGGAACTTGGTATCTTGGGTTCGTTCTAACTGCGCTAAAAATTGCTTAAGAAATTTGTAATCACCTCTAGCATTAACTTTAGAACGCGCATCCACCGGGGCAGATGTGTTTGATGCCAGGGCTATATCTTTGGCTTCGTCTTCACTCAGTCCAATATGAATGGTGACTTTCACCCTGGCTTGAGTCAGGTCATACTTGTAATCTCTCGCCTGTTGAAAAGCTAAAACCGTATGCCCTCCGTTAATGATGCCGTCGCTCCCACCCTCAGAGGCTTCCAGTATCTCTAGCTCAAGCGAGGTTTTGTTTTTGCTTGGCTTAACCTTGTTGGCACACAGCACTATTCCGCTATGGCGCTCAAAAAACTTTTCCGGCTCAGTCGTCACAGAATCAAAGATTTGTCTGTACGTCGCGCTTCTCTTGTTTGGTTCTCTAATGTTGGGTTCTAAGGGTAAGTCTATTGGGAAGGTGTCTACGTGGGCAGTAGCAATAATACAGTGAGGGTTAGCGTTAAAATACTGGTCTACTTTTAGATTCCAATTTTTTGGCATGGTTTTAATAAAACTGAAGTTGATTATTAATCCTGTAGCATATTTAGAATTATTCTGATTTTTAGATTCATTAATGTTTAGTACAATTGTTCTAGTAAACGTTGAATTCGTCCAAGTCAAAAGTTAAAACACATTCAAGACTTCTGGTATCGCTTACCAGAAGTCTTTTTCAATAACCTTTGATAAATTTGACCGTCAGCAAGGGCGCAACACTTTGGTTTGGAGCGATCGCACTAATCAACAAGCCCATGACCGTACTTTTGCCTGAGTGAATCTGCTTCAAAAAAGTGAAACCGTTACAAGCAAGGGCTTTGGCGATGTTAGACAGCTTTTCTGTCTAACATCTCTAACTTCTGAGTTTAGGTGAATGGCACAACTACAACCTCTTTGAACCAATTACTTGGGTTCCTAAGTATCCATTTTTTTGCCAAATTTCAGTTTCTTGTGCAAAACTATTTACTGGTTGAGTATAAGACTCAGGGACTAAGGGTTTTCCTTTGCGGTCGTAGTTGAGATTGAAATCCAGCATTTTGATATGGGTAATATGGGATGCCCAAACATCAGCGACTCTATCGCCCAATCCCATTGTGTTGAGATTTTTAGGCAGTTCCATACCGCCATTCCAAGAAATGGGAATGCCCTGTTGTTCAAAATGTTTGGTTAGCTCGTTACGTATAAAAGATGCTGTGCCACCACAAACTAAAATTTCATCCATTTGGGCGATATTTCTCAGCCACCGCAGCAAAGCACGGACATACTCAGTGCGAACCACTGGTAAAACTTTTTTGAACAACTCTACATCTAACCGAACATCTTCCGGCTTACTTTTACGTGATAACAGACGCAACTCATCGAAATTGTTCTTATTGGCTTCGACTAAAGCACTGATTAAGCGCGAATCATCTTTCGATAGCCCAACAGCAGTACGCTCGACAAACTCATTTACTACCCAATTCATCCCTAAATCTGTAGTTTCAGATTTTGTGGTACTTCCTTTGTGCGACAGAATAAAACTGGCATTTCGATAACCCAACATCAACATTCCAATATTCTTGTGGAAATAGTTGACATTGGTGTTGCGACTGCGAAACGACATCACCCCAGCCCCTTCTGCCGAAAGACCGAAACTGCGTAATTTGGCTTTGAGTTTTCCTGTGGGTGTGCCTATTCCTGTTTTTAACGCTTCTGTTAATTTTGCTTTTAACGCCTCACTAACTGAAGATTCTCCCACTGGCAACAATAGATGTACATACACTTCTAAATCTGGATTGTTCACTAAGAGCCGCCGAATCGCCAACCACAACATACCTATCACTTTGGGTAAGGCATATTGATACTTCAAATCCCGTAAGGCTGATGTCCCAGCAAACTTACTTTTAGCTAACGCTCCCAGGACAAAATACTCTTCGTCAATACCAACCCACACTGTACTATCTTGCATGAACTGATTTGACAAATACTCAATTGAACCAGCCCCTACATCTGCTATCTCTGGCTCCATCTTCAGCACTATCGGTACACCATCTGGATAAACCTGTGCTATCCCTTTGAGCGAACTTGTCCCCAAATCAATTGTCGCCACAACCTTTGCGTACTCTTTGATTTCTCTTTTTCTCCTCATGTGTTATTTCTCCCTCTCTAGTTGCTAAAACCCAATGCCTTGTTAGCCATAATCATTTCTTGTGGCTGTTCCATTTCTATACATCCCTCATCATCATCGTCATATTCTTCATCTTCTTCCTGGCTAGAGCTTATTTGTTGAGTTTCGGCAATGCTTTGCAGAATCGATGCGTGTTTTTCTTCCCCTATAGCGAATGCTTGCAGTTCTACGTTTGATGCCCTAACTAATGAATCGGGAGTAATCCCACAAATTCTCCGAATGATATTACTTTGCGCTTCTAACTCACTAATCGCCCAAATCCCAATTTGTCTTAATTCTTCTCCACGTACATCTAAGGAAAACAAAGCTAAAGGTAGCCAATACTTTTTGAGCGTAGACATGAGTAATTCAGAAAAATCTTGGTCTAGCTTCAATGGCGTAGATTTTAAGTAACTGATAACTTGTCCATCTAATGTATCAGTCGTGCGCCTAATGGAAATTATCTCTTGTTTTATTTCGTTCATTGTTCTTCTTAAAACAACTAAAACTACATTTGTAGGTTTTTAACTACAAATATCTTGATTACTAAACTCAACTTCAAATCCCTGTCTAATTAAGTTCATTAATCCGATAGACTTGAAGGTGTTTTAAGTATGCTTTTAGTAACCTTTGAGACTATGCAGCAGAGGTAGCTATGGTGGTAGCTGTAGTGGTACTTATAGAGCTACCAGTGATGACATCAAAAAAATCAATTGTTACCGTTTTTTGACTTTTCTACTGGTAGCTATAGTGGTAGCTATAGAGCTACCAGTGGCGCAACGAATTTTCTGCAATAAAATACGCTCAAACCTCTATCCAGCTTGGAATTGAGCCATTTTTTGACCCCGGTTTCATTCTCAATAAGCTTGGGGATTATTGAGAATGCATAATACTGCAATGTTACACTCATACTGCAAAAATCCTTTTCAGTTTATTAATTGTCAGTAATTCAAGCTTATTGATAATAAATCACCCCGTAAGCCTTGATTTTGCGTACTTTTATGCTCAATTACCTAAAAACAGTCTTTTTTGTACGCAATCAGCTTTTGTACTAAAAATTACTGTTGATGGTCGTATGATTGGGGTAATGCTGAGGATGAGCTTTAGAAATGCCTTTGGATGGCTTAAAATAACCGTACCTACTACGGTTATTTTGCCTTTTCTGCGTTTGAGCCATTTTGCTTTTTACCTAAAAATCAAGGAATTTAAGAGGGTTAACAAGTTAGGTAGCAATTATTTCAGGCGCTCAAATCGACTTATTGATGATTTCAGTTTTTAGCTTAAATCAAAAAGATGGCATACGCGATCGCACGACTGAAAAAATTAAAGCGGAGTAACCTAACTGGCAGTGCATCTCACACCAACCGCGAACGAGAAACTCCAAATGCCGATCCGACAAAAGAAAATATTAGATTCATAGGTAGTCTCGATCCCAAAGAAAGGTTAGAGGATTTGGTATTAGCCAAAATTGCCGAGCATGAACAGAAACGAAAGATTCGTACCGATGGGGTTTATGCCGTAGAATTTCTGCTTAGTGCCTCGCCTAGTTACTTCCGCCCGGATTGTCCAAACCAAGCAGGGTATTACGAACCCCAAAAGTTAGATGATTGGCTAGAAGCAACGCACCAGTGGTTAGCCGATGAATACGGAGAGCGCATAGTCCGCGCAGAGTTGCATTTAGATGAAGCCACCCCGCATATCCACGCCTACTTCGTCCCAGTGGATAATGAAGGACAATTACGGTGTAATCATTTTTTTGATGGCAGGCAGAAGATTCATGCATTTCAAGATTCTTACTATGACACGATGCGGCTGATTGGGCTGGAGCGCGGAATCAAGGGAAGTAGAGCGCAGCACCAGGATATCAAGGACTTTTACCGCATTGTAGAGTCGGGGCGGGACTTAGAAGTTGATGACCTCAACACCGAACAGTTAAAGGCTAAAGCAGCCGACCGCGACAGGGCTACTCGCTCTAAAGAAGAAATAGAAGCAACAGCATTAGCTCTAGCTAGAGAGAATGAATTGCTGCAAAAACGGATCGCTCAATTAGAGCAAGATAACCAGAAAATGAGGGAAATTGCCGAATCTTCAACTGATTTACCCCTTGTTGATGTCGCGTGGGAGTTGGGGTTACATCACTCTAGTGGTGCATGGAAAGGTTATGGTCACATCATTAATATTGATGGCGAGAAATTCAGTGACCTTGACCCAGGCTCTCCACTAGGGGGGAATGGTGCAATTGACTTGGTGATGCACGTTAACCAGTGCAATAAAAGACAGGCGATCGCATGGTTAAGTGACCGATTTGGTGAAGCTCTTGCACAAAGGGCAGCAACCGCTCAGTCTAAAAGAGTCACATCTGAGATTATCCTCTTTGAACCACGCCCCAACTTCCAGCCACCAGTTGAGGACAAAACCAACTGGCAATTAGTTTCTAATTACCTCACCCAAAAACGGAGCATCCCATCAAAATTTGTGGAACTTCTACACCAACGCGGGCTGATTTATGCTGATGCAGGAGCAAATGCCGTGTTCTTGATGCGGAATTTAGACGGTCAACCTCAAGGTGCATTCTTGCGTGGGACACGCGGGGAGAGCAACAGCTTCAAGGGTTATGAGAAAGGCACAAAACGAAGTGATAGCTGGTTTTACTTTCATTTAGGCGGACAGCCAACCGCACCAATAGAAAGATTAGTACTTTTGAAGTCGCCTATTGATGTCATATCGTTTGCCATGCTGGAGTATCAGGTCAAAGGCGGTTTACCACCAACCAGAACAATGTACATGGCAGTCGATAGCCCCAAGAGCTTACCAGTTGAGCGATTGCAGAATATTCCTACTGTGCAGGTGGCTTTTGACAGTGATGACATTGGTAATGCTAATGCACGGGCTGTTAAGGAATTGCTGCCACAAGCTAAAAGGAACAAGTCTAAAGCCCAAGACTGGAATCAGGAATTGGTTAATTTCTCTTGTAAATTGCAACAACATCGTTATCAATCACCTCAATTTCATCAAGAATTAGAACTGTGAACTACATAAAAAATGAAGTCGGAGGTCGGAAGTGGAAGAGTGGAAGTATTAACTCTTCGCCCACCATTCGCACTCGGTTTTGAACCTAAGCGCTTCTTGATCAAGTCAAGCTTCACTCACACTCTGGGGCTGACTTAAGAGAAACCAGCGTATCAGCACAGGGGAGCAATTGCGACTTGCGACTTGCGACTTGGTTTGACTCCTGCATTCTTCTTCCTTTAATTTGTGAAAGCAATAGCCAAAAGTACGAAAAATAAATCGTACTTTCAGCTATTGCTTTTATTTTCAGAACTTTTATTATCTGGTTGGCGATACTACGTAAAGCTATGAGTTTAACATTGGTCAACCAAGTATTTGACCTGATCAAACTGAATAACAAGCTAATTGCCATAGAATCTCCCTTACAAGAGAGAATCCGATTACTCAAAAACATCACGAGTGAATGCTTTTCACAAAACATTCCCTGCTACCTGTGGACATTGGAAGATGACGCACTGCATCAGTTAGTTATCAATGAGCAGGATTTGGCTTTACAACCTGTAAGCCAATATCAGGCACTCCCTAAAAGTAGACGCGAACATTATTTTGAGATTCTGCGCTTTTGGAAAACCACCGAACTTGAAGGCATTCTCATACTAGAGGGAATATTCCCTTGGCTGGGAGAATCGACCACCGACCCCGATTTTTTCTTGACTGCCGAGTGGATCGAGTCCGCTCTCATTAACCTCAAACTTTACAACCGTAACTCAAACAAGACAGCAATCTTATTGGGGCCTAACGCCAATCTGTCATCTGAAATTGCACCCCTAATTCCTACCGTCATTCAACAATTACCAACTGTTGAAGAAATCAGCGCTTACTTGACTCTGATGCTGCCCAGTTATACAGAAACGGAAATTAACAATGTAGCTAATGCTGCTGTCGGCATGTACTTGGCAGATGTTGAATACGGAATTAAACTTGCACTCGCTTCTGGCTTGGGCAATACTCAAGAACTAACAAAAAAACTAAGAGCTTACAAAATCGACCTGTTCAAACGAGTTTACAATATTGAGTTTCTGCAACCACCTACTATCTCAGTCGGCGGACTGGAACTGATGCAACAAGCCTTTCAACAATACAAACGCCTTCTGACTCCACTAGCTAAAGCTTATAATCTTCGCCTACCCAAAGGTATTTTGTTAATTGGGCCTCCAGGTACAGGAAAATCTTACTCGGCTAAAGCTTGTTCTGCGCGTTTGGGACTTCCCTTGATCGTTGTCGAGTGGGGCAGCTTTCGCAGTTACGGCAATTTGGCCGAGTATCAATTAAAGAAATTGCTGGCACTGGTTGACCGAATCAATCGTGTTATTTTATACCTCGACGACTTTGACAAAGGATTCGCCGGGGATGATGATTTATCTAGAAGGCTGGCGGGGATGTTGTTAACCTGGATGCAAGAGCGAACTAGTGAAGTATTAATTCTGGCTTCAGTCAATCGCTTGGATTGGCTACCTCCAGAACTTACCAGGAGCGGACGATTCGATGACATCTTCAAGGTGGACTTACCCAACTACGGAGAACGCCACTCGATTTTCAAAATTCACTTAGCCAGATTTGACAAGCGTTTTCGTGGTGGAGATGCTTTCACCGAGTCAGAATGGCGCAGATTGCTCAAAGCCACACATCGCTGTGTTGGTGCTGAAATTCAAGCACTTGTGGAAAGAGCAGCTATCTCTACTTTCTGTCAAATGTTCTCTGACGATATTCCTCCACTTGATGAACTACCGCCGCTGTTAATTACATTATCGGCATTGTTAGAAGCAAGGCAGAACATTAACCCTCTAGCCATCCGCGAAGCCGACCGAATTGAGAGTATGCGGAACAAAGCTGATTTACAGGGTCTACCGTCTAGCCCGATTGACTCATCTATATATAGTGTCGGCAATGTCGATATATTTGGATGAACTATGCAACTGATGAAAATTCCTTCTTTTCATGACTTGTACAGTGAGGGGTTAAGACTCCTGAATATAGGAGGGCCTATCGCTGGAATATCAATTATTGTCGCTTCATCAAGCATCTGTTATTTACAAACTCGACCCCAGCATTTACCCATAACCCACACCCTCACCCACAACAACCAGACATTTAAGCTGGAAGTTGCTACCACACCAGAGGAATTAGAGAAGGGGCTGAAATTCCGGTCATCTTTGAAGGGCGATCGCGGGATGTTATTTGTACTCGGCAAGGAGTACAAAGATGTCCCATTCTGGATGTTTCAAGTGAAAATCCCTCTAGACATCATTTATCTCAAGAACAATGTGGTGACAACTGTGGTTTACAATGCTCCACCCTGTACCGAAAATCCTTGTCCAATTTACAAGGGCAGGGTTGCTACCCTAGTCTTGGAACTTGCCCCCGGCGCTGCCAACATTCGAGTTGGTGACAGACTGAATATCCAGCCCGTTTTACCTAAAAATGATATCGGTTTTGATAGCAAAACTCCACTTGCTGGAAAGTGATTTGTGGGATTACTGCTATTACTGTGATATCAGTATTGCTATCGCCATTGTCTGGACAACAGTAAAGACAATGTTCTACACGAATCGACTTTCAGCACTGCGTTCAAATTTAGCGTGTGGAATACAGTACAGAAATTCATCTGTATTCATTAGCCCCGTCCACGTCCCGTCGTAGGCGATCGCAAATTTACAGAAAACCCATCTGCTCACCCCCTTTATTCTTTAACTCTTGCTGGGAGTGTCGGCACTTTACTTGAGATTTTTCGCTCTTTTAGGTCACAATTTTCATCTCATGTGAAACCCAACATTGATAAGCCTTTGAGAAAATATCAGCCAAAATAAGTTATGGAAACTGATATTTACCAAAACTATTTTTAGGAGTGTTAGGGGTACGAGGATAATAAAGTTCAACAATTTCATTATTGTGCTACCCAAGCTCCAGGCATTCGTCCAGCTATCGCTCGCCTGTACGCGGCGTACACGCTACATCTTCAAGAGCGATCGCCCATATTCGGGTAGCACTGCCAACAATAATTGTTCAACTTTTTTATTTAATTTCGGCGGCGGCTTTTTACGAGACTTGCACTAAACTACGAAAAATCAATGGTTTGAGAGACTAAAATTGTTGAACTTTTTTATATGCTTACACGCAGACAACTTCAAGGCACAAGCCTGCGAATAAATCAGCAAGCGCCGTATTAAAAATATTTTGGCTCAACCCAAGGATTTAGGTGCTTTCGCCCTCAAGGCGAAAGCGACGGCTGGGCTGATTTATTGGATCTCCTCAAAACCAGCAACATTGGTTTTCAGTCATGATAGTAGGAGACGGTTCATAGAGCGATCGCGCTTGTCGATTGGTGAGAAGATGAAGATGTACCCGACCTGATACAAAGGGTGTGGTGTAACACCAAGCATGGCAGAGCAATCGACAAGACAAATTGATTTAATGCTGACCACGCCGCCGCCTTTGACACTTCACCCTGCGGCAGTCTATTTGTCTAGTTTGACTACGGGTTCACGGCGGACAATGCAAAAAGCACTCAATGTCATTGCCCGATTGTTGACAAAAGGCGAATGCGATGCTTTGTCGTTAGACTGGTCAAAATTACGCTACCAGCACACAGCAGCAATTAGAGCTATATTAATGGAGCAATATTCTCCAGCAACAGCCAACCGAATGATTTGTGCTTTAAGACGGGTTCTTAAAGAAGCTTTACGGTTAGGGTTGATAAGTGCAGAAGATTACCAGTGTGCTGTAGACCTCAAGAGAGTGCGCGGAGAAGCACCTTTGCGAGGACGGTTATTAAAACCTACAGAAATTGCCGCACTTCTTTGCGACTGCAAGCAAGATAATGATGCGATTGGCATCAGAGATGCAGCACTGATTGCAATTTTAAGTGGCTCTGGGTTACGGCGGTCTGAGGTGGTAGCTCTAGAAAAAAAAGATTTTAACCGAGAAGATAACTCGTTGAAAGTACGCAAGGGGAAAGGGGGAAAATACCGCAGTGTGTATTTACCTCCAGGGGCAGTTACCGTTTTGGATGATTGGTTAAAGATTAGAGGTCATACCCCAGGAGCTTTGATTTGTCCAGTTAAACGTGGCGGACACATTCATATCCGCCAGATGACAGACCAAGCTGTGATGGCAATAGCCCAAAAACGTGCCAAGAGTGCAGGGATAGAACGTTTTAGCCCTCATGATTTTCGGCGGACGTTTATCACTAGATTACTAGAATCCGGCGTTGATGTTTTAACAGTCTGTGAACTAGCCGGTCATGCTAATCCAGCGACAACTCAAAAATATGATTTGCGTTCTGAGACTGCCAAGCGTCAAGCTGTTCAGTTTTTGAACGTTCTCTACGAAAATTGAAGTCATGAAGAGGGTGTGGTGCAACGGGTGCAGGGTGTAGAGGAGAGGAAGAAAATTGTATTTTTGGATACTGATTGCTTTTTTAGTCGCCAAAAGTATGATTAATTTATCGATATTTCGGCTATATATTTTTTGAAAAAAGGCTTGAATAATGTTTTTGATAGTTTAGTTCCCGGCAGAATTGGGAAACTAAACACTCTCTGACAGCGAGAAAATTATTCAAGTTAACACAAATGCGTACTTACAAAACTAAAACTTTTACCGATACAGATACAGCAGTGCTGCCTTCATCACCTAAAAATCGCAACAGGATGAAAAACAGCACACTCACCTTGATGGGAGTAAATGGTGCGTTGATGATCGCGTCGATGTCAATTCACAATATTCTAGTTGGTGGATTGATGATTGCAGCAGCCATCGTAATTGCACTGCCGAAACAATCTCAATACTTACTGACCAACTTTGATAGAGTAAAACGCAAATATGGAGTCAATCTCTATGCGGTGTTGTTTGCAATTTTGGCAATAATTTGTGTCTTAGACTTTGCTAGCGCCCCTGCCGATGCTCAGTTTTTTCAAGGTGCTGAAACATGGATGACTACCAACTTTGGAAATGCTGGCAATGCTCAAACAGGAGCAGCAATTACATTGTTCTTCAACGTGCTACGAGGGTTATTTTTACTGTATGTAGGTATTAGTTTAATTAGGATAATTCAGGCAGCAAGAAATGACGAAGATTGGCAAACTCTTGCCAGAACTCCACTAATTATAGTGCTAGCAGTGGTTACTGGAGATTTAATAACAGGTTTGATTACTGGTGGAGGAGGAGCAGCGACTGTGTAATACCAATTCGCGCATGAGCGCAATTCGCAATGACGCTCGTTCGCGTAGCGTCTCCCCTTGGGAGAAGACTCGCTAACGCAATTACATTTTTTGATAGCGTTAGCGAAGCGGTAGCGAGTCTGCGAGCGTCAGCGTTAGCGACGTAGGAGCGTCTGGGGATTTAGACTCCAACACCAAAACCAGCAATCCTTATTGGTATAGGGTTTTAAGCTCCTTTTAGCAAGGATTAATCTCAAATTAGATGTCAGGTCTAGGTTTATCAATCAACCAAAACTATGTTCCACAATCAGACAGATTAAGAAAAATATGAGACATGAAAAGTTCCGAACCGTTAATCAAATTTTAGGAAACAGACCTCGTTTAGGGCCATTTCCTGCTGACCAAATATTTCCTTGGTCATTAATCGCAATACTCAATGTATTTGTGTTCAATTACATGCTCAAGGCAAGTTGGCTAGGAACTGGATTGAGTATTGCTTGGGGATGGGCTACTTGGTGGGTTTTATCCTCAAACAAGGATTTCTTTGGTAAGTTCGTTAGCGTCCCTCGAATTACTCGCGGCTATATGCGTTTTCAAACATTAAAGAATAAGTCAGAATCCAGATGAAATCTCGTCAGCCGAAAATTACCGATAAATTAGGTAAAAAGTCTCTAGAGAATGAACAGATTAGCGTTGCCAAAACGCTGACTCCTTTTGAGGACGTTATTCATCTTGCGGGAATTTGTGAGCTAAATTTAGGAGGGAGGAAAGGCATTGGAGCGTTAATCCTTAAAAAACGAGAAGATATCCAAATTCAATTCTGTTTTGATTGTCTAGGAATTCATCCAAATTTACCTCAAGAGCAAATTCTGCCTATATTTGAGGGGATAGAAGCGGGACTGAAAGAAATCCCGGAAAATGAATCTCTCACTATACACTTAGGCTCGTTCACTTCTGACTATGCTAGACAGCAAGAGCTAAAATCCTTAGAACAAAACTGTACAATAGACTCTCTTAAACTCTTGATTCGTAGTGAGAGATTACGCACTAACGAGCTAACTAAGTCTGGAACTCGTAAGAATAAATTCTTGAGATTATGGTGTACTTATACCGTTGCCGATGATGATGGCAAGAATCCCGACTTGATTGAATCTCTCATTAGAAAGTTAGAAAAAGGTTGGTACAGCTTCACTGGAGAAATTCATTCGTTTAACAATACCAGAATTGAAAACATTCTCAAGAATTCATTTAATGATGGATTCTTACTGTGGGAATCTATACTCAGCAATAAGATGAAGTTGGCAATTCAAGTTCTGAGTGCAGAATCACTATGGTCAGTGATTTGGCAGCAATTTAATCATTCTTTACCCACAGCCATCCCTAACCCTTTAACCGTCAATGAGTTACATGGTCTAGTAGAAAAACAAACTAGCGATTTTCATATCCGACATCATATGTTGGAAAATGAAAACTCTGTGCCATTCTTTGATCGGAAGTGGGTGAAAATCCAAGATAAATATATTGGGGCGCTCAACTTTTCTTCAAAGCCAGGGGGCTGGATTGATGAACAGGCTCAACTGAGATATCTTTGGCAACTAGTATCTCGTGATAGTATTTTTGATACGGAAATCTTTTGTCAGCTAACAAAAGCAAACCAAGGCATCACTAAAACTAACCTGCAACGCCTAACCAAACAATCAATTACTTCTACGACACTATCTAGCGGCAAAGGTAATATCGATGTGAAGTCAGGATTGAATATTGAGGAGTCCGTAGAAGCACAGAAGACAATTTACAAAGGTAGTGTTGTAGTTCACACAGCTACTGTTTTTTTAGTACATCGCAAATCCACACGGGAACTAGATGAAGCTTGTCGTTATTTGGCTAGTTACTTCCTGCGTCCGGCAGTCGTTGACCGTGAAGTAGAGTATGCCTGGAAAGTATGGTTGCAATGTTGCCCTTTCGTTTGGGAGCCTCTGTTAACAAAACCTTTCAACCGCCGACTGCCTTACTTCAGTTCCGAGGCCCCTGGACTGATGCCACTGATTCGCACAACAACAGGCGATCGCTCTGGTTTTGAATTGATTGCAGAAGAAGGGGGAACACCAGTACACCTGGACTTGTACCAAAATCACAAGAATCTGGCTGTTTTTGGTGCGACTCGTTCTGGTAAGTCGGTGTTGGTTGCAGGCATTCTCACACCAGCTTTAGCTCAAGATATTCCGGTCGTCGCCCTAGACTATCCAAAACCAGATGGTACATCCACTTTCACTGACTACACTAATCTACTAGGTGAAGATGGGGCTTACTTTGATATCGCTAAAGAAGCGAATAATCTTTTTGAACTGCCCAATCTGCGGGGCATGGAGTCAGAACTGATTAATGAGCGGTTGAATGATTTTAAAGAATTTCTCAAGTCGGTGTTAATGACGATGATCGTTGGGACTAGCGCAATTGGTGTTAGCCCATCGATGATTACTAATATTGAATCAATCCTTGCACTTGCACTCAAAACATTTTTCAATGATGATGAAATTAAACTACGCTATAAAGCAGCATTATCAGCAGGTATAGCAGGGGAAACGCATCTTATTTCCTAATAAAAACTGAAGAAGATTTCAAAATGACATAGATAATTGTAAAAATTACAAGAACAATCAACAAAATAAATCAATAAAGCTTCAAAACTGTGAATTGACTTATCTAAATCTGAATTACTATCTGTTAATACTAAAATCAACTCATTAATTAGGTAGATAAATTTATGTTTATCTGGAGAGAAAGTGGAACTTTCACATCCAAGGCTGAATCAAAGTTTTAATATACTACTTTAAGCTAACTCTAAAACTCTTGCTAAATAGTTGTTATCCATC
>LXQD01000005.1 GCA_003326215.1 Nostoc minutum NIES-26 | reverse complement strand
TTCTGTTCAATATGCTTGGTGCTATTGCTGAGTTTGAAACAGAAATTCGCTCTGAGCGACAACTTGATGGGATTCATAAGGCGAAGGAGCTAGGTGTTCGCTTCGGGCGAAAACAGATATTGTCTGCTCCGCAGATTAACGAACTTCATCTCAGACGGTCACAAGGTACTCTTATCAAAATTCTCATGAAAGACTTTGCTATTTCTAAGGCGAGTGTCTATCGTTACCTCAAAAAATCCGCCCCCTCTTAGTTATAAAATCCCTAATCCCCCTTTTCGAGGGTTTGTACAAAAAACCCCTACTGCGCCTCAGCGATAGGAATATTAGTGGTATACCATCTGTCATCTCCAGTTTTATCTCCACCAACCAGGAGAATGGCAGTACGCCTGTGATCAAAAGCATAAAGAATACGATACGGACGACCTGCGTGCTGAATACGCAGTTCTCGCAAACGAGAGTACTTAGAACCGTTGATTTTGGAACTGTATGGGAATGAAAGTGTCGGCCCAAGTCTTTCAAGTAAACCGACAACAGCATCCACGTCAATTTGTTCCTCCTCGTTCAAAGTATCCCACCACTCTCCAAATTTATCACTATACTCTACACACCATCCATCGGATTGTTCCGATATTTTAGACAAGGTGTAAGATACACGAGGGCTGTTATTAACTTTTCTGAAATTTTTAGCTTTCCCCTGTTTTTTGAGTCCGCTACGATTTCCCATGTTTACTTCCCCCTTGCTTACATTTAGACACACGTATCCTGTCAAAAGTCAGGATTGTGACATCTAAAATCTAGGGAAGAAAAACTACGTCATCGCTTACTTAAACCTCGATAAACAACTCAAAAAACTATGGATTTGTGGGCTTTAAGAGTAATATAGATACTCTTTACTTAAGATAATTATTACTAATTAACCTAAGTAAGATTAAGCATAACATCACTCTTTTGAAAGTGTCAATAAGATAACAGTGGTAGTATTTTTGTACAGAAAATGGTTGCTAGCGATCGCCCCGTCACGCCGCCCAATCCCTACACAGCAACTTTGCTTGTTGTAGCAGCGCATAGGTGGAACAATCGCTTATGGGGTGCGACCGAGCAATGAGCTTGCACAGCACTAGCTCTCCAGAACCTTGCTATGAAGGGATTGTGACGACTATTGGTAAGAAATTCATTACTAAGTTTCTTAATACTGTAGAACTCCATCACCCTAGTAAAACAGCATTCACTCTCATTTGTGATCGCTGTTAAGGCAGGATGTAACTCATGGCTGCCAGCACCACCCATTCCTAAAGTGTCAGATTCCTATAGCAAATAAAGCTGGTAAGAAATACTCCCGCCACATATTCACCTATAACTCAGCCTTCACCTTTACTAACAAACCAATTTTCTACGCTTAAACTATTAAAAATTTCAAAATCAGAAACATTATTAGTGACTAAAATCAAATTATTACAGAAAGCAATACTCGCAATTTGACCATCTACAAAAGCAGGAGTTTTGCCAATCTGAGATAATCTAGCCCTTTCTTGGGCGTGCCATTGTGCCGCCTTTAAATCATAATCAAAGACTGGTAAATTTAATACTGACTCATAAATATAATTCCAAAGAGACTCTCGTCGCTTAGATTCTGGCAACCGCAAACAACCATATATAAGTTCATGAACAACAACACTAGAAACAGCAACTTCTGACTTATGAATATCTAGTAGGTGTAAAACATTCGTATTAGGAATAGGACGTGCTGGCTCTGAAAGAATATTGGTATCCAGCAAGAATTTTAAACTCATAAATCAATTTCTCTGCCCACACTCTTGTCTCGTAAATCAGCAAAATCCTCATCAGTAAAGATAATCCCCTCGCTTTGGATTACATTTCTAAATTTTTGTAATCCCTGCCAAAAATTATCCCCTCTAGATTCCTCCTTTTTTTGACGCAGAAACTCAAATAAATAGTCCCGTTCTGCTGTGGGCAAATTGTTAATAGAATTAATAATTTCTTGTAAATTCATCAATTAAGCTCCTCTAAGCTAAACCCCGTCTTTGCTAACTGTATTCTAATCTCCTGGTTGTGGGCATAGACTCTTGCTCGTAAATTACTATTCGTGTGTAAGACGGGGTACTTAAAATTTTCAATCGGGAAAAAATGTCTCTTGTGCGGTACAATCCGCCATCATGACTGAATGTAATGAGATTGCAATGATTATTACTATCGCATCTTTTAAAGGGGGTGTAGGAAAATCTACCACAGCGATTCATCTCGCCGCCTACCTTGCTACCAAAGGGAAAACTGTACTAGCTGATGGCGATCTTAATCGCTCTGTGTTGCATTGGTTTGAGCGTGGTAAAAGTCCTTTCGAGGTTTACGATCATAGCGAAATAGACCAAGCTGATGATTTTGAACATCTCGTGATTGACACTCCTGCCCGCCCTGCTAGTGATGAGTTGAAAGCGTTAGCCAACTCCAGTGATTTACTGATCATTCCTACTCATCCCAGCACTTTCGCTCTGGAAGCGTTAATTGAAACTGTGGGAGAACTGAACGAATTACCGCCAGGACGCTTCAAAGTCTTACTGACTTGTGTCCCTCCTTCCCCCAGCCGTGATGGATATAAAGCCAAAGAAAGTCTTGAAAAATTTGGCTTACCCTTGTTTAAAACTTGGATTAGAAGAATGGCAGTTTACCTGAAAGCTGAAAATTTTGGAGTTCCAGTTTATATGGTAAAAGATGCTCGTGCTGACGATGCTTGGAGCGATTACGAGGCAGTGGGTAAGGAAATTCTCTTATGACCAATTTCGATAAAATTCTGGAAGTCGCGCAAAAACGGCAAGGGCAATCTCAACCACTAAAGCTTCAAGATTCTACAGTTTTACTAGAGCAGATTAAAGACCGTGAGCAGGATACCCGACCTTCAAATCCAAAGCACGTTGAGTCTTTGGCAGAGTCAATTGCTGTTCTGGGGCTGATAGAACCATTAGTAATAGACAATAAATTTAGGTTGCTGGCTGGAGGGCATCGATTAGCGGCAATTCGATTGCTAAAGGAGCAGCAGGCAGAGAAGTATCTTCATCAGTTCCCTGATAATCGTATTCCTATCAGGATGTTGCCCTTTGATGTAGAAGAAGATCCTGATTTAGCATTGCAAGTAGAGATTGCAGAGAACGAACAGCGTAGAGACTATACGCCAAACGAAGTGAAAGTTATCGCCGAGCGTCTACGCACTGCTGGATTTCTTGACGTAAAGGGAAGACCCAAGAAAGGGCAAAAGCCTTTAATGCCTGCTCTAGCAGTTGTAATAGGCAAAAACCTCCGTACAGTACAAAGGTATCTTGAACCTAACCAAAGTAATGACCAAGAGAAAAGTACGACAGCTGTCGTACTTTTAAAGCAAGCGTCAACTAAGTTGAAACAGTGGCAAAAAATTGAGCCGAAAACACCCCAAGAGAAAGCTTTAGCCAAGCATCTGCCAGAACTCCTGAACCTGATTGAGGATGTCTTGGGTAACGAGAAATAAGCGGATGTATCTAGATTTCCGCCAAAATATTGACCAATAAAAAAAGTACGACAGCTGTCGTACTTTTAAAATAAACATTGCTAATCCAAAAGTTATTCCAACACCACTTATACCAGCAACGCTTCCGAAAGCTGCAACTGCACTAACGACTCCCGCAGTGCCAGCTATCCAAGAAAGCTCACTCTTAAGGCGGGGGTTGGCGTACCCCTACGGGGAAGCAAGCTACGCGTAGCTTCTCGTAAAGAAACATCTCGCAGAGAAGCCCCGTAAGGGTTTAGCCTAATGGCGTGATGCTCCGGAACGAGCATCGGACTTTTTACCACTTGTCACCGTTCGCCGAGCCGATTGTTTAGCTGATGTTTGTGGCAACGGTTTAGCAGTAGAGCGAGCCGGACGCTTGCTACGTTTGGGTCTATGCTTGCGTTCATCTGAAATTTGTTCGGGCTTGGTGTGGGAATTGCCTCCAAAGCCAGTAACGACTTCAAAAGGCAATTGCTGTTCAATCAGTTTTTCGATATCTGCCAACAAATGGTATTCATCGACACACACTAACGATACAGCTTTACCTGACGCACCAGCGCGACCAGTGCGACCAATGCGATGAACATAATCCTCTGGGGCATGGGGCAAATCGTAATTGACCACATGGGGCAGTTCGCTGATGTCGAGACCTCGTGCTGCAATGTCGGTTGCCACCAATACCTGTAAACTGTCATTCTTGAATTTTGCTAAAGCGTGGGTACGCGCCGACTGACTCTTATTGCCGTGGATAGCCAGTGCTTGAATACGCTCCTGGGTCAACTGCTTAACCAGACGGTCTGCACCATACTTTGTCCGAGTGAACACTAGCACTTGGTACCAATTATTTTGCCGAATCAGATCAACAAGTAATTGGCACTTCCTGTCACGGTCTACTTTGTAGACTTTCTGTATCACAGTGTCAGCGGTAACGTTGCGACGTGCCACCTCGATCATCTCCGGGTGATCAAGCAGCCCGGTAGCTAGTGCCTTGATTTTGTCCGAGAAAGTAGCGAAAAATAGCAGGTTTTGTCTCTGTTTGGGTAAGAGCGAGAGAATGCGACGGATATCACGGATAAAACCCATGTCTAACATCCGATCTGCTTCATCTAGCACCAAAAACTCAATCTGTGAGAGGTTTACTGTCCCCTGCTGCACATGATCTAGCAGTCGCCCTGGGGTAGCGACCAGAATATCCACTCGACCCTTCAAAAGCCGTTTTTGCGGATTAATGCTGACCCCGCCGAACATCACCATCGTGTTCAACTTCAAGTACTTGCCGTACTCGCGCACACTTAACTCCACCTGTGCGGCTAGTTCACGAGTCGGGGTGAGAATCAGCGCCCGGATCGGCGAGTATTCATTAGATGTGCTTTTAACGCTCTTGTCAGACGACAACTTTTGCAGAAGTGGCAGGGTGAAGCTGGCAGTTTTTCCAGTCCCCGTTTGCGCTCCAGCTAACAAATCGCGCCCTGACAAGACAGCAGGAATCGCCTGTATCTGGATTGGCGTGGGTTTGGTGTACCCTAGTTCTGTGACGGCGCGGATAATTTCATTGGACAAGCCGAGATGAGAAAAAGACATAGAACTCCGTAAATAACATCGGCCTGTCGCCACTGGCGGCATCAGTCTTAGGCAGACGAACAAAAGTTTGAAGGGCGCTCTGGGCGGTGGGCAAAGACTGAGAGCGAATGCCGCAGTTCTGCATTCTAACAAAGTGCAGTCTATATTGTAATGCTTCTGAAAACCTACTAACTCTTCAAAGTCACAAATTTGTGCTTCTGCATTCGCTCACAACTATAATATATTGTTGGGCAATAGTCATCAGGGCATCGGCGATCGCCCTTAGTACATTTAACAGATGAGTTTCTGGCATTGAGTTAAAATGAAGCGACCGCACCCACATCATCACATCACTGGTTAACCATCCACTGGATGCGCCTAATTGGCAACTATGTCATCCTAGAAAACGAGAGTTAATTCGGTGACAGTGTTTGTTTTTAGTATTCACAGGCTTATCTCCGAAATTTAAATCTCTACACGCTGATAATTTTGGAGAAAATCGATGTCAATTTATGTAGGTAATCTCTCTTACCAAGTTACGGAAGATGACATAAAGGGTGTTTTTGCCGAATATGGTACTGTCAAGCGGGTTGTGCTGCCAAATGACCGTGAAACAGGTCGTCTGCGCGGCTTTGCTTTTGTGGACATGAATTCAGATGCAGAAGAAGCAGCTGCCATATCCGCTCTTGATGGTGCTGAGTGGATGGGACGTGACCTGAAAGTGAATAAGGCTAAACCCAGAGAAGACAGAGGTTCGTCTGGTGGTAATCGGGGAGGTTACTCAGGTGGTGGACGTGGACGCTACTAAGCTTTGAAACCTGAAATTTGAGGAGCGAAGTTTTAGGCCATTGATAAATTCAATTGAGTAGGAGAGAGAATGACCCAAATAATAGTGGGTGAAAATGAACATCTTGAGTCAGCCTTACGCCGATTTAAGCGAGAAGTTTCCAAGGCGGGGATTTTTCAAGATATGAGGAAGCATCGTCACTTTGAAACACCTATTGAAAAATCCAAGCGCAAAAAACTTGCCTTACAAAAGCAGGGTAAAAGACGTTTCCGCACTTGAGTAGTGACATAGATATAAATCAATGCCCTCATAAACATTATGAGGGTTTTCTTTATGGAATTTCGCAGCAGTAAGTAAAAATTAAGCAATGGTAGTTCTTCCTAACTTCAAAGCTTTATCTATAAAGAATTACAGCCGCCAATGCTGTGTACTGTTCTTGCTGCGTTGAGGCTGGGGGAGCTGGGTCAGATGGGGAGGCATTACCTCGCAAGTAGCTTGCGTAGCACTGCCTTTACTAAATAGCGGCGGGTTGAGCAACATACCTGAAATACGGAAAAATGTATTAGAAACGTAATGCTACAAGTTACTAAATCTGGAAATTAGAAAAGTGAGCAAGAAATGAGCAAGTTTTGGTCTGGAAAGTGAGTAGTAGGAGCAAATAAGCTGTGGAGCGCTTTGATAATGGCCGCAGTCTTTTTTGAAATACAAATCAACTTGCTATTTTCACACCAACAATAGAGGCTAAACACCTCAAGGAGGGCAACTATGAGAATAAATGCTCGGAGTATCACCTCTTTTATACCAACTGAAGGCAGGTTACTCATAGATAAAGCAGTCCAAAATATGGCATTTTTTTCGATCGAGCGATCGCTATGTTGGACTGGAGCTAGTCGTTTTTTTCGTCCCATAGTGGCATTTGTCGCTATTTTGCTCCTAGTCTTAATCTATGCAACCCCTAAAGCTTTGGCTTCAGATCACCAAGACACAACTTTTCTTGCCACTAAGCTCACTGCTGCGGATCTCACAGATTTGTTTGTGTTTGAGAGTCCGATAGACCCCAAAAATGTTGTCTTAGTCATGGATTTCGACCCTCTGATCGTTTCTGGTGAAATGAGACCATTCGATCCAAATGTTCTTTATCAGTTCAAGATTGATAACACTGGCGACAGTATTGAAGATGTCGTACTCCAATTCAATGTAAATGGTACAGGCAATAAGCAAACTGTTACAGTCCGCGGCCCAAGTCGTCCGATCGCAGTAGGAACAGAGTCAGCTTTACTTCCAGTAAGTTGGACAGGGCAACTCAACCAAACATTCTCCGCATATAACGGCATGAAGTTCTTTGTTGGCACACGCAAAGACCCGTTCTTTTTCGATTTGGAACAGTTTTTCAAAATCATCCCGGATCGTAATTATAATTTTCAGCCTAATCCCAGTCCTCCCTTCCAAGTTCTTTCCTTTAGACCACCTGGACAAGCACAAGACACTCTAGCTCCATTTAATGTTCACTCAATTATTGCCGAGCTACCCAGAAAACTACTTGGTAGTGGCAAGATTGGTGTTTGGATGACAACTAGTGTTAAAACTCCTAGACTCAGAAACGGGAATTTTGCTCAGATTGAGCGGTTAGCAGTTCCAGCCCTGAATGAACTTTTTATGGACTTTAAGGCTCATAATAATAGTAATCTTCAGACACCAACCAAAGACGCTAGCAATCAATCCCAATTCATTCAAGCCTTTGTCAAAGCGATCGGCAGACCTCAAGGCATAGCCAATGCAGTTATCTCAGTGGCAATTCCTGATGTTATCCAAGCTGACCTTTCTAAACCCAGGGGTAGTTATTTTGGTACTCAGTTAGGCAACAACTTTGGTGGTAGAAGACCAAAAGATGACGTAATTGATGTTACAGCATCTGTTGTCTTTGGTGATGCAGTTACAGGGATTACTGCTGGTAAAATTCCGGCACTGACTAGCGATAATGTTGGGCCTAATAATGCTAACTTTCTGTCTACCTTCCCTTATTTAGGTAATCCTTTGTAAGGGTTATGTATTTACGAACACTATGGCTATTAGCGCTGACTAGCCTACTGGTTTTACTAAGACCCTGTGATACACAAGCGCTAAGTTTGGGCTACACCAATAGTAAGTTAGGCACATATTCCTTTCCAGTTCAGCAGTCACAAGTAGTAAAGGATGCTGCTCTAGTCTTCCCCGATTATCTACAGCGATCGCATATTATCAGCATCTATGAGGAGAAAGTTGCCCAATCTCCCGCTTCTTCAATATTCTTACGTCTGTTAGCCGAGCAATATTTGCGGCGCTTTCGAGAAGTTGGAGATATAGAAGATGTGTTACGAGCAGAACAGGCGGCACGTAGATCCCTGGCACTACAGCCGCGCCATAATGAAATTTCTTCTATGCTCCTAGCATCAGCTTTACTATCTCAACATCAGTTTCAAGAAGCTTTAGATGTATTGAATAACTCATCTGTTGATAATGCCAAGATGGTTTCGCTAAAAGCATCAATTCAGATGGAATTGGGTGACTATGAAGCAACCCATCAACTCTTGCAAAACCTGACTGACGAAACAGCGAACTCTGGCCACAACGCAGTTGTCGCCCGTTATTTAGAGTTAACCGGCAATCTAACCTCGGCGCGAAAACTGCTAGATGAGGCTATGCAGGAGATGGACTCTTTCTACACAACGAGTGCAGAAACTCGTGCTTGGTTTCATGTGCGGACTGGGGATCTTGCTTTTGCAGCTGGGGATCTTGCTATGTCTGAGCAGCGATATCGGGAAGCTCTTGACCTCTTACCACGGCATATAGCTGCGTTTACAGGACTAGCCCGCCTCTATGCGGCACAGCATCGATGGCAGGATGCTCTGAATGCAGCAAACCAGGGTGTAGAAGTGATGCCATTGGTAGAAACGCTAGGGTACAAAGCAGATGCTCAACTGGCCTTGGGAGATCGGGAAGGCGCAACTCAAACTGAGGATTTGATCGGGGTAGTAGCTTACCTAAGCAAGGTTAAAGGAATCTACGATCGCGCTTTAGCGGTCTACTACACCGAACACGGAATCCACTTACCAGAGGCATTACAGATTGCCCGTAGTGAAGTGGTAGTGCGGGATGATATCTATGCAGAGGATACCTTGGCTTGGGCAGCTGCGGCCAATGGGCAATGGCAAGAAGCGCGACAGGCAGCACAACACGCAACTCGCTATGGCACAGAAGATGCCTTATTGCAATTTCATGCTGGCATGATTGCGCTTCACTTCGGTAACCGTGAGTCAGCAATCCAGCGGCTAACTCAAGCTGTTAGCCTCAATCCTCAATTTCATCACAAATATGCCGATGAAGCTCGTCAAATCTTGGTTAAGGAAAATCACCTGACTCCTAACGCTATGGGAGGTTCTTTATGAGAAAGCTACTGCATTACTTGACTTGGATTACTGTAATCGTAGCAATATGTTTATTTTGGATGCCGAGGGCAGATGCCCATCCCTTAGGCAATTTCACTATCAATCACTACGCAGGAGTGCAGGTAACCCCAAATGGTATAGGGATTGATTATGTTCTAGACATGGCAGAGATTCCTGCTTTTCAGGAAATTAATCAGTTAGATACCAATCACAACCGCAAAGCTGAACCTGTAGAGACAGTTCAATACCTTGACCAAAAATGCCAGGAAGTTAATTCACATCTGGAGCTGTTGATTGATAAACAGCCTTTAGCACTGTCTTTGAGCAAATCAACAGTCGAATTTCCTCCAGGTGTAGGAGGATTATCTACACTACGGCTAAGTTGTAATTTTCAAAGGACAGCAGAGTTAGTAGGCACAAATCAGTTAATAGAGTTTGAAGATCAGTTTTATCCACAGCGTTTGGGTTGGCGTGAGATTACTGTAGCTGCAAATGACGTTCCCATTCAAGGTGATTTCACCTCTTTGAGTATCACCAACCGCTTGAGAGATTACCCTACTGAGTTACTTAGTAGTCCTCTTGACCAACGTCGGATCTCCCTGAAACTCAATCCATCTGTGACATTGAGTGAACAAGTGCCTCCACCGTCTGTTAAATCATTTAAGCGCTTAGATAATGCTTTGACAGGAAGAAGTAACGATGTCTTCACTAGCCTCATTACCCAGGAAAATCATAATTTCCTGACTATCCTAATAGCTCTAGCGATCGCCTTTTTTTGGGGTGGTTTACACGCCTTGTCTCCTGGTCATGGCAAAACGGTGGTCGGTGCTTATTTGGTGGGTTCTCGTAGCAAGCCCCAACACGCCCTATTTCTGGGGCTAATTATGACGATTACTCATACTGCTGGTATATTTGCTCTAGGGCTAGTCACTCTTGGCACATCCCAGTTGATCCTGACAGAGCAATTGTATCCTTGGTTAAGTGTAGTCTCTGGTGTACTGGTAACTGTAATTGGTCTGAATTTGTTTATCAGTCGATTGCAAGGTACTCAGGTCTTTCATTCACATGACCATGACTTGCATCATCACCATAGCCACGACCCGCATCATCACCATCATCACGATCGCAACCATGTACACCATGAGCATTCGCATCTTGATGTATCTTCGATGAACTGGTCTAGTATACTGGCGCTGGGAATTTCAGGCGGCTTGTTACCTTGTCCTTCTGCCTTGGTGGTATTGCTAAGTGCGATCGCGCTGGGACGAATCGGCTTTGGACTAGCGCTGGTGTCTGCCTTTAGCTTAGGTCTAGCAGCAGTACTAACTGCAATTGGTTTGATACTGGTTTATGCCAAGGATCGGTTTGAGCATTTGCCACTCCAGATACCCAGGATAAAAATGTTACCAATGGCAAGCGCCTTATGCATTACCCTAATTGGCTTAGGCATCACTACACAAGCTTTGTTGGTGCAACCCTGGAACTAAATCAAAGTGCTGAGTTTTGAGTTTTGTTAAAATAACCCTGAAAACTTTATGTCACAAGCAATTAGAAAATCTGTTGTTGCAGAAAATCATTTATCTCTTCCCTCTATAAGGTGTTCTATTCGTATTGCCTCTGCCGCGATCGCTCTATCTCTAGGTTGTGCCCTACCCTCTGAAGCTTTCACAGTTTCATACTCTGGTGACACAACAAATACACCAACTTTTAACCGTCCTCAAACGGAAGGGTTTGAGGGTGGTACTAATCCACCTACATCACTTTCTAGTAATGGCACTGCTGTCCCTTATTACAGCCAGCCTTTCTTTGTTAATACTACTGGCTCCTATGATGTCGTAGGTTCTCAAGCTTTCTTGGGCATCCAATTCTTGTATCAAAATAGCTTTAACCCAACTACCCCATTAGTTAATTTACTCACTGGGAACGATCCTTTCCCAGATGAGGGAACATCTGGTTTTAGCGGCTTGCCTTTGACTGCTAAAAAACAATACTTTTTAGTCACTACTGGATTTAACAATAGTAATAACAGTTTTGGTACTTTTACCAACACTATTACAGGCCCTGGTAATATTACGCTCGGTAGCACTTCGGCTGTCCCCGAACCTTCTACAATGGCCAGCACAGTAGTCTCTGGCATTTTTGCTAGCAGCTTAATACTAAAACGCAAATTAAAAAAGCCAAAGTCTGTTAACTAACCTCTTAATGAACCAATCCAGATTCATTACTTACTTAACGGGCGATCGCCCGTTAAGGGCTTGATGTAAACTTCCACAACTGGAATAAGTAATTAATTCGTTGCTGCTTGGATGTGATGAGTTTGTGAAAAAATTTTATTTTGAGGAAAATATGAAACGATTTATCTTCATCTTTTTAGTAACTGCTTTATGCATAATAGGCTATTTTGAATTTAACTTGTCCCAAGCAGAACAACTTTTTTGGCTCAATCTGAGTCTTTGACTATCGCTTTGCTCCAATTCAAAACTCAACATTGTAGTTAAAATGTGTTTTAGCCGATCAGTTAATTTCTCTTCGCCATAAAATATCTGCAACTCTCATTACACCAGCTTTGAGATGACGGCGATAGGTGCTGAAAGGCAAATCTAGTAATTCAGCTGCTTGTTCTTGGGTAGGGGCGGGATTTAAATAAGTTCGATAAACAGCGCGGTAGAGTTTTTCATCGCGCGGGGATGATTGTAAAGATTCAACTGCTTGTTTTACCAAATGTTGTAAAGCTTTGACGCGTTGGCTTTGCCTGCCGCAGCTATCGCGTAGATGCCCAGAGGGCGACTTTTCGGAGAGTAGTGTCTCCTTTAAACTCTGACTCATACTTGCTTTTGTAGCAACTTGTTCTGACATTAAGCGCGAATGCACTTCGCACACGCTGCGCGATCGCACTAAGGGATTATTCTGCAATGCATCAGGACGATTAAAGTTACGCAACACGTTTTGCACTGCTTCCACAAATTCTGGCTGACTGAAAACTAACAA
Source organism: Nostoc minutum NIES-26 (assembly GCA_003326215.1). GTDB lineage: Bacteria > Cyanobacteriota > Cyanobacteriia > Cyanobacteriales > Nostocaceae > Dendronalium > Dendronalium minutum. The sequence goes on along the minus strand of LXQD01000005.1, from coordinate 11,261 downwards.
AGGTTCGCTGGCTGGAGTTTGATCTACAGATTCTACAGCAGTTCCAACCTCTTTTTGTGCCAAAATTTCTTGCCATGTAGTTGGTGACACAATTCGCCAGTCATGCCCATAAACACCATAGTATCTTCCCCCGACTGTGAAATCAGCTTCAGGAAGTCGCACCAAGTCAAAGTAGTTTAACATTGCTGCCCAAGTATCTGCTTGGGCACAAGGTAGAAAAGTATATGCTAACCCTGGTGTTTTTTGAAAATACTGCACAAAATTAATAAAAATTAGGCTTTGGGTGGGGGAGACAACTTGATAAGTATCCCGCGCCATCCAAAAACGGAAAATAGTTGCGCCTTCGCTCTTGCGTAATGCTGCATGGGTTTGGAGATATTGCCAAGATGCGATCGCGCCCGGATCTGCTGTCAAATCTTCAACAGTTGCGGTGTGTAATGCCACCATCATTGCAAATCCCGCAGGTTCAGAGTGTGAGTCACGGAATACTACTACATTTTGCGGTTGGCGCTGCAACCAGTGAGCTGCTATTTTTGCTGATTCTTCGCCTTCATATTGTGCCACCATCAAAAGCAGTGCGGTTGTGTCGGTTTCTCGTAGTGAGTCAATCAATAAACCGCTTTGCTCACCCCAAGTAAAACAGGAGCGAATATCCGAGTTATCCCGATGCAGGAAAATGTAATCAAGTAGCACTCGATGCTTTTCTGCCCCTTGGGTTTGTCCTAAGCGTTTAGTATAGTATTGGCGCGCTCGGTGGTGTAATTCAGTATAAAATTCCGGATTACGCCAACGCAAATCAGCAATTAAAACTTCTCGTGCTAAATCGTGGGGAAATAAACCCCATTGCCCTGATTCGATAAACGACAGTCCGCGCAACCACTCAAATAAATCGTGGACATCAAGTATCTCCCCCAAGAATTGAATCTCGCTAGCCGAAGTATTTTCAGGTACAGCTAATATTTGATTTAGTGATGCCTCGGTAGTTAGTCGTACCACAGCACAAGCTTCTAAAGCCATACGGTGTGCGGGTGTTGGTACTTCTTTTACGAATCTTTCTAACAGTGTCTTGACAACATTAGGAGCAGATTCTGCTTGAAAAGAGATTTCTTTTGCCTGAGCAAATACCTCAGCAACCAAAGACAATGCTAGAGGATGTCCGTGAGTAAAATCTAGAATCGCCTGGTGTTGTGTGGTGGGAATATCTCGTATGGTGAGATAAGTTTGACTTTCTTCTGGGGTAAGGTTGCGTAGCGACAAAGTGTGCATCAAAGCTTGCCAACCTGGATCGCTACACCAAGGAGATGAGGGGGGATTGCGTCCAGCAATCACAATTAAGGTATTAACAGACAAATGGGGTAAGAATACTTCCCGCAACCATTCATCTAGCTGGGTAATAGCTTCATAGGTATCAATTAAAATTACATTACGTTCTTGTCTTTGTGCTAGCACATGCAAAGGAGAATCTGATTCATTCAATTCCATCAATGAGTGCAATGTGCTGATAAAAGATTCTGGCGCAGCTTCTATGTTACGTGCTTCTACGTAAATTGCAGGTATTTTTGAGCGTTCACAAAAGCGCAAAAACTGCTTCATGAGGCTTGTCTTGCCCACACCACCTGGCCCACAGACTTGCAAAATGTGAAAAGGCAATTCTCTTGATGCGATCGTATGAAGAAATAGCTCCAGTTCCCGCCCACGTCCTACAAATCTGCGATTTCGTTCTGCACTTAGTCGCTGAAATAGAGATGTCATTGGCATCCCTTCCCCTAATTTTACGTAGAATTACTGTTTTAAAGTATGAAGGATGTTTTTGATTTATAAAATCTACTTTGACAAAATTTATAAATTTTATATACAAGCTTAAAAGCGCAATACTAGCAAACCAGTACTAGGTTAACTTGTTAGATAGTATTGGTTTGGCTTCCCCAATTGCGACTGGTACAACCGAGCAACAGTGTTACAAAGCATTACCCACCAGAAATGCTTGTGGTCAGCCATCTATAGTTTTGAGTCACAAGCGTTTCTTAATTTTTGATTGACACTGGGGGACATTACACGAATTTAGGAAAAAGTGGAATAGACTGAGGTTGTCTACGGAGTAGTGGCCCAACAGGCGGTTGCAGTCGATGTCACCCCGTCAGGCATTTTTTCTTTGTCAATGCTTCTGAACAGTAAAACTGAAGTTCCCCAGAGAAGTTGGTTGAAGGTTACTTACAGACATTATGGTTTGGGTTGGAGGTGTAATTGACCATTCACTTAATTCACTTACTTGCATACCCGCGTACTCACATTCATGCGATCGCATTACTGTAACCAAAAGATGTGGGAGCAGTTTATCGCTCGTTGCTGGGAAACAGGCACAACGGCAAAAGCCACGCTCACCTTCCCTTTGGTCGCCACAACTCCTGTCCACTTCATCAAAGAAGCGAGAAACTTTTGTAGTATATTTAGTCACATAATTAAGGAGAAGGCGTAACAGAAATTTGATCGTCCCAAAGTGGGTCTGGGAGGACAAAAAGGGGGAGAATAGTTTTGATATCGAAAAGTACCTTTTTCGCGCTCAATGCTATGTCTGATACTCCATATTCTCCTAAGCGTGCATTCAATACGGCAAGCGATGACGCTGGAAAAAATAACGCGGTGGAGGTATTAGAAAAATCTTTTGAAGCCCCAATTGAGCGTTATTTTGCGCCAACTCCTGATGAGCAGGATGTCATTGCTTTGATGCTCGCCAATATCCGCGCAGCCAGCACGCGGCGCGAATACCAAAAAGATTTGCGGAAATTTTTCGTGGCGATGACAGGTATTGAGCCAAATGTCGATAGCGTTTTGGAGTTTTTACACCTGAACGAGAAGCGGGCGGTGGCGGTGGTATTGAAATATAGGGCAAAGCTATTTGCTGCTGGTTTGAAGGAAGCAACGGTTAACCGTCGCTTGAGCAGCATTAAATCTTTGGTGAAGTTTGCCCGTAAGCTAGGTGTATGCAGCTATTCGCTTGAAGTTGTGGAGTTGGAGAAGGTAAAAGCCTACCGTGATACCACCGGGGTAGATGCCCAAACAATGGGCGCTGTTGTCCAGCTTATTGACCGCTCAACAGTTCAAGGAAAAAGAGATTACGCGCTGTTACGGCTGTTGTGGGAAAATTTACTAAGGCGCAATGAGGTGAGTCAATTAAATATTAAAGACTTCGACCCACACGAAAGCAGATTGCGGATTTTGGGGAAAGGACAAGGCACGAACGATGAATGGGTGAAACTGTCCGCAGCAACAATCAATGCCATCTGTGATTGGTTGCAAGTCCAAAGTAATATCACCGTCTCCTCACCTCTATTTATCTCCCTTGACAATCGTAGCCGGGGGCATCGCCTCACTGGAGACGGCATCCGCAAAATCGTTGTCAATTATTTTGGTGAAGCTGACGTGAAAAAACTCATGTCACCGCACCGCATCCGCCATAGCAGCATTACAACACTTTTGGAAGTAACTCAAGGGGATGTGAGGAAGACGCAAAAAGCCAGTCGTCATGCCAAGCTGGATGTATTAATTGTGTACGACGACAACCGCAAAAAAGGTCAGTCAGAGATGACAAATTTATTGGCAGATCTGATTGGTGATTAAGCTTTGGGAGAGCCAATAAAAAAATCCCCAGCTATAAGTCCTGCAAATGCTTTTTTTATTTTCTTACTTTTGTCTTGGCTGCGCTAACACCTTGGAAATGGCAGATGATTTTGGATTTTTGCGTACTTAAAAACGCAAATATGCTGTTGTAGCGATCGCTTCTCTGATGAGATTGCTACTTTTCACGAAATAAGGATAAAGGCGATCCGGTCAGTACGACTGCGATCGCTTGCCTATACGCCCAAGCGTTTGGATTGTGCGATTGCAATGATTTAATGCTAATTTAGCCACCAAACAACAGCTTAATGAAACTTGAATCTTTACTGAAACTCAATCGTACTATTCGCGTTATTGGCTTCGATGATGCCCCTTTTATTCGGGGTGCTGGTGACAATGTATTTATAGCTGGGGTGGTGTGTGCAGGAACTCGATTTGAAGGTATGGTATGGGGCGAAGTACAACAAGATGGTTTCGATACGACAGAAGTCATTTGCAAGTTGTTGATTGGAAGGAAATTTCTACCACAACTACATATCTTGCTTTTAGATGGAATTGGGTTTGGCGGGTTTAACCTCGTCAATCTTCCAGAATTAGCTGACCGCCTGCAATTACCTTGCGTCACCCTGATGCGCCGCCAACCTGATTTAGTTGCTGTTGAAGAAGCAATGAGTCATCTGCCAGACTTCCAACAGCGACAGAAACTTTTGCAACTCGCTGGTACGATTTATGATTATTCACCCTTTTTCTTCCAAGTTAGCGGTGAAGAACCTGCTGTAGTAGCTAGAGCGCTTCAACGCTTAACTGACTGTGGTAAAGTGCCAGAAGCTTTACGTTTAGCACATTTAATTGCAGCCGCTGTCATGACTGGAGAAAGCGGAAGCTCGGCTTAAGACAAAAGACGCGCTAATGGGCGATCGCACACTGCTGCATAATCAATCTTGTTAACAGGTTTATTGTATGGAGGTGCGATCGCTATCTCCTCACCTTTTGCAAAAGCATCATGGTTGGGACATTTAGACGCATATTGTTTGTAATAGTAAGCCATGCCACTTTTGAGCATTTCTTCTTGGAAACTCATTTCCAGCCCCCACTCCCCACTAACTGAGGCCATCACCTCCGCGACCGTTCGCCCGTAGCGGTCTGTTTCCACAGGGATGATAATTACTTGATTTTTCGCTAAGGCAACGAGCGATCGCAACTTCTCCCGCGCCTCATTACCAAATGGTTGCCCCGGCGCTTTGCCGTGCTTGGTTTCTGGCGCATCAATCCCACAAAACCGGATTTTTTTCCTCTCGTTTCCTTGACGCACAGTGATAGTGTCGCCATCAGCAACCGATACCACCGTCCAATGCTCAGACAGTGCCATTGAACGGGGTGATGTGGCATCTACCGCAGCCTCAATAACTGATTCTTTGATTCTGGGATCAAGTGTAGGAACAAGGGCGATGATTGCTGTACAGATAAGTAAGAAAGCTGGGTTTTTCAGGAGCTTTTTGGACATTAATTATAAGGGCTGTGATACTTCTATTAGGTTGCCCATCAAGTTTGAGTTTTCTACCTTTGCTGGAGGTATCACTGTTGCCACGAACATAACGCAGCTCGAAAACCTTAAACTGGTCAATGGCTCGATTGGCAACAACTTGAGAAGTTTGAAACTCGGTTCTAGCCTCGTCAAATTGAATTAATGATTGCCCCAACTGGTCTTGCACCTCAAAAAGTGGTTTAATTTCCACTGCTCTCGTTGCATGAGAGTGGCACAACCAGTGACAAGAAAACTTCAGCTTCGCCACTTCAGAGATATCCTGAATCAACCTTTTAATCGCGCGATCGCTCAATGGCAACTCACTGAAATTATCGTAATTTATGGTACTTGCAATCTGGGAAATAAGGATTACGCGACCATAAACATCTAACTTCCTGGAAGTGCGCTTTCAGGAAGCTTTTATATTATCCTACCGCGCAGTGGATATGCGGGTATTGTCTGCTCAAGTATTTCTCGTCAACCAACACCCTAGCTTTTAGGTTTTTTGTGAGAAAAATGTAGCATTTTGGGTAAGCCGCATTAACGTACAAGCTATGGGGCAGTACGAAGGGGAGACTATTTTGTCAGTTGCAAGCGTTAATCAATCTCTGTCACTAGCCATTGCCACTCAGTTACTACAGAGTTGGGGATATTAAGAACCAATGGCTGTTCGCTATACGCTGGCACATGAAGTTTGAGCGCATCGGTTGTGGGCAATTTAGGTAAGACATCAGTTAATTCATATTCGCCCACATTAGGGGCAGGTGCAGTTAGAGCGTAAGCATCGGATGCCAAAAGCAATTTGCCTCCTGCTGTTTCGATTTCTAATGGTTGGGGGTGAGCAACTTCAACCACACCAGGAAACCCAACCAAACGCAACCTCAAGTCTTTTACTGCACTGTTGTAATTCTGCTTGAACAGTAGCACTTGCCAAGCGTACCCTTTGTTATCTTTGATAGATACTTGCGAATGGTAGCGCAAGACACCGGGGGAATCGTGATGTTGACGCAGTAGCGCGTGTGCTGACTCCACACCCCATCCACCCAAAGTCAAAGCTAGAAGAACTGCTAGGGCGCAATGCCAGAAATATTGTGGAAATTTTCGCTTCATGCGATACCTATTCATGTTAATTAGTACATAAATACTATGAAAATAATTATTTCACTGGGTAATAGAGTCCTTGTTTATCATTCCATTCCCACCCCACGCTCATCGGGTCGCGGTTACGAGTCCAACTGATAAATTCTTGGGCGTTCTTGTTTTCTCTTTCAGCAATAAGGCTTTGGGGACTTACGGCAAGTCGTTGAGCTAGATTTTCATTTGCCTTGGGTTGCAACTCAACTTGAGATTGCTGATATGAATATGCTGATGAGCGCGGTCTGGCGGTGTTGTATCTACCAGAAGCCATCGCCCGTTCTATGAGTTCCAGCTTTTTGGTTATTACGTCGAGTTTGGTTTCCAGCTTCTTCTCCAGCTGTAAAACCGATTTATTGCTTGGGGCAACATCGATATCAATATTGCTATCAAACTGAGATATTAATTCCTCTAAGCCTTGCAATAAGGCAATTGTATGCCCCTGTCTATGCAGTTTTGATAATTGGCGTACTACTGGAATTAAAGCAGTAGGAACGCGAATCATTTCGCTTGGTGAGGACTTTTGGTCAGTCATTTGATATCAATTTTGATAGCAATAAACTGATGATAGATGAAAAGCGATGCCTGCGGCCACAAGCTACGCTTCCCTGTTTTTCTTAGAGGAAACTTGAGCAATAGAGCGATCGCACCATCAACGGTATCATCCCAAAAGCTGAAGCTGCTGCAACAACCCCTACACTGAATCATCCATCCAGCCACACTCCGGGCAATCCCAATGCACCCTTGAGGTGTAGTCGCGGTCAAACTCATATTCGCATTGAGGACATTTGCCAGTAAATAAAGGATGGATATCTAGCAGTTCTAGCTGTTGCTGTTGCGTCCGCCGCTGTTTTGGTTGCACAATCAATTCGCCGTTGTAATAACTGGCCCCCTCCGGTTGCCATAACTCCTCTGGTTGAAGGGGTGACAAAGGGGCTGAAACAAAGCAAATAAAAGAGCGTGACCATTTTGGGGTAAAAAAAGATAGGTCAGGTATTCTCAACAAGACCTATCAAATGATAATGTTACCTAAATTCTACCAAACCTGCTTTGAAAATGTACTGATACCTACGCAGTACAAGATGCTAGAAATCTTGCTGATGCTATTGCAATTTCATCAAACTGTGACAATTGAGAAGCTAGCAACAGTATTTCCGCAACCCATAAGATTTGAAAGTCGGCGACGGAGTATTCAAAGATTTTTACTACTACCCCAGTTGTCAATTCCATATTTATGGTTTCCTCTCATCAAACGATGGGTAAAAAATAGCCTCAAAACAGGAGAAAAAAGACTGATATTCGCCATTGATAGAACACGGTGGCGTTCACAAAATGTATTTGTAATTAGTTGAATTGAACAAAAAAGAGCAATACCTGTTAATTGGCTATTGTTACCTAAAAAAGGATGTAGTAATTTAGGCGAGCAGAAAAAATTAATACGACCATTGCTGCGGTTATTCAAGGGATATCAAATTCTAGTGCTGGGAGATAGAGAGTTTCATAGTATAAAACTGGCGAATTGGTTGCAGAGCAAGGAAATTGGCTTTGTCTTGCGTCAAAAACAAGGCACTTATATTCGACAAGAAAAACAGCCATACCAACGCTTACAATCTTTAGGATTAAATCCTGGTATCTCATTCTTTCTGCCAGAAATTAAAGCTACCAAACAGAAAGGTTTTGCCAAATTTAATTTGGTTGGATATTACAAGCGCAAATACCGTGGTCAGCTTGAGCCTGCTGGGTGGTTTTTGTTAACGAACCTTGATAGTCTTCCAGATGCCGTTAAAGCATTTAAGTTGCGGAGTGGCATCGAAGCTATGTTTAAAGATTGTAAAACTGGTGGTTATAATTTGGAATCAACCCACGCAACTGGACAACGATTAATTGCACTAATTTTATTGATTGCAATCGCCTACACAATTGCAGTTTTAGCTGGTCGCAAATCCCGAAAAATGGGGCTACAACAATATGTTGGTCGCCTTCAAGAATTAAAGCGTTATACACGCCGACATAGTACTTTTTGGATTGGATTATATGGCTGTTTATGGGTAGGTGCTATGGAGTTTTGGTCAGATTTGGCGATCGCACTTGTGCATCTCAAGCCTGGTAAACTACCCTATTTTCAACGGGGTCTACGTGCTATGACCCTTATTCAATCAGCCCTCTAGCCTCCTTGTCACCCCGTCAGCTCCTCTGGTTCAATGTTGGGGTATTCTCGAAAGTCTAGGCAACTGTCACCAGCTGGCCCGCTGGGATGGAGAGTACAGACCATGTAGGGATTATGGGCGTAAAGGAGACAGCGATCGCACTCTGGTAATTTCGGCATAGCACTAGTTTATCCAGTACTCAAGGGCGATCGCAGTTTGGTAAGAAGCGATCGCACTCTAAAAACCTGCTTTGTTCTAACTTACGGATGTTCTCACTTCAACGCAGCCCGTCTACTGAAGCACGTTAACTAAAGTGATACTCCCAGAACCAAACAGATATAACCCATGGGCGCTGTGTTCTACGATAGATAGTTTAACACCAGTCACATATTAATAGTAGCAATCACTAATTATTGAAGACAAACATAATAATGGATGACCAAATATGCTTCAACTGTTTAATTCATTTGTAGCTAAAATTGGCAGTATTAAAGAGCAAAAAACTGAAGGAATGGCAGCAGTCGTTGCCGGGAGCATCCCACTTTTTTGCATGTCATTGCGAGCGTTCGCGCAGCGTCTCCGACAGGAGAAGCGAAGCAATCGCAAAGTCCTCCAACTACGAGCGAGTCCATGCGATTGCTTCGTCGTTCCTCCTCTCTACGAGACGCTACGCGAACGCAATGACAGCTATTCTCTCATTGCAAAATAAAAAGTGGGATGCACCCCTTTGCCTTTAGCTTTTTCATCCTGTGGAACGTGGTAGATTAATAATTTACATGTTCCGGGTTCATCGCCCTTCACGTATTGTAAGACTGCCGAATCTCCCTTAGAATCTGAAAGGGACATATGTAGCACTATTTTTGTGAGACCTACCTTGAAGTTATTGTTTGTTCTGTCTAATTTTGCTACGGCTAGATCAGATGTCACAATAAAAAATGGCTCGTCCTTTAACCCATTTACAGCTTCTTCGACAGTTTCGTAGTTGTCCAGTACATACTGTGCCAAAGCAGTAATCGGTAAACGCTCTTTCTTCTTGCTTTCTTTATCATGCTCGTATTTAGCTTCTAGTAGAAAAAGCAGATTGGCAACTAAGCCCTTCTCGTTTATGCCATCAGTTGCAGACTTTCCATAGTTACATACAACCAGGCTCTTATAGTTTGATTTCCATGTATGCGGGTTACCCTCATCACTTTCACCAGCACCTGTCCGATCGCTATTTCTAGGTGATGCCCATAGACTTATGGGCATATTTGGATCGGACCAGTCCATACTACGCACGGTAAAGATTGATTTTGTTTCCTCGATAGGGTCAAGAACCTCGTTAGCCTGACGGGGTGACAAAGCGGCTGAAGCCAAGGAAATAAGAGATTGAGACCGTTTTGGGGTAAAAAAAGATAGGTCAGGTATTCTCAACAAGACCTATCAAATGATAATGTTACCTAAATTCTACCAAAACTGCTTTCAAAATGTACTGACACCCGCGCAGTACAAGATGCTAGAAATCTTGCTGATGCTATTGCAATTTCATCAAACTGTAACGATTGAGAAACTAGCAACAGTATTTCCACAACCGATAAGATTTGAAAGTCGGCGACGGAGTATTCAAAGATTTTTACTGCTACCCCAGTTGTCAATTCCATATTTGTGGTTTCCCCTAATCAAACGATGGGTAAAAAATAGCTTCAGAACAAGAGAAAAACGACTGATATTTGCGATTGATAGAACACAATGGCGTTCAGAAAATGTATTTGTAATTAGTTTAATTGAACAAAAAAGAGCAATACCTGTGTACTGGCTATTGTTACCCAAAAGAGGATGTAGCAATTTGGCAGAACAGAAAAAATTGATTCGTCCACTGTTGCAGTTATTTAAGGGATATCCAATGCTGGTGCTGGGAGATAGAGAATTTCATCGTATAAAACTGGCAAATTGGTTACATAGCAAGGGTATTGACTTTGCACTGCGTCAAAAACAAGGTACTTACATACAACAAGAAAACCAATCACACCAACGCTTACAATCTTTGGTATTAACTCCTGGTATCTCCTTCTTCTTGACGGGCATTCAAGCGACTAAACAAAAAGGCTTTGGTAAATTTAATCTTGCTGGATATTACAAACGTCAATATCGTGGACTGGTTGAGCCTGCTGGCTGGTTTTTATTAACTAACCTTGATAATTTTGCAGATGCCATTAAAGCATTTAAGTTACGCAGTGGCATTGAGGCAATGTTTAAAGATTGTAAGACTGGGGGTTATAATCTCGAATCTACTCATGCTAATGGTCAACGCTTGATAGCACTAATTTTATTAATTGCTATTGCCTATACAAGTGCAGTGTTACTTGGCCGTAATTCTCGTTCCTCTGGGCTACAAAAATATGTTGGTCGTCTCCAGGAATTGAAGCGATCGCATCGCCGACATAGTTGTAGCGACCTGCAATACTAATCGCTCAAACCTGCAATCAAGACATTTACAAACCAGGATTATTTGCAACTATAATTGCGCTTCAGCCAGGATTAAGTGCAACTGAGCCAGGATTAAGGTTCTTGGCAACTTTTGGTGATCTCGGTTGGGGGAAGGCAGAAGGCAGAGGGCAGAAGGCAGAAGTCGGAAGTCAGAAAGATATAATTGAGATACTTCAAACTTCGTTCCATCAAACATTTGAGGGATAAGCCTCATCTCACGAGATCGGTCAAAAACTTATGAAAGTGGTATTCGTCAGGGTGCGCCAGAAGCGATTCACGTTGCAGACCGTTTTCACTTATTGCAGAATTTGGCTGAAACACTTAACCAAGTTTTCGCAACACATCATCAAGCTCTCAAAACCGTCGATGAAGCA
>LXQD01000004.1 GCA_003326215.1 Nostoc minutum NIES-26 | reverse complement strand
AAAAATGCGATTTTTGGGCTAACGTGTTCGAGAACTTGGTCACGTACTGCTGTTTCAATCCCTTCAAAAGTCTCAATCTTTTCTGGTGGGGTGTTTTGATAAAGGATGAGGGCTATCTCTTGGATATGGGCTTCTAGACGTTTTTTATCTTCTGGTGTCATAGTCATCACCTTGCTCCCTTGCTACAATAATTTTCGCACAGTGGAGATGCATCGCCCCATTTTATTCGCGATTATTACTCGCGAATTATTTTGACTATCTTCTTTGTTTCTGCCAAATTGGGATGCTCCCGTTGATGGCGAACATAACCACGAGTAAGAGGCAAAAGAATATAACGTGTTGATAACTCTCCTTGCTCATTTTTAAATCTTTCAGGGATTACTAAAGATACTAAAACAAGTTCCTTAATACCATCTTCTAATTCTTCTTTATCGATATCTACAACATAACTCAGTACACCAGCAGGAGGTGGCTCATCAAAACAACTTAAAGTACAAATAATTTTTCTGGCATAATCTGTAAGACTATTATAAATTTGTTCAAAACTAAAGCGAGAAATATCACTCGTCGTTTCATCTATAGAATCAATTATCTGATAAATACTTTTTCCTATAGCAACTTGTCCTAACATCCATTTAATAGCCAGTGGATAATAGGATAGTTTTTTGACTAATACTTGGATTATTTCCTCATCTAATTTCAGCAAATCATCTAAACTTTTATCTTTTGCAATTAGCCTAAATAGTACAACTGCTTCCTTTTCTTTAAGTTGTTTTAGCTCATAACGTCTTTCTACTTGACCAAGTCCTCTCCTACTTGTAATCATTACTTTAATATTCGGATAATTAACACGTATATCTAATAAAAAATTTACTATACTTTCATCACTAATAGTTTCAAGATTGTCAACGACAAGCAAAATGGAATTAAAAAGTTCTGAGCCAATCTTTACAGAATGTTCTTTCTCTGCTACAGAGTCATTGTCATCACTGGGAAAACCCATGACATCTAGAATAGTATCCAATAACTGTTCGTAGTTTTTAACTGTAGGTTCTATATCTTCAATACCTAAATATGAAAGCTTTGTTTCTTTAGCACTGAGCCATACAATGCAGTCAAAATTATACTTATTACGTCTTAAAATTTCTTCAACGACTTTGGATGCTAGAGCAGTTTTTCCTACACCACCCGCTCCAGCAATGGTAACTACCTGCTCTCCTTCAAACATCTTTGTAACTTTCTGTATATCCTCTTTTCTACCTACAAATCCTCCCTCAAATTCATAATCAGGTGTTGGTAAATTATGAATAATACCACTAAACTCTAAATTAGAATTACCATTTGTAAATTCAATGGGAGCTGGAATTGTAACTTGTTCAGGGTTTTCTTCTAAAATTTTAATAAATTCGAGGAATTCTTGACCAAATCTTTCTAATATTACGGCTATTATTTTGGTTAGTTCAGACAACTTATCTAAATCAAGACTAGTAAAAGCACCTCTAATATGAGCTATTTTACAGCGCAATTTGTAAAGCTCATCCATGTATTCTTGAAATTGCTGCAATGAAAAATTACTATGAGGGAAATAATCTTGATACATTCCACCATAATAAGAAATTTCTTTTAAATCGGGAAAATCTGTATCTTCAAAAAAATCATCGCAGTTATCCCAATTATCTTTTTTAGCTCGTGCTTTAGCTTTCTCTATTACACCATTAGGAATTCCATCTTGATAATTATCAAATAGAATAGATAGTGCTTCCGATAAAAATTGCCTAAAAGCTTCTTCAAAGCGCGAAATAATTGTAAAACCTACATCACGTCTATCTAGTTTGGCGGTCATACGCTAAATAATCATCTAATTTGAGAGAGTATCTGTTCAAAAATAGTGTAGTAAGCCATACGATAAATTACAGAAAGCTATTGTTAAATCACTTTTATGGCATTAAAGTAATTTTTTAAAAGCTTAAAGATTACGTTATTACTAGTATTATTTACTAACTTAATTTATGAACTTAATAATTTATACTTTAAATTTAGCTATTTTTCTTAAGTATAAATACTGAAAAAATCTATTAGTTAAGTTGTTGAGGAATTGAGATTATTCACCAGTAATAATGAAACAGATGCGAACCCAGAAAGCCTTGCTGTGTCTAAGTTTTTTAATTGCGAATTGTGAATTGGTATTAGTCAAAGCACTGACTTAAAAATTTACCAAAGTAGTAGCAGAGAATATTTTTTTAATGATTAATCATCAAAATCAATCGGCTGTCCATTAAAATGCTTGTGAATGCTTTGGGGAGTCAGCCAACCAGGAATTGTCACCTTTTTATCTACTTCTGCGTCTCCCTCTGAATTGTTTAAACCGTTAACTATCGCAATTTTTAAAGGTGTCTTACCATCAGCAGTTTTGCGGTCAATTTGAATAGTGCCTCTGGCTCTACCTTTGGCAGTTCCATCACTGCCACCAACTGCGGTATTAGTGAAGAAATGGGCAATACAGACTAATCTTTCTTCTGCTTTTCTAGGGTCGCTAAGAGATGCTTTAACAAACTTTTTGGCAGGCTCCTTGGTGATGTCAGACTCAGAATAGTTAGTAAATTCATCAACTAGTAACTGTTGCGGTTGCTTGTCGGGTTGATTATTAATCCTGTCTAGCCATCGTTCACGAGCATCATCAAAAGCTTGTCCTATCTCTTCTTCTGTTTTAGCTATTAACTGAGGACTTAAATATCTCCATGCGTTTCTAAGATTCTCCCCGGCGTGTGCGTCTATCAGCTGATACAAGGGCATATCAAATAAATATTCTCTCAGCATGACAATCGATGCTGCTAGAGTTGATTTACCGCTTCCTGCTTCTCCTAACACCCAAACGGGCTTTTGATTGTCAATGACCTTCCACAGCCAACCGTCTTCATGATTCTTGAGTGCTTCGATTAAATCACTGATGAGGCGTTGGTCAGTCAAAGGATGATTGTCATTTGCGATCGCTCCCTTGGTCTTCCCCTCAATCTTGCCCCGTTCTTGATCCGCCTTCGCCTTGTCTCTCAAGTTCTCAGCAATGGTCTTATCCATCACAGAATGATTCACAGCACGGGCCTTCATGAAATCCTCTAGCTGAATACGTGCCTTGGCGCGTTCGTTCTCCTCATCAGTCAGTCCTAGTGCTTTACGTTCTTCTGTGTCCAGTCCTGACAGCCCATCTTTCAGGCGCTCAGTATAAAGCTGGGTCGAATGCTGCTTAACTTCTCGTTTGTGCTTATTGTGCTGCCAAGTTGCATAGTCGCCAGTCTTTTCAAGTTCGCCCAATTCATAATCCGTGCGCTTGAGACGTTGCGAACGCACTCCTAAGCAACCCACGATACCCCATAGCCCAACAACTGCAACCCCGTACCCAAGCAACTGGTTAGGGTTGTCTGTGGGCAAATCACGCACCCATTGAATGGCATCGCCCTTGTAAGGAATGATACTGCCATACAGCCCGTAGCGAAGCCATTCTTCAGTCAGGACATAACGCGGCTGGTTACAAAAACGCTTATCCAGGACTATTTGACTTTCTACGTCGTTAATTGACTTTGGGCAAAACTGAATTTGTGTTAGGTCGTAAGGCTGGCGTGTTTGTGATGTTGCAAGCCCCATGATTGCGGCTACACCACACACACCAGCCAGCGCTAACTCGACAACACCTTGTTTCATTCCCGTCTCCTGAAAATGATTGCAATGGAACCGATGAATAAAGCCACCGCGACTGCAATACTTACCCAAGGGTCTGATTGTGGATTCTGTTTTTCAATGGTTTGGATATCTTGGTTAATCTGGGTGACTGTTTCTTTAGTCAAATTCTCGAAATATTGATAGTCTTTGACTGCTAGCCAAGTTGTGACACCAGCAAACACTAAGCCACCAGCAGTTTTAAAAAGATTTTGCATATTATCAACCTCTAGTCCGTCACTGTTGTAATTA
Source organism: Nostoc minutum NIES-26 (assembly GCA_003326215.1). GTDB lineage: Bacteria > Cyanobacteriota > Cyanobacteriia > Cyanobacteriales > Nostocaceae > Dendronalium > Dendronalium minutum. The sequence continues at coordinate 19,711 of LXQD01000004.1, read as the reverse complement.
ATTCTCAAGCCCGTTAACCCAGCCAGAGAGCCAACGCTGCATATAGAAAACGAAAGCGTAATTGCCAGCCACAAGTTAACGCCACCGCCAGTTATTAATAGATATTTAGCTATCAAGAATCCTGTAGAATTTAGCGACCAGCCGACAAAGAATCTCGTTAATTTATCAGTTGTATTGATAACATCTTTACGGTGCTGCTTGCGCGATTCCAGATGTGATATCAAGTCTTTTGGTAATGGCGTATCTGGGGCGATTTCGCTTATTACTTCTTCTTGGTTCTCCTCAATATCGTATGTCATATCTTTAAGAATGGTTTAGGGTGTAGGGTGTAGGGTGTAGTGGTAATAAACATTCAATTCTTGATGTGAACAAAGAATGTCTTTAAGAAGGGGATAGGGAGTAGTGAGAAACATTAAGTAACAGGTTGTGATATTAAAACCTCTCTCTCCCTACACCCTACACCCCACACCCTACCCCCTAGTTTTAGTCAAAAACCTAATAGAGCATCCTTGATTTTTTGTACTATTGAGCGCCCTGCATATTGTTTTTTTGGCTTGAAATCATCACGAGCGTTATCACCCATTTCTAGGTAATACTTGCCCAGTTCTTTATCGTGTTGCAGGTCAATTGTTTGTTGCCTAATATCTGTCTGCAATTCTGTCTGCAACATCTTATATTCGCCATCAACCTGCATCATATGCTTATCTACCCACGCCTTAAGCTTGATATGCTCTGTGGCTTGTTGATGGCGTAGCGCTTCCTTATCCTGGGATGAAGCGAAATCAAGCTTCATTTCTTCTAAGATATTTGCTAGATGAGTGTCAGCTAAAATTGCTGACTGTACTGCTCTTTCAATATGTTCGCCGCTTACACCAGCTTGTTTGTAAATGTCGCCCAGGACTACATTTAAGTCCTCAGTCCCTTTGATAGCAGCTAACATTTGTTCTCTTACCTGTGGGGCGAATTCACTAATCTTTGCCCCGTCATTACCCATTTGACCTATCAGCTTTAGGGCTGTTTTATCACCTGTTAGCGCTCTGACTACTAAATTAGTAGATGCGTTAAACTTATTTCTTAATTGGCGCTCTAGGTTGCGTGATTTGGAAGTTACCTGATTCTTGAGCTTCATTGAATTTTTCACAGCGATACTCTTTTGATGGGGTAAATATTTGAGTGCAGTGATACTCCATTCGCCTTACATATTGTTCAATAGCTGACTTTCGCTTGAGATATTGCTGATAATTTGAATGTTCTTTTATTGGCAGATAGATCCAGTAATGTAAGGGTAAAATCACAGCAGCAAGCACACTCAAACTAACAGCAATTCTTGAGAAGTAGTTCATCCTACAAAAGCGAATGACTAAGCACTCAAGCAGTGTTAAGTCATCACTATTGAGCCATGTTGAGCCTTGCGAGGATGCCTGAGAGTTGGCTTTTAGTTTGATTACGGCTAGCCTCCAAAGCCGCACTAATGCCCGTTAACCCAAGGGATAGCTTATCTCTACTTTGCTCGTGACGATTAACTACGCGCTCTTGTACCCTGGTTAACGTCTGCTCAATCTTTGCGTCAACTTGATTTGCAGAGAAGTCAGCATAAGCCAGTAGTGCTGTTTCTACCTGTTCAAGAATTTCATCAAAGGTGCTGGCTAAGGTGTCAACGCTATCGGCTATGTCATTGATTTGTTGTTCTGAGAGGATGACACCCAGGACTGCCGCCTTAGATGTGATCATCTCGCCTACATCTTGAGGGGCCACCGCGAGCGCTCCTGTTTCAAGTTCAGTCTCGGCCTGTTCTTTCTCTACTTGAATTAGAAATTTTTCTTCAACAGGATCATCAACTACTGATAATTGGCTTGTCGCTTTGGCTTTGAGATAGTCAACGGCTTGACTCAATTGCTCTTTGGTGGGATTGTTCAGGTCATCGCACTCTACAGCCAGAGCTGCCGACGTGTAGTCATCTTTAGTGAATCCTTGATAGCCCTGTTTGTACAAGCGAGCGCGGACGTTATTAGTAAACTTGTCAGACATGGTGATTGCTCCTATTTGGCTATTGCTAAAACTGAGATAGTTGCAGATTTCATTGGTTGCGAGCGCTTATTGATTGCCCATTTAGCAGCAACGAACGCCACAAGGGCTAAATCTTTGCTGTGGTAAACATCTTGGGCGCTGAAAGACAGTTCAGCTTGACTAAACCAGTAGTAACGAGTGCTACGTGGTACGTTGTCAAGGTTAATTTTTAGATAGTCTGCCAGCGCTATTAGGAATTGCTGACCTGTGTATTGAACGAACTGTGCATCATAGAAGTGTTTAAAGGCTTGCCAGCGCTCGTTAAAATCAGAGGTTCTAAAAGAAAAGGCTGGACACTTACGCTTCAATTGAGCATAGGTTTCAACAATGCTTTGAGCATTAGCTGATTCAATTTCAAGTGAGAAATATTGTTTCAAGGATGCAACTATGCGATACCAAGTGATATCTGAAATGCCTTTGACTGTGATGCGTTCGTAAGTCTGTTTGAGGTTGCGATACTTAGCTACATATTTTTTTGTTGCCACATTGACCCTGTTTTATTACTTAAGTGTGTATAGAATTGACCGACTATCCGTAAGTTCAGGTTATTTGCCTTGCCTTTTTAGCTAGAAACAGTTATCCTGATACGCCAAATTAGCTAGGCACTATCAATAACCTTGGAAAATTGACTTTAGACAAATGTTTTTGGCTCGTTTTTAGAGGCTATAACCACGTAATAACAAGGTTTGTCAGCTTTGATGACATACTGACACTTTTCTGTTATTCCGCATATACACGCCCTTTTTGGGCTAGTTGACGCTGCTTTGGGACGGGATGCACGGTAATAAATGTCACCAAAAGTTAAAACAAACTCTGCTGAATTGCTGTAGCTGTCTGCGTTGCTTGATGTTGGTTGTACAAGCTCGGCACTTCATAAACAAGGCGTAATACCTTGTCCCGATTGAGTTGCAAATCTGCGCTCTTTCTTTGTCTTGGCAGCGGACGGAACATATATTGTGTGTGCTTTACTGTGCCGTTGCTGTATAGATATCGATACAAAATACCGTCAATACTGTAGGTTTTAGACTGGGTAAGCAAAGTAACGCATCTAACAAGTTGCAAATCAGTCATCTTGTTTCCCTCCAGCTGCACACGCACCAGTCAAACTTGCACCTAGGAAGACAGCGATAGATGCAATAGCGCCGCCTTCGCTAATCTTGGCGTTGTTCACCCAGGTTGGTTGATATTGCTCGCCTCTGCTTTGCTCAATCCGGTCAACGCCGTGACAAAAAATAGCACCAACAACCATAAAACTAGTAGTTACCAAACTCAAAAGTGCGACTTCTGACGCAGCATCAAGTAGGAATGAGTTAATCTTTTCAGGCCAAGTCTTGACGCGGCGAATATGCAATACTGGCTTCTGCTCTAGATACTTTAGCCACTGGTCATCAGTAAAGTTCGCTCTGTTGTAATCACAATAATCGTGTGACTGTAGCAGTTCATCTACTGCTTGTATGGCATCGCCTAGTGTTACATCTGGATAGTATTCCAGTTGCCTAAATTCCTCTGAATCTCGAATTTCTCTGAGCCAGCGATCTATTGCTTCTAACCTTCTTCTTTGATTAGGATTAAGCATTACTTTTTCAAAAGGTAGTTCGTTGATTGCTTCTAAGTTGCGTAAATTCATATGCATCGTTTAAGCCTCTGTTTCAAACTCAGCAAAACTAATTTCTTTGAGACTGTCAAAATCATCTTGATGCGATGATTGCAGAGAGAATCTAATAATTTACTCCAGCATCGAAAGCTGTGAATAAACTTCTTTAATAGCAATCATGTATGAAGTTTTCATGCTGCATTACCTCTGGTGACTTGGTTAAACTGTGCTTGAAACTTGGCTATTGTGAATTCTTGGGGATACTTTTTGATGTAGTTCTTTACCCGTTCGGCAGATTTGAGATTTTGCATCACGCGACCAACACGACTCAGTACCCAGCTTTGGTATGGTGACAATGGGCAAGAGCGATCTGTACTGCCATCGGCTTTGACTGGGTAAGCTTGCTGATAGCTATCTATGTGGTATAGTGCGATGCTGTCCCAACTGACTAAAGTTGAACGGGCAACGTTAAGAATTCTTGCGAGTTCAGATTTTGTCACATAAGTTTCGCAAAACAAACCAGGGGAATCTAAATCAAGTCCCCGTGCGGAATTTGACGCTTTCATATCGCATCTATTGGTTAATGGGCAAATAGTGATTGACGGTCAGCGTTAGGTACTGACAAAAGTTAGACAAGCATCTGATAGTTCCTGCTACTTTGTTAGATCCACACGCTAAAAGGATTGATTTATATAGCTTTTCCTTACTCGGTGGACACAAATCAGTTAGCGATGCTTGCTGTTTTGCTGTCTTGTCTGTTATTATAATCTATAGCTTCTGAAGCTGTCAAATAAAAACTATAGCTTCGGAAATACTACACATTGAACAAGCTTCGGAAGATACTGGAGATATCTAATATCTTCTGAAGCTATGGGTCAAACCAAAAAAGCAAAGATCACTTTTACTTGCTCTCATGAACTAAGAGAGGAACTGGAAGCTATAGCCGAATCAGAGGATCGTACTTTGTCGAACCTAGTAGAGCGTTTGGTGACGAAAGCTCTACGAGAGTACAGGCAATCTTCTTCAACGGATGAAGGTAAGGGAGTAGTATGACCAATCAGAGGTACATCAACCGATTTCTTGAGTAATTTCAAGTAAAAATCAGGTCTTATTAGATATTAGATGACCAGAAGTTCTGTAAAATCAGGCTATTACCTAAATGAAGCTTGTAAAGGAGGTAAATACAAAGCACCAAAAACTAAAAAGACAAAGCGCAACTAAGTAGTGAACGCTTTGCCCGATATAAAAAACTAAATAATTTAAATACTGGGAAGCGGGGTTTATCTCTAGAAGACCAAATAAGTGGGAGTAAGTTGGAAGCTAATGACCACTGATTGGCGAAAGAGATCGTTCCGCGCTGCCTTCTCATATTATATGAGGTGCTGTGTAAATTTTCATTTTTTCACAGCGAAATTTTGCATGGAAATTTATTAATTTTTCTGGCGGTATAAAAAAGCCTAAATAAGCAAAACAGTAAATCTCATAGATATCAGGTGTAGCAGCGCGATAAACCCCTCCAAATGTTGAAAAACAGTTATTTGAGGGAAAATTTGTGATAAATAGCAACCGCGCACTTCAACCACATGAAGTTATAGGGGGATGCGAGACGATATCTCGACCCTCCAATATAGAAGCAACCCACTGGAATGAATGGTTAGCCAGTGCCGTTGATCCAGGAATTATTGCCTTAAACGTTGTTTCAGTATCAGGTACAACTGCCTACGATTACCTGTTCTACGGTGAAAACGTCCCCCGCCGTAACGATGGACGACTTAGGGACGGGGTACTGAAAAAATATCGCCACATCGAAGGACTGAACTGGTGGTGCAGTGGCATTGACCCGCTCAACGATGAAAGCCTAATGCAGTGGGGTTGTATGAAGCCCGACCGCCCCAGGCGCGACCCGAACAAGATTCATAAATTCATCAAATACGAACACCCGTTGCGAGTGCCAACACGGGCATTTTTCTTAGCTGTCACAGATGAAGTTTGGGATAGTGTGGCTGCACGGTATGAAAAACCCATAAGCGATTGCGATCGCGCATTGGGTTTCTGGCAGTGGGTATGGAAGTACAACATTGGAGTTGTGATTTGTGAAGGGGCCAAAAAAGCAGGGGCGCTGCTGACTCTGGGTTATGCGGCGATCGCTCTGCCTGGTGTAAACGGGGGCTACCGCAACCCCAAAGATGAATTTGGGCTACCCACAGGCAATTTACATCTAATTCCCGACTTGCAACACTTCGCTACCCTTGGACGTAAATTCACCATTTGCTTTGACCACGACACCAAACCAGAAACAATCCAACGGGTCAACATTGCCATAGCCCAAAGCGCGAAGCTGTTAACGGCTTGCGGCTCGATGGTATTAGTTACACAGTGGAATTATCCCGATAAGGGCATTGATGACCTGATTGTTGGCAGGGGCGCAGATGTCGCCCATGATGTCATAAGACAGGCACTTACTGTAGACCAATGGCAGGTTAAAGGGTACAGCCGCCTGTCAATTGATGCTGCACTAATCTTAAATCAGCGTTACCTGGGAGAATTGCCCATCCCTGAATCAGCTAAACTGATTTTGCTCAAATCTTTTAAAGGCTCAGGTAAAACACAGTCATTTGCCCCGATAGTAGCTGAGGCGATCGCCAACGGTCAACCTGTAATCCTCTTATCGCACAGGGTACAGTTAGCCCAAGCAATCGCGGAGCGGGTAGGCATCCCCTACATTAGCGAAGTCAGAAACAGCGAAACGGGGATTTTACTCGGTTTTGCGCTGTGTGTAGACAGTTTACACCCTCACGGACAAGCCAGATTTAACGCTGTCCACTGGAAGGAACCCCTAGTAATCATTGATGAATCCGAACAGGTGATCTGGCACTTACTCTCAGCCAACACGGAAGTTAAAAAACATCGGGTGGAAGTCCTCAACCAACTTTCCCAACTGTTCAAAAATGCCCTCGCCCCAGGACGGGGTAGAGTCATTGTGGCTGATGCTGACTTGTCGGATTTATCGCCGGAAATGGTGATGGGTCTAGCAGAAACCCAAGTTACCCCTTGGGTGGTAGTCAACACCTGGAAGGGACAACCCTGGAACATTTACCACTACAAACAAACTACCCCGGTTAATTGGTTAGCTGCCTTGGAAGACCACATCAAAACTGGGGGTAAGCCTTTTATTGCAGTTGATTGCCAAAAAGCTAAATCTAAATGGGGAACCAAAGTCTTAGAGGCTCGGTTAAAAAAACAATTCCCCGACCGGAAAATACTTCGCATTGACTCCGAAACGATAGCCGACCCGGAACACGAAGCTTATGGCTGCATTGAGAGATTAAATTTGGTGCTGCTAGAGTATGACATTGTGCTGGGCTCGCCATCCATTGGCACAGGGGTCAGCATTGACATACTGGGTCATTTTACCAGCGTTTGGGGATGCTTCCAGGGTGTAGCCCCAGAAAATGCCACTCGCCAAGCTCTAGCTCGTGTGCGTGAGGCTATACCGCGTCATCTTTGGGTAGCCCGTCACGGCTTAGGCAAGATTGGCAACGGAGCAATTAGTTTCAAATCCTTGTTAGCCTGTGAGCGCAAACGCTTTCAAGCTAACTTGAGGCTGCTGCAAGATGCCTCATTGATTATTAACAGTGATGAAATCAACATTAACCGCACTGCCTTAAACATTTTTATCAAGATGAGCTGTCGCATCAATGCGGGTATGATTCATTACCGTAACACTGTGTTAGAGGAATTAGGCGCGGAAGGCCACAACATTATCGATGTCCTAGACAACAAAACTAGGAAGAAGTTAAACAACGAAATCACCGCCCAAAAAAATGAAGTTTACGACGGCGAATGTGACTCTATCTCTGCTGCCGATACAACGGCGATGACTGCTGCCAAATATGAAGCGCTACAGCAGCAACGCGCTAAGACCACAACTGAACGCTACATTGAACGAAAATATAAGCTAGAGCAGCGTTACGGTGTAGACGTTACCCCAGAACTGATCAAAAAAGACGACTCTGGCTATTACCCACAACTGAGGCTGTGTTATTACCTGACAATCGGCAGAGAGTTTGTAGCCGATCGCGATCGCAAACTGGGTGAAAAGATGCTTCAAGCCAAGAGCGCATGGCTACCAGACTTTAATGGCGGTCAACTTGGATTGGTCATTCATGCCTTGGAACTATTCAACATCCCCAATTTCATCGCTGATGACCGTGAATTCAGAGGAACTGACACCGACCTAGTGCAGATGGCTAATAATGCTCTCTGTGTGAAGTGGCAAGTCAAAACCGTGCTTGGTATTACCCTCAACGATAATGACAGTCCTATCGTTATCTTGCGGCGCTTGCTGAAGAAGATAGGGCTGAAATTGAAGTATCAAGGTCGTGATGGAGCTGGCGATCGCCAACGAGTTTACCGTGTGGTAGGCGCTGACGATGGACGTGATGAAATCTTTCAACACTGGCTGTCCAGGGAGGCCGCCCCTGCTTAACCACAATTTCAACTCTTCATCTAACTAAATAGCTGTGCGGTGTTGTAGCCAAAGGACTACAGCTAGTTGCCTCATGACTTAGAAAAGTCCATAACACGTTTTCAAAGGGTTGGTTAACTTAACTTCGGTGACAGTTGACCTACCAATAGTCTCAAAATGCCAGTTTTTCGTTACGTCCACTAACGGTAATTAAATAGATAAACATGTTTACTGGACAATACATACAGTCTAATAGTCATAAAACTAGCAAACCCCCAAGATTCCATATGATAGTGCAGCGGCGGCTTACTGGCACGGCTGACCCAGGCATCAGCACCCTTGTTTTTTCTCGCTTAAGAAATACGGGTGATGCCATTTCTTAATTGCAACTCGAAAGGCAGGCAGAAAAAGACTTTTGTAAGCCAATGCTGGGCATCGCTGTTGCGAGGTCGAAGTTTTTAATAACTTTGAGCCATCTATTCCACGTATTGGCTCAAAAGTGGAAAGCTGCCCTAAAGGGCAATCGCTCTCTAGGTTTGGCGATACTGCAAGCCTATTAACTGTCGTTTTCAGCAACGCTCTGTTATCGACTTCTTTGGAGAAGCGTTACGCGCGGATGTTAGTCATACAATTGCCTATGCTTTGCTAATGCCTTTTTCTACCACCTGAATCCTTACTATTTTCCCATGAATCCTATAATCAACACAAGTCCTATAACTAGGATAATAGATACGCCTAGTACAAGTTTCCATAATAATTGGACTGATTCCTGCTGTGCCTTTTTTTGAGCTTCTACTAATTCTTGCTGTGCCTTTTTTTGAGCTTCTACTGATTCTTGCTGTGCCTTTTTTTGAGCTTCTACTAATTCTTGCTGTGCCTTTTTTTGAGCTTCTACTAATTCTTGCTGTGCCTTTTCTTGAGCTTCTACTAATTCCTGCTGTGCCTTTTGTTTTTGATTATTTTCTCTAGATATGCTTATCCCTATTCCTACTGTCACTATGAAAACCACTATCAATACCCCTATTAAAATACTTGCTTTAATTATCTTTTTCTTTTCTTTCTCTAGTTCGCTCTGACTCAAAAACTCTTTATCTTCATCAGGCAAATGTTTTCCTTTTGCCCATTCTTCAGCTTTACTAAGCTCATTATCAACTAACAGGTACTTTTTGTCTTTCCCGCTCTCTATCCAACTTTTCTTCTTCTTAACATAAAACTCTGGTTCTAATTTTGCCAACTCCCCTTCAATCCAAATTTTGTCAAAAATATTTTCATAAATACGATTGTACAGCTTTAGTTTTTGATCTTTTTCAATTACTAGTCCTGACAATCGAAGCTCTAGCTTTACATCAATACTATCAGCGTCTTGGTTCTCATCTTTATCCAAAATTTTCTTATATAAGCGTAGCCGACTTTCTTGTCTTTCGTCTTGAAATAAAACCTTGCTTTCAATCGACTTTAAATGCGTTGGCTCGTCTTTATCTCTCCATTTATTAATGATATCTGATTCCACTATTTCCTTTATTTTTAATTCTTCGTCACCTTTTTTTATATAATCCGAAGAACCTTCGATCATTGCACATAATTTTTGAGTTAGGAACGGTTGTCCTCCTGTCCAGTCTAAGATAGCTTCAATAACCTTTTCGCGATCTTCTGCCTTACCCTCTAATCCTTTAGCTAATCCCTTTTTTGCTTCTTCTTGTGTAAAGCCCTGTAAATCAACAGATTCACCAATATTAAGAGCTCCCGTATTTCCCTTAAGCAACTTCTGAGGTGTTGTCACTCCTAATAAGACAAAAGTTAATCTTTTGAATTCTTTATCATTATCACGACCAGTGTATAAACTTCTGATTAACAAAAGAAAATCATCACTGAAATCTAATTTTATAAGATGGCCAATTTCATCAATAAAAATTACAAGCTTTTGCTCTTGGGGAATTTTATCCAGTAGTACTTCTTTGATAAAGAGAGATAGTAATTTTTCAGGAGTTCGCTCCTTTTTACTCTGCTCATTAAGCCAATTATCTACCTCATCTTTTTTTAATAATTCAGAATTATCAGTAGTATGAACATTGGCTAATGTAAAAATTAGGCTGTTATACCATTGTTGTTTATTGTCTCCTGAGCCAATCCTTGCAAGGTCGGTTAAAATCCAAGCGAATCCTTCATTTTGCAATTCGGCGCTAGTATGTGCCTGTAAGCTGGACTTTCCCATCTGGTGACAGTTAAATACATAACAGTACTTACCATCATTCAGCAGTTCAATAATTTTACGATCTGCTTCCCTTGTCACATAGCTCTTATCATTTGAAGCTGACAAAGGTCCACCTACTGTATAATAAGATTTCTTATTCATATTAGATTTTCCTTCAATTGAGTGTAGATTTATCGAACCATCGAAGTATTTACTGAAATATTGACGATACAAATCACAACGAGGCTTTGCTGTATCACCATCTATAAAAATCAACCCCATACTGAATAGATGAAACGCTTCTTGTCGGTCATCTACTTTTACTTCTATTGGCTCAGATGCTAAAATTATCTTCTTAAATACTTCTTGTAGTTTTGATTTTTTGTGAATCGTTTTCCAATTATCAAAAAGATGCTTATCATATATTCTTTCTAGTTTTGCTGGATCTTTTAAATAATGATCAATCTTATATGTTGTATCTTTACTAAGATGCTCAAGAGCTTTATATACTAGATAAGGATGTCCATTTACAATGTCCATAAATTGATTCAAATGAGCATCACTCCATTTTAATTCAAATTTATGCAATAAATCTTGCACTTGTGTTCTGTCAAAATCTTTTAAATTAATTGCATATCCTATGTTCTCTAAAGCCGAACTATCTTGAGAATTTGTAACATACGAATCAGTAGAGTATTCTAAGATTAATCGTAATCTATTCCATTCTCTATGCTCACTCTTTACATCGCTATACCAGCTACGTAACAAATCAGTAAAAGACTTAAAAATTTCTGGGTTGTTAAAAATTTTATGAAAATTCTCAAAATATAGAATTAGATAATTGCTGTTTTTCAATTTTAAAAAATATTTTTCAAAATCAATAGTACATTTTACTGGTGGAGTTAAATTGTCTTCATCTTGTTGCCAAGAATGATAAGATGAAATCTGTAATTTTCGAGCAATTTCTTCACAAAACCATTTTAAAAACTTGTATACATCGTCAACATTTCCCCAATTATCCTCATTTAAATACAAAGGTACTATTTGAAATTCCTTCTGAGTGTTTACCCCTTGAAGACAATGATTTAAAAATTTAGTTTTTCCTGTAAGAGCAGGTCCTTTTACTCGAATTAAATAGTTCTGCAAAATTACGCTGTAGAAATTATCTTCTTCATTGCAGCGTTTTACATGATAATTTGACACTTCCTCTCCAGAAGTGCTTGGTAATGGTGGTGTTTGAATTATCTCCCGCCCCCCTGAACTTGCATCGGGACGTTCTAGAGGGGCATCTGAGGGTTTGGGGTTTTCTCCTTCTCCGCAATTGTTTGTGTTAGAGGAACTGGATTATTCGCCGGAGGTAGGGATTTTTGGGATGGTAAGCATTGTTTAATAAACTGTCTGACACCCAAATAGACTTTAGTATCTTCTGATTTTGGTTTAGCAATGGAATCATGGTCTGCTTCCACTGCAATTGGTTTTACGTCTTTAATACCAGGATTAGCACTACTCTCGTTTACGATTAAAACACCGCTAGTCGGTTTTGTTTCATAGTAAACTTTTGTTTTAATCCTTAATTCATCAACGTTTTGGCGATACCATTCATCAAGTTCGCGTAACTGAGGAGCATGAGCTTTCAATTCTTCGACATTAACCGTAGTTAAAAAGCCTGCCAAAAATTTTACCCATTGAGCAATGTCAGAACCCAGATGTGGAGTAGATAAGAATACAATCCCTTGTGTAGATTTAAGGACTGCTTTTTTACTTTCGTTTCGTGAAAAAGTTTTCGCAGAATTCAGCATTTTTTTTACAAGCAAACCACCCATGCTATGAGTGACAAAAACTACTGGGCGCTCGCCTATGCCAAAATTTTCTAAATCATCTAAAAAATTACTAGCTTGGTCAAAAAGTGGCATCGCAAAACCACTAACAGTAAAGCGTGCAGCGTCATAACCAAAAGACCAGATGCCGACATCGATACCTTCTTTTTTCAAATCTTCTGCAAGCCAAGTTAGCCAAAAGTTATCTTTTTGGTAATCTCTATCTTTTGGGTTTTGCCAATGCCAAGTATTCCACGCATGACCAGCCAATCCGTGAACAAAAACTACATCCCCTCGCCGACTAGGGTTGTCGCATCCTAATATTTTCATCAAACCAGTCATGTTACTTTTCTCATTTGGTTGTGAATTGGCAGAGGGTTTGCGCCCAAACATACTAGCTTTCCTTGGTAATAGTATTACTTATATGCAGAGACATACTAGTTCTTCATTAGAAATACCATGTATTCCGGACTATTTATTCCACTTTTGGGCTAATACGTGGAATACAGATCCAATAGTTCTAAATAGCGTTTTCACCAGTAAATTTTTACCGCCGTCTTTGGTTCGGATCTGTCCCCAAACGTTTCTCAACCCGTTGCAGCTTGGTATTAGTCCAAGCAGTCTGCTTCAAAATCTTCTGTAAAGACTCTGTAGTTTCAATAGGAGTAGGGATTGGGGTAATGTGTGAATAAAACCAAAACAGAATAAAAAATGTAACGGGAGAGACAAGCCAGATAACAAAAGCTCTACACCAACCTTTAACGTCTGATTCCACGTCTTTTTGGTTCAATAGAGAAATCTTCGTCTGAATCTCGTTCAATTGTTCTTGCAACGGTTGGCTCAATTTCTCTGGTTGCTGTGGGGAAACATTGCTCCAGTTCGCGGAGAGTTTGGTTAAGCTCGTCAATTGCTCTAGTTGTTGCTGCGACGTTAGATTTAATGCGCTCAAGGCTATCCCTAGCTGATTGCAGCTGGTCGCTAGATTTTTGATATTCTCCGTGTGGTCGGCTTGGGTCTTCAATTGCTCCGCCGTCAGTTGACTCCATTGATTTAGCTCTACCTGTAAATTTTCAAACAACAACTTCCAATCATTTGGTGCAGTTTCTGTCAGTTGTGCCAAATAACCGATGTACTGCACCAGTCGAAAAGCTGGGTCATCCTGTTTCATCCCAGAATCAAGCGCAAATCGAAGTACTTTAGCTTGAAATTCTGGTGGCTTTTCTGCCAACAACCTATCTAAATGTGAAACTCCACCATTACCTTTACCATTTGCGATCGCCATTACTCTAACCCCAATTGCACAGCTGCTTTAGCAAACTCCGACTCAACCGCATCAATCCAGCCATAAACTCTCGATTGATTACTCAAACTGAAATCCTCATGCTCTAGGGCCTCCCTGAACGTCAGATCTTTTGAGTCAATCAGGTCAAAAATATCGTCATATAACTCAGGCAATAACAGTTCAATTGCCCCCAATTCTTCTACAGTCTGCTTCACCTTAGAATTGTTGTAGCGAGTGAACTTGTTCTCATCACCCCAGTAGAGATTTTTCACAACTACATAATCAACACGGTCGCCGCAGAAATCCACCAAGCGTTTTAACTGTAAAACGCTATCTTTAACTCGACCCAAAACCGAAACCATAGTGATGCGATAACCCAAACGCTGGGCATTCTGAAACAGAAAAATATCCTTCGCCACCGACTCAAAATATTCCGCAGCTCCAGCAGGCAGATCCACCAGTGAAACTTTAGGAGAAAGACGCTTCAAATCATCCTGCAAAGCATCAGCACCACCGCGCTGATTAAGTTTCAACGCTGACACTCCAGGAGCTACCTTATTGTAATGGCGATAAAGCTGAGGATTCGACTGGTCACATTCGTAAGCAATACAGTTAATATTTCTGTGGCGATAAATATCCAGAAGAATTCTCGCCACCACACTTTTACCAGTACCGCCCTTATCACCAGTCACCAAAACTAAACGCCCAACAGTTTTTGGCTGATTAGTAGGTTTTTGGTCAGCAGAATCAGCCGATTGTTTTGCTTTAACTACCATTTATAAATCCTCATCTGAAATAATTTGAGGTATAAAAGCAGGACGAGGGATATTTTGATACCCATTTGGCTCTGCCTGAGCTAAGTTTTTAGTATTTGTAGTGGTTTGAGAATTTGTTGAGACTGACTTTGCAGATTTTGATTTTGCTTGTGATTTCGTTGAAGGTTTTTTAACAGACTGACTACTGGCTTTTTGGGTCGCTGAATTCTCACCCAAATCCTGCTCATTAACAACTTGAGTATCAGTATTATCCTGAAGGTTTTCAGCTAGTGATTTTTTGCGCGTAGACTTTTTGATATCGTTAAGTAAATAACGGATACGTTCTGCACTGATATTGATATCCAAGCCAGCCAAAGTTTTAGACACTTCCTCATAGGTGTAACCTAGACGAAGCACCCGTTCAATTTGGCGGCGCATTTTTCTAATAGCGTCTCGTGCGGGGATATCATCTAATTCCTTAGCACCTAAAGCGCGGAGAGCATCAAGAGCTTCAGGAATTTTCGACTTAGGAACATTATCTTTAGTCACAGAAGTAAAAAGCAGGGTTTTGTTATGTTTAAAACTTTACTTTTGCTGCATACATCTATCTAAAGACAGGTAATTTAAATTAGTAAAAATACTTAAAACAGAGTAATACTTATTTACGCAAATAATTGAACGGTAATTAGTGAGAGCGTGTAAGATAACTCACGAAGAGTTTATCAAAAAAGAATTAGACATTTGTTAGTAAGAATTCCCCATGCCACATATGCACTTAATCTGTGGCTTGTTTTCGTGGCAGTAGCAGCGAAATACGCGCTTTGTCCTCACACGGGTGGTTGCACCTAGTCCCTCGTGTCTTCCCGCACCGCAGGTGAGGAGCAAGCCATGCCTAAAGCTGCGCTTTGTCTCGCTGCGCTCGACACGGCAGGCTTGCCAAAGGGGACGCATCCCCTTTGGAAACCCCTCGCCAAAAATCACACATTGTCTGATTTGAGATTATGACCAAGCGTTCTTCGTCGTCACTCATCCGCACTAAAAGATTGCAAGCGCGGTTCAGTCCAATTGAATATGAGATGGTTCGGTCAAAGGCAGAAGACGCGAGTATGAGCTTGGCAGAATTGACAAGACGTTGTGTATTACTGCGATCAATTCCACCACCGCCGCCGCGACTGAGCAGAGTTACCCTTGCCACTTACTTGGAACTTTCCCGTATCGGCAACAACATCAACCAACTGGCCAAAGCCGCCAACACTGCCATCAAAATGCAGATGCCACCGCCAGCAGATCCAGAACTATTAAACGAACTACTAGAACTGCTGCGACACTGCCAACGAGAAATCGCCAAAACCTTCATTGAAGAGGAGGATGAGGAAACTGATGATTGGCAACCAGACTAAGGGGCGAGGATTTCGCGGACTGCTCAATTATCTCCAATCTCAAGAAGGAGCAAAACTTATTGGTGGCAACATGGGCGGCGGCAACCCCCGTGCCCTAGCTGTTGAATTCAAAATCTCGCGTCAATTAAACCTTGAAGCCGACCGAGTAGTGTACCACGCATCATTGTCACTACCCCCAAACGAGCGGCTAGACGACGCAACCTGGAACGAAATCGCCCATCGCTACCTGGAAGAAATGGGCTTTGACAGTAACCAGTACGTAGTCTACAGGCACAGCAACACCCAGCATGACCACATTCATATCTGCGCCAGTCGCATTCGTTTAGACAATGGCAAGATAGTACATGATAGCTGGGATTATAAACGCAGCGAAAGTATTATCCGGCAGCTAGAACGAGATTACGGCTTACAACAAACTCATTCTAGCCACGAGAAATTAACCCGTAACCCAAGTATTGGGCAACAAAGACGACTAGAACGAGAGCAGCGAGAATATACCAACGACGATCGCTCAACGCCACAAGAACGCCCAGTCAAACAACAGCTTCAAGAACTTATCGACCGCGCCACCGCCGATTCTCCGACCATGCCCCAACTAATCGAACGACTGCAAATAGAAGGTGTGAAAGTTCGTCACGGTCTAACACGCAACGGTAAGAGTAAGGGTATCAGCTATTCCTGGAAGGGTCAGCAATTTAGCGGCACGAATCTGGGGGCAGCCTATACATGGCCAGGACTACAAAAACACAAAAGAGTTAACTACCAACCAAAACGCGACGACCAACCCATTATCGCACTGCTATTAACTCCAGCCAAACCTACACAACCAAAACCAGTTCAAGCAGTTCAACCCAACCAGCAGCCGAGCAACACCCACAATCAACCCGAAAATCAACCTGAACTGAACCTCTGGCAGCAGAGATATCAACAGCTATCACTGACTCTGAAGCTAACAGCACTGTCAGCCAACGACCGAGATAGAAAAATCATTTGTCATTTAATCAACCAAGAACAGCCAGCAGAAGAAATCAAAGACCTCATCAAAAATGGTTCAATACAGCGCACCCAAACAGAATTCAAACAGTTAGTGGAACTAGCAATAGATGACTTAGAGAAACAAAGACAAAAAACTATTCGGCGCGGACTGAGCAGATAAATCAACCACCAAAGAAACTGAGAGGCATTCCCATGAGCGATCGTCCAGACTATCCTCAATCAAAACGCACCTCTGCCCAAAAACAAGAGCCTGAACCAGATTTAACAATTGAGCAGTTAAGACTCATTCAGCAGCAGTCAACGGTCAACCAACAGAACAACCAACTTCAATCACAAAAACCTGACCCCGAAACTGATAAACGAACCGACCCCCAAGAACTCAACAAACACGCTAACTCTCCCAGATTGGGCAAAGAATTTGGATACCTGCCAGCTTCTTACTTTTTAGAAGCAGCATCAGAGCAGATTCCAGGTTTAGGCGAAAAGGGAAGGAACATCACCCCAGCAGGTTTAGCAGCATTTGGCAGACTTGGGCTTGGCTTCACAAAATTAGATCCAACCCCGCAACGCTCCACATTAGATTCAAGACTTGCAGCAATTCGCGCTCAACGCGACTCCTTGAGTACACCCCCAACACCAGAAGCAGAACAAATTAAGCAGGGGAGTAAACAACCTGAGAATCAGGAGAACAACTTGCATGACAATCTCCCCGATAACCCAACACCCCAACAACCCAGCAGCCGGGATACAGAATCTCAGCAAGAGCGCGTTGATCCATCAAAGATGACTTTAGACGAACGCATCGCACACAACAGGGCGAAAACTGTAACACCAGAACAACCCAAACAAATTAATAAAGATTTAAATCGGTAACAGCAAATGTTTGGTCAAAATCAACAGCAGCCTGACCCATCAGCTTTAATTGGACTCGGCATAGCATTTTTCTTTGGTGCTTTAGCTTACGGCATAGCTAAAATTAGCGGGCCTGTTTTTCCTCTAATGCTCTGTGGCATCTATGTATCGTCTATTGCTACTAGTAAAGAACTACCACTGAAAATTGGTCTAGGAATCTCCGTAATTGAACTGCTACTCACTCCCTTTGTAGGTTGGCAGAATTTTTGGAGCTACAACCTAATTTTGGGCTTAGTGCTGGCCGTGATTCCAGAAAGATTAGTATCGGGAGTTGTGCGCGGTTCTCAACTGCAAACACCTATGCAACTACAGAAACAACTGCGTCGTAAAGAAGAACTGCACCAAAGAAAGCAGCACACGCCACCGCCGCTACTTCCCAAATTAGAGATTGCAGATATTCAACTCCCAGACGACCTAGCACCATTATCATTTATGTTCTTGGGTTCCCCCGGTTCCGGCAAGACCCAAGCCATTTTAAAAATGCTCTCCATCATGCGCCAGCGTCCTGATTACCGCGTTATCTGCTTAGACAGGTCAGGCGAAATCCTCGAAAAATTCGCTGATCGTAATACCCTAATCTACAACCCTAGAGACAGCAGAACAGTTCATTGGAGCCACCGCAGCGAAGGCATTGAGTTTGAAACCATAGCCGCTGGGTTAATTCCTCCCAACCCAGATGCCAAAGACCCATTTTGGAATGAAGCCGCAAAAGGGCTGCTGTCTGATTTGTACGCCCAAACATACAACAATTCTGAAGTCTGGGAGATGATAGCCAAAAGACCTCTGCAAGATTTAAAAGACTTACTCACCGGAACATTAAGCGCCACCTACCTGGAGGCAGAAAATACCGCAGCAGGCATCAAAAGTTCAGCCATTAACTACCTGCGATTCTACAAAGTCTTAGCTGACAATCAAGCCACAGCTGACTTTTCTTGGAGCCGATGGGGAAGAGAAGATGATCCGCGCTGGATATTCCTACCGATATTTGAAAATGAGGCTGAACTGTTTAAACCCCTGTACACAATGGCATTTTCATTAATGCTCAGGGGACTGTTAAGCAATGAGAATCACCACATCAAAACCGTGATTTGCATTGACGAACTCTCAGCACTGGGTAAGCTGGTTGGTTTAGAGCGCCTATTAGCAGAGGGGCGGAAATTCTCAGGCATAGGAATGTTAGGTACTCAACTTACTGGTCAAATTGCCAACATTTACGGGGAGTACGGGATGCAAACCATTCTCCAAGGTTGTTGCACCAAACTCATCCTCAATTGCCGGGACTATAGCACGGCTGAATTATGCTCCAAATTGATTGGTGGACAGGAACGCTTAGAAACAACTCACGGGAAGAGTAGTAATGGCTGGTTCAGTGAAACTCGTTCTGTCAACCAGCAAATACGAGAAACCTTTGCTGTACTACCTAGTGAACTGCAAGCACTGCCACCACTAGAAGGATATCTATTAATTGCTGACGGTACAAAACCTGCCAAAGTCAAAGTAACCCCAACAGGCTATCCTCCAAAAGCTCCGAGATTTGTAGATACTGCAATTTGACAATTGAAAGGGTGCAAATGATGTTTATGTCTCGTGGTCTTTTAGCCAAAGCTTGTATTTTGGGTTTGTTGGTTGGGTGGTTGACTGAACTACCCAAAAATTATGCAAATTCCCGTCAATCCAAAATCGAACATTTATTGTTACAGACTGATAGTAAACGCCAATCTTCACCCCAGGTTCGGGCATCTGCTGAAAATGAACTGCTTTCTGAGGCTAATATTAGTGGAAATAATGAAGCGATCACAATTTATCAGCAGATGCTGAAAGTTAATCCAAATTCTGCAAAAGTGCATTTTCTACTAGGTAAACTGCAACTATTTAATTGGTTTTATCATGCACGTAACAAGCCAGTAGGCCCTAAAGGGTGGCCGCCGAGATACGGATACCGTTGGCGAAATATTGCTTAACAAAAAAACGGCGGATTTACCGTGTATTACATGGAAAGGGGAATCATCCTTTTCCGTGTAATACACGTTAAGAAAAAAATTAAGTTTGCTGCCCCAATTATCAATAAACTAGAAGAAATACCTTTGGAGGCAGTATATGTGCTTACATCCCGAAGAAATTCCTCCTATTCCTGATGAAACGGTACGTGTAGCTTCTGCCGCGTTTCCCAAAGGTAATTTATATATGCGCTTGCGTGATGAACTTGGGATCTTTTATCAAGATGAGGAC
>LXQD01000003.1 GCA_003326215.1 Nostoc minutum NIES-26 | reverse complement strand
AACGCATCACTCCAATATTTTTTCACTTGATTCAAATAAAAATACTTGAAATTTCGGTAGTGATTCTGATGAAATGCAATCAGTATCGTCATGATCTCGCTCAAACATAGACTTTTAGCCCGATTCCGTTTGATTCCTCCATGTATCACCAGCCTTTTGTGCCATTGGGCTTCAAATGCCTTACAGAAATCATCTACATGACAAAACAAAGCATCTAAACTAAACATAGGACAGGTTGCTGGATTTAACGCTATTTTCAGCTTACTACCTGTCCCTTTTCTTATCCCGAACTCAGGTTATCTATCGATTTTTGGGTGACTCTATGACGGAAGTCTCAAAGCATTACAGGATTAAGCAGTTGTGTTACGAAAACCTGTTAAAAACAAATATTTTGTATAAATTTTAACTTTTAGAACGTCCTCGCAATTACCTGAGACAGATGATTATTTGTTCAGTGATTCAATAATATGACTTCAAAACAAATTTGGTGCTATCTATGACAACTGTTACTCAAATGAAATGTGCTTGTGAATCTTGCTTATGTGTCGTTTCTTTAACTGATGCTGTAATCAAAGATGGCAAAGCTTACTGTGGAGAAGCATGTGCAAATAATCATCCCAACGGGCAGGGCTGTGGTCACACAGGCTGTGATTGTCATGCATAGTTATTTTTTGGTCTGAACAAGAAGATACGCTTACGCAGGGACACCGAGAAAAGGGAGCGCTCTGGTGTCCCAAGACTGGCGTAATAAGATGATATGTATTTAAGTAGTATTGTGTTGATAATGCCACTATAAGCAAATTTATTAATGTTAGAAAAATTAATCACATTAATGTCTGTTTCAAATATTTATATTTATTATATTTTATAACTTTTGGATGATGAGCCTAACAGCCAATTGAACGAAAATTATTGCTGGAACTTGAAAAAAAATATTGAGAAAAATATGTCTAGCATCAAAATTATAGACTTGCAGCCCGAACGTGAAGTTGAAGAACTAAAACCATCCGAGGCAGATTTAAAGGCAGTTAGTGGAGGAATTCAATTCGATCGTCTAAGTAATAATATTGTAGATGTAACTTTTGGGGGTTTTAGATTGAGGATTTAAGCTCTGCTTTGCCCTCCCCCAACCGCTAGATGTATCTAATAGCGATGATTCGTATTATAGTCAAAAGACTAGCATGATTTTTGACTCTCAAACATCTTCTACCCAGTACTAATCTAGCTAGAGGCTCGATTGAAACTGTTACTCGTGAAGGAGTAGGAACAATGGAAGCGTTATTACCACAAACTTGTGTTCCCTGTAGTGGTGATTCGCCGCCAGTAACTGAGGCAGAAATTGCTGAACTTGAGCATCAGATACCTGATTGGAAGACTATCGAGGAAAATGGTGAGCTACGCTTACAGCGTGTCTATAAGTTTCCCGATTTTCAGACAGCACTGGTCTTTACTCAACGAGTGGGTGAAGAAGCCGATAAACAAGGACATCACCCCGCTTTGCTGACTGAATGGGGGAAGGTTACAGTTACTTGGTGGACACACGCAATTCAAGGATTGCATCGCAACGATTTCATTATGGCAGCTAAGACTGATGCGATCGCTACTCAGTTTGCCAAATAGGGATCTATCAAAAAATAAATCATCCAATCTTAATTTATAGGGTGCGTTACTTCGTTAACGCACCTTTGTATTTTAGAAGTAGGTGTAGAAAAAAATAAATTAAATCTAATTGCCGAATACTGCTAATTTTAGATAAATTTTACTCATTTTGTATGTACTTTTTTGACTATTAACAAATAATATTTTTGAAAACAACCAATGAGCGATCGCCAAGAACTATATTTATTACCATCTACATGATAGATAATTATATATAGGCTCTATTTCTGCTTCAATAAAAACAAGCCTTGATTTTTTGTTTCACTGCGTAAGTCCTATTTTTGCCACAGCCTCACATCAGTAGGCATTCCCTAGCTCAGCCAGGGAACAAAAAATTAGGAGCATGAAACCGTGTTTTGGAAATTCGTAATCGGTGTTTTATTATTGCCCAGTTGCCTTGGATTGGAGATAGCCACAGCATCTCAAAAAAATGGGTTACAGATGCTACCAACTTCTGAGGAATCAAGTACACTAACTTTACAGACCAAGGCAAATCAAGATGTAGTGAATTCCTTACCAAATTCAGTTAGAGAATATTCCTCAAATCAGGAAGATTGGGAAGCTGATACTGAAAAAGTAAAACATAGAAGATACCGCCATTACAAAAGACATCGTCGATATTATCGTCATCATAGGCGGAATCATCAAAGATACAGAAATTATTACCGTCGTAGGCTTTACTATCGCCAAAATATTCATTACCGTAGACGGTATCACAATCAATATAGGAATAGCCACCAAAGAGTTTACGATCCCCTGTACTGTCACTACCTCAGATACTATGACCATCGGTACAGGAATTACCGTCAAGCTTGCTATTAGAAAGTAAGGAGAGCTAACTTCTAACTCATAACTCAGCAACGCCATTTGCAACGGGGAGGCAATCCATTCAGTTGCCAGACTTGTAGACGCGCAGAGCGCGTCTACAGCACTCAGTACTATTTTTCTGTTGCAGGGCGATCGCCTGGAGGATGTGGCGGAATCCCTAAAGCTTCAATCAACTTTTCTTCACTCACGCCCAGTTTCGCTGCGGCAGCTTGAAAATCAGGACGAGGAGGAGGACCGGATGGACGCTCTGTAGGCGGATTAGCAGGTACTCCCAAGGCTGCTTTCAATTGAGCTTCTGTAACCCCTATTTTCTGAGCAGCAGCAGCAAAATCAATACGGGGTGGTTTATTACCAGAGCGATCGCCTGGAGGATGTGGCGGAACTCCTAAAGCTTCAATCAACTTTTCTTCACTCACGCCCAGTTTCGCTGCGGCAGCTTGAAAATCAGGACGAGGAGCAGGGCCGGATGGACGCTTTGTTGGTGGGTTAGCAGGCACTCCCAAGGCTGCTTTCAATTGAGCTTCCGTAACTCCTAGTTTCTGAGCAGCAGCAGCAAAATCAATGCGGGGTGGCTTTTGTGGTCTTCTTGGTTGCTGTTGTTGCTCGTTGGGTGGTGATGAGTTCTGGGCGATTGAATTGGATGGATTAGCTATCGTCTTGTTTGAAACTACAAAACTAAAAGCCCCGATCGCAACAGGAACAGTAGCCAGAATTAATAGTCGCTTCATCTTCATGACAATCAAATTCCTTAAGTTGAGGGTGTAGTGTTGTCTATGCTTCGATTAAGCCAACTAAAAATTACAGTTTGCCTATTGTATTAATTACAGTTTTGTAATTTTATACGAGTCTGGTTAGGTGGGAAAATTAATATCATGAATTATTTAGATAATCATGCACGTCCTGTTTGTGGAAGACGAATCGAAAATTGCCAACTTCGTCCAAGCTGGGTTAAAAGAGCAAGGATTTGTGGTTGATTACTGTGACAACGGTAATGAGGGATACATCCAAGCAATGGACAATGAGTATGATGCGATCGTACTAGACATCATGATACCGGGAAAGGATGGTCTAGCTATTCTTAAGAGCTTGCGACAGTCAGGACGAAATGTGCCGGTGATTTTATTGACCGCTCGCAACGAATTGGACGATCGCCTTGAAGGTTTGAATCTTGGGGCAGACGACTATATTGCTAAACCATTTTTTGTGGAAGAACTAGTTGCCCGCATTCATGCCGTGGTACGTCGGAGTTTTGGCGATCGCCAAAATCTGCTCTGTGTTGGCCCCCTCAAGCTGGATCGGATTGCACGGGAAGTTACCTGCGATGGTCAAGTTGTGGAACTTACTAGCCGCGAGTTCAATCTCTTGGAATACCTAATGCGCTCTCCCGGACGAGTTTTTACCCGCACACAAATTCTAGAACACGTCTGGGGCTATGATTTCAACCCCAATACCAATGTAGTTGATGTGTGTATTCAACGAATTCGCAAAAAGATTGACTTGATTGGTGGGTTGAGTTGGATTGAAAGCGTGCGAGGAGTTGGGTATCGTTTTCGCAATTCTCATTCTTGATCTGGGGATTATTAAGAGGATGAGGAGCAGACGAGATGAGGGAACAGAGGAAGTGATTTCTAGCAGTAAGTAGAACGGCTGAAATAATTCACGCTATGTCATTGCGAATGGAACAAAGTGGAATGAAGCAATCGCAAGGGTTATATTGATTTTACATTCTGTTACATAGCTAGGTTTATTTTCACCGACTTACTTATTTGGTTAATCGATATTAGAGAAGCTAATGATTATTGAGCTTTTAATAATGAACTTTCAGGCTTTGAGTGAGGGAGTTGAACCTTTAAACTCGAAAGTTGCACCTTTGAGCCTAAAGTTTGAACCTTTGAACTCGAAAGTTGCACCTTTGAGCTTTAAGCTTTGAACTTAAAACTTCAATTTTGACTCTTGACTCTTAACTAATAACCGTGAAACTCCGTTCTTTTCGACTGCGAATTGCCTTGTTGTCTGCCATACTAGCTGGTGGCGCTCTAGCAGGGTTTGGAATTGTATCTTGGTGGCTGATTTACGAGGCTAAAGTCAGTCGCCTTGATGCAAAACTGGAAGCGCAGTTGATGCGCCCACCACTAAAAGATTTTTGGCAGCCTTATGAAACCTTATTAGCCTCTGAATTGGGGACAGATGCGGAAACTCCCATCGCCATTTTGGCAATAGATAGGGATGGTAAGACGCTTTATCAATCGGCTAGCTGGCCTGCCGATCTCAACTTGAACGGTCTGTGGCCTTCACTCCCCCAGCTATTACCACCCCCGGATCGGCGGGCAACAGAACAACCTCCACACAGACCGCCATTCCCTCTTGGTCGTATGCCGAATATGCCGCCGCCTCGTCCTCGATTGGTCACTCAGCGCACGAAAACGGGAATTTGGCGCGTTAGCGCAGCCACTTTTCCCCAGGCCCAATTAGCGATCGCTGTCAGCTTACATACAATCGATCGGGAAATGGTCACGATCCGCGACGTGTTCCTGATTTCGATACCTGTGGTACTCCTGATAGTCGCTGGTGGTGCTTGGGGGCTATCTGGTAGTGCTTTGCGTCCCATCCGGCAGTTGATTGTTGCCATTCAGCAAGTCACAGTCAAAGGATTGGATCAAAGAGTTCCCATTAGGGCAACGGATGTGGAATTTTTGGAACTAATTCAAGTGTTTAACAAGATGCTGGAACGCCTAGAACGCAGTTTCAAGCAGTCTTCACGCTTCAGTGGTGATGCTGCCCACGAACTGAAGACACCGCTGGCGATTTTGCAAGGCGAATTGGAACGCACCATACAACAAGCTGAACCAGGGTCAGAAGTGCAACAAAGCTTGAGTAATCTGCTGGATGAAGTGTGTCGCCTCAGTGGAATTGTGCGAAAACTGTTGTTGCTGTCTCTAGCAGATGCTGGACAAATGAGTTTATATCGGATCGAAGTAGATTTATCCCAGATGCTAGCTGAGATGCTAGAGGATATAGAACTACTAGCACCACATCTGGAGGTGCAAACCAAAATTGCTAGTGGATTGCGGGTGCAGGGCGATCGCGATTTGCTCGCTCAAGTCTTGCAAAACCTGTTGAGCAATGCGATAAAATATAACCTCTCAGAAGGCTGGATGCAGATTGATGCCCGACATCAAGGAAAAACTGTGTTAGTAACCATCAGTAATTCTTCCCCAGACATTGCCGCTAGCGAGCGAGAACGCATTTTTGACCGCTTTTATCGTGGAGACCCAGCCCGAACCCGAAAGATAGAGGGGACAGGATTAGGACTTAGTTTGGCAAGGGAAATCGCCATTGCCCACGGTGGCAACCTCACCCTCGATCGAGCAGTGTCAGGTCAGACTTCATTCACTCTCAGCTTACTAGGGAGTGCTTGGTACAGACGCGATTAATCGCGTCTGTACAATAGTTATCTCTCCCTTGTCTCCCTTGTCCCCAGTCCCTTTGAAAGCTATTTTTCTTGATACCCTCCTGCGTAAGTAATTACACACATTGTTTTGTAAACTTTGTGAGTGCCATAAGCAACACCAGCAACTTTGAATGCACTGTTAAAGATATTTTTTCGATGACCTCGTGATGGTACTCCATCATCAATAATCAATTGCATAACAATATCTTGGGCTGTGTTTGGCCCATAACTGATGTTTTCGCCAGCTGTGGTTTGCCATTTACCGTAGCGGCTGATGCGATTAAAGGGGTCGCTGCCATCACTACCATAGTGACCTGTTGCACCTTTTGCCCCCTGGTCTTTAACATGATCTTTTGCGCCCAAAGACATACCTTTGGATGCACTTAACGCACCTACAGACCGGACTGATTTGAGAAATGCGATCGCCTCATTGACTGGTTTTACTCCTTCTTGAGTTCGCAAATAGGTATTACTAGATAGTTTGACGTGGTTGCCTTGGAAGCGCTTTTTATAATTTTCCAGAATAGAGATGTATGCTTTGGGATTTGTCCGCACCTTGGTCATTTCATCGATCACCTGCTGTTCCAAAGGTGATAGATAACTTGTCTTGGCTAACACAGTCGCACTGGCTGTTTGGACTATACCCGGAGTTGATGCTGCTATGGATGAGCTAGGTTGAAACAATTGATAAGAACTGTAGCTTGTCAATATACTCAATATAAACACGCAAGCCTGATTGCGGCGCATTAATTACCTCACAATTTTATACGCAGATATTGGTTTGGCTAATTGATGCACTGAAGGCTGATAGTTGGTTAATTAACGCTCTTTTTAAATATGAGCATTAAATTTAGTATAGATTTTATTGTAATATTTTTAACAAGTCATTGTAAAGACTGTTTTGTA
Organism: Nostoc minutum NIES-26; assembly: GCA_003326215.1. GTDB lineage: Bacteria > Cyanobacteriota > Cyanobacteriia > Cyanobacteriales > Nostocaceae > Dendronalium > Dendronalium minutum. The sequence goes on along the minus strand of LXQD01000003.1, from coordinate 17,596 downwards.
AAAAGTGTAATTTATTATCAGTATTTTAGGTAAAAAGCTACATCATCAAACGGTGACTAGTAGGGCGGAGGGACGGTAGTTATTCTCCTTATCTTCCTCATCCTCCTCATATCCCCAATCTCCACTCCTGGCAATATTTAAATAAAATTGGCAATATTCAAATAAAAGACTTCACTTAGTTGCTTTGGATGGGTAAACCGATCGCCTTTTTTCTTCTTTTGCTAATAGAACAACTAAAATAGATGTAAAAAAAGATTATAATTTTTTGAATAAAATAGAAATTTAAGAACAATGTTTGTAAAAGCATTTAGGCAAATTTATATTTTTCATACTTGTATATATTTATATATAAAAAATTTTATCAACAGCATATATTTCACATATCCTCTAAAAAATCATCAGAGTCGCAACAGCAGCAGGAATAGTTTAAAGAAAGCCCTAAATGTTAAAAAGTTTGAAGATTGGAACCAAGATTGGATCGGCTTTTGTCATCAGTCTGGGACTTTTAACTACGATTGGTCTAATCTCCTACCAAAGCACCAATGAACTCATTAAAACTTCTTACTGGGAAAAACATACCTATGAAGTGCTTAGTCAGCTCAAAGACCTCAATCTTGAATTGAAAAATGCTGAAACTGGGCAACGCGGTTACATAATTACAGGCGAACAGCGCTATCTAGAACCTTATAACGTTGCTGTTAAAATACTGGATCGAAAAATCAAAGAACTTCAAAAATTAACAGCAGATAACCCCAACCAACAGTTTCGAGTTGCAAGGTTGCAGCCACTGGTAAGCAGGAGGCTCGCTGTCATGAGAGAAGCGATCGCTCTGCGACAAAGTAAAGGCTTAGAATTTGCCCAGAAGGCTATCCTGACAGACCAGGGTAAGCAAATAATGGATGAAATCCAGAATGTAATTCAGGCTATGGAAGCTGAGGAAAATGTACTGTTGAAACAGCGCTCTGATAAAGCGCACACCGCTGCCCAGCAAACTAGAGACATCATTACCTACAGTATTCCGTTATTATCATTAATCTTGGCTTTGATTGGATTCATCCTTAGCCGACAAATATCAAGACCGCTAAAACAATTTTCTGATGTGGCGGAACATATTGCAGATGGCAATTTATCGGTGAGTTTACCACAGAGCGATCGCCAGGATGAAATTGGCGTGCTGACACGAACTTTCAACGAAATGATTGTTAATCTGCGAAACACAACTCAGCAAAATGACGAACAAAATTGGCTGAAGTCTAATTTGGCTGAGTTTACTCAGATGCTCCAGGGGCAGCGCCATCTAGAAAGTGTGGCTCGTCTGATACTGTCAAATTTAGCACCACTGGTTGGGGCACAACAAGGCGTTTTTTATTTGATGGATGAGTTGGACAACCAGCCTGTGCTGAAGTTATTTAGTAGTTATGCTTACCAAGAACGCAAAAACTTAGCAAACCAATTTCGCTTGGGTGAGGGACTAGTAGGGCAATGCGCCCTAGAAAAGCAAAGAATTCTCTTGACTGAAGTTCCCAATGACTACATCCGCATCAGTTCTGGCTTGGGAGAAGCGTTACCACTCAATATTATTGTGTTGCCCGTACTCTTCGAGACGGAAGTCAAGGCTGTAATTGAACTTGCTTCTTTTCAGCGCTTTAGCGAGTTGCATTTGATATTTCTAGAGCAATTCAGTAAAACCATTGGTGTATTTTTGAATAATATTGCTGCCAACTTGCAAACTCAGCAGTTGCTGGAAGAGTCCCAAGCCTTAACAGAAGAATTACAACTTCAGCAAGAAGAACTCAAACAAAGCAATCAACTTCTAGAAGAGCAAACACGCGAATTGGAAGAAGCGCAATTACTCCAGAGGCAACAAAAAGAAGAGTTGCAGGAGTCAAATGAAGAATTACAGCAGCTGAATGAGGAACTAGAAGAAAAAGCAGAATTACTAGAACAGCAAAACCGAGAAGTTGCTCGCAAAAATCAAGAAATCGATCTGGCAAGGCAATCTTTAGAAGACAAAGCAGAACAACTAATGTTGTCTTCCAAATATAAATCAGAATTTCTAGCGAACATGTCCCATGAGTTGCGAACTCCGCTTAACAGCTTGTTAATTTTAGCAAGGCTGCTGGCAGATAATTCGGTGGGCAACTTGACTGATAAGCAGGTAGAGTATAGCCGGACAATCTACTCTGCTGGAACAGATCTTTTAGAGTTGATCAACGACATTTTAGATTTAGCAAAAATTGAGTCAGGAACTCTGTCACTAAATATTGAGGAAATCACCTTTGAAGATTTGCAGAAATCTTTGGAGCGGACTTTCAGTCAAACCGCTCAGAATAAAGGACTCAGTTTTGCAATTGAACTGGATGATAATTTACCTCCTACAATTTCTCACGACCCCAAACGCTTGCAACAAATACTGAAAAATCTACTGGCTAATGCTTTTAAATTCACCGAACAGGGGGTTGTGAAATTAAAAATCGGCATAGCCACCGAGTCAGCCCAACCCGATACTGTTGGCAGCAGTACTCCCATAATTGCTTTTGCAGTTAGCGATACTGGTATTGGCATTTCAGCCGAAAAACAAAAGATTATTTTTGAAGCATTTCAGCAGGCAGATGGCACAACCAGTCGTAAATACGGGGGAACTGGGTTGGGTTTATCAATCAGCCGCGAACTGGCTCAACGACTAGGAGGAAGAATTGGACTAGTCAGCCAACCAGGGCAGGGAAGTACCTTCACCCTCTACCTACCCCAGATTTATGCAGGGAATGAGCAAAACACTCAGGAGCAGAAGAGCAGAGGGGCAGAGGGGCAGAGGGGCAGAATGGCAGAGGAGCAGGGGAGACAACTAACACCAATCCCCAATCCCCAGTCCCCAATCCCCAGTCACCAATCCCCAGCCCCCACGTTTCCTAATGAAATTGCAGACGATCGCGAGACAATTCAAAGTGGCGATCGCGTCTTACTTATCGTCGATGATGATGATAAATTTGCCCGCATCTTGCTAGACATGGCACGTCAACAGGGCTTTAAAGTGATAGTTGCTCTACAGAGCAAACAAGGTCTGGCACTAGCACGACAGTTTAAACCCGATGCAATTACTTTAGATATCTACATGCCTGGGATGGATGGTTGGACAATGCTAGATCGTCTCAAGCGCGATCCGGAAACTAGACACATTCCCGTACACATATTTTCTGTTGACGACAGAGAGCAACGAGGTTTACAGCTAGGAGCAGTCACCTACCTGCAAAAACCTGTATCTCCCGAAGCACTGACTGAAGTATTCACTGAAATTAAAGGCTTTATTGAGCGTAAGGTCAAAAATCTCCTAGTAATAGAAGATGACCCCGTGCAAGCCCAAAGTATTATTGAACTGATAGGCAATGGCGATGTCCAGAGTACAGCAGTTGGTACAGGAGCAGAAGCACTCCGGACTTTGAAATCTCAACGATTTGATTGTATCGTATTGGATCTAGGTCTACCTGATATGAACGGGCTGGAATTGATTGAGCTAATTAAGCAAGAATCCAGCTTTTTGAAACTGCCAATTATAGTTTACACTGGCAAAGACTTAACTCGACAGGAAGAAACTCAACTGAAGCGACTGGCAGAAAGCATCATCATCAAGAATGTGCGATCGCCAGAGCGTTTATTAGATGAAACTGCTTTATTTTTACATCGGGTGCAGTCTAAGTTGCCTAAACCTAAGCGTCAGATGCTAGAGCAACTACACCAAACCGATCCCGTGCTGACTAATCGGAAAATTTTGATTGTGGATGATGACTTGCGAAATATCTTTGCCCTCACTAGTTTTTTAGAAGGGTATCAAATGCAGGTGCTGTTTGCCGAAAACGGCAGAGATGGCATTGAAACGTTGCAAGCCAATCCTGACACGAATGTTGTGTTAATGGATATAATGATGCCAGAAATGGATGGTTACGAAACCACCCGTGCGATTCGCCAGCAACAGCAATTCCGATCGCTACCAATTATTGCCTTAACTGCCAAAGCTATGCCAGGCGATCGCGAAAAGTGCATCGAATCTGGAGCTTCTGACTACATCACCAAACCCGTAGATACCGAACAACTGCTTTCACTACTCCGGGTTTGGCTGTATCGTTAGTCAAGAGTCATTAGTTATTAGTTATTAGAGACTAGAGACGCGATGAATCGCGTCTGTACAGTTGTCAGAAGTTTTATCTCCCCCTACCCCTCTACCCCTCTACCCCTCTACCCCTCTGCCCCTCTGCCCCTCTACCCCTCTACCCCTCTGCCCCTCTGCTCCTCTGCCCCTCTGCCCTTCCAAGCGCGAGAGTTTATTTCAGGTACTTGAGAACCACTATGACAACTCACACTCTGGAACTCGAACCACTCCTGTATAACTACCTACTATCTCTCTGTTTGCGAGAACCAGAAATCTTAACGCAATTGAGGCAGGAAACAACTCAACATCCAATGGGTAGAATGCAGATTGCTCCAGAACAGGGACAACTGATGGCGTTGCTGGTGCAGTTAATGGGAGCAAAGAAAACTTTAGATGTAGGCGTATTTACGGGTTACAGTTCTCTAGTGGTGGCATTGGCGTTACCAACAGAAGGTAAGGTAGTAGCCTGTGATGTTAGTGAGGAGTTTACAGCGATCGCTCGTCGCTATTGGCAGCAAGCAGGGGTGGCAGATAAAATCGAGCTGCACATCGCCCCAGCACTAGAGACTTTGGATCGATTGCTAGCAGCAGGCGAAGCAGAAACCTTTGATTTCGCCTTCATTGATGCCGACAAGAGCAACTACGACAACTATTATGAGCGATCGCTGCAATTAGTGCGTCCGGGGGGATTAATTGCGATCGATAATGTCCTCTGGTCAGGAAGGGTTGCAGATCCCCAAGTGCAGGACAATAGAACTAAAAAAATTCGCGCCTTTAATCACAAGCTACATCAAGACCAGCGAGTTAGTCTGAGCTTAGTGCCAATTGCCGATGGTTTGACCTTAGCACTGAAAAATTAGAAATTCAAAATGCCAGAGACTAGCAATTTTTCATTTTTAATTGATACTGTCGCCATTTTTCCTGCTGACGCACTCTTTTATCCTCGCTGAGGCTATCAAAGCAGTAGGCACAGGAAATGCCTTCCTCATACTTGGGAGATGTCTTATCTGCCTCAGAAATTGGATGCCCACAACAGAAGCATAGTTCATGACTCCCTTCCTCCAACCCATGACGGACGGCTACTCGCTCATCAAAGATAAAACATTCGCCTTGCCACAAACTCTCTTCATCTGGAACTTCCTCCAAATATTTGAGAATACCGCCCTTGAGGTGATAAACTTCTGCAAAACCTTGGGCAAGCATGAAAGATGAGGCTTTTTCACAGCGAATGCCGCCAGTACAAAACAGGGCCACCTTTTTATGTCTATTGGGGTCAAGGTTGTCGCGAATATATTCTGGAAATTCCCGAAATGATTCAGTTTGAGGATTTTGCGCTCCTTTGAAAGTGCCAATATTCACCTCATAATCATTGCGGGCATCAATAACAGTTACCTCTGGGTCAGAAATCAGGTCATTCCATTCTTGAGGACTGACATAAGTACCGACCAGATCGTTCGGGTTAATTTCAGGTAATCCTAGAGTAACAATTTCTTGCTTCAACCGCACTTTCATCCGCTCAAACGGCGGGATGTCAGTATATGACTCTTTGTATTCTAAGTCTGCCAAACGGGGGTCAGAACGCAGAAAGGTAATAACTGAATCAATTGCCTGACGCGAACCCGCAATTGTACCGTTAATACCTTCTGCCGCTAGCAGAATAGTCCCTTTGATACCTTGCACTAAGCAGTAAGATAACAGGGAGTTTTGTTTTTCAGCAAAGTCTGGCAGCCGCACAAATTTATAAAATGCTGCAACAACTTGGGTATTTTCTTGCTTCATTTCTTTGGCAACGGCACAATATTCGGTTACAATAACGACGGCAGTATTTACCTGCCTTTCTAATTTTACGGGGGTTTAGCTCAGTTGGTAGAGCGCCTGCTTTGCAAGCAGGATGTCAGCGGTTCGAGTCCGCTAACCTCCATATCCAATATTATGGCGATCGCTGCTCTTAAAAATAGAGAGTGGGGAAGAATAATTTTCATATCCTCGTTGTGAGATTTCTAACTGCATAAAAAATCGCCCCCTGAATTCAGGAGGCGCGTCACCCCTAAAAGTTATCTACTTTTAGCTTGCAACATACTCTTTGACGTTGGCACGGCGACGGCGTAGGTGAGCAAGAGCTTGATGTTCCAATTGGCGGACGCGCTCACGGCTGAGATTTAATCTCTCGCCTACTTTCGCTAAGGACATTTCGTTGCCATCTTCTAAACCAAAGCGCAGGGTCAAAACTTCTCTTTGTTGAGGAGTTAGTTCTGCCAACAAGGTGTTCAGGTCTTGGCGCAAGAATTCTTGAGTAGTGTAATACTCTGGTGATGGGCCTTCATCTTCCAGCATTTCTTGCAGCTCGGTATCCTGGTTATCACCAACTCGCACATCCAAAGAAACTGGTTGACGCGCCATATTCAGATATTCGCGGATCTGAGCTGGTTCTAGTTCCAGTTCTTTGGCAATTTCGGCAGGAGAAGGCGATCGCCCCAATGTTTGAGCAAGTTCCCGCTGCACTTTTTTGATTTTATTTAGTTTTTCGGTAATGTGGATAGGTAAGCGGATAGTACGACCTTGCTGGGCGATAGCTCGCGTAATTGCTTGGCGAATCCACCAGTAAGCATAGGTCGAGAACTTATAACCCCGTGTCGGGTCAAATTTCTCTACACCCCGCTCTAGTCCTAGTGTTCCTTCCTGGATCAAATCCAGAAATTCCATATTTCGCTTCTGATACTTCTTGGCGATCGCAACCACTAGGCGCAGATTCGCTTCAATCATCTTTTGCTTGGCTCGTTTACCTTGGGTAACTGTCTGTTTCACCTCGGTTTCCGGCTGACGAACGTGGTCAGCCCACTCTGGTAAACTCGGTTCGCGATCCAGTTTTTTCGTCAAAGCTTCTTTAGCATCTAGAAGCTTCATCATTTGTTGTACTTGCTTCCCATAAACAATTTCTTGCTCGCGGGTTAGCAATGGTACACGACCAATTTCTCGCAGATAGGTTCGCACCATATCAGCTGTGAACTTGGTATTGAGGTTTTCGTTTTGGGTGTTAACAGTGGGCATTGGTGCGTTATCCTCTACTCCGTAAACACAATGAATATTTAATAACTAAGCGAATTGAGAAAGGTAGTACATATATCACGGAACATAGGGCGCTACCACAGGAATCTATATTATTACGTCCGTTTTCAAGAAGCGGCTTCCCTGGGATAGGTTCCCCTACCCTCCCTAAATCGTAGATTTTTAATTTTTTAAAAGCACACGCTGGTTTATTCTTGAGAATTCTTTTTTTGAGTCGCTAGCGGTAGGAGAAAAATCCGAAGTCGGTATGAGTTCTACTTTCTTATAGTAAGACAATTTAGGCAAATAGTAAAGTAGCTTCTAGAAGGCTATAAATTATAATGCAAAACTGTCTGGTTGCCAAAAGTTATTTTAAAGTTCCTTGCGATCGCTGACTATATCTATAGTGACGGCAAAACCCCATCTACAGTTGCCTCCTTGTAGCGGGATAACCGAACTTAGCTGACTGTGATAATGGAGGGATGTTACGAATGAATCATTAGTCAGTTGTCAGTGGTTAGTGGTGATGAACTTTGACACAACTGACAAGCAAAAGGGGAGATGAAGGAGATGCGGGGACACGGGGACAAGAAGAATTTCTCCTGCCTCCTGACAACTCTCTAAAAACCAAGGTCTGCTTTGGCTAGTTCAGCAGCAGCGAAGACCTCTTCATCTGGCTTTTCTTCCCAAGCTGGATCGCCAATTTCTGCGTAGAAAACTGAGTCATAAGGACGAGTACGCACTACTACTGGCATGGGAACGGCATGACCCAAAATCAAAGCTTGTTGCTTGGAATCTAACTTTGCTAACACTGACCGCAGCCCGCCTGCACCAGACACACCTGTAAAAATTGCATCAATGTCTTTTTCATCATTGAGTAAAGCGGTGATGCGAGTTCCAATCTGGGACATGACTTCATTATCTATCCCTGATGGGCGTTGATCGACTACTAGAAGTGTTACGAAATATTTCCGCAGTTCGCGGGCGATTGTCCCAAAGATTGTACTTTGAACTATTGCGGGGTCAAGAAAACGGTGCGCCTCTTCAATGGTAATCATTAATGGCGTTGGGCGATCGTTGGGATTTTTACTCTGCAAGAACTTATCTGCTTTCTTGACATAATGCTCGTGAATGCGTCGGGTAATCATGTTAGTGACCAACATGTAAGAAAGCATATTCGACTGGGAACCAAACTCTACGACAACGTTTTTCCCAGCTTCTAGGGACTGCAAAATTTTATTAATGTAATTTTGGGGACAAACCGCTCGCATATACTTTAAACTATCCATACGCAATAGTTTGCGCTGCAATGCCATAATTGAACCTTTATGTCCCCGCTTCTCCTCACAGAACATCTCGATTTCTTCGTTAGTCATATTCAGCAACTGGACAATCCAAGACTTGCCGAATTCGCTGTATAAAATGTTGGCATTATCTAAGGCTGCATCTGAAAGTCCTAAATCTCGACTGCATAACTTTATATCTTCAACTTCAATTTGCTCGTAACTCAAGTAAAGTTCTTGAGAATCGCGCACACCTCGACGTTTTGTTGATTCGGGGTCAAGGGTATAAACTTCGACTTTGCCAGGAAATAGTTGTTTTAAACCTTTAACAGTATTAACATTCTTGCCTTCCGCCACTGCTTCCCAGCCATACTCGGAATGCATGTCAAAAATTAGGTTTACAGCAGCATTTTTACGGATAACACCAGCTAAAAGTAAGCGTGTTAAAAAAGATTTACCAGTACCAGATTTACCGAAAACGCCATTGCTACGTTCTACAAAGCGGTTTAAATCTATACATACTGGTACATCCATATCGAGTGGTTTACCGATGGAGAAATTGCGCCTTTGGGGGTCATCTTCCCAACCAAATACGCGGCGAAAATCTTCTTCACTAGCTTCGTAAACTTGGCTAAAGTGGCTGGGAATAGTTTTAACTGGCAATAATTCCATCGTGGTACTGGTTTGGGGTTGAAATGATGCCAAACCTGTTGTCGATGGAACGAAAGGATTTACAGATTTACCATTTGTTGGTGAGAAAGACTCATCATTTTCGGGGGTGAACATCAACATCGGCGAGAGGTTGATAGTACCGTAGGTACCACTTCCGGCTAAAACTTCTCGTAAAAAAGTGTCTTCCCAACCCGGAGGATTAGCAATAATTCGTGCGTTAGCAGCCCCCAACGCCACATCTGTAAGCATACAGAAAAATCGCGATCGCATCCCTTGCACAACTAAAAACTTACCCACCCGCATATCTTCAACAGAAATATCCGGGTGTAACCTTACTTCTAACCCCCCTGTCAGAGAACCTTGAATTACCGAACCTAATGGTGGTTGTGCCGAATTCATTTAATTAGTCAATAGATAGTTAGTTGTCAGTTGTCAGTTGTCAATAGTTATTCACCTTGTCTTCCTTGTCCCCTTCTTTACCTCATCTCCCACACCATTACTATTCAATTTGAATTGAAGTTGGTGCGCTTCCTGTTGTGGTGCCGATTAATGGTTTGCGAAATTGGGCATAAAGGCGATCGCGCCAGGTGAAAAATGGTTCATAATCGGGATTATTTACCAAAGCAGGTACTCCTTTACCTCTGATGGATGCTGGTAAATCGAGATAAGGCCCTTCAGGGAACTTTAATAATATTGACAAACCTGCCACTGCAAGGTCAGCTAAGGTAGGCTCATCTCCTGTTAAATAGGGACTATCTGCCAACAATAGAGTCAACGCTTCTAAGTCTTGCTTTAAATCCGCGATCGCGGATTTGATGACATCTGGGCTATATCCTACCCCCAAACCCAAAACCGTCAATAGATCGCTGGGCACGCCTTCAACTAAATTTTTCAGTATATCCGGTGTGGATGTAGGTAATAAGGACTTGCGGAAATTTTGATCTTGACTAATGGCAGAAAACAAAGCCTTCCTGCCTTTGATACCTATTGATTCATCCGCCCATTCTTCTATTAATAAAGTTAAACCCCGTTGTTTGGGGTCTTGCGGTATCAGCGATCGCTCAGGATATTTTAAGTCTAAATACTTAGCTATCTCTGTTGAATCCGCAATATATTTATTGCCATCCTTCAATACTGGCACTTGTCGCTGGCCAGTCAGCCGGAACAGTTCTACTTGTCCAATTCCAGGTGTAACCTCTATTTTCCGGTACTCCAGCCCTTTATAATCTAGAATCAGGCGGACTTTTTCTGAGTATTGAGATAATTCCCATTGGTATAATTCCAGCATGTTGTATACCTTGTACTTAATTAGTGAATCAACTTTATAATTGTATCTTTAGTTCCAGTAATTTTCCTGGTAAAGTAATCAATTTATCGCTAAATTAATTACCGAAATAGTTTATCTTTTTAACTAATTTTTGGCAATTCAGTGATTTTGCTAAAAACATAATTTTTTACTGATTTCAATATCAAATGATTTAGTTAATGAAATAGACGGGTATAAATAAATTTATTTTTTAAGTTCTTTAATTTTACTAATCTTTTTCGTTTCTATGGCTCTTAGTATATAGTTTTTGTGATGTCTTGATTTTATGTATTTAATCTCTGTGGACAGAGATATCTTCTGGATCAGCTCAGATATCAAGAGATTGTCACTTTTTGCTATGTATACAATTTAGCTAATTTGTATATAAAATTACCAATGAGCTAAAATTACTCTGAATATTTCAAACTTGTTGTTATAAAATTACTGCTGATAATATTCCTTTTAGTGGCTCGAATTTTCATAGTGTTTGTCTCGTACAAGCGAGTATTGAAATTTTGCTGAGTATGATAGGTAAGCAAATCTAACAAGCAAATTTACTCAATTCATATTACCTTACTACTCAAGATATATAAGTGCTTAACCATACAAGTAAATAGTACTTCTAGAGGAAAAATCTTACTATAATGGTTAGATTTTTGGCGTAGCTAAATGTTATAAGTCTTTATGTGACGAGTCTAAAATCAAGACAAACAAAATTTATGAAGGCTAATTACAGCAAATTGCTAACCAATTTGGCAAGTGTAGTGGGGGTAGCGGGTGCTAGTCTCCTAATTACTTTACCATCTGGAGCAAAAGAGGCAACAAATCCTAACCCCAGTATTTTTAACGAGGCTCCCTATAACCAGAGTCAACGCATTCTAACAAACACTTCATACACACCGGCTGAGGTTGCTTTAGAAAGAGAAAAAGGCAAAAAACCTAACAAACAACTGTCGCAGACCAGTGGAAGCGGCGCAACAAATCCTAGACCTAGTATTTTCAACGAGCCTCCTTATAATCGTGGTAGTCGTACTACACCTAGTGAAACTGCACCAACCCCTACCACCCCAGAAGCCACACCCCCAACACAAGTACCGTCTACTGAGACACCCACCCCAACACCATCACAAGGGACAAGCAACACTCAAGGCAAAACCTTGTTAGCATTAGCAGAGTCAAACAGCTCCTTTACAACCCTCACCAAGGCTTTAAAAGCAGCTGGATTGACAGGCGCTTTCCAAGGCAAAGATAACTTAACCGTTTTCGCACCCACTGATGCTGCATTTGCCAAATTGCCACAAGACGCTGTACAAGATTTATTAAAGCCAGAGAATAAAGAAGTACTGGTCAAACTCCTTACTTACCATGTTGTAGCTGGTAAGGTGTTATCTACAGATTTGAAGTCTGGCGAAGTGAAAAGTCTTGAAGGTGGTGCAATCAACGTCAAAGTCGATCCTACTACTGGCGTGACAGTAAATGATGCCAAGGTTGTTCAAGCCGATATCCAAGGTAGTAACGGTGTTATCCATGCGATCGACCAAGTGATTTTACCTCCTGACTTGTAGTTTGACAGTAAAGGTAATACCATTTTGGATTTTGCGAAAAAGGAAGTAAGGGTTTAAGATCCCCACTCAATCTTCAATTGAGTGGCTTCAATTCAGGAGGAGCGTAAATCTCCTTCTGAGTTGTTATTTCTGCCTTTTTCAATGTATTTATTTTATTAATAATATTTATTTCACATACATACATTCTTTGTTTGACATTGTTCTAAAGTCAATTTTTCTAAATTCTATCCATGTAAATAAAAAAATTATTAAATAAATTAGTATTTCTACATAAGTTCCACCATAACCGCACCGAAGCAATCCAAAAAAAAATTTCAAAAACATGTTGCAACAGGAGCAACACGATTTTGTGAGATGATAAACCTGGGGAGGCTGGGAAACTGGGAACTTGACCAGACTCCAAAATGCATATATTTATTCTCCAACAAGGATATTACTTATTTATTTAGAATAAAAATTATTTTCTTTTCTCCCTCAGGTCAATTCACGACGATCTCACTATGAGCGTGTTGCTCCCCATCCATCTTGCCAAGTAATTTCCGTGCGATCGCTCTTGCGGTGTGTTTTTTGGCAATAGTAACCGCTAAGTAGTTCAAGGATGAAGTGCCTGAAATTTAAGCATTCACAAAAAGTTTGATATGACCTTTTCTGGCTAAATAATACAAAAAATATTGAATATTTTTGAAAATCCTAACTATTAAAGACTTTTTCAGATTGTATTTAGTTGATGAAAAAACTAATTTAACATTATAAACCAACATAAATAAATATCACTAAGCATCAAACTCAACTTAGGCTCTAATGTTATTTGCTTTGCACTGTTGCTGTCATGGGATACAAGTTTTAGTGCCTTTGTCTGTATGGACTGCTATAGCCGAGCAATACTTGTTTTCGACTCTCCCCTAATTCTCCCCTTTGTATTTTTAGACTACTAAAACTGATGAGGCTTGAGATGAACTCAAGATAAACCTATGAAACTCGCCCCTTTAATAGATTCTGTACTGATTGTTGTTTGTATTGCTCTGATACCTGGGGTTGCAGAGGCTCAAGCAGTTACTACCAGTAATGATGCGGCAATAATCATCAACTTTACCAAATTATCTAATAATTCTACTGTTACCAGCTATCTTCAACCTTTGAACCTTATTTGTTTAGCTTACCAAGGGGGTTTGAAATTGCATGGTATTCCAAGCGGAGGAAGTTTGGTAGTTAAAACCCAAAATAGAAATATTATTGCCAAAGATTTGGTAAAGGCTGGTGTTGATGCACGGATATTACCACCACAAGTTTTAAACAACTACAATTATCTCAATGCTGTAAATTCAGAACTTACAGCATTACCCGATTATGCTGGTGCTGATTGACTTTCAAGGACACTCAAGCATTGAACAACTATCTTGGCCAGCTTTGACCGTGACTTTGACCCTGATAAAGCGATCGAGAACACTCTGAGTGCAAACGACAAGCGTTTGTTGCTTAAATAGCATTAAAATACTCAGGTAAATCTCGAACTAGCATCTAATTGCTGAGATTAGAGCGATAAAGCATATTTATATATGAATATATTGAGAGCTATACTTACACACTTGCGTTTTTCCTTTGAACTCAACCCACCTAATCCAGCTTCAAATCGACCTTATTTAACATCTCAATCGTTTCATTGCTGAACTAGTCCGTTCAGTTGAAATATTTTCGGAATTCGCCAATGGTATCCGTTGGCTGTTTCATCGCGACAAAATATGGTCTGACGTTACAGAAAAACAATCTGCTACCCAACAATGGTTACATCGGATTTTGGAAATGTCGGGTAGAGAGCTTAAATCATTGACCGCTTAGTGTATTAGCGGATGAATCTGAAGACTTGGCAGTGGGGTAGCTCAACGGTTAACTGTACTCATGTCAGGGTAGCGATCGCCGGCGGTAATACCCTTTAGTGCTACTGCTTCAATTCGACTGAGGTCATCTGTAGTTAGAACAATCCCAGTAGCTGCGATGTTATCTTCTAAATAGGTGCGTCGCTTGGTACCAGGAATTGGCACAATATCTTCACCTTGAGCCAATAGCCATGCTAAAGCAAGTTGACTAGGTGTGGCTGCCTTTTCATCAGCTATTTCCTTAACTTTTTCCACTAATTGCAGATTTGTATAGAAATTCTCACCCTGAAAACGCGGGTTATTTCTACGGTAATCATCTGCTGCAAGGTCTTCAGGACGAGTAATCGCTCCCGATAAAAATCCACGACCAAGAGGACTGTAAGCAACAAAGCCAATTCCTAGTTCCCGTACAGTAGGTAAAATTTCATCTTCTGGGTCGCGGCTCCACAAAGAATACTCTGTTTGTAGTGCGCTAATAGGGTGAACAGCCTGCGCTCGTCGAATTGTCGCCGGAGCAGCTTCTGACAGTCCTAAATAGCGTACTTTACCAAGCTGTACTAACTCTTTCATTGCTCCTACGGTATCCTCAATTGGCACGTTTGGATCGACTCGATGTTGATAGTACAAATCGATCGCTTCTACTCCCAAACGTTTGAGTGAAGCATCGCAAGCTTGATGAACATATTCGGGCCTGCCATTAATTCCTTTCCAACCACCATCTTCGCTACGAACATTGCCAAACTTGGTTGCTAGTACTACTTGCTCTCGACGATCCTTAATTGCTCTACCTACTAATTGCTCATTGATAAACGGCCCATACATATCTGCCGTGTCAAAGAAGTTAACCCCAAGTTCCAAGGCACGATGGATGGTGGCGATCGCTTCAGATTCATCACGACCGCTATAAAACTCAGACATCCCCATACACCCAAGTCCTAGTTGAGACACTTCCAATCCCTGCTTGCCTAACTTTACAATTTTCATCTAACAGTCTCCTAATTAGTAATGAAGAAGATAAAAACAAGCTCTTCAGCATTATCCCTCTCCCTCTAGCCAAGTCATCTATTCTTAGAGGTACTTTTTAGTACAACATAGGCTAAGTTAAATATTGAATGTACTGCCTCCCCTGCTTTGTAAGTTTCTGAGAGGCGATGGCAGGATCCTGGAGCTACCGAATATGAGAGGACTTTACGCGTATACATCGACAAAGCTTGATTGAAATGTTAAAACTGACACTTGAGGTCAAATTTCTTTCTTATTCAAGATTTTGACGAGTATTAAAAGCGAGCGATACACTTTCTTCTTGTTATTCAAGGACATTGGAGAATTGGATGGTCAAACCGGGAATGAGATTTAAATCATTTCATACTGCCAGACAACACTTATTGGCTATGAAACAATGCATATGATTTGCAAGAGGTCTGTTGATATTGAGGGGCACGACAAATTTATTGCCCACATCTTTAAAAAAACTGTATAAAACTTGACACTTCATTAGGTTTTCATACACTCAGTAAGTTTTTGCAACCCAACCAGACATAAAAGGGTTAGCCACTTTAACATGCAACCACTTATACCGATTCGCACACAAAACCTAAAAATATTTTTGTCATGCATAAAATAATGTGGAATTGTTGAAATAACATTTGTAGCTAACTTAAGTTCTTCTCTTGCAAAAACTTTTTTTGGCTTGGATATGCATATATAGCTCTTACTGCCTCTATATATTTAAAGTTGATATTCTTAAAGGAGACTTGGATGATTGCTTGCAAACATGAATTGATAGATACAGCATATAATTTTTCAACTTTAATTGAGTTATTACAATACAGAGCCATTTCTCAGCCCGATCGAACTGCTTATACTTTTTTAGTAGATGGAGAAACTGAAGAAGTCAGCATTACTTATCAACAGTTGGATGAACAAGCGCGATCGCTTGCAGCACATCTACAGTTTTTCAATGCTACTGGTGAACGGGCATTACTTCTTTACCAGCCAGGTTTGGAATATATTATTGCTTTTTTTGGATGCTTGTATGCTGGCGTTGTCGCTGTCCCAGCTTATCCGCCTCGATTTAACAAACCTATGCCAAGACTACAAGCAATTGTGGCAGATGCTCAGGCCAAATTTGCACTCACAACAACATCTATACTATCTAACCTAGAAAGACAGTTTAGCCAAAATCAAGATTTGGCAGCTTTGCATTGGCTAGCTACTGATACTATCGCCAACGATATCATCCAGACATGGCAACAGCCTCAGATTGCCAGCAATACACTAGCTTTTCTACAATACACTTCCGGCTCAACAGGTAACCCAAAAGGTGTAATGGTAAGTCATAGTAATTTGTTGCAAAATTCGGCTCTAATTAAACAATGTTTTCAACACGATACTCATAGCCAGGGTGTAATTTGGCTACCGCCATATCACGATATGGGATTGATTGGTGGAATCATACAACCTCTATATAGTGGTTTTCCTGTTGCACTGATAGCACCAGTAACTTTTTTACAAAAGCCTTTCCGTTGGCTACAAGCTATTTCCCGCTACAAGGGAACTACTAGCGGTGGTCCTAATTTTGCTTACGACTTATGTATTCGTAAGATTACCCCAGAACAGATAGAAAGTCTTGACCTCAGCAGTTGGGATGTGGCTTTCAATGGAGCTGAAACCGTCCGTGCTGAGACACTAGAGAAGTTTGCAACAACTTTTGAGCCATGTGGCTTCCGTCGGGAAGCATTTTATCCTTGTTACGGAATGGCTGAAACAACTTTATTGGTTTCTGGGGGATTAAAGACAGAAGTACCTATTGTTCGTCATGTGAATGGGGTAGCCTTAGAGCAAAATCGCGTAGAAGCATCTAGTAAAGAAAATGTGCGAACAATTGTCAGTTGCGGTCAAGTATGGTCTAACCAAGTAGCGATCGTCGATCCCGAAACTTTAACTCAGTGTCCATCCAATCGAGTCGGAGAGATTTGGGTATCAAGTTTGAGCGTAGCAAATGGCTATTGGAACAACCCTTTAGAAACAGAAAAGAATTTTCATGCATATTTAGGAACTCAAGGCCCGTTTCTACGCACTGGAGATTTGGGATTTTTACAAGATGGTCAGTTGTTCGTTACAGGGCGAATTAAAGATGTAATTATTATTCGAGGTCGAAACTATTATCCCCAAGATATTGAACAAACAGTTAGCCACAGCCATCCGGCATTACAACCTGCTGGTAGTGCAGCATTTGCAGTGGAAATCAATGATGAAGAACGCCTGATTGTTGTGCAAGAAGTGGAGCGAAATTACTTACGGAAGCTAGATGTGCAAGAAGTAGTAGGAAGTATTCGTCAAGCAATTGCAGAACAGCACGATCTACAAGTTTTCGCAGTAGTGTTGGTCAAGCCTGGAAGCATTCCGAAAACGTAAGGATTCAGGTCTAATATTGCGGAAGCAAAGAAGGACGAGACAAATAATTATTGGAGTCAGCAATTAGAGCTTGTGCAAAAAAATCAATCACAGACCGACCTTGACGACGGCAAGTCTGCACCACCGTCAGTAAATTAGCAGTGTGTTGAAACCGCTCCATCGAACGGGAACCACCACTAACCTTGCGTTTCGTGACAGCCAAACGTAGCGAACGCTCAGCTTGATTGTTATCAGGAGTAACTTCAGGGTTATCAAGGAAATACCACCATTGATTGGCTTTATCCCGTAAA
>LXQD01000002.1 GCA_003326215.1 Nostoc minutum NIES-26 | reverse complement strand
CGAGTAAATGGAATAAGATTGAGCATCGCTTGTTTTGTCACATTACCCAAAACTGGCGAGGCAGACCATTGACCAGCTTGCAAGTTGTGATTAATCTAATTCGCAATACTACCACTACACAAGGATTAGAAGTTGAGGCTAGATTAGATCCAAATCTCTACAAAACCGGAATCAAAGTTACAGACCAAGAGCTTGATACTATCGCAATCGAACGAAATTCTTTTCATGGTGAGTGGAACTATATTATCAAACCCAATTTAGCCACTTAATTGTTCAAGTTATTTTTACATAACTCCTTAGTGTCTACTTGTTATCATATCTGCACTATCATTTTTGAGTATGCCATCTTCCATATAAATAATACGATCTGCTATATCTAAAATTCGGTTGTCATGGGTAACTAGCAAAATTGTACAGCCCTGTTCTTTGGCAAGTTTCTGCATTAATTCCACAACATCGCGCCCTGATTTTTTATCGAGTGCGGCTGTGGGTTCGTCAGCTAGGACAATTTTTGGATGACTGACTAGGGCGCGGGCGATCGCTACTCTTTGTTTTTGTCCGCCAGAAAGATTTTCTGGGTAGTAATTTACCCGCTCTCCCAAGCCAACTGTTTCTAACATAGCAATCGCTTTGGCATCCATGTCTTGATTTATATATTCATCATGCAACTCTAACGACATACGCACATTTTCCTTGGCTGTCAAAAATGTCATCAAGTTATGCGCCTGAAATATATAGCCGATCTGACGACGCAACCGGGTCAATTTTCGTTTGCTGACTCCGCAAATTTGTTGCCTTAAAATTTTTAAACTACCTTCTTGGGCAGAGCGTAATCCACCTAGTAGTGTTAACAACGTGGTTTTCCCGGAACCAGATGGCCCGGTCATAATCACAATTTCACCAGCTTTAATTTCTAGATTAATATCAAATAAAACTTGTTTGCGTAGCCCACCTACACCAAAGTAATGATTTAAGTTACTAACAAAAATAACAGGCTCTAAATTAGAACCCGGTTGGTAAGAATTGGCTGACAAAGGTTCTGGTAACATAAAATTTTATCATTAAAAAATATCCGCAGGATCAGCAGAGCGTAGCTTACGCATCGCGATCGCTCCTGACACACTACACATGATAATGGTCAAGACAAATACAGTGATAGCTCGTTCTATATTCATGAAGATAGGAAGCATAGTAGAGATATAGGCAAGTTGATACAAACTTAAAGACAGCAAAAATGACGGGATAAAACCTAAAACGGCTAAAAGCAATGCTTCTTGCATTAAAACTATCAACAGATAGTAATCGGTATAGCCCATTGCTTTGAGGGTGGCATATTCTGGTAAGTGGTCAGAAACATCAGAGTAGAGAATTTGATAAACAATGACGATGCCGACAATAAAACCAACCCCCACACCTAGGCTGAAAATAAATCCAATAGCCGTACTATTAGCCCAATATTCTTTTTCAATTTGTGCAAATTCTTCAGGAGTAAGGACTTTAACATCTTTAGGTAACTCTGCAATAAGTTGTGATTGTACTAACTCTAAATTGGCATCTGGTTTAAGAGTAATTAATCCAACTTCGATACGGTCTGGTTTGCGTTCAGGAAAGATTTGTAAAAAAGTAGAATCACTGGTAATGACATTACCATCAGCAGCAAAAGATGCACCATTACTAAAAGTCCCCTTAACACTGATTGCTTTGTTATTCAGTTCCGTATTAAAACTACCTTCTTTTTGAAATATTTCTCCTACTACACCGTATTCTGGACGGCCAGCTTGGTCAAACAACACTTGATTCAACTGTTTGATTTGGTCTAAATTGTGTTGAACTTCCGGAAATTTAAATGCAGATTTAGCTGGATCGATACCCCAAACTAAAATGGCGCGTTCTAATCGTGTTTCGGGGTTACGCCATTGTCCTGTACCAATATAAAGCGAATTTACGGACTGCACACCGTCGTAACCTAATGCTTGATACAGTCGCTCTCTAGAAAAGCTTTTGACAGAAAACAAGGTTTGGAATTGAGGATTAATTAATATCAAATCTGCCTGTAAACTGCGATGTGGTTGAATGGCTGCATCAAATAATGCTCCTTCAAAACCCATCTGAATAAATATCAATATATCTGCAAAGGTAATACCTGCGACTGCTACTAATAGACGAGTTCTTTTTTTTAATAACTGCCGCCATGCTAATGGCGTTTTATGAAACATTTTCATATTTTTTAACTAATCATTGTTATTTTCATTGGAACATTTTTTCTCTATCTCTACCCCTTATTTTCTACTGTTTAAATTTTAATAGCTGTTTGCACTTGCAAATTGGTGAAACCTGCAACTTTTTTACTGTCCTCAGGATTGAGGCGAATTTTTACTTCAACGATCCGCGTATCTAAGTTTTCTCCTGGTTGGTTACTAAAAACATTTTGTCTATTTATTTGAAATCCAACGTAATAAACCTCTCCCCGCAATTGTCCATTAAATGCTTGACTAGTTAGTAAGGCTGATTGCCCTAATTTGACTTTGCCAATATCAGTTTGATAAACTTCTGTGACTGCTATCATCTTTTCGGTTTGTGCTATGTCTGCAACACCGCTATCACTAATTTTTTCACCCACTCTGGTATGAATTTTGAGTATCTGCCCAGTGATTGGAGCTTTGATATAAGCTGCTTGTAGTTCAGTTTGAGCGCGTTTGAGCGCAGCAAGTGCATTTTCGAGTTCCATTTTGGCAGCTTGTACATCTACAGGTCTGATTTCGGCAATACTATTCAGTATGGCTTTGGCTTCGCTAACTTCTTTAATACCAGTCGCTTGAATTCGAGTTAGGGAAACTTTCGCTTCGGCTAGTTGCCTGCTGGCTGTAGAGTTAATTCTTGTCAAAACTGCTTTAGCTTCGTCTAGTTGTTGTTGCCCTGTCTCCAAGCTTAAGCGTTTACTATCAAACAAAGAATTAGAAATTACCCCTTCAGAATACAGTTTTTGATAACGTCTGTATTCGGATTGGGCGTTGTTTAGTTCCGCTTCTAATTTTTTGATAGTTGCTTGTTGAGTAATTTTGTCACCTTGCCATTGAGCGTCTATACGAGCTATGACTTCTTGTTGTTCAATTACATTTCCTTTATATTCAGCTTCTAAACGTTCGATACTGGCTTGTTGTGCTTGAATATCACCAGTTTTTGCCCCAGCTTTGACTTGTTCAAGTTTGGCTTGGGCGACTCGCACTTGTTTTGCTGCTTGGAGTACAGCAATTTGTAAGCGATCACGTGCATCTAAAATTGCTACTATTTGCCCAGTTTGGACGATATCACCTTCTTTGACGCGGAGTTCCATGACGCGATCTCCATCCAATACTAAGGGTGCAGATAAACTAATTACTTCTGTCTCTGGTTCTATCCTGCCCAATGCTGTTACTTTGGGTGCAGACTTGATTACAACAGGTTGAGGTGAAGTAGTCCGTCCCACTTGCTCAAACTGAGAAACGCAGTAAACAACGATTCCACTTGTAGCCGCCGTAGCTATAAGTATCAATAATAGTTTTCTACTTGTAGGTTTAAGTAACAGGTTTCCTGTCATTTTTTTCACTAAAAAGTTAATAATGATATTGCTAATTTAAGATGTAGCTAGTAATTCCATATTGTATCAAATGATACAATATGTGGATTACTATGCATTGCTTAATAAGCCAGTAATTTAATATGCCAGATTTCGACAAAAACAACAAATTGACAAAGCTCACTCATTAGGAATTGAAGGTATTTACTAGTGATTTTTCAAACAATATTTTTAATTACCATTTTTCAAATTTTAATATTGGCAAAATAAGAGCAAACCCATTTTTAAAATAAAAGTATTATTTTTATTTTAAAAACAACGTTCGTTTTTACGTAAAAAAGTAGATACACAATTAAGAAAGTTTCTACTTAAATATGTATGCAGTGCTAAATTACTCAAGGAGTATTACTCTATTTTATAAATGTCCAGTTTGCTCAAATGGGTCATGTAATTAAGGGCAACGCATTGTAGGAATAATTTATAGATTGTTTTCAAAAAGTGTTCTCTTTAATCACTATCAGAGTGAATTTATCTTTTAAAAGATAAAGTGGCTGTTTAAACCATAAAGTAAATATAGAGCATGACTTAAGACGGAAGCGTATTTAAAACAAGTAAGTGTACTAGATTGCAAAGTACAGCAACACAAAAACTAAGATTTTAGCTTTTTTAGTGTAAACACTTTACCCTTAAAATGACACAGTTTAGACGAAACTACTAAATTTCGTACAAAAAAATCGATAATGCTTTTTCCACATTAATTCAAAAACGCTACTAAACTCATTAATTTTAGGTACTAGATCTTTAAACTTGAAGAAAAAGTGATTTAGTGCTATTTATCCTGTAAAACAGGAACAAAATTTAAAATAACACGTTTTTAGCTCATAGTTCAAAAAAATACTTTAATTCAAATATTAAAAATTAATAAGCAAAATTGCAATGCGTATATTGCAATTTTTTGATCGAGCATAATATTGTACATTGCATCTTTAAATGGTATTCCGTTTGCCACGCTTGCGGCCATTGAAAAAGTTTACCTGTTTGGGGTGCTGACTTTCCCGTTAATCTCTTTTGCAAGTTTTCTCTCCCTAAAAAATTTAGACTAATTTTCATCCCCTCTTCATGAGCGTCAACCTCCAACCATGCCATTCGCTCTCTAGTATTAAAAGCTGTATTGCTTATCCCGCATCTGACTTTTCCCGTTATCTCCTTGATTGAGCGATCGCGTACTATACCCCTAGCCTAAAGCCCTATTCTCTGGTAATTCATTGTCACTAATTTTAAGTAATTGAGAATAAGGTATAGTCTTAAACCCCTACTATTTCGTTGTTTCATGACTTAACGGGAAAAGTCAGATCCCGCATAGATTATATCTGTTCTTAGTGCCATTCGTTTTAGAATCCTTAGTCTTCATTGCAAAGTTAAAAACTTAGAGATGTAAGTTTCTCATCAGCCCCTTTTTCAGAGGTGCTTGCCAATATGCACAGTTTATGTTGATAACTAAAACAATTTTCACCGACGGTGTATTTCGCTCAATCACATCAAATAAAAAAATTATTTAGATTTATTATTTAAATACTTTTAAAAAAGTAGTGAAACGCATATTTTGTTGATAATTCAATACTTTAGCAAATTTAAAGGCTATTTTTTATATATGATCAAAAATATTTAAGTATTAAATTATACTGAAAATTTATAAGGATAATTGCTTAGAAAAAAGGATATATACTTTAAATTTATTTAACTCATTAAGAAGTTCTAATTTACTAAGATAGCGGCAAATGAGTTTTAAATTAGAATAATAGATAAGTTTAATACTTAAATTTAAGTATAAAAAAGAAACAATAACATTATGGAATAGGCTTTAATTTTTATAAGTTAAGCTAATATGTAATATAGAATACCTATTTTTTTTATAGCTATTTTGTTTTATTGTTAATTACGTTGTGCAACGAAGCAGATGTTAGATGCCTAGTAACATACTTTAAGTGGAGTTTTTATTATGCTTGGTTGAATACAGTCATCCTCTCAAAGAGCAAAATTCTGTACATTTTACAATTTTTAATTAAGTTTTCTGCTTGCATCAGTTATAATTGCATAAACGTACGGTCAAGCTTAAAGAAGTTAGTTTTAACTTTCTCATATGTCTTTAAGATAAAATGTACCGTACGACAGGCGTTTCTATCTCTAGTTCTGTGTTAATGTTGGGTTTCATAATAAACTGAATTCAGTTTTTGAAATTCTGCTGTCAAATTTTACTTAGTAAAAATTCTTTATGCTACTTTTCTTTGTAGGAAAGCGACTGGAACAGCCGCTTTCCCACAAAAACAGACGACACATTTTTTGCATGAAGTCTTATGGCATAAAGGGTTTAGAGTCAACACCCTAGCTTACAACCTCCACACACTATCTCTACTGAAACGAGCCACAAAGCTTTCTCTGGTTAAACTTTGGCAAAAAAACACAAAACTACTTGCCAGAAAATTTACTAACAATATTGCGTAATTATTAATACTAGAGATATTACTTACAAAGTAGTACAAGTAAAAGTAGAACGCGATGGTAGAAAGCTATTAGTCACTTATTTTGGTAGCGTTTGCTTGCGTTGGAATAGATAGGTCAAAGTTGATGATAGCTTAGCAAATCATATTTGGAACGGACGTAGCGAAGTTATTTAGCGTCTCTTAGCTCAAGTGTGTGAAATTTGCGGTGCGATGGATAACATTGAAGTCCACCCCACCATATTCACAAACTAGACGACATTCATCTTCGCAGATTTAGTGAACACCTAGAACACCGATTCACTAATCCCCAAAATCAGGTTTCTGTTGTGGCGAAGACCAGAATTTCATAAATGCACATCGAAAAAACCAGGGTTTTCATTACAATTTTGAATACTGAATCGGTGTTCTAGAATAGATGCTTAAAATGTCAGCACGTCAACGTAAAACTCTTGCGGTTTGTTGTCAATACCACGAGAAAATCTAAATGGACGTATGACGGTGAAGCACTCAAACGCAAAAATTACTGGAAAGCTACGCACGTGATACGGAAACAGTCATGAGTAGTTTGGAGGGAGGTAGTTTGAAAAGTACTTATTGGCAGCTTGCGGGCTACGTAACCCACTGCACGCCCATGCTAAACAGAGAGATGCGAAGGGTAATACTGCCCATCGACTCTACCCAAAAATAAGCTGAAAATATCAAGAGATAAATGTATTAACTGTACACCGTCCAAGACGAACAGAGAGGTGCAAGACGTACCTCACCGACTGTAACCCCCTTGATAAGTTAAAGGATAAAGTCGCTGTATCAAACAAGCACCGAATGCTTATTTTCCTATTATGTACAATCTATAGATCTCAATAATGCGAGGCTTAACTATCGCATTCAATACTACTAAATATTGTTCTTCTATAAGTTTTGTTGGACAGCAACTAAATATTTGTAAAACCACATTTTATTCTTTAAAATACGATTTTCTAACATATTTTATTAAGTTAATTAGAATCTAAAGTTCAGTTCATTTTTTGCTTAACTTTATTTATTTTATACTAACGTTTTCTTTTTTCATGGTATAGTAAAATTGCAATAGTAAGAAACAGCCATGTCTCAAACAAATAAAGTTTATTTAACGAATCTAGGTTATAAATTAGGAAACTTATTTCCTATATATGAATTGAATGAATTGCATGAAAGATCCGAAGATGAGCTATTGGAAACATTATTAGAAGCCGGTTTAGAGAAATATGCAAAGTCAGATTTGTCTACATTTGATATGGCTAGAGAAAGCATTCAATCTACTCTTAAAAATGCACAGATCGCAAATCACAAAATTGATGCAATAATTTATACTACTAGTAGCTTTTGGAATCCTAGCTTTTCATCGACAAATGAAATTAACCGTTTAATTAATGAGTGTAATTTAGAAAATGCATATCCAATTGGATTATTTTTTTCTGAATGTGGTAATACTCAAATAGCTATCAGAGTTGCTTCAAGCCTTATTAAAACCAGAGAATTTAAAAATATCTTAGTGGTAGCAACAGATAAAGTTGCTTATAACCAAACAAGGATAGTCCCACCAGACATTTCAATATGTAGTGATGCTGCTGCAAGTTGCATTCTTAGTTCTGAAATAGAAGAGGGATTTGAGCTTATACACACAACTCAGTATATGAATACTGCAATGGCTGATATAGATCCTAACCAGCTTGAACAAATTGAACAGTATCTAAATATTGCTATGAGTGGAATTCAGCAAACTATACATCAAGCAATGCAAAATACAATGAAGACTTCAAGTGACTTTAGACAATTAATAATGAATAATTATAATTTATCAGTAACACAAACAGTTTGTAAGTTAGGAAATTTTGAATATGACCAAGTATTTAAAAATAATATACCTAGGTTTGCACATGCTTTTGCTTGTGATACGCTAATAAATTTATCTGATTTCTTAAATAGTAATCAGATAAATGTAGGTGATTTGATATTACTATTAGGAACGGGTTCAAGTACATGGGGAGCTAATGTTATTTGTAAAGTATAGCAAGATTAAGCATAAGTTATATTTCATATAACTTCAATACTATCTTTTCTGCTGTATAACTGCTCAAAAAATTTTAAAATCTATAAAAAAATAGTTTCTTCAGTAAAGTTTTTGTAGCAGTATTCTTTAAGTTGTAATAATCAATGTTAAAGGAGCAATTAGTTAACTAATATCACAGTTAATAGTTCTTGGCATTGTTTACAATTTTTCAATTTTCTGAATTTTTATAAGACTTACAACCAAGTTTTGAATTAATAGTTAAAATCTTGATTTAGTAGGAGTTTTAAATATTAATTCAAGCTCAAGTAACCTGCTTCAATATTCAAAGTAAATTAACAGTTTTTATAGGACAAAAAAATGCCGTTTCAGGATTTAAACAACAAAGTACTGTTGCCAAATCTTTGCGCCTCTTGTGGTGCTTGTGAATTAGCTTGTCCAGCAGACATCATCAAAATGGACGAGCTATATCCTAAGTTTTTGGAAAAAGCAGATACAGTCTGTGGTACATGCACAGACTGCTTAAATGTATGCCCAGGTTTAGATACAGGAGTTCCTGAATCAGAACAAGAACTTTTTGGCAGACAGCGAAAAGTTGAAGAACGTTGGCTTGGAATCCATAGTTCTGTTCATGCTGGGTATTCAACTGACATAGATATATTTAATCGTTCAGCTAGTGGTGGTAGTGTTACTACTCTACTAGGAGCCGCTATAAAATGTATGAATTTAGACTATGTGATTGTTGCTGGTAGAGATCCTGAACGGCCGTGGAGAGCGGCTTCAATGGTTTGTTCAGATACCGCAGAGGTAGTTAAAGCTGCTCAATCTACATATCAACTCTTTCCACATTTGAGTATTTTGAAGGATTTATTTCGTAAAAATCCATCTTTGCGTGTAGGCTTAGTAGGAATAGCTTGCCATATACAAGCTCTTCGCAAATTACAAAGGATGGATAGTTTTTGGGGAAAAGTAGCACGAGAGCAAATTTTGTTTGCGATTGAAATTGCCTGCTCTTCAAGTACATTACCAGAAGGTACTGAAACTGTAATTACAGACTTAATGAAAATGCCTTTAGAGAATGTGGAAGACGTTCGTTACAGAGAAGGAGAATATCCTGGGGAGTTTGTAGTTCGTAGCAAAAATGGCGAAAAAAAATCTATTTCGCTTTGGGAAGCTGTTAGACATTTCAAAAACTATAAAACTCATAGATGTTTATCTTGTGGGGACTGGATGTCAGGATTGGCAGATATTAGTGTATGTGATGGAGATCCAAATATTTTTAAAGCTAGTCAGGAAGAAGGCTCCCAATATGGTAAATATGGAACCATTTTAATACGTACTCAGACAGGGGAAAAAGTATTAAACTGGGCTAAGGAAGAAGGAAAGCTTAAAACATGGACTAGTACACTTGAAGGTGCAAACTTAGGGTTGGATCGTAAACGAAATCGCCGTGCTCATTATGAAAGTATTGAAGCACAAATCTCTTCAAGTCCCATTCCTGGATATCAAGAATTAATTGAGATTATTCCAGATGAACAACTCATTTTAGGCAAGAATACATGATAAAAGCTGCTGGAAAATTGTCTACAAGTTATTATGGACGCGATCTTATAGTTTCAGATCAGCAAATCTCAACAGCAAGTTCAAATATATTGCAGGTTCCTGGTGATAAATCAATATCACATCGAGTACTTCTAGCTGCTGCAATTACACCAAAACCGACACGGCTCTATAATTTAAATCTTGGAAATGCAGTAAGCCTATTGATTCCTGCTTTAAAGACTTTAGGAGTTCAAGTGTCATTGGAGAAAAATGTTGTTATAGTTTCTCCTCCTATAAATGATGCCTGGAATCAAGAAGAAGTGTACGTCAACTTAGGTCCATCTAGCGCAGCCGCTCGTTTTCTCATAGGACTTTTAGCAGGACTTAGAGTTAAAGCAGTAGTAGATGGCGATGAAACCTTGCGGACACGACCTATGGATTGGATAGTAGAGCCTTTGCAAGAACTAGGTGCAAATATTCAATATTTAGGAGAGGCAGGTTGTCTTCCTGTGGTTCTGAAGGGGGGTTGTTTACAAGATGGTACAGTTCAATTAAAAATTGGTAGTGCTCAAGCCAGGTCATCTGTACTTTTCGCTGCTTTTGCAAGTGAACGAAATGTAAAAATTTTCTATCCTATCCGTTCTCGCGATCATACAATTAGGCTTTTTCAATATTTAGGTATGGATATCCAAGATTTACCTGGATCTGTTCAAATACAAGGTAAATGCTCACAGCCTCTAGCGGAATACCACATTCCCGGAGATCCTTCTGCGGCCGCTTTTTTAGCCGCTGCACACATATTTCAAAGGCGGCAGACTGAGCTAGTTCTAGAGAATATTTGTTTGAATCCTACTCGAATTGGCTTTTTTGAAGTTTTGAAAGAATGTGGAATTCAAGTTGAATATAAAAATGTACGTCAAGCATTCGGAGAAACAGTTGGAACAATCATTATTGGTAAATTCTGTGAAAATTTACAGCCCTTTCAAATAAAAGATTCTTTTCTTTTTCATAGTTTAATAGATGAAATCCCTTTGTTAGTTGCACTTGCTGCAATAATTCCAGGTCAATCTGCTATTTTTGGTGCCAAGGAATTAGTTTTTAAGGAAACTAACCGATTATTATCAAGCCAAAATATGCTTCTTGCTTTCGGAGGGCAAGCAAAGGTTGTAGACGATAGTATGTACATTACTGGTGGACTACCTCTACAAGCTGGGACTATACCTAGCTTTGGAGATCATAGGATTGCCATGAGTGCCGCTGCACTTGCTTTTTCACTTCCTGGAAGCTCAAAAATATTGCTTGGCGAATGTTACGAAACATCTTTTCCAGAATTTCCTCAATTGATGTCTCTTATGGGACTAAATATTTTTCATTGTTAATAGTTAATAAAGGCGAACTTGTTAAGGGTTTGATATTTAAATGAAAGCAGTTGTCGCTAATAAAGATGGAAAAATCTCTATAGAAGAGGTTGCATTGCCGCAATTACAAGATGGACAAATAGAAATTCGTACTAGCTGTAGCTTGATTAGCCCTGGGACAGAGCTTCATTATGTTAATGAAGCTGCTAAAAGTAGTACTGATCATTACTTAGGTTACTGTGCTAGTGGTTATGTTGAAAAAGTTGGTAATCATGTTAATGGTTTTTCAATCGGAGATCGTGTGATTGCCATGGGCTGGCAATATGCAATTCATGCAGAGCGGATTTGTGTTCCTCAACGATTGTGTGTTGTTATTCCCGATAGCTTACCTTTTGATAAAGCAGTGTTTGCCAATCTTACTGCTACAGCATTACATGCTATTCATCGAGCCAGTTTATCTAAAAAAGAACGTGTTTTGATAATAGGAGCAGGATTAGTAGGACAGCTAGTAGCTCAGTGTGCTCAGGTTTATAAATCTGATGTCTATCTTGCAGATATCTCAGAAGGTCGTTTACAAGCAGCGAAAGACGCAGGTATTCACAAAGTCTTCAACCCACTTAAAAAAGCTTTGGCTGATTCGGCCTTAAATGCGACTAATGGGAAAGGATTTAATACAGTTTTTCTCTGCAATACAGGAGATAATACGTCAATTATTCAAGATTCCATTAGATTACTTGCAAATTCTCCTGATGGGCAAAAAAGAGGAAAAATTATTGGTGTAGGGCGTTTTAAAGCTAGTATAGATTTTAACGTCAGTATGGGAAATGTAGATATTCGTTATGCATCTAGATGTGGAACAGGTTATCGAGATGATGACTATGTTCATGGACGCTTAGACTATCTACCACCACCCGGCGAAGCCTCAGTAGATTCTAATCTTAAAGCCTGTTTAAATTTAATCCATGAAGGCAAAATATGTATGAACTCAATTCATACTCATCGGATTAAATTTAATGATGCTCTATTTGCTTATGAGTTATTTCAAAATCCAGATCATGTAATTGGCGTAACTTTGCATTATGAATAGTTATACTTTGAAATTAAAATAGTAAAAACTTTTGAATTTTGTCTTTTTAATATAAAGAGTAACAATAAGGAAATTTTTAATTAGGAACATTTAAATAGTGCTAATTAAAGCAGATATTTGCTAAATATAGCAATTTGCAAGCAAATGACGTATATAATTAGAGAATTAATGATAAAAACTATTCTTCTCCTCCCTACTGCCTCAAAACCAATTAATTTAATTTGTATCTCATGCAAATGAAATCTGCTGTAATTGTTGCTTTTATCTAAACATAGTAGACAACAGCATATAGTTAGCAAACTACAACAAAAATCACCATAGAAGCTGGTATAATATTTTTGAAATAATTTGCTTTTTAAATAAATTGTAAACCCAAAAAGTATACAGTCATGAATTACCCTAATCAAGTTTTATCTGATAAAAATACTGTTCATCCTACTAACGTTTTTATTAACTTTCCCAAACAAGAAACTGAACAATCAATTGCCAGCCGTTTCTTAAAACAGGTAATAAATTATCCTAATAAAATTGCTGTCAAATCTAGAATTTATGAGTGGACTTATACAGATTTAAATAGAAGATCTGATCAAATAGCACAAAAGATATTAACAACGCTTGGTAATCAAAAAGAAAGAGTTGCAATACTTTTTGAGCATGATGCACCAATGATTGCTGCCACTCTAGGAGTTTTAAAGCTTGGTAAAACTTATGTGCCGCTAGATGGAGCTTTTCCTAAGGAAAGGTTAAGCTATATGCTTTCAGATTCAGCAGCAACAGCAATTTTGACCAATTCTCAAAATATTAAATTTGCTAAATCTCTGGTTCAGAATGAACTGCCGATTATTAATATCGATGAGATAAATTTTGGTGACGAAGACTTTAAAAGTTGCCAAATATTAGCTATGCCGGAGGATATTGCTTATATTTTATATACTTCGGGTTCGACAGGAAAACCAAAAGGAGTGATGCAAAGTAATCGTAATGTTCTGCATCACATGAGGATTTGGACAAATAGCCTACATATTAGTTCAGATGATAAGTTAACTCTCTTTTCATCATATAGCTGGGACTCATCTGTACAAGATATTTTTGGTGCATTATTAAATGGCGCATGTGTTAGCCCATTTGATGTTAAACATGAAGGGCTTGAGAATATGTGTCAGTGGATTATTGATCAAGAGATCACAATATACCACTCAACTGTACCTCTATATCGACACTTAGCTAAGATTATAACGGGACAAGAAAACTTTGGAGAATTACGTCTTTTAATCCTAGGGGGAGATATAATTCACAAGGGAGATGTTGAGCTTTACAAAAAGTATTTTTCTGACAAAAGTATTATTGTTAATGCATATGGTTCTACAGAGTCAACAACTTGCTTACAATATTTTGTTAATAAAAATACGAATTTGACTCAAAATGTAATTCCCGCAGGCTATGCAGTTGACGATACTGAAGTTTTACTACTTAATGATGATGGCGAACAAGTTAAAGTTGGTGAAATAGGAGAACTTGTAGTTAAAAGTGCTTATATTGCCTTAGGTTATTGGCAGAAACCGGATGAAACAGCTAAAAAATTTCAGGTAGATCCTACTGATATAGCTAAAAAAAGTTATCGAATGGGTGATTTGGGTTATATACAATCAGATGGTAGTATTGCTTTAGCAGGTAGAAAAGATTTTCAAACAAAAATTCGAGGTTTTAGAGTTGAGATTGGAGAAATTGAAGCTACATTAAGCCAACATCCAAAAGTTCAAGAAGCTGTAGTTGTAGTTTGGGAAGATACACCTTTAGAGAAACGCTTAGTAGCTTATATTGTTGTAGATCAAAAGCAAACTTTTACAATCACCGAACTGCGTAGTTTTTTAAAAGAAAGATTACCCGAATATCTTATACCTTCTAGCTTTACGTTTATAGACAAACTACCGCTAACCCCTAACCATAAAATAGATCGGCGAGCGTTACCTGCACCTATTAAAACCAGTTTAGAGAAAGAGTATGTTGCTCCCCGCACCATTATTGAGGAGACTATAGCTCGTATTTGGTCTGAACTTCTGAATGTTGAGCGAGTAGGAATTTATGATAACTTTCTTGATCTTGGCGGCGATTCTCTTATAGGTTTTCAAGTCATAGTTAGAGCAAAGCAGGCAGGTATTCTAATTACTATAAGACAGTTAAGAAAGTATCCAACAATTGCCGAATTAGCAGCAGTAGTAAAGACCAATTCTTCTCTTCATATTGATCAAAGCTCAGTAACGGGTTTAGTTCCTCTGACACCTATTAAATATTGGGTATTTGAACAAAATTTTGTTGATTTACATCAATGGAGCCAGTCAGTCTTACTAGATGTAAAGGAATCTATCGATTTATATATTTTAGAGAAATCTTTACAGCAGATACTGGTACATCATGACGCACTACGCATTCGTTTCTTTCAAAATGATTCAAAATGGCAACAGCTTATTAGCCCTCCAGAAGAAAGTAAGTTTTTTATAGAAGTAGTTGATTTATCATTTTTGCAACAAGAAGGACAGATTCAAGCTCTCGATGAAGCAGTTCTTAAATTAAAAACAAGTCTGAACTTAATAGAAGGGCCTTTATTTAAAGCAGTATTCTTTAAGTTAGGTAAAACTAGTTTAGGTAAGATTTTGTTAGTATTCCATCAAACCATAGTTGATGGAGTTTCTTGGCGAATTTTGCTAGAAGACCTTCAAGCAATATATAAAAATTTAATCCAGGAACGTACAATCAAACTTCCACTCAAAACTACTTCATTTAAATTTTGGGCAGAAAAACTACAGGAGTATGCAAAATCTACATCTATAAACTCAGAGTTAGAGTATTGGGAAAAAGTTTTTCAGAATCCAATAAAACGCTTACCTGTAGTTTATCCAAATAGTAATAAAGAGTTAGCGATTACTAAAGATATTTCAACATCGCTTAATGCTAAAGAAACTCAAATTCTACTGCAAGCTGTTTCTAAAATATATGGCACTCGAATTGATATAGTATTGCTAACTGCAATGGTAAAATCATTCTCAGAGTGGACAGGTAATCGCGCTCTATGGGTTGATCTAATAGGACATGGGCGAGAAGCAATTATTGAAGATGTTGATTTATCTCGTACAGTAGGTTGGTTTACAACTTTGTGTCCAGTCTTTTTAGATATAAACCAAGCGGATAGCTTAGAAGATGAATTGAATTTGGTTCAGAAAGAACTACAGAGCATTCCTAACCAGGGTATTAGCTATGGCTTACTTCGGTTTCTTCATGGTAATCCAAAATTTGCTGAAAAAATGAAAAACATTCAGGCTGAAGTAAGTTTTAATTATCTTGGTCAATTCGATCAAGCACTACCAACATCATCTTTATTCCAATTAGCTTCAGAATCATCTCAAATTGTACGTGGAAGGCCAAGCCACCCTCTAGAAATTACCGCAACTATTATAGGAGGGCAGATCTATTTAGATTGGACATATAGCGTTCACGTGTATAAACAAACTTTAGTAGAACAACTATCCCAAAGCTTTTTAGAAGTAATACGCTCAATGATCATACATTCACAATCAGTAATTTCCTTTAATTAAAGGTATGATGAAAACTGAAATAAGCTGCAATTTCAATAGTTTAGATATATTTTAGTCATAAAAGTTTTATCTTTCGGCTAACTTATGATTGTGGCTTTTGTATAGTGATACTTAATATCACTATACATTTATTTCAGTAAACAACTAACATAAAGTAAAAAATGACTGTACTCATTAATAAGTTAAGTATACTAAAAAGTATTTATTCAAAAAATACATACTTTTTTAGTTATAATATGCTTAATCTATGTAGCATATTATTTAAAAATTTATTTTATTATTTGCCTATATGTTTTAAAATACATTTATGTCATAATTTTCTTTTGTAAAACTTAAATTACTAGCACTTTAATGTAAATTTGTATTTTAAAATTTATTAAATAAACACTAAAAATCTACTACTGATTGCCGCCAAATTTTTAATTAATAAAGGATAGTTTATGCAACCTGATAAAAGTTTTCAAAATATATCAGTTGAAGCCCTTTCTACTAAAACATCAGATATTTTTCACAAAGTTCCAGTTTTTAGCTCTGCAAACGGCTGTTGGTTGTTGGATTCAAGTGGAAACCGTTTCTTTGATGCTACTGGGGGAAGCGGTGCTATTAATTTAGGTCATCAACATCCAAAAGTAGTTGAGGCAGGGATAATTCAACTTCAAAAACTAATACATACTGGTTGTAAGCTACAATCCGATGTACGAGTAGAACTAGTAAATAAACTAAGGCACTTTCTTCCCTATGAACAGTATGCAGTATTGTTTACAGTGACCGGAGCAGAAGCTATTGAAGCCGCTCTAAAAGTAGCTCGTGCTTATACTGGACGAAAATCAATTATCGCTTTTGAACGGTCTTATCATGGTAAGACTACAGGAGCACTGATGGCTACTTGGCGGCAACAAATTAAAGCATATTCTGTTTTTCCTTCAAACGCAGTAATGCGTTCTCCTTACCCTCTTCTCCACTTGCCTGACTTAAATATCAATAGTGAATTTTGCTTGCAGGCTCTGAAACAAACTATTAAACAAGCTTTCGATTCTGGTAATCCACCTGCTGCTATTTTGATTGAACCTATTCAAATAACAGAAGGAGTTTTACCAGCAGGGTTAGAATTTCTTAAAGGTGTTATTGCAATTGCTAAAGAAGCAGAATGTTTAGTAGTTTTTGATGAAATTTATACTGGATTTGGTCGATGCGGTCTTCCGTTTTATTGCTCCCAACAAGAAATAATCCCAGACTTACTCGTTATTGGTAAAGCCCTTGGTAATGGATTTCCTATTTCTACAACTATTGGTAAGCCTAGCATTATAAATGCTTTACCAGCAGGTGTACAAACCTCAACATTTTCTGGGCATTCCTTGGCTTGTGCAGTAAGTAATACAGTTTTGGACGTAATGTTAGAAACTAAGCCTTGGGAACAAGCTGCATTACTAGGAAAACAAATAATGCAGTTGTTAACGATTTTGGCAGAACAAAACCATATAATTTCATTTCCTCGTGGTGAAGGGCTTGCTATTGGATTTGATTGTTTAGATATTAAAGGAAAGCTTTCACCGGAATTAACAAGAGCATTTACTGCTTTAGCTTTGGAAAAAGGTTTAGTTTTGTATAGCGGTGGATTTGAAAACTGTACGATTAAACTAACGCCACCTCTCCTTATGGTAGAAGAGGAGATTAGCTTTTTGTTAGATATATTATCGCAAATAATAAGTGAACTAAAACTTGCGTTTGGATAAAAATTATATTTTTAATTTTATCAAATACTATTTTGTATGTGTAAATTTAGTGAATTAAAAACTTTTATACTAATAAATTAAAAGTTATGGTTAAATATATAATTGTTCATATGCTTAAAAAAATTTAATTTAGATATTAACTAAAGTTACATACATATAAACTGTATTAAGACGCTTTGCAGACATTAAAGTAAATATCAGTATATCTAGTTACTACTAACAAATTCCAGGGAAAAGAGCATGTTTTTGAATAAAGAGAGAACAACATTAGAAAAGTTTTTTCCAGGCTTAGACGAAAATCTCCAGAAGCTATCTTTGATGGAAATGGAATGCCAAAATAGTCCGGCCATTAAATTATTTCGTCAGTATGGTGGTACTGGGCTACTAGTACACCATAAATATGGAGGAATAGAGGCTAGCCTGCTCCAAGCTATACAGATACAGCGTGCTCTTGGCAGTCGCTCCCCTTCGCTTGCTGTTGCAGTGACTATGCATCACATTACAACGCTCATGCTCCAAGAAATGGTAACTGACCAACCAGGTTTTTCACTTGTTGAAAGTGTTGCGAAGCAACATTTTTATTTTTCTTCTGGTTTTGCAGAAGGAAGGACAGGAAGCAACATTCTTGAATCGTGTATGCAAGTAAAGCCTGTTTCAGGAGGGTTAGTTATCTGCGGTAGCAAAAAACCTTGCACTTTATCAGCTTCTATGGATTTCATGGCTGCAAGCATTTTACGTCCAAGCCAAACAAAAGAAATAAATGAACTAGCATTAGCAGTTATACCATCTAATCATCCAGGGATAGAGCGTTATCCATTTTGGGAAAGTTGGACTCTTCTCGGCACTGAAAGTAATGAAGTAAGGCTTAATGATGTTTATGTACCTGAAGAATATATATATAATATGGGTGATCCGACCCAATTAAACTCTATATTAATTAAGACTTTTACGTGGTTCGAGATACTAGCTTCATCAGCATATCTTGGTATTGCTAGTGCATTAGTTGAGCGAGTCCTGATAGCTAAAAAAGGTGTACCCAATGAGCGTGTTGCTCTTGTAACAGAAGTAGAGGGAGCAATGTCTGCACTTGAAGGAATTGCCTATTCGATTATGAACGGTGAAGAGGGTGAAAATATAGTAGCTCAGGCTTTATTTATACGCTACTTGATTCAATCTACAATTGAGCGTGTTACAGCAAGAGCTACAGAGATTTTAGGCGGTATAGCTTTTATTAAATCATCTGAAATAGCTTATCTCTTTGCATCTGCACATGCTCTTGCATTTCATCCTCCATCGCGCCTTAGTGTTACCTCAGGGCTAGATAAATATTTATTAGGTGAAGGTTCTCTTGAAATTTAGATTTTAGATTTAGCCAGCCAAAATAAAAACCTTTGTATTTTATATAGCTTTAGGAAATCTTTTTTCCTAAAGTTATGAAATCTTGATACTTGAATAACGCGCTCCTGTGAAAAGTAATGCTAGCAGACTCAAGACTACACATAAGGACATTGAAGATTTATTGCTTTTAAATAATATAAATCCTTACCTAAATAAAACTATTAAACTGGAGCTTAAGATGATAAAAGAAACATTACAGGATACTAATATTGATAATATTAAACCTGAAATTTTAGAATATTTAGTTTCTAAGTATACTCAATATTTACTTCCTAACTCTGGCTTAGGAAATACATTTTTGAACTTATCTGAAAACCTATTTAAAAGTTTAGCTCTATTAAGGAAAAATGCGAATTTTACAGCTTGCATAGATTCAAAAATAGATTGTGAATTAAATTTAAAAGAAATTCCTCAACAAGGAATATCTATTGAAACAGTTATTCACCATATTATCATTAAATATTTAAGTGATGTACCTAACTACTCATCAAATTATGTTCCTTTAAACGTTATACCGCCATCTTTAATACCTTCTATTCTTGCTAAATTTGCTTGTGCTATTATAAATCCAAATTTAGCCTATGAAAGTTATGCGGGAAAAGCTATTGAAGCAGAACAGTTAGCAATATCACATATTGCTAAAATTATAGGTTTTGAGCCAGAAAAAGCATTGGGATACTTTACCTCTGGAGGATCTTCTGGTAACTATTGGGCCATAAGATGTGCATTAGAAAAAGCATTCCCAGGATGGGGAAAAAAAGGTTTTAAGTCTTTTTTAGATAAAGAACCTGTTATTATACAATCAATTCTAGGCCACTATACTAATATAAATGCAGCTAGGTTATTAGGTATTGGTACAGATAATGTTATAACAGTTCCTACTAAGCAAAACTTTGGTATATGTTTAAAAGCTTTCAAATTGCAAATGGAAAAAGCAATTAAAGATAAAAAGCAAGTTATATGTATATATTTAATTGCTGGTTGTACAGATTCTTTTGGCGTAGATGATATAAAAGGTGTTTTTGATATTCGTGAAGAACTTTGCCAAAAGTACAG
This sequence comes from Nostoc minutum NIES-26, assembly GCA_003326215.1. Classification (GTDB taxonomy): domain Bacteria; phylum Cyanobacteriota; class Cyanobacteriia; order Cyanobacteriales; family Nostocaceae; genus Dendronalium; species Dendronalium minutum. Next base: position 5,044 of record LXQD01000002.1, on the reverse strand, counting down.
CATCTCTAAACCGCATCTTCATGTAGATGCGGCTGTTGGTTGGATTTATGGAATATTTAAGAATTATAGTGTTAATGATAATCCTTTAGGATTTGATTTAGAAACTATTGCCACTATTAAAAGTTTAAATAACTTATATAGTAATCTACGTTATGCCGATTCTGTAATTGTTGATCCACATAAGCACGGTTTTACATCCTATACATCTAGTGCCTTAATTTTTAAAAATAAAAAAGATTTACTACTTCTTCAAAAAGATTTAGAAGAAACACCATATTTTACAGAGGATAGTTTTTGTTCTTTCCCTGGTGCTTATACACCAGAAACATCTCGTCCAGCTGATGGTCCATTAATGCTTCTGTCTAATCTATACGCTTTAGGCTATGAAGGATACCAAACCATTATTGGTTATGCTATTCAACAGACTAATGCTTTAAAATCAAAACTAGAATTTAACTTCAGTAAATCATTACAAATTTTAAATAAAGATGTTCCTGGAACAAGTACAATTTGGCGATTTTATCCAAATGGAACTGACCGTGAAAAAGCACATACAAGAGAGTTGTTTGGTACTACTCAGGAAGATGCTCTTTTTATTCAACAAATAAATGAATACAATTACAGACTTTTTTTAGAGGCAAAATCACTAAGAGGCAATAAAACTCCTATTTTAGGATACTCCAATCAAGTTATAATAGGTAAATCAGGCATACCTATAAGTGGTTGGAAATGTATAATATTTCATCCTTTAGTCGATATCAATTCAATAATTAGTCATCTTATAAATGTCTTTAATAATGAAAATTAATATAAGAGTATTATTTAACAAAGAAAACATTAGTATTAATTACTTAATTAACAATTTTATTCAATCACCTTTTTAAAATCTATTAATCAGAAATAAAATAAGATGAACCAATTAACTTTAACTAATAATCAATTCAAAATTCGGCATGCTGAAGCTGAAGATTACAATTTAGTTAACTCTATTATTAATGATTGGTGGGGTGGAAGAGCTATGAGAGATATGTTACCTAAATTGTTTTTTGTCCACTTTCAGGAGACAAGTTTTGTAGCTGAAAGCGACAACCAATTAATTGGTTTCCTTATAGGTTTCTTTTCTCAAACTTATTCCGATCAAGCTTATATTCATTTTGTCGGCGTTCATCCGGAGTTTAGAAGACATCGTATAGGTAAAGCTCTTTATGAGTGTTTTTTTAATACAGTTTTAAATAATAAACGTAATCTTGTTTATTGTGTTACTTCACCAGTAAATAAACTTTCTATTGAATTTCATCATAAAATGGGTTTTTACAGTATACCCAGCCAGAACAAAATAGATGGTGTATTCGTACATTGTAATTACGATGGCTTTGGTGAAGATAGAGTATTGTTTTGTAAACAATTAGTAAATTATGATTACCTCTAAAAATATTATTTTCATAAAGCTTTTAAATATTTTTTAAAAAAATAAAAATATGAAAGTTTAGCATATTCCATTTATACAAAAATTTTGATTTAGCCAACGAATTAAATTCAAGTGTATAATTAGCTTTATTGAATTAGTTATAAAAATAAAACGAATATAAATACATTTTACTTTATTATGGATTAATTAAGTTTTTGACTCTACTAGTTTTCTCAATTTAAAAATTAATATAATTTCATACATAAATGCTTATGAAACTTAATGAAGTTGTACCTTGGGGCAGAACTTTGGAAGAATATAAATTAATGTTTAATCTGTCTGAAGCAGATTTAAACACTAAAATACTCGGTTGTGGGGATGGTCCAGCTAGCTTTAATGCAGAAATGGCAAAATTAGGACATTTAGTTGTCTCTATAGATCCTATTTATCAGTTTTCCTTAGAGCAAATTAGGAAGCGTGTTCAGGAAATATACGAGCCAGTTATATCGCACGTAAAAAAAAATGCACATCGTTACGTTTGGAAAAACTTTCACAATGTGGATGAGCTTGGGCAAGCCCGTCTTGCAGCAATGGAAAAATTTTTATTAGATTATGAAGTAGGAAAAACGGAAGGACGTTACTTATTTCAATCATTGCCAAGTTTAAAGTTATTTGACAGTCAATTTGAACTATGTGTTTGTTCTCATTTACTCTTCTTATATTCAGAACAACTACCGCTTGATTTTCACATTGCTTCAATTCATGAGCTTTTACGAATTGCACAAGAAGTTAGGATTTTTCCTTTACTTAACCTTGATGGTGAGCCATCTCCATATGTTAAACCAGTTATTCACGAGTTAACCAGCAAAGATTTTAATGTTCAAATACAATCGGTTGCTTATGAGTTCCAAAAAGATGGTAATCAAATGTTAAAAATTATGCGTAGGCATTCAGACTCATAGTTCCTAGTATTTTGTAGTAGCTGACTTTACTCATTAAGTAGTGAACAACAAATTAGTAAGGGTTCTAGCAATTAGCTTGGATAAAAAATGGAAGTTGCTCGTTACTCTAATCCTAAAAATTAGAAATAGCCCATCGAATGAATTTGAGAGTACCTGTAAAACTTGAGCGCAATGGAAATATTTCAGCGTTAGTTTCTGTTTGAAACATCAAAGTGCGAAGTGAGCAACGCGATTTTCTGAAGTGGCGCTTTGCGTCTACGCGTTGCTCTTGCTCTGTTAGTTTCTAGTGTGGTAAAATTTACTAGAGAAGACGACTCTCTAGATTAGCCAAGTAAGCCTTGAGGTTTCTGCGAAATCGATACTGTTCAATTCTGGCTTTGTGGTGTTTTTGCAATTGAGAGCATAATTGGAGCCAAGTATCAATATCAACTTGTGCTAAATCAGATGCGCTAAAAGAATGAAGCGAAGTTGCGATGCCTTCGGCAACGGCAAAGCCGAACGCACAGGCTCTTTTTGACAGAGCCACGAATAACGAGGGATGAGGGAGCAACCTTACGACCAGTACAACGACGTTGATGATGACGTAGCATACCAAAAGCATGTTCTAAGTCATTATTAGTTCTGGGAAAACCTTCAATTTCGTAACAATGAAAAAGTCCAAACCAGTAGTTATGGGTGGTTTTTATAAAGTTATCGATAGCGGTATAAAGTGTACCAGCTTTCTGCTTTTGTTGGGACATTTCTGTTAACAGTTGCTGATAACTTTGTTTGACTCCAGCAGCATCAAGAGCTATTTTATTGTTGAGAATATTACTAGCTTTATCAACCCACTCATATGCAATCCTAACAGGTGAAAATAAAGATGCAGTCGCAGATAATCCTTTGGCTAGAAGGTGTTTTAGATTAACTGCATGTGGTGGTAAAGCACATCCGCCTCATATATGGGTTTAATTGCCTCCTTCAAGTAATGATAATGACACAAACCATGAGCTATTTTTGGTAATGCTATCCCAACAGCTTGTGCGTTTTGATTGTTGCCCATCACTAACAACTCCATCAATTGGTACATCCAGGATATTAGTTACTTCTAATAATAACGCCGCTAAATCTTCATTCCTTGATGATAATAAGGTTTTAGCAAGTAGAATTTCTCCTGATAAACAGTCTCGAATTACCCATAATACCTCATGTCCAATTTCTGGCTGCAACAATCGCTCGCTAATATCACCCGTCCTTGATTTTTAAATATTGCTTTTAACCTTTTATGGTCTTTTAGCCACAAAGAAATTAACTCGTCATATCTGCAGGGCGGCCGCATCATGTCAATAAGACTAGTCTATTGTCAATAGACGTAAAAATAATCTCATTAAACCCTGCTTATTGACAAAGATTTTAGCGATCGCTTTGAGTCTTGGAAAATAAATCAAGCCAGAAATACTGATTTTTTCGTTGATTCTCAATTTCAGTAGTCATTACGTATACTTTAGATGCGTTCGCCCTGGTCATATCTGTCTATTAGGTGCGTGACTGTTCTTTGACTTATACATATACCCTTTAATTCAAGGTGAGCGTGTATTTGGGGAACACTTCTATGTTCCTGATAGCGTAATGCTCCTATATAAGCAATCACATCCAAACCAAATTCGTTTTGTGGTAGAGCTAAAGAACCTTCAAGCTCTGGTCGATATGCTTTTTTGTACCGCTGACATGACTTATTTTGACATCGCCGAATTTTTAGCTGTAGTTCTACTACCCCATTTAACGTTCTTATATGTCGAGGATTATTGTATTCATTCCACATTGCTTGACCGCACGAAGGGCATTTTTTTTGAACACAATCGAGTACTTCAAACGATGTTGCCTCTGGTTTTAGACAATTTCAAGCCAAGTTTCTGCACCATTATTTCGCTACAAGGTCAAGATTATAGGATTTCCACTCTTCTCTAGTAAGTTTTGCCACACTAGGCTAAAAGCGTCTACGCATCATCCAACAAACCAATGACTACAACCGCGAAGTATTCAACGGTGACTTAGGAAGCATCCTGAATATCGATACAGAGGAACAAGAGGTTACAGTTGATTACGCTGGACGACCTGTGGTTTACGATTATGCAGATTTAAATGAAATCACGTTAGCGTGGAGTATAAATATACATAAAAGCCAAGGTTCAGAGTATCCTGTGGTGATAGTTCCCTTTTATATGCAGCACTATATTATGCTTTCACGCAACTTGTTTTATACAGGGCTGACTCGTGCCAGGAAGTTGGCGATTGTGATTGGCTCAAACAAAGCGATATCTTTGGCTGTTCGGACTACTAATGACCAGCAGCGTTACACAAGGTTGTGGCAGAGGTTGTTACAGCCGATTTGATCGTGGCAGTATGGTTCATTTTGTCTATAACTTTTTAAGTTGGCATAATATCGTCGAGTTTCAGCCGTAAATTAGGCAACAAATAAGATGAGATAGGATCTCCTAGACGATATTGGCGTTGTTCATATACACCATTAACTAGTCGGCAGATGGTGAAGGTAGGTTGTTTCGGATTACCAATAAATTGCAAACCACCCAATCCACGAAAGTCTATAATCCAATATTCAGGTATATCAAGAAAAGCATATTCTTCCACTTTTCTGGCATAGTCATCCTGCCAATTAGTACTTACAACTTCAGCA
>LXQD01000001.1 GCA_003326215.1 Nostoc minutum NIES-26 | reverse complement strand
CGGAAATACGTGTAAACTGTCTGCCACGGCGGAAAATCCCCAGGCAACCCTCGCCATCTCACTCCTTCTAGCAGGACATAGAAGATCGCGTTTAGAACTTCCCACATATCGACAGAGCGCTTGCGACCACCGGGTTTTGCTTCTGGAAGCATGTCACTCAGAAATTCATATTGTGCATAGGTCAGATTGCTGGGGTATGCTTTACTCATGTTGCTCTTTTGGTGCTGTCTACTATCTATTCACAGCTTATACCGAGAGAGCTTTTTTACAACCTGACCGACTTTTCAAACATCCTCTTACACCCCAGAAGTACAACGAGAGTTTGCCAAAATAGGATTTCGTAGCGTTGATACCACGATTGCCAAAGAATTGGAAAGCAATTTACCTAAAATTAAAACCCTCTTCAAAGCTCAAGATTTAGGAGGATGGGACGAAATTCAGAAAAAATTCTTTAATGAAGGCGCTATCTTTGACAAAATTCAAGCTAAGAAATCTTAAAATTTCAGGAAGGTTTTTGGATATCAGTTTAAGAAAAAGGCAGGAATAATCCCCATTAATAAATGATAAAAGCGATGCCTATGGCGGGCTTCGCCTACGCAGTTTCATATAGGCGCTGGCTACAATAAATTCCGGCGTTGCGTAACAGTGGGATGAATTGGGGTAAGCAGGGGAGGCAGGGGATGCAGGGGAAGCAGGGGGAGAATTTTAGAAGTTGCTAAATCATCCCGCAACTATGCAACGCCGAAATTCCTAGCCACAGGCATCAATTACCAAGATTGTATGGTCAATTATGTCTAAATTAGCGATCGACTGAACCCATAATCACGTCAATGCTACCTAAAATTGCCACAATGTCGGCGACTTTCACTCCTTGGAGCAGGTAGGGTAAGATTTGCAAGTTAGTAAAATCAGCAGTGCGAATTTTCCAACGCCAAGGAAAGACGTTATCATCCCCAATTAGATAAATGCCTAACTCGCCTTTGCCACTTTCGACACGGACGTAATTTTCTCCTTGAGGAATTTTGAAGGTAGGAGCAACTTTCTTACCAATGTACTGGTAATCAAATGCATCCCATTCTGATTTGCGTCCGCCTGCCATACGTTTGGCTTCTAAATTTTCGTAAGGGCCGCCAGGTAGCCCTTTGAGTGCTTGGCGGATAATCTTCACTGACTCTCGCATCTCGCGCATCCGTACAAAGTAACGGGCCAGGATATCACCGCCTGTTTCCCAGCAAACTTTCCAATCAAAATCGTCGTAGCATTCGTAGCGATCAACCTTCCGCAAGTCCCAAATCACTCCAGAACCGCGTAGCATTGGTCCGGAAAGACCCCAGTTAATCGCTTCGTCCCGGCCAATGACCCCAATACCCTCAGTTCGCGCCCGAAATATTGGGTTATCAGTCAATAAGCGGTCGTATTCATTGATTTTGTTGGGAAAGTAATCACAAAACTCTTCGCACTTAGTTACCCAGCCGTAGGGCAAATCGGCCGCCACCCCGCCAACGCGAAAGTAGTTATTATTTACCATGCGGTAGCCTGAAGCCGCTTCCCACAAGTCATAAATCATCTCCCGTTCCCGGAAAATGTAGAAAAAGGGAGTTTGGACACCTAAATCTGCGGCAAACGGCCCCAACCACAGCAGGTGGTTGGCAATGCGATTGAGTTCTAGCATAATGACGCGGATGTAGCTGGCCCGTTTCGGAATTGGGATACCAGCTAACTGTTCCACAGCGTTAACTGTGACAGCTTCATTAAACATTCCTTCGGCATAGTCCCAGCGGCTGACATAGGGGACATACATGAGGGTGGTGCGGTTTTCCGCAATTTTTTCCATACCCCTATGCAGGTAGCCAAGCACTGGTTCGCAGTCGATGACATCTTCGCCATCCAATGTGACAATCAACCTCAAAACACCGTGCATTGAGGGATGATGAGGACCCATGTTAATTATCATGGGTTCCGTTCTAGTTTCAACTCTTGGCATAAATCACTGTCTCCTTATCGTTGAGTGGGTGGCGTTGAAATGCGATCGCCACTCATTTGCAAGTGTTTCTGTACTGCTGGTATATTTTTGGCAGCAAATCTTCGTAAGTCTGGATCTTGGCCAAGTTGTGATTGACGGCGCTGAACAGCCAAGTATTCCATATGCAAGTTCATACCAGCTTCGTTTTTGTATGCCTGGTCAAAACTTGAGCCAGAAAGTTGTGATAGCTTTGCTATTAGGGCTTGATACTTAGGCCCCACATCAGTAGGCGGTGTAATTCCTTTTCGGGTAGCCAACTGTATTAGTTGCTGGTTCACAGGTGTATGCTCCCGAATCATTTGCTGGGCATACTGCCTGACGTTATTGTTTTTAGACTTTTGTAGTGCCAGTTGTGCCAATTGTACTTCTGCTGTTCCTCCCCAGCCAGCTTCTAAGACATACAGTCTGTCAAGGTCACTGATATTAGTTTGCTGATTTCTCACACCTGGAGTAGGTGTATTGTTTGGTGTTATTTGAGCATTTGCTTTTTGATTGAGATGAGAATAGCTAGTAAAAGCGATCGCGGCACTAAGCCCAACAATTCCTATCAAATTGGTAAACTTTTTAGTAAGGCTACGATATTGTGAATTCATTTTATTAATCTCTTGATTGAAACGATGACTAATGACTGGAACTTGAAGCGGGAGTATTTATTTTTTAGAGTTCTCTTATTAATTACGCTCATCATCTTCTTGAGCTTGCTTCAAAATCTCAGATGGAAACCGACCTACTCGATCGGAACCAGGAGGAAGTCCGTGAGGGTCTAATACATCTTTAGGTAGATACACCAATTCTCGTAGCGGTGTCACCATTGGATCGTCGGTAACTTTATAAGGTACTCTTCCCAGCGCCACATTGTCGTAGTTTAACTCGTGGCGATCGTATGTAGAAAGGTCATATTCTTCAGTAAATGACAGACAGTTTGTCGGGCAAAACTCCACACAATTACCACAGAAAATACAAACTCCAAAGTCAATACTGTAATGTTTGAGTTGTTTCTTCCTTACTTCTTTATTAAATTCCCAATCTACGACCGGGAGATTAATTGGACAGACTCGAACACAAACTTCACAAGAGATACACTTATCAAATTCAAAATGAATCCGCCCTCGAAAGCGTTCAGAGGGAATGAGTTTTTCGTAAGGATATTGCACAGTAATTGGACGACGACCCATATGATCGAAAGTAACCGCCAGTCCTTGTCCTATATATCGACCTGCTTGAAAGGTGCGTTTGGCATAATCCTCAACTTGTTTGAGAAAGTTAAACATGAGTACACTACTCTTAGCTAACAGTGCTACTAATCAGCACGGTAATAGCTGTTGTTAGCAGTAACTTCCGTCAAACGAAAGGCTTGATAATTAAGTTTAATTGTGAGTTAAAATACAAACTTTTTACAATAATCCTCAATTTCCCTCACCGCAAATGCGCTGATAGTGCCATTGCCCGTCTTAATAAATTCCGCATAAACACGGTTACGCTAACTTGTGGTTCCGATCAAAACTGCCATTATCCAGTTTATTAGGGTGCATTTATGACTAGCCCTGCAATGCCAGCGATCCGAGTTAACCAAGAGAGGGCAAAACAGGTATCTCTTGAGTGGGAGCGAGCTTCATACAGTGAACTCAGTGCTTATTGTTTGCGTATTTTAAGGGAGATAGGATGTCCTGATACTGAACTCCCAGAGAACTTACGGAGTCGCGATCAACAGCTAAACTTTATCACAGGCTTTGCATCTTATGCTTTTGGGGAGGTACTAAATGTCCAAAGCGTTAATTGAAGATATCTTGGATGACTCAGAATGGGCACAAGAGACTGCTTTACCTGCAACAGATAACGATTTGTTGATTTTAACCGAAAAATTTTTAGGATTTGAAATCCCCCCAAACGTTTTTTTGCAAGCTATATCTATTGCTGCTTACGACTGTGCAGCTGCTTTTCGCTACACTGATAACTATTTGGCTGTACTCAAAACTAAAAATAAGCGCAAAAATTTACTTTTGATAGAGTCTTACCGTGGTTTTGAAAATAATTAAAGTGCATTCACACCGCATACCTCGCCCCTCTACAAGTCTTGTCAGAGGGGCTTTGTTTTTGAGGACAAGAGTCAGTAGAGACGCGATTAATCGCGTTTGTTGTCAGTAGTTAGGAGTCAGAGTTTTATCACCCCCTCTAACCTTCTGCGGTCTTTATAGGCAGTTTTCAACCGAATACATAAGTCTGCAACATAGCTAGAAGCGCTCTGAATTGCCTAGAGGCTATTTAGAACGCTTAAAATGCTTAAGTGTATGTTGTGAAGTGACACTATAAAAGCTGTCACGTACGAGCAGCAGATATATGCTTAAAGTACTAGGCTTAAATTAGGAAAATTGAAGTACTTTTGCTACACTCTGATAGTCAAGACTATTAGAGTGTAGTATTTTTTATAGCATATTTAAGAACTGCTTTTGGTGAAATATTGGCAGGATGTCAGGCGATCGCTTGCACAATATCCACAGTCTGACCACAGCTCTCTAGCGATTAAAGGCATGAGACCGCACACCGCTTATCGGTTTGGGTAAAGTCCAGATAAGAGCTATTTGACAAATTGATGCTTCTGGAATGCTGAATCAGTGGGAAATATCTAAGTCATCTTAAGGGGTGTGTTACCCCTTGTTAACGCACTGCAAAATTCTTTGAAGGCACTATTAATACTGGAAAAGGGGAAATCGCACTTTGATAAAGGTTGGGTAGAAGTTGCGGGGAGAAGGTTGTGTTTGAGTGGTCCCCAAGGGTTTTTGTTTTCTAATGTGGTGTTGGCAGAGTTGTTTGAGAAGTCGGAGGAATGAACTATAAAGGTGCGTAAACACAAAGTGGCTTGCCGCAGGCTAGGGTACAAACAAGTCAGAGATTACCGTCTAGAGTTGACATTCTAGACGGATTTAGGAGGATGTTTAGTTGTCTTTGTTTTGATCGGTGGGATTGGAATTACGTTCCTTCAGCAACCACTCAACTACTTTCGTTAATAAAACATCCAGAAGTACCTCGCAAAACTGAATCAAAAGCCAAAAAATGAAATCCATTGAAATGACCTCAATTACTTAACTGAGTTCAATCTCGCAATTTTATTTTGGAAGTCTCTCTACGACTTGGGCTGACATCCCCTAACATTACCTAACATATCTCTCAATATAAGTTGCACCCTACTTTAGCTAATGGCTTTCTCGCTACACTGGGTTTTAAGTGATGGAGCGAGTGGTTGATGCTGCCGCGTAATTTTCTGATTGAAATTGCTAACAAGTATGAACTTTCTGAAGGAGAACAAGAGGTTTTTTTAAAAAAATTTGGCAGTGACAAGAGCGATCGGGCGATCGCACTCGAGCTTCATATCTCTGATGGGGCTTTTCGCACTCGCCTAAGTGGAATTTACCGGAAGTTTAGTATCAGTGGTAACGGACCAGTTAAATCTAACCGATTATTTCGCTTGCTCACCCAGGAATATCAAAAAGTTGGCCCTCTATCTTCGCAAAGTTTTAATACTTCAGTGACTAACTTAGACGTATTAGTGCAAAAGGTGCGTCAACAACGTCACGAAAAAATCCAAGACCAGTGCGGCACTATGAGGATGCTGGACATTGCCAAACCAATTAAATTGACGGATATCTACACTGACGTCAACATCTTGGAAAATATACCTAGCCAGCAATGGAGAGAAATTCCAGACTTGCTGCAAAACTTCAACCCAAAAGCAGATGATTTTGACAGACTAGGATTAGGTAGAGTACGTCAGTCTCGAGTACCAGGGTTGGATGCTGTATCGCGGTACTCTAAGGTAATATTGCTTGGCAAACCAGGAGCAGGTAAAACCACTTTTTTGCAATGGGTGGCAATTAAGTGCGATTCTGGCGAGTTTCAATCTAACCGAGTCCCAATATTCATCCGACTGAAAAACTTGGCTGAGGATACCAGAGAAGATAATAGCGAATTTAAAATATTTAACTACATCAATGAGGAATTTAATAGTTGTGGAATTGGAGATAAATCGTTTCTTGAACTGTTACTCACTCAAGGACTAGCATTGATTATGCTAGATGGATTGGATGAAGTCTCGGAAGAAGATGAGCAAGAAATCGTCAATAAAATTCGCAGATTTGTAAACAAGTATTTTAAAAATCAGTATATTATCACATGTAGAATTGCTGTCCAACGATACAAATTTTCCCGCGAAAATTTTACTGAGGTCGAAGTTACAGATTTTAATGACAAGCAAATTGAAGTTTTTACTAATAACTGGTTTGTTGCTGTTAATAAAAATAATCAAGACAAAGAAGAAACGATAGCGAAGCGGTTTCTTGAGAGACTTAAAATGCCAGAAAATCAGCAAATAAGAGAACTAGCAGTCACCCCTATATTGCTTAATCTCACTTGCTTGGTTTTCAATGAAACTGGTAAATTCCCACTAAAGCGTTCCAAGCTTTATGAGCAAGGATTGGATATTTTGCTTAGAAAATGGGATGAAGAAAGGGGAATTAAACGAGATGCAATTCATTGTATTTTGTCTGTAGAAAATAAAATAGAGCTTTTAACTTATGTTGCATTTATTACTTTCAAAAAAGATAATTACTTCTTTGAAAAATCTAAAATTGAAAGATATATTGCTGAATATTTCAGTACTTTAACTAATCACAAAACTGATATATTAACATTGCAGAACAATAGTAAAGCAGTGCTGGAATTCATTGTAGCCCAACATGGGTTACTGGTCGAGAGAGCGCGGGACATTTACTCTTTTTCACATTTGACGTTTCAAGAGTATTTTACTGCTAGAGCAGTGATTAACAGTTTTAAAGCAGAGTCTTTAAGAAAGTCAGTTAGTTACATAACCAATAAAAGTTGGCGTGAAGTCTTTTTACTCGCATCTGGCATGATGCCAAATGCTAATGAACTCATTCTGTTAATGAAGCAACGTATTGATGCCATCGTAGCTTCAGATGAGAAGTTGCAGCAATTTTTGGACTGGGTTAATCAGAAGTCTATAGCAGTTTGTTCATTTTCATCAACACATACTCGGGCTTTTTACTTTGCCCTTGCTGGTAGGCATACCCGTACTATTGACTTTACAATTGCTGAAGACTTCGCTCTCGCACGCGACCTAGGTTTTTCAAACAAACTTCATCAGCCTGAGTCTATACTCGAGCTTGAGTATGCACTCGATTTTGCCCTTGACTATGCTTTAGATTGTGCTGTTGCCAATGCATTTGACCCTAAAAGTTCCCTTGAACGTGCCCGTAACATTGCCTACGATCTGCTAATGGAAATTGAATATACTGAACTCGTCGATTCTGACGATTCTGACGATTCTGACTATGATTCTTTTGACTCTGAGAATGCCTATGATACAGCAGGCGATCGTGTTTATAGCAATGACTTTTTCATGGAGTTGGAAGAACTAGGGTATGAGCTAATTGATGAAGAATTTTGGTGGCGAACTAATGGTGATAATTGGATAAAAAAATTAAGGTTTATAATGGTTAAGTATCGCAATATTGGTCATGACTGGCAGTTCAACAAACAGCAGAAAGAATTAATTCAGCAGTTTTTATATGCCAATAAATTGCTTGTAAATTGTATGCTTAATAGTACAGTAACTTACGAGTTACAGAAGGAAGTTGAAAACACACTAGTATTAAGTATTGCTGAAATCCAAAAGCTTAAGGATTAAACTTTATAATAAATTTACTGAGTGATTGTTGTTTGATATAAAACTATTTTTAAAAGTCTTGATATTCATTATAAAATTGATAATAAACAAGAAAAGTGATTTATATCAACAATACCTTCGCCAATTTTTTATAACGCCCGCAGAGTGAGGTTTCGGGGTATGGGTTTAAACCCCAGTTAAAAAGCCTGAAACCTCTACTGTCTGAGGAACTTAGCTTTTTCATCTAGCTCTAATCCTCTAATTTTGGCGAAGGTATCGAGCAAGAATTTCGTTAAATGGTATGACAATGACAATATTGAGTTTGTGCTATTTGCCAACGAAACCCTTGCAATAGATGCAGAGCAAATTATAGCTAAGTATAATCTACAATTACTTGATGCTTTTGAGATTGTAATAGCTTTAGCAGTAGGCTGTGGAGCTTTTTTAACCAATGACGTTACATTCAGGGCGATCGCCAAATTGCAAGTATTGGAATTAAATAAATTTATACTCCTGAGCGAGCAAAAATATTCAAAGCCATTCTAGGCGTGCGTTAATGAAGTAACGCACCCTAAAATTTTCTCAGTACTCAGTAATACTAAGGCACAATCAACACTGGACAAGGGGAAAGGTTAATCACGCGGGTAGTAACACTATCAGTTGCTCCCTCTTCAGTTAAACCCAGTCCCCGACAACCCATGATGATTAAATCTGCCCCGATTTCATCAGCGACATCGCAGATGGTAAATGCTGGTTTCCCTTGCCTCTCCAAGACTTCAGCTTGAATACCTTGCCCAGAAAATAAAGTTCGGGCATTTTCCAGCAGTTTGGCAACTACCTCTGGTGACACCATGGGATCTCCACTAGGTGCATCTGGAGGTGGTTCTTCCACTACAGATAGCAGCACCAAGCGGCTACTATACTTTTGGACAACGTTGGCAACTACATCAGCAGCTTCCCGCGCTTCCCGGCTTTGATCGATTGGAAATAACACTGTCGTGAACATCTCTCTCACCTCCGCACCCCTGACTCCGGTAAAATCTGGATGGTTCTACTTTCAAAACAATAACAAAAAGGCAATCAGGAGGGTCTGGCTGTGTCCAAAAAAACTTTAGCAAGTTTATCTGCTGCCGATATATCTGGTAAACGCGCTTTGGTGCGGGTTGACTTTAATGTGCCTGTGGATGACCAAGGTAACATCACTGACGATACTCGGATTCGCGCTGCTCTGCCAACCATCCAAGATTTGACGCAGAAGGGAGCTAAGGTAATTCTAGCAAGCCATTTTGGTCGTCCCAAGGGTGTGGATGACAAATTGCGCCTGACTCCGGTTGCTAAGCGTCTCTCTGAGTTGTTGGGGCAGGAAGTCATTAAAACTGATGACTCTATTGGCGATGAAGTTGCTGCCAAAGTGGGGGCGTTGCAAAATGGCCAAGTGCTGCTATTAGAAAATGTCCGCTTTTACAAAGAAGAAGAGAAAAACGACCCAGAATTTGCGAAAAAATTGGCAGCTAATGCTGATTTTTACGTAAATGACGCTTTTGGCACCGCACACCGCGCCCATGCTTCTACTGAAGGTGTGACTAAATTCCTGAGTCCTTCTGTGGCTGGATATTTGGTTGAGAAGGAATTGCAGTATCTGCAAAGCGCAATTGAAAATCCTCAACGTCCATTGGCGGCAATTATTGGCGGTTCTAAAGTCTCCAGTAAGATTGGCGTGATTGAAACACTGTTAGAGAAGTGCGACAAGCTAATTATCGGCGGTGGGATGATTTTCACATTCTACAAAGCCCGTGGTTTGAATGTCGGTAAGTCTCTGGTGGAAGAAGACAAGCTAGAACTGGCGAAGTCTTTGGAAGCTAAGGCTAAGGAACGCGGTGTTACCTTCTTGCTACCCACAGATATTGTTTCGGCAGATAAATTTGCTCCCGATGCCAATGCCACCACTGTCAGCATCGAGAATATCCCTGATGATGGTATGGGTTTGGATATTGGCCCAGACTCTGTAAAAGTATTCCAAGAAGCCCTTGGAGATACCAAAACAGTGATTTGGAACGGGCCGATGGGTGTGTTTGAGTTTGATAAGTTTGCCGTCGGTACGGAAGCGATCGCCCGCACCCTGGCCGAAATCGGTAAAACTGGCACAACCACAATCATCGGCGGCGGCGACTCTGTGGCGGCTGTGGAAAAAGTCGGTTTAGCCGACCAAATGAGCCACATCTCCACCGGTGGCGGCGCTAGCTTAGAGTTACTCGAAGGCAAGGTACTACCCGGTATCGCAGCTTTAGACGAAGCGTAAGTAGGGACTGGTGAGACAGCGCTGCGGGAGGGTTTCCCTCCGCAGGCGACTGCGTTAGCGAGCCTGCGAGCGTCACCCGAAGGGGGACTAAGGACTGGGAAATGCTTAAAGGTTAAAAGGCAAAGGGATAATTCTTTCCTTTTCCTCTTACCCCAATTCCCAATCCCCAATCCTCAATCCTAGCCCCGATCTGAAAGAAATATATGCAACCTAAATGGCTGGAATGGACGCAAAAGTTACAAGCGATCGCACAAAATGGTCTGACTTATTCTGAAGGGCCTTTTGATATCGAACGCTACAAACAATTGCGGGCGATTGCAGCCGAAATTATGGCAACTTACGCTAACGTCGAACACAGCTATATCCTTGATTTATTTGCCCGTGAAATAGGATATGCAACTCCCAAAGTAGATGTGCGGGGTGCAGTGTTTCGCGATGATACTATTTTGTTAGTCAAGGAACGATCTGACGGTTACTGGACTTTACCTGGTGGATGGGCTGATGTTGGCGAGTCGCCCAGTGAAGTAGTTGTGAAAGAAGTATTTGAAGAATCGGGCTATCAGACACGTGCTATCAAATTACTAGCAGTTTATGACAGAAATAGACAGGGACATCTACCATTTCCGTTTTATGTCTATAAGCTGTTTTTTCAGTGCGAACTGATCGGCGGTTCTCCCTCATCAAGTATTGAAACCGAGGAAGTGGGTTTCTTCTCTGAAAATGCACTACCAGAACTTTCTCTAGGACGTGTGACATCCGCGCAAATCACCCGACTCTTCCAACATTACCGCAATCCAGATTTAGCGACAGATTTTGATTAGGGCTGACTTGAAAAAGCAAGGGAAGAAATGTTTCATTCGTTCTAGTGTACGCAGTTCATGACGGCGACTTCGCTATTTATAAATCTGCTTTTGTAGCAAGACTGAACTGATGAGATAACCTAGGTACGACATATTTCAACTTGCCATCATTCTTAAGTGAGATACTACTTAACCACTTTAATATCTACACTAATTTACTATACTTGTTTGCTCCAAAACTAATTGTGTATAAATGACTCCAATTACTCAAGATAAATTAATCCAGCATCACCCAAGACTGGGAGTTGAAGTACTACAAGGTTGCAATCTTACTTGTCTTACAGACATACAGTTACGTGAATTCAAAGAATCACTTTGGGAACACGGTGTTGTCGTAGTCAGACAGCAACACCTGAGTGCAAAACAGTTGGAAGAATTTGCTAGACAGACCTTTGGTAATCTTATGTTTGGTGGCTATTCCAAGACATTAGATCCCGATATCAGTCCAGACCTACAAAGCCAACATGTGAGTATTTTGGGTAATCCTAAGGGGCTTGGTCAAGAACCAGTGGGTAAATATGCCTGTGAATGGCATCATGATAAAGACCGCATCCCACGCATAGAGGGGCTAGATATGAATGCACTATATGTTGTGATGCTTTATGGCGTGGAAATGCCTGGGGAAGATATAGATGGGCAACCTCACACTACTGAATTCCTCGACATGCTAGAAGCGTACAATAACCTAGATCCTCAACATCAGCAGCAGTTAGAGCAGATTTCGATGTATCATATGCCACCAATATTCTCCAAGCAAGGTGATGTAGCGGCTGATATTCCGATGAAAGTGCATCCAATTGTATCCACTCACAAAGTCACTGGTAAAAAGGGATTATACCTAGGTTCGGACACGGCAATTCCTGTTGGTATGGAGGATAGACCAGAAGAAGCAAAACATTTCTGGCTGGATTTATTTCAGACTGTTCTGGACAGCACACCAGTATACTCCCATGTTTGGCATCCAGGAGATATTGTTTTTTGGGACAACTCACAGGTGATGCACAGAGGTATACCTTATGATGCGACGAAGTATCAGCGGATTGCACTGCGTTTAGGGGTCGTGGACAATCAATAAATTTAGGGGTAATCCTTTACAATCCGATTAATGTCTGAGAAGGGATAGTATTTCTGTTTGTGTGTTAACAGACCGCCATACTGGTAGATTGTTGTGTTTTGAGTCTGGTCAAAACTATAAGATTCAATCTATTTGGACTGAATACTAAAGAGACTGACATACAGCATTCCCAACCCTATGAGGCAGAAAACAAGTTTGTTCGGGAATCTGCACGATCGCAACTCATGAAGGAAGTTTTGAGGATGGGGACAGTGCGCCTACCTTAAGATTGCCCAATCTATAGGAAATACTATCTGTGCTGTTATTTGGAAACAGAAGTAGTATCGTGTCCGGTTAAACACTTATCATTAAGACCGCAGAGGGGCAGAGGGGAAGGGTTTTTGTGGCTCTTCTGCATAGATTCGTGAATTATACTAATTAGCCGGACTTGATATAACGCTCTTTAATCACTCTCACCAGAGTAAAAAATATAATCCTTGCTACGCAAGAGTTTCAGGTGAAATACATGATTTCTCCCATAATCTTAGAAAATAAAGCTTCAAACCCAAGTGCTGTATGAAGTTTAAATGTTGCCTGAGATTTTTCTTTCCCCAGAGTGACGGAAGAGCGATAACAAGTCTGCCATCATGCCAAGTCTGAAACTTTTGCTACTGAATAGCTATATCCCACATGCCGCACTCGGAAGTGTCATATTAAGAATGCTAGTCAATTCTGGGGCGATTTTTCGAGGAGTTAGGCGATTTTAGATTTGTATCAGACTATTAAATGCACATAGATTAGATGTGCTTGGTGGTTATATTAAATACAAATTAGTTGTAATTTACAGAACTGATGAAAGCTCCTTGGCAATCTTTGTACCCAGTTACGTATCCGCAATACACTATTGCTTGTAACGGTTGGGCGCTGAAGCGGCTGTTGAGACTCCTAACTGAACCGCTGAAAAAGCTGAGCCGTTGGAAATTGATTTCGCCTGGTAATATTTCGACTTCTGTACCCAGTCAAAGCTTTCAATTGGGAAAATTTACGATTGATTGGCAAGGTAGCGATACAAAACAGCCCTGTTTAAGGATTATCCATCAAAGTAACCAAGCAAAAGTAATATGGCAGACATCCCCCGGTCATAGCTTTGTCAGTGGGGGTGATGTGAGCCTAACTATCACTGAAGAACGAGGTTCAATAGAAATTGACGAACAAAAACAAGCAGAGTTTAGCGATCAAATTGTTGACGGGATTAAGCAAGAAGACGATACCTTGATAATTTATGGTCGTCTCCAAAATCGCCAAAATACTAGCGAGCAACCCCAATATGTCTTAACATTGCGAACTGTTGGGCCAAAAGAACTTGATTTTCAACTGCAAATTGGCAATGAGAATGTGAATGAGACACAGTTGCAATTCATAACCTCCCCAGACGAACACTTTTACGGTTTTGGAGAGCAATTTTCTCAAATCGACTGCAAAGGACAATGGATACCAATCGTTTGCGAGGAGGGGGGAATTGGTCGTGGCGATCGCGGTCCGAAAACTCTGAATCTCCTAGGTGTCGCTGGTAATAGATTTTCGAGTTATGCACCTATCCCCTACTTTGTAACCAACAAGGGGCGATCGATATTTCTGAATAACACCGAACCCTCAATTTTCAACTTGCGCGATCCGCAGATTGCAACTATCCGGGTTTCATCAAGTTGTATGCAAGGGCGAATGCTTTGCGGCGAGACACCCCTAGATATTATTGAACTTTACACCAACTATGTGGGACGGATGCCACCGCTTCCCGATTGGTTGAATGATGGGGCAGTGGTGGGTATGCAAGGAGGTACGCAGGTAGTCCAGCGAGTGTGGTCGCAGTTGCGCGAACTTGACACCCCCATTGCGGCATTTTGGCTGCAAGATTGGGTCGGTCAACGCCGCACAATTGCAGGAAAACAGTTGTGGTGGAACTGGCAACTCGACGAAAGCACCTATCCAGGTTGGCAGCAATTGGTAAGCGACTTGGCAGAGGCAAAAATTGCGGTTGGAGTATATGTCAACCCTTTTCTAGTCGATCGCCCGCACAAATCCAACCCACAACAGCGTAATCTCTATACAGAAGCCTTACAACAAGGCTTTGTGGTCAAGAAAAATCAAGCCGAACCATACCTGATCGAAAGTACCGACTTCTCCGCGGCTTTGCTCGATCTTACTAACCCAGATGCTTGCAAATGGTTTAAAAATGTCCTCAAGGAGGAAGTGCTAGGCAAAGGCGCTAAATTTTGGATGGCTGACTTTGCAGAAGCAGCACCGTTTGAAGGAATTTATGCTAGCGATGAATCTGGGCTACCTTATCACAACCAATATCCGGTTGATTGGGTAACACTGAACCGGGAAGCGATTCAAGAAGCAGGTAAGGAAGGAGATGCTTGGTTCTTCAATCGAGCCGGATTTTTGAAAACTCCATCTCACAGCACATGTATGTGGTTAGGAGATCAGAACACTACTTGGGGTATGAATGATGGCATAGCCAGTGCTGTCAAAGGTGCAATCAGTGGTGGCTTCTCTGGGTTAAGTATCAACCACAGTGATATTGGTGGCTATACAAGTATTGCTAACCCGATTCTGGAAGCCATCGGTGTCGGGTTTAGGCGATCGCGGGAACTACTCTATCGCTGGATGGAACTGAACGCTTTCACTCCCGTATTCCGCACCCATGAAGGCAATCAGCCAGATAAGAACGTTCAATTTTATACAGATAAACATACCCTCGCAACTTTCAGTCACTGGGCGAAAGTCTATGCAGCACTGGCTGGATATCGCCAGCAGTTGATGGCAGAAGCCTCAGGGAAAGGATATCCCATGCTTCGGCATCTGATTCTGCATTACCCTGACGATCCGAATGTTTACAAACTTGAAGAACAGTTTCTCTTCGGTAGTGAGTTCTTAATAGCACCAGTGCTAAAGCCGGGTAAAAAGAGCGTAGATGTATATTTCCCGGCTGGCGAGTGGGTTCACTTGTGGAGTGGCAAGACCTACAGCATGACAATAGGTATAAGGCAAAGTGTACCCGCTCCCCTCGGACAACCTGCTGTATTTTATCGCCAAGGGTCTAAAGCAGCTGAATCAGTTGTGGAGACTCTGAAGGCAAAAAATCTACTCAATGCGCCGTAGGAGGCGGAGGGGCAGGGGAGGCAGGCGGAGCAGGGGGAGCAGGGGGAGCAGGGGAAGCAGGGGAGGCAGGGGAGGCAGGGGAGGCAGACAATGACTAAAGAAACAATTAAAGACCATAAAGATTTGGGAATTTATAAAATTGCCTTTGAAGCAGCAATGAAAATTTTTGAGTTATCAAAGAAATTTCCCGTGGAAGAACGATATTCTTTAACTGACCAAATTCGGCGTTCATCACGTTCTGTATGTGCAAACATGGCGGAAGCTTGGAGGAAACGCCGCTATGAAGCAGCATTTGTCGCTAAATTAAATGATTGTGTTCGCGAAGCGTGTCGTAGACAAGCTGAAACATCTGAAACTCAGACTTGGATTGAATTTGCAGTTAAATGCAACTACATGGATGTGGAGGCGGGACGAGAACTTTATGGAAGTTACAACCAAGTTTTATCAGGTCTAGTGAACATGATTAATAATCCATCACCTTGGTTTCTAAATCATTAATCCCCCCTGCCTCCCCTGCCTCCCCTGCTCTCTTTTCACGCTGGTTTCCAAGTGCCGTGGAAGCTGTGGGGAATAACACTGGGTAATCCTAGTTGACAAACGGGTTCTGCGTCTAGGCGATCGCTATCAAATACCCAAACTTCGCTGCTATCAGAATTGCCATCGTACACCACAGTTACCACCCAGCCTTGCTCAGGATTTTGAGTATCTTGAGCGTGGATGGGTTCTGAAGCATAACGATTTTCTCCTAAGTCTGCTTCCGTCAGGGTTTCGGTTTTGTAGTCAAAACGAGCGATCGCGCTTAACAATTCTTTCTTTATATCCCCGTTTTGCGACAGTAATGATAGATATGTAAAACGCCAAGGTTGCCCAACTTGCGATTGCTGCACCACTGGAAACTCACACTTGCGGTTGACAACTTCTTGTGTTGCTGTCACCTTACCAGTTTGAGGATTTAAATGCACTTGCCACAATGTTCCTTTAGAAAGTGTATGCGTCTCACCTGTCGCAACTTCTCTAAGATTTTCATTGGTCTGTTGAAAATCGGAATATCGTACCATATCCAAAATCACTGAACCGTTTTGATCTTCATAAGCATTGCCAAAATGCCACTGAAACCAAGGCTCAGTTTCGCCACGACTAACTAAGGATAGGTTTTCGCGATCAAAGATTAACACCTGGGTTCCTAACTGAGGTTCCCATACCAGAGATTCACTGAAGGTAGTCAAACCTAGTATCACTGAGAGCATTTTCATCCCTATCGGCGGCACGAAAAACACCAGATACTTTTGTGTCAGCACAAAATCATGAATGATAGAGCAGCGGTCTAACTTGAAGGCAGTTTTTTGGATAATCTTGCCAGTGCGATGGCTCTTATAAAGGTTCAGCTGTATAGAACTGCCGATGCTGACTCCAAAGTTAAAAATCTCGCCTGTGTGGGGATCGCGCTTGTAATGAGCAGAATAAGGTAATTCTTTAGGTAAGGCTCCTAAATTATCTAAGCCTATAGTTTCGAGAGTTTGCAAATCGAGGGCATAGGGATTGCTTGCTTCCCACAAAGCTAACAGTTTATCTGGTAAAGCCAAAACTGAGGTATTAGCTGCATTCTTCATTGGCTGGTTCCAGCGCTTCCAGATCGGGCCTGGTCTGTGCATTCCATAAACACCATAGAGGAAACGATCGGCTTGGGTTTCCGCTTGGTATTCTGCTGTTTGCACGTAGCGATAGGTTCCGGTGGCTCCGCCATCGGTAAAATGGACGGCGAGAATTGCGCCATCACCATCAAACCAGTGTCCTACAGGCATACCGCCGCGTTCTAAGCGTGCTGGCCCATTGCGGTAAAGTGTGCCGCGCAAGCCATGGGGGATTTTGCCGGAGAGAATTGGCAGTTGGGTGAGAGGAAATTCTGTTGCGGGTTTTGCGATCGCACCTGCCCAAGCTTTTTTTGTTGACTTTTTCTCAATTGTCTGCATTTAAAATATTTTTAATCAATTATGCACGTACATAACTGTATTCTGACTTTTTATTCCTGAGTTTGCAGCCAAGTAGCGAGATCGGACTGTGCTGAAAAGTCTAACAAAGCTTCACTCAAAGCATCTAGCTGAGTAATTGACAAACCTTGAATTTGCGATTGAAGCGCAGGAGAAACAGCCCCAATTCGGCGGTTTAGTAGGCGTAAAACAAGCTCTAACTTACCTCGTTTCATGCCCTCTTGAATAATTTCTTGATAAAGAGGCGCTTCTTGCATAATGTCCTCCCGCAAATATTGTCGAATTAGTTGTCTATCAAACTTCAGGCTTGCCAATACCTCTACACAAGCAGAGATATTTTGCTGTTGCTCTGGTTCTTCGATTCTATCTATCTGTGCGGCAACTTGTTCTGAGTAGTTATGCAAAAATTAAATATACATTGTCATTACGAATGTAGCGAAGCGAAATGAAGTAATCGCAAGGGCTGAGATTGCTTCGCTTCGCTCGCAATGACGGTAAATATTTTTGTTCATAAATATGGTTAGCAACTCCTTATTGTTGCTCAACTGCTAGGAACCAACAACATCCGCGCCTCAATTGCTTCCCAGGTTTGAGGCGACACCCGCACCGCAGCTTGTTTACACTGGATAATTAGGTAATTGGCGTATAAATAATTTTTGAGTGTTTTCGCCTCTTCCTTAGATAAATTGATTATGTCTGGGCTGAGATTGAAAGCATTGAGTAAGGTTTGTTGGAGACGTTCACCAAATGCCAGACGCACTTCCTTTGGCTTTTTATCATCAGGAATTTTATCTTTCAGTTCTTTCAGTTGGTCGATCAGCACAGTAAAATTAACGTTATTGAAGATTTTTAATTCTCCAAGTTTACGAATGTATTCGATAGCTTCGGCAATGGCGTAGGCGATGGCGTTGGCGTAGGCAATAGCAATGGCGTTGGCGTAGGCGATAGCGATGGCGTTGGCATAGGCGTTAGTGTTGGCGTTGGCGATGGCGATCGCAACTGCACGTTTGCCTACAGGTTTAAAATTTCCTTGAGATCCAGTTGTTGCTTGTTCTGCCCAGTTTAATAAAGCTTGCAACTTTGGAGTATTAATATACTTTTGCGCTTCCTTTTCCATTAGCAACAGCAACTCATCTGCACCACCGCGCATTAACCCAGCTACTAACAAAAATACTTCTTTCCAGCGTTTATCTGTCAGATGTTCAGTAACTAATCTTTCAATTTGGCGATGGTCATCAATATATTGTGCTGTTAAATATTCTTG
The DNA here is from genome assembly GCA_003326215.1 of Nostoc minutum NIES-26. Taxonomy (GTDB): domain Bacteria; phylum Cyanobacteriota; class Cyanobacteriia; order Cyanobacteriales; family Nostocaceae; genus Dendronalium; species Dendronalium minutum. The sequence continues at coordinate 191,470 of LXQD01000001.1, read as the reverse complement.
TAGCGTCAGATGAGAGAAGGAAAATATATCTTCTGCTCGTTCTACCAAAATTCCTTGTTGAATAGCAATGGCATTCAAAACCTTTTCCCCATCTAAATGCTGAGGTGCATTCAGATTACTCGCTAAAAACGTTTTAATTTGCTGAACAATATCCCGCTGGTAAAAGAATAGCCTATCAGATTCAAAACCTGTATAAGCAATCTCTGATAGTAATATCTCTTCTAATTCTGTATGGAATCCTTGATAAATTTCATCTTGAAGAATTCGCTTTTCTGATGCCCATTCTTCTAGCAATATCCGCAGTGCCTTTCGGTAAAGAACACTACGATTATCAGGAAAGCTTTGGGAACGGTCATATACTAAACACAGAAAAGTCAGCAATAAAGGCGTATGTACCAACTCTTTTGCAGCAGTATTTTCTGACTTTTGCAGTAACTCCCAGCATTTTTCGCCTGTTTTCGCCTGTTTATCTGCTTCTGAATTAAACCAGTTATAAATAAATTGCTGAATTTGGGCATTATCAAAATCTGCTATTGCTACATCGCTAAAGCGGCGAAAACCACTACGATGAGCAGCTGTACGACAGGAAGCAATGAAACGATTTTTATAATACTTATCAACAAAATTTTGAATTTTACTAATTGCTTCTGTCAAAATTTTCGTTGGTATTTCATCTAATCCATCCAGAAAAATTAATAATTTACCTTCTTCCAAAGCTTTAGCTGTAAATCTTTCAGGTGATGGAAAACCGCAATTGTGAAACTCTTCAATAATAAATTGTTCAATATTGTTGTCGCTAGATGTAAACCTTTTCAATTCAAGAAAAACAGGAATACAAGCGTGTTTTATTCCTCCTTCTTTACCTTTGAGTGTTTCCAGTCCCATCTTCCGCAAAAATGTAGACTTGCCTGCACCAGGTCCACCAAGCACCATCAGATATTGCTTTTCATTAGCAACTTTAATTCCTTCTTGTTTACCTTTATCTTGAGATTGAAACTTGCGGCTATTAGCTTTGCGATAAAATTCTTCTAAATTTTCAATAGATTCAAAACTACGGATGGCGTCATTATCTAAAAATTGAACTGCTGTATAGACCGTTTCTAACTTTACAGGTTCGCGCATTCCTAATACTTTAAGAATACCGTGCCGTTCCGCGTAGTTTTGGACATACTGCTTTGATGCAGTGAAAATTAACTCTCTAGTATTTTCATCTATGGTTTGGCGAAACCTTCCTAGAAGTTTACCCCCACCTCCCCAAAGAGATTGAAAAATAGGAACTGCTACACCACTAACAGCTGATGCTGCTACCGCTGCTACGAAAGGTTCCATTCCTGTCATAGGATTACCAGTGAATATATTTAGAAGTTAAAGCATTATTGTAATATCTGGCTCTAATATCATGTCCGGTTATATGATTTCACGCAGAGGAGGATACTTGCGTGTAGAGGTTCCAAGCAAAGTGTTCGCCGCGCAGACGATATTGCTCATTTATCCTTAACTAAGATTATCTGGATTTATTCCCAGCGCTCTTAATTGTTCCGCCAACTGCTGGGCGCGTTGTTCTGCGACTTGGGCGCGATTTTCTGCTTCTTTAATCTGTTCTTCAGGTGTAGGATACCGTTGTCCTTGTTCGTCATACCAATACAACCATTCCCGCGTCATCCCGCAATAGTTTCCCCGTTCGCAACCTATTCCTAAACCAATCTCTGGCAGCCAAACTGGGTTTCCTTCCTGAAGCTGATATTTACCATTAACTAACTTATGCACTTCCAAACGCGGTTTGCGGCGACGGCGAGAGGAATAAATTACATAATAAAGTACGCCTAATCGTTCGTATTCATGCAATTTATCAGTGTATTCTTTGCGATAGTTTTGGGAAACTACTTCTAATACTAAAATCGGTATTACATTTTCATCCCACAACACATAACTGGGACGCAATTCTTCATCATAAACCCGCTCTACCCCCAAGCTCAAAAACGCATCTGGCACAATCGCAGGTTTTTCGGGATCTTCATAGATACCCATATCTATCCCAAATAACCAGTCCATGCGTTCTGCCCACAGTAACAGCAGTATCGCCTTCAGCAAGCCTGGTATCAATTCTTGTAGTTCATTATCCACAGGCGTTTCATCTGAGTCTGGGAGTTCTTCAGCTGAGGGTAAATACTTAGGCAGATTATACTCTAACATGATTGGTTTCCCTAAAACTCAAAGGATACTTGGCTCAACCAATGCCTGTAGCCTCACCAGAATTATAGCGATTTTTCAGTAGGCGATTAGTATTACAATCCTAGATAGCGATGGCACCTACCGATTCATTATCCTACTGATATTAATTGAGGACTTTAAATTCCTACGATAATTACAAATTTATGTCATGAAAACACGTAATTTTGCTATTTTGTAAGTTCTATCTATTACCATCTCTAGTATACTGATAACAAAAAGTTTGGCTGCAAATGGTGAATAATACAAATGCTGTTGAGAAAGAAGTAAGATTCAGTAGCTACTATATCAATCCTCTTATTCTTTAATGTTCCGAGTCAGCGCTGAAGCTAAAACGTCAGCCAAGTAAACGTTATGAGTGCTTACAGTCAAAGCCAAGATGTTCAACTCGCAAAAATTTTGGTAACTCTTAACTATTAATAAATATATCAGTAATGAGTACCACTAATGGTTTATATTTACCGAAAGGGTGGTGCAAACAGCCACTCGACTTTGGATACTAGGAGGCAGCGCCAAACTATCTCTGCAACTGAGATGATACCATCACTACAAGAAGTGAAGTGAAGGTTAAATTGATATTAAAACGAATAATTTTTGCTGAATTGCTACGGATAAAGACTAAACTAAAAAGTCTTGTGCAGCAAAACTTGTAACTTTCAAATGAGTTAATCATGTCCAAGGTTCTCGTCTCCGATCCCATTGACCAAGCTGGAATTGACATCCTTTCCCAAGTTGCTACCGTAGATGTCAAAACAGGTCTCAAACCAGCAGAACTTAAAGAAATTATTGGTGAGTACGACGCGTTGATGATTCGCTCTGGCACCCGCGTTACCCAAGAAATTATTGAAGCTGGCACTCAGCTAAAAATTATTGGTCGTGCGGGAGTGGGTGTGGATAATGTGGATGTTCCAACTGCTACGCGTCGAGGAATTGTCGTTGTCAATTCTCCTGAAGGTAACACGATCGCCGCCGCAGAACACGCCCTCGCCATGATGTTGGCTTTGTCTCGCCACATTCCCGATGCTAACGCTTCAGTGAAACGCGGTGCTTGGGATCGCAATAGTTTTATCGGTGCGGAAGTTTATAAAAAAACGCTTGGCATTGTCGGTTTAGGAAAAATTGGCTCCCATGTAGCAGCTGTAGCCAAAGCGATGGGGATGAAATTACTAGCTTACGATCCTTTTATCTCCAATGAACGAGCCGAACAAATTGGTTGTCAGTTAGTGGAAATGGATTTGCTTTTCCAGCAAGCAGACTACATCACACTACACATCCCCAAAACTCCAGAAACTACTCACTTAATCAATGCCGTCACCTTGGCAAAGATGAAACCCACTGCCCGGATTATCAACTGCGCTCGCGGTGGGATCATTGAAGAAACGGCTTTAGCAGCAGCGGTTAAAGCAGGTAAAATAGCAGGTGCAGCCTTGGATGTGTTTGAGAGCGAACCACTAGGCGAATCTGATTTGCGATCGCTAGGTAAAGAAATTATCCTCACCCCCCATTTGGGAGCATCCACTACCGAAGCTCAGGTGAATGTAGCAATAGACGTTGCCGAACAAATTCGCGATGTCCTTTTGGGACTACCAGCTCGTTCAGCAGTAAATATTCCTGGACTCGGCCCCGATGTCTTAGAAGAACTCAAACCCTACATGCAGCTAGCAGAAACCTTGGGCAACTTAGTAGGACAGCTAGCTGGCGGACGAGTGGAATTACTCAACGTCCGGCTGCAAGGCGAACTAGCAACCAACAAGAGTCAGCCTCTAGTAGTAGCATCCCTCAAAGGACTACTTTACCAAGCCCTGCGGGAGCGGGTAAATTACGTTAATGCCAGTATAGAAGCTAAAGAAAGGGGAATTCGGGTGATTGAAACCCGCGATGCCTCAGCTCGCGACTACGCCGGTTCGTTGCACTTAGAAGCCACAGGTTCTTTAGGAACTCATTCTGTTACAGGTGCTTTGTTGGGCGACAAAGAAATCCACCTTACCGACGTGGACGGTTTCCCAATTAACGTTCCACCCAGCAAATACATGCTATTTACCTTGCACCGTGACATGCCAGGAATTATTGGCAAACTCGGTTCCCTACTTGGCAGTTTTAATGTCAATATTGCCAGTATGCAGGTAGGCCGCAAAATCGTCCGTGGCGATGCTGTAATGGCTTTGAGCATTGACGATCCCTTACCCGATGGCATTTTGGCTGAAATTACCAAAGTTCCAGGAATTCGGGATGCGTTTACAGTAACTCTTTAGGAGTCAGGAGTCAGGAGTCAGAAGAAATAATTCCTCCTGGCTCCTGAATCTTGACTCCTGAATTCTGAATTATGGCAAACACTTGGTGGGAATTACAAATTTTATGTGAGCCAGCGCTAGAAGATTCTGTATTCTGGCGACTGGAAGATTTTGGTAGTCGGGGTACAGCTAGTGAAAGTCAAGGTAATTCCTGTTTAGTGAAGGCTTACTTACCGAGATTTCAAGCACAGCTACTAGATTTGGCTGCTCTGTCTTTATGGTTGCGTCAAGATGCCCTTTGTGTGGGATTGTCTGCTCCTACTGTGCAATGGCAGTTAATTGATGAAGAAGACTGGGCTACTAGCTGGAAACAATATTGGCAACCCCAAGAAATCGGCGATCGCTTCTTGATCAATCCCGCGTGGCTACCATTACCAGAAGGATCGGAACGGTTGGTGATTCGCCTCGATCCAGGTGTAGCATTTGGTACAGGCACTCATGCCACAACCCAGCTATGTTTAGAATCACTCGAAATGCGCCTGAGTGAATTAGCGCAATCTTTCATTGGTACGAGTGGCAAACACGAACCGCTGGTAATTGCGGATATTGGTTGTGGTTCTGGTATCCTTTCAGTGGGAGCAGTGCTGCTGGGAGCAGAGAAAGTCTACGCTGTGGATACCGATCCCTTAGCAGTACAATCTACCTTTAGCAATCGCGCCTTAAACGAGATTAGTCCAGAACGCTTGATCCCGGCAGAAGGAAGTGTAGATATTGTGGCGAAACTAATTGAGAAACCAGTTGATGGTATCGTCTGCAATATTTTGGCTCATGTAATTATCGAATTAGTTCCGCAAATGAGTGCGATCGCTAAGCCTAGCACTTGGGCGATCTTCAGTGGCATTTTACTAGAGCAATCGAAAGCTGTTGCAGATGCCTTAGAGGAAAATGGTTGGGTTGTTGCTACCCTCTGGAAAAGAAAAGAATGGTGTTGCTTAAATGCGCGGCGATCGTAGGGATTGGGGATTGGCGACTGGGGACTGGGGATTGGGGGAAGTAGAGAGAGAAAAATTGTAAATACCACTAACAACTGACAACTGACTCCTACCCAATCCACAATCCAAAATCGGATCGGCGCTAGTAGGTTGTGGCTTAAAAGCAACCTCCAGCGATCAATATTGGATGTTACTTTGAAAATAACCAGAAGACAAACTATATTAGCCTTCTGTAACATTTGGGTTTTAGTTTTAGAGCGGAACAATGACACAAGCTAACTTATCCCAAACCCTTGCCATTAATATTCCATCTACACTAACACTGACAGTTACTCATGAACAGTTTATTGAATTGGCACTAGCTAATAGAGATTTACAATTAGAACGAACTGCTACAGGGGAGTTAATTGTTATGCCACCAACCGCCAGTGACACTGGCAATAAAAACTTCGACATCGCTGGACAACTGTGGTTGTGGAACCGCCAGACTAAATTAGGTGTAGCTTTTGACTCTTCGAGTGGTTTTCATCTTCCTAATGGTAGCGATCGCTCTCCTGATGCTGCTTGGATACGTCAAGATAGATGGGATGCCCTCAGTACAGAACAGCAAGAAACTTTTGCCCCAATTTGTCCTGATTTTGTATTAGAACTACGTTCTAAAAATGACTCTATGGAAAAGTTACGCACCAAGATGAGGGAATATATAGACAATGGTGCATCTTTAGGTTGGTTAATTGACCGAAAAAATAAACAGGTAGAAATTTATCGCCCAAATCAGAATGTAGAAGCGCTTAATCATCCTGCAAGTTTATTAGGGGAAGATGTTTTACCAGGGTTTGTGTTGGATTTAACCGAAATGTGGAATTGACCCCCAAAAGTAAGCAGTACGGAGGAGAAAATAGTTATTACATCACAAAAATGGTATTAGCTATGAGTCCCTACTACATCACTTGCGATTTTTGCAGGTTCTGATTCAATATCATCCAGGTGACGAAAAGCCCCGGCACGCCAGCTATCTGCTATATCCTTGATAAAACTGGCTGTGGGAATAGCAATCAACAAACCCAGCACTCCACCTAATTTGGCTCCCACCAACAAGGAAATTACCACCCACACCGGATTTAACCCAGTTAAATTGCCAAGAATACGCGGTGCAACAAAATTAGAATTCACTTGATCGATCGCTACGGCTGCGACTAAGACTTCTACTCCCAGCCAAAAGTTTTGCAATGCCACTAATAGACTAACTATAGCAATACCTATACCCGTGCCAAAGGGGAAGAGGGAGAAGAAACCAATGACGATGCCAAAAAGTAAAGCCAAGGGAACTTGTAGCGCCAAAAACACCAGTATAATTGTCACCCCTAGGACTGCACCCAATGTTGCCTGACCAATGAAGTAATTGTGGAAATCCTCTCGGAGTAATTGCCGCACTTGCGACCCAATGTGATAAGGAAACCACTGATACAGTCCGTCCCACAAGCGATCGCCATTTAATATCATGTAGATAGTCAGCACCACCGCCAGCAACACATTGACAACAACATTAATCGTATCCACAGCAAAACCGAGAATTTGACCAGTAAATGTCTGTAACTGGCTGGATAATCGGTCGAGAACTTGGGTAAGTAAGCCGCTTAAATTAATCGGAAGTTGCTGTTGACTTAAAGCCCATTCCTGGAAAGTTTGCAGTTGTTGAGTGCCCGAATCAACCCAACTGGGCAAAATGTTAACCAGTTCGTAGAGTTGTTGTAGAATCCGGGGAACCAAAGTGATACCCAAAGCCACTACAATCACCACAGTCAACAGCAACACTACTCCTATTGCCAAGTTGCGTTTCACCCCTTTGGCCTGTAAAAACTGAATTGGATAGTTTAAAACAAAAGCCAATAGGATAGCGGCAGCACAAACACTCACTAGGGGTTGAAAATACTGTACAACCTGGAGCAATAGCCAACCATTGAGAATGGCAATAGGAAATGCCAATCCGATAGTTAACCATCGCGGCAGTTTGTTTGCTGATTGCATTAATGGTGACTCCACACAATATCTAACTTTATTTTGACTCTTAAGTACTGGGTAATGATATCAGCGATCGCACTTGCCTCTTCAGATTTCCCTTCACAGAAAATTCTGTCAAGATTAGCCTCCTCAAAATTAGCTGCTTCTACAGTGGATTTTTCTCTATAAAATCCAACATAATTCGCTGATGCATCGGCCCTAGGGGTCGCACTTCACCAGCGTTTTTGGAATAACAGTTACCTTGGCGAATATTGTCCGGCGTTAATAACCCCATATCCCAGCCTTCATTTAAAACTAGTTGATTTAATTCCAGCAACAGTGGTGCATGAAAGACGTGACGCACAACTTTTTCATCGGGATAATAACCGAATTCAAAAAAGGGTGGTAAGATATAGCCGATTTCTTCTAAAACTTCTCGCTTCACTGCTACATCTGGCGTTTCACCGGGTTCGATATGGCCGCCAAATAGCCCCCAACAACCGGCAGCAGCAATAGTGGGAATATTGTCCCGCAGTTGCATGAGAAACTTATCTTCTTGATAAAGAATAGCGATCGCAACATGCACTTGTTGTTTGTTCATAAATTTTTACAGATAATTTTTGTGACAAATATTACTCTTCTTCTAAATAAACTTCCCCAAACTCCTGATTTGCTAGCGGGATACTTTGGTAACGAATCTTACCTTTAATCACTACCTGCATTCCCTGTTTTAGATTGCTTTGATTGGTGACAACCCAGATTTTGTCGGTTGAGTCGTTAATTTGATATACCCACTTTTTTACTAAGGGAACTCGCTTTTCTACCTTTCCTTGGATGTAAACTGTAGCTTTTTTGTCTTGTTCTGGTTTAATTTCTCGAATCGGGGTGACATTGCTGCCAAAGCTGAAGTTGCTGGCTTTCAACCCAGGCATTTTTAAAGAACCACAACTACAAAGTCCCCCCATAACAAACAAAGTCAATCCCAAGTGGTAAGGAATAATGCCGTGCCTGTCCCAGAAAGAAATGTAAAAATTTTTCGCTTGTTGCATGAAACCACCAGTTGAGCAAATTTTTGCATCGATGCTTGCTTTGTCGCCAGTTTAAAAATAACAAAGGGGACTGAGAACTGGGAAAGTAGGAAGGAGTAAAAGAATTTTCTCTTTTCTGTTTACCATTTCTTTTCTAGTACCCATAAGGCAGTCGATCTGAGAAGATAAAAATTATGGTCTTGTGGTTAGAGAGACGCTACGGCATCAAACGGCAACACCATAACAGTCAACAGGCAAGAATTTCTAACTGTTGACTCCGCTACAGACGACTTCAATGTGGAGTAAAGGCGAATCTTCTGGGAATTCTAATGGAAACAAAAACTGCCAAACTTCTTGATGGTAAAGCTTTAGCTGAAAAAATTCACCAAGAACTCTCCGTTCGCATTACAGAATCACAAGCCAAAATAGGACGACCTCCTGGTTTAGCAGTGCTGATGGTTGGCGACAATCCAGCATCAGCAGCTTATGTACGCAATAAAGAGCGAGCTTGCGCTAAGGTGGGTATTTCCTCTTTTGGTAAGCATTTTCCCGCAGAAACCACCCAAGGGGAACTAGAGGAAGTAATTGCGGCGCTCAACCAAGATGAACAGGTGGATGGCATTCTCGTGCAGCTACCCTTACCTAACCACTTAGATGCTGTGACTTTGCTACATCAAATAGACCCGGACAAAGATGCCGATGGACTGCACCCAGTTAACTTGGGGCGACTGGTGCGGGGAGAAGCAGGTTTACGCAGTTGCACGCCGGCTGGTGTGATGCGACTGTTGCAAGAATACAAAATTCCCTTGCGGGGAAAACAGGCTGTAGTAGTGGGACGTAGTATTTTGGTGGGTAAGCCCATGGCCTTGATGCTACTAGAAGCGGATGCGACTGTCACGATTGCCCATTCGCGATCGCCAAACCTCAGTGCCATCACCAAAAATGCTGATATTCTCATCGCTGCCGTGGGTCGTCCCGGATTGATCGCTGCTGACATGGTGAAACCAGGCGCTGTTGTGGTAGATGTGGGAATGAATCGCATTACCGATGCTAGTGGCAAGAGTCGCTTAGTCGGCGATGTCGAACTAGAATCAACTACTGGCGTGGCGGAGTTCATCACCCCAGTTCCTGGCGGTGTCGGCCCGATGACTGTCGCCTTATTGTTGCAAAATACAGTTGCCAGTTACTTGAAGAAGGTAGGGAGTTAGGAGTGGAGACTTGCCATGGCACATTTGTACAGAGTTAGAAGTTACAAATTTTTAATTTTTAATTTTTAACTCCTCACTTTTCTCATAACTTTTTCAGCTCCAAAGCCCCTTAAAATTGGGACGTATGTAACAAATAGCCAAAAGCCTAAAATTTAAGGAATTTAAGAATGGTAGCAGCTGACAACCTTCAGAAAACGCCAGAGGAAGCCACTTTTAACCTATTAGCCTATTTAAAAGAGCGGCAAAAGATTTGTGAAGCTGCTTTGGATAAGGCTATTCCTATCATTTATCCAGAAAAGATTTACGAATCGATGCGCTACTCGCTATTAGCTGGAGGTAAGCGTTTGCGACCCATTCTTTGCCTTGCTACTTGTGAAATGATGGGTGGCACAATTGAAATGGTAATGCCAGCAGCTTGTGCGGTGGAGATGATCCACACAATGTCCCTAATTCACGACGACCTGCCGGCAATGGATAATGATGATTACCGTCGCGGTAAGCTGACCAATCACAAAATCTACGGCGATGCGGTCGCAATTTTGGCTGGTGATGGCTTGTTGGCTTATGCTTTTGAGTTGGTTGCGACTCAAACCCCCGACAACGTTCCCAAAGATCGAGTCTTACAAGTAGTTGCCCGTCTAGCACGAGCGTTGGGAGCTGCTGGTTTAGTCGGCGGTCAAGTGGTCGATCTAGACTCAGAAGGTAAGTCAGATATTTCCTTAGAAACTCTTACTTTTATTCATAACCATAAAACAGCTGCCCTTTTAGAAGCCTGTGTCGTTTGTGGCGGTATTATAGCTGGAGCATCATCTGAAGATGTACAACGACTGACTCGCTATTCTCAAAATATTGGACTAGCGTTTCAAATCGTGGATGATATCCTGGATATCACTGCTACAAAGGAGCAGTTGGGCAAAAGCGCTGGAAAAGACCTCGCAGCCAAGAAAGTAACTTATCCCAGCCTTTGGGGAATTGAGGAATCTCGTGCCAAAGCCCAGCAGCTAATTGAAGCAGCTTGTGCTGAGTTAAAACCATTTGGGAAACTAGCACAGCCACTTGAAGCGATCGCTCACTTTATCACCAGTCGCAATCACTAGATCGATACCAAACCATGCAGGACATAGGCGACATTTTAGACAACCGGGTACTGCTGGTTGCTCTGGTAGCTTGTTTAATTGCTCAAGCACTAAAGCTCATAATCGAGCTCGTCAAACATCGCAAACTGAATGTGCGTGTTTTAGTGACAACTGGGGGTATGCCCAGTGCCCATTCAGCCCTAGTTACGGCTCTAGCAGCTGGTGTCGGGCAAACTCTTGGTTGGGCATCGCCTGATTTTGCATTGGCTACAGTTTTTGCCATCATCGTCATGTACGATGCAGCAGGAGTTCGCCAAGCAGCTGGCAAGCAAGCTCGTATCCTCAATCAAATGATTGATGAATTATTTCACGAAAAACCAGACTTTAGCCAAGACCGCCTCAAGGAATTGCTAGGACACACACCGGTGCAAGTAATAGCTGGTTCCGCTTTGGGCATCACCATCTATTGGTTAGCGAGGTCTGCTTATTAATGAGTACTGAGGAGTCAGTGCGTTGCAAAGCCAGTCTCGTGGTGAGGCAGTCTGGTCTTGGGGGTTTCCACGCCACTTCCTACCCTGCGGGAAGGCGTTCCGCCTACAACGATGGGAACCCCCCTTCGGGTTCGCAGTTCCTTCAAGTCGGCGAAGCCGCCCAACGGACTGCTCACCGCAACGGAGTGGCTGCCCATGAGGAACTGCCGTTAGCGCAGCGAAGCGCGAGTCTTCTCCCAAGGGGAGCCACTGCGGTCTTGGGGTTTCCCCAAGTGGAGTAAGTGGCGTGAGACGCTACGCGAACGAGCGTCAAGGCTCTGCCGACTTGATAAAACTGGCGTGAGGTTCCCTCCGTTGTAACAACTGGCGTTGCTAAGTTCTGAATTAGGAGTTAAGAATCATCTTCCTTGTCCCCGTTGTCTCCTTCTGCCTCCTGCCTTCAAGCACTACTGTAACCGCACAACCGATCGCAGTAGTACTACTTTGCGGCTATCTACTAGGACAGCAATAAAGCCGCGATCGTTAAGCTTTTGTAATGTGCTGTATGCTTCTTGTTGATTGGTAGTATAAACCGCCAGCAAGTAAGGTCGTTGTCCATAAGAAGCAAAACCCACATTACCTCCTACCACTTGTTGGACGTTACTTGCCAATTCTGGACGGTTGAAATAATCCACTAATACCGCATATCCTTCTCCTAGCACTTGAGGATTGTAGCTAACTGTTTGAGATGGTGACGAAGGTTGCGATTGTGCTGTATCAACAGGTCGTGTGGTAATGATAGCAGATAACCCGACAATATTATTGATATACCTCGCCCAACGGTTGGCATCGTCAATCTTTTTAAATCCCCCTATCCGTGTGACTGTCTCAGTCAGATATTGGCAGGTTGTAGCTTGGAGTTCATTCGGCAAGGCACTACGTAACTGCTTCTGATTATCCGCTGTGGGACTGACTACTAGTAAAACATACTCTCCAGCAGTCGGTGGTTGACAAACGGGAATATTTTGTTGAGCAACCGCAGAAGTTATACTAGCCATTAATCCTGCGATCGCTAGTCCTAAAGCACTCGATAAAGTCTCAAATCGCTGCACAGAATTGGGTTGCATAAACTGGATTTACTTAAAAGATTTTATTAGTTATTGGTCAATAGTCCATAGTCTGATGATAATTGACCATTAACTATTGACTATTGACTATTGAAGATATCAGGACACACTGGTGAGAGATGCTAAAGGATTGGGGATTGTCTCGGAAGGAGCCTGAAATTCTCCTACAATCACATACTCTAATCGCAGTTTTAGCCAGGTAACAAACTGGAGATTGGTAGAAATAATTGCGGCTGCTGGTTTGGGACATTTAGCCTTCACCTCTGCCAACTCAGGTGCTTCTAAGAAAGCTGGTTGCTGCACTAACCAAAAATCAATTTCTTTTTCTTGTTCGTGATAGTGACGGGTGCGTTCCTTCAGCACTTCGTCGAGCGGTTCTTCATGTATTAGAAATTGTTGACTTGCTAAAACGTAATAGTATGTTTGCATTTTCATCCTGCGGTTACTAATGAATAATTTCAGGGTACAGAAACAAATCTGTACCCTAGTTCCTAACTTTTGTGGAATTTTTTGAACCAAGAACTGAAGGGACAAGCACTTCCTTGGCTTTCACTACTTGTTTTGCCACCAGCTGTTAGTTTGTCTAAAAACAGTGTGTTGTCAAAGTAGTGTTCCAAAGAAATAATCTTCAAGTCATCGGTTACACGGGCAATGCTCATGCCGATAATTTCCACTGTTTCTTTTGTCGGTGCATAGTCTTTATATACACCATTAAAATGTCCCCAGTGCCGCCACTTAAATGTTACGTTTGGTGGGCCTGAGAACACTTCCAACACCTCCCAAGGAAACCCTTGAGGAAAGGTTGTATGGAAGAGTTTTGCTGATGATTCAAAGCTTTCTTCTGAAGCTTTATAATTTGCGGAATCAGCCATAAATAAATTGTAAGTACCCTGTGTTGCTAAATCTGTTGCTGTGTACTCAGCTCCACCATTGGTACTTACACGAAACTTGTCATTGACAATCGACAACCACTGTTGCGGGTTGGTTTTGAATGACACCTCCATCTCAAAGGTTCTCACCAAGTTTTCTACGATCGCCTCTAATGTACCCTCAAGATGATTGCGTGTACTTTCGTTGGCCAGATTCTCTTTGGAGCGAGAATAATCTGGGAGTGTTTGATAACGCCACTGGGCATCAGTACTTTCTGCAATTACCCGATCCCTATCCTGTACCCAAAGCGGAAGGTTGTTAGACTGTGTTGCGCTCATAGAAGTCTTTACTAAAAATTTGACCAACACAACAAAGAAGGGTAAAGGCAGTTCGGCTTTAGCCGTTACCGTACTCTTTCGGAGAACCCGTAGGGTAGGGTAGGAGAAAAATTCTCTACTTCATACTTTACAGTACGAGCGTAAGACCTCGCGCCCCTTCACACTTCTTTCTAGATTTCGCAGTTACAACCCCTCTTCTAATTTATTACTGTCAACAGTCATCAATCATCGGTTAACAGTCAACAGTTTACAAATTCCCCTGTATAGCTTGTTTCATTTCGCGGACTGCTCTTTCTATACCCACTAAAGCTGCCCGACTGATAATGGTATGGCCAATATTCAGTTCTTCCATCCCTGGAAGCGCAGCTACCGGATAGACATTCCAGTAAGTCAGTCCATGACCAGCGTTGACTCGTAATCCAGCTTGAATCGCTTGCTCGCACCCTTGAGCTAATACAGCAAGTTCTTGCTGACGCTTAGTTTCATCCCCAGCTTCAGCATATTGCCCAGTGTGCAGTTCAATAAACCGCGCCTGCACCTTGACTGATGCTTCGATTTGTGCTGGTTCAGCATCGATAAATAGACTAACTGGAATGCCAGCGCTCTGCAATTTATCGACTATCTCGCTTATTCTAGCAATTTGTCCGACGATATCTAAGCCGCCTTCTGTAGTGACTTCTTCTCGTTTTTCGGGTACTAAAGTCACGTAATCTGGTTTGATATCAAGAGCGATCGCTACCATTTCATTTGTAGCGGCCATTTCTAAATTCAGGTGCGTTCTGACTGTTTGCCGCAACAAACGCACATCCCGGTCTTGGATATGCCGTCTATCTTCCCGCAGATGCACCGTAATTCCATCTGCACCCCCTAATTCTGCCAGTACCGCCGCCGCTACGGGGTCTGGTTCCACCGTCCGCCGCGCTTGCCGGATGGTGGCAATATGATCGATATTTACGCCGAGTGTAGGCACCCCAAGTTTCTCCCTATCCACAGTCCTCAGAACTTGATTTTACCGGAAATATCTGGTTGTAAGTTGAGTTAGGAGCGATCGCCTTTGGGCGTACCCCGGAATCTTAAGAAGGCTCACGTTACTTGCTCGACCGATTTAAAATAATATCTACATCCACTCTTTGAGGCAATATGCTTTTAGAACTACAACAAATTATCGTCAAACCAGGTCAACAAATGTTGCTACAAGATATTAGTTGGCAGCAATTAGAAAATATTCTAGAAGAATTGGAAGGAAGGAGTGCTGCACGTATTTCTTATAGTGATGGCTGGTTAGAAATTATGGTTCCCCTACCCGAACACGAAAAAGATAAAGAATTTATTGGTGATTTAGTCAAAATATTGTTGGAAAAACTCCAAATTGATTTTGAACCTTTTGGTTCTACAACACTAAAAAACGAGCGAATGCGACAAGCAGTAGAAGCAGATACCTGTTTTTATATTCAAAATCAAGCTGCTATGATTGGGAAAAATCGGATTGATTTAAATGTAGATCCACCACCAGATTTAGCAATCGAGGTTGACATTACCTCTCGGACTCGATTTGATAACTATGAGATATTAGGGGTTCCTGAACTTTGGCGATATACACAAAAAGGGTTAGAAATTTCCTTACTACAGAACGGAAAGTATATTAAAGCTCAATCTAGTCCTAATTTCCCAGATATCCCAATTGTTGAATTAGTTAATGAGTATGTTCAGCAGTGTTTAACGATTGGTAGAAGTCAAGCTATTCGGAATTTTAGAAGTTGGGTTAATAATAATTTATAGTTATTTCTAAATTCAATTGCAACCACATCGTTTGACATAATAAAACTCACGCTAACTAAGGTAACAGCACAAAATCATATTTATTAGTGCTAATTTTTTTTTGAACTTTGACTAAAAAGACGGGGTTGTTAATGCGATCGCCTGATGGTGAAAACTGAATCTTTCCTGTTGCACCATCAGCTGAAAAACTAGGACTGTGCAACACCTGTTGTAGTCCCTCACGAGTATTACTCTTCCGCAATCCTGCAATGATTGCCTTAGTTGCATCATATGTTGTCGCTGTTCGCCAATTTACAGGCCCACCCCAAAGTTCCTGAGCATTTTGGGAAAAGGGATTATCAGGAAATGCTTGAGGATGCCAAGGTACAGCAAGTACCATGCCATCAACAGTGGCTTTCCCATCTGCTAGGGTTTGTTGTGTGTACAGTGAAGGATAGCCAAATAATGGCAACTGTCCTCGATTAGCTTTTACCACTTCTAGACCTTTCTGAATTTTGTCTACAGGAAAAGCTAAAAGCAAGCCATTTGCGTTACTATTCTTAGCCTCAGAAATCACCGGATCAAAGTTGGTATTATCAGAAATATTACAATCTTTGGGATTAACTATACCACCAGCAGCCTCTATGTTTGTGCGAAAGTAACTCTTAAAATTTTGATAACCAGATGCTGAATCAATACAAATAAGAATATTGGGCTTACTAGTCGTTTTGATAAATTTAGACAGTTTTTCTGCGAAGAAATCATTAGTGGGAGCAGTACGGAATATATACTTGCGTGATAAATCAGTAAGGTTTGGGTCAAAACTGGTGGGAGCTATCATCACTAACCCATTGCCCTTATACACTTCGCCGGCCTTATTTGAAACTTCGGTAGAGTTGTGTCCAACCACAGCCAGAATGCTGGGATCGTTCACAAACTTAGTAGCAATAATATTTGAGGCAATGTTTGGGTCATTATCATCATTTGCTATCGCTACCTCCAAAGCTTTGCCATTAATGCCGCCACTGCTATTCACTTCATTTTGAGCTTGAGCCACACCACGCAGCATTTCTTTTGCTACATTTGGGTTTGTACCAATTGGTACGCTCACAGCAATTTTGAGCCAATTTCCTTTCTGACGAGCTTTAGCATTATTTAAGTAAATCAATGTTTCTGGATCGCTGAGATTTGCTTGTGCGGCTCGATATGTCTGGAATTTACTAATAGCAGTATTACAATCACCATTGAAAAATGCTTTAACTCCAGCTTCTTTATCTGGGTTCGTATCTTGTCTTAATAAAATTTTGTCGCCAAAGCTAATTCTGTCACCCAAACTATACTGCTCCTTAGCACAAGAGTTAATGAGCTGAACTATAGGTTGAGATGGATCTTTAGGTTTTAAAAAGTAGACTACAGTACCACCAATAAATAATCCGATTACACCGATGATGCACGCTCCTATGTATTGGATAAAATTGCTATTTGGGCGGCGTGAAGGATTCACTAAATATCGGGTAGGAGGCTGTTCGGCAATTATAGGAACTTCAATTTTTGCTGTATCTTCATCTCTATAGTCGATAATTTTTGAATGTTGTATCTCATTAATTCGGGCTTCAATTGGGTTTATATCTTCATCCCTAAGTACTAAAAGTTCCTGAAGACGTTTCAACTTTGCGCGAGTTTGATCGCTGAGAGTAGAATCCGATTCTGTTGCCTTACAGAATGCTTCTTCATATTTCTGTAATTTTCTTTTGTACTCTTGATAAGGTTTTAAAACTTCAGCTTCTATTGAATTTGCCTCTTCAAGCGCTAGTTGCAGATTCTCCTGTTTCACTTGTAATGTAATGCGATCGAGTTCATGAATTTCACCACCACCTTCCTTTGTCAATTCTTGAACTAGTTTGCGATAAATAAGCTTTGGATCGCCTTTTGGTGCTTTAGCGAGGTAAATTTTGTAACCTTCTTCTACAGGGTAGATTTTGGGTGTCATCGCTGGGGCTTCTTGCTTGACTTTAATACTTGCATATTCATGCAGTTCATCAACCGAAATCCATCCATCTCCGTCTTTATCGGCTGCTCCTTTTTCAATACCTTCCACTAAATAACGGGTGTAAATTGAAAGTTCTGAACCTTCTTGCTCAAATGAGTACTGAGTAGATGTGGAAGAAGTCAGAATTGCTCGTCCTTTTCCTCCTAGCTCCTCCTGCAAATTTACCGTGCTGTCATCTCTCGGAGTTAAGTCCCGAGCAATTGCCCCACTAAAACAGCAATCCAAAATCACTACCTGTCTTTCGGATTTGCTTTCATTCATATTCTCGTTGAGAACACTAGCTGCTACTGCCGAGTGCTTAACTAGCTTGCCATTCTCTTTGCGAGTAGTGCAGTTTGATAAGTAAAGCTTGCAGTTTTCATCTTTTATTCCATGACCAGAGAAATAAAACAGCAACACGTCTTCTTTTTGGCGATTGGCAAAAAGTCTGTATATCGCATCTTCCATTTCCTGCCGATTGGGATTTTTTAGTACTGTAATATCCGTCTCGGCAAATCCTCCCATTTCTGGGTTTTGTAAAACTCGCTGTATTGCCTCCACATCTTTTGTAGCCGCAAGCAATGAGCTAATATCTGCTCCATACTCGCTTACACCAATTAGCAGCGCTACCTTCGCCATGTCGCTATTCTCCTTGATTTATGAAATTTATCGGCTAGTTGCCTGCAATAAACTTTTGAGCTTGTTCAATAGCGCCGATTAACTCTTGCTGACTGCTGGCTTTGACTTTGAGCTTTTTATTGTTAGCCTTAGATTTAGAACTCATTTTTACCCCTTTAGTTTGTCCAATAGTTCAGGGTCGATTGCGTTTGCGTGATTTCACTGGTTACATTAGGAATAAAGATAATTCTATATAAATTACTTATATTCTCAAAAAAATTTACATTTTTCTGAGAAAATCGCTAGATATGGATAGAAAAAGTACCTGAAGCGAGCGCCCGTAGTATTCTGGATCAAAATATGGGTAAGCAATTGAAGTCGGTTTTATTACCAGGTCAAAGAATTTGTGTAATGCAAGTGAATTATTTTGGCCATTGGTAAAAAGCTAATGACTAATTGCACCCTTAGTCATTAGCGATTGTTCATTATTGGTTACCCTAATTTAGCTAAGGAATTCTGCCCGAAACTGATTGACAACGCGATCCAACCCCACTGAATGGGCAGCTTTGAATAATAGGCGATCGCCCTCTTGTACAAATGTCTTCAACCTAGCCACCAAATCTGCATGAGTGGCAAAGCATTCCGAAGGAATCCCCTCAGCACTTAGCGCGATCGCTTCGGCATCTTGTCCGTCAACTAAAACTAACAAACCATCTAATTGCAACTTTCGCACTGTTTCTCCAACTTTTTGGTGCAACTGCTGCGATCGCTCTCCTAATTCTTTCATGGCACCTAACACGGCAATCTTGCGCTTTCCAGGTGTGTCTGCCAATAACTGTAACGCTGCAAGCATAGCTTCTGGTGCAGCATTATAAGTCTCATCTAAGATTATGACATCATTAGGTAAGGCAAACTGCTGCGATCGCCCTGCTGGCATATTCACCATCACACCGCTTTTCAGTGTTGACCAGTCAATTCCCAACACTTTTGCTACCGCTAAAGCTGCCAAAAAATTAGTGGCATTGTGACGACCAGGTAAGGGTAAAGTTAGCTGCACTCCTGCTACGTTTATAGTTTCGTTATCAAGTAATTGTCCTTGAATATCACCGCCAGAAAGACCGTAAGTTAAAACTTCCCCTGACCAAACTTTCTTTGCTGTGGAAATCAATAGAGGATTGTCGTGGTTGAGAATGGCTACACTATCCTTGGGCATTTCTGCTAATAATTCGCATTTAGCTTCAGCAATTGCTGCTTCGGAACCCAATAATTCAATATGTGCTGTCCCCACATTGGTAATCACTCCAATGGTGGGACGCGCTATTTGCGTCAGTTCGGCAATTTGTCCCCTACCGCGCATCGCCATTTCAATCGCGGCGTAGTCATGTTCTGCACCGAGTTCTAGGAGGGTTTTCGGGACACCGATTTCGTTATTGAAATTTCCATAAGTTTTGTGAACTCGTCCATGAGTTGCTAAAACTGCGGCAATCAGTTCTTTGGTTGTGGTTTTGCCCACAGAACCAGTTATCCCAATCACTGGAATATTAAAGCGATCGCGCCACCATCTGCCGATTTTTTGATATGCTTCTAAGGTATTTTTGACCTGCAATACAGGTAATCCCAGATTTTCGTAGTCATAATCAACGATTGCAGCTACAGCACCTTTAGCAATTGCTGTGGGGACAAATTCGTGTCCATCAAATTTTTCACCCCGTAAAGCTAAAAATACTTCACCCGGCTTTAAAATACGCGTATCTGTTTGTATACCATTACTTACTTGTGCTAAGGCAGCTTCAGATAAGTTTACAGGCTGAGCTAAAAGGATTTCAATCAGTTGAGATAGGTTGGCAGACCAAGGCATAACAGTTGAGATGATTCCCAAAGATAAATTGTTGAAATTTGTCAAGCAAAAAGCGTTCGGATTTTCTGGTGTTAGCTTGCTGTGGTAAAAGGATAAAATTCTTTTAATCCTACTAATTCTTCTTAGAAAATATAAAGTACTGAATAGATATTTTACAGATTGTGGTGCGATCGCCATCACAATCGCGCCAAAAGTATTGCCAAAGAAGCTTAACTCCTTTGGCACACTTAGTTTATATAATACATATAGCTAGGTTATGGTGATTTGTTCTGCACTATAACCTACCCCTGATTTTTAATTGACATCACTTGCACAATTTGCAGTGCTATCTCACTGGAAATACCCAAAGCCTGATACAGGTCATTTAAAAAGTTTTGTTCTTCTTCAGTTACGGTACCATCGGCTAACACTAGGTCTGTGGCTACAGCAAAAGCTGTTTCTCGCAAGTCTTGGGGTAGAGATTCTTTGGCTGCATTAAACAAAGTATTAATACCATCCTGGCGGAGAATGCCCAGGAGTTTGTCAAATAGCCTACCCATTACATCATTAGAATAACTTCTAAAAAGCTTCATTCGAGATAGTGCAGCAGAGATTCCACGCGCTTCATCATCAGCAAGATATCCGTCTGAGGCTACAGCCGCCAAGGTAATAGCAGCAAAAGCTTCTGCTGGACTAAAGAATTCTTGGGCTGGTTTTTGCTTGCCCAATACTGTGTCAAATAAACCCATTGTAGTTTGCTCCTGGATTGGAGTCTCAGTAGCGGTACAGTTACCTTTACGTTTCTTGACTTTCAGGTAATACTGCAACGCTGTGAGACTTTCTTGGTTTAGTGTTCCCAGGATTACTTCACAGCGAACACATGCACTCAATGCTTTGGGCACAAAGCACACCACCAGGGCTTAATTTAGCGTTCTCCTGTCTTTTCAATCGTTTCGATGACTGCCAAACCTATACCAGAAGCTGCGATTAGCATCACTGCTGATAGCAAATAGGCGTTGGTAAGCATCCGGAGGGCATCTTCAAAGAAAATGTAGGTGGTCATTGCTTCACCTTTTTAACTCTGTGCTGCTAGTACTTTTTATTTCTTCACATGCTGAGTGAATAATTCCCGTGAAGAATCTCCTAGCATTAGCATCTTAACAAAACTTTAGCTCTTTCATAAGATTACTACGATTTTTTCTTTCTGAAGATTTGATGAATTTATTCAGGGTTGTGTTACTGCCAATACTGAAAAAGCTTTAATGTAAAAATTAAGGCACTACAAACTACTGTAGTTTAACTTAAAATCGCAGTCTATTCAAATACATTATTGAAAGATTGTTATGAAACTCTTGAACTTAAAAATATCCACAAATCGCCTCTTATTGCAGCCTATTTCACTGGAGTATAAAGAAGTCATTTTTAGAGAATTTACGGAGAAAATTACTACTTACATGCATCCCCGCTCACCTAAAGATATTCATGAAACGGAATTATTTATTAGTGAATCGCTACTAAACATGCAAAACGGGAATGACTTAGTAGTAGTGATTTTAGCAAAAGATTCTCAAGAATTTTTAGGGTGTAGTGGTATACACAAGCTTAATAATAAACGTCCAGAATTAGGTATTTGGCTCAAAAAATCAGCACAAGTACAGCATTTCCTGCTGTTATGGGGTACAGTTAGTAAGAATAAAAATATTATCTTTTTATGAAAGCATATTCAATCGCTCTGCGCGAAAAAATAGTTGCAGCACATATTCAGGAGAAAATATCAATTCGTCAAGTGGCAATCAGATTTGCTGTTAGCAAAAGTCTAGTCCAAAAGCTAGTAAAGCAACAACAAGTTGAGGGAAATTTACAACCATTACAGCGAGGTAAACCCCAGTTTAGTCATCTCACAAATGCGGAAGTAGAGTTAAGAGAACTGGTTGTAGAGAATCAGGATGCAACTTTAGTAGAGTTATGTGAATTATTTGCATTGAAGACGGGAAATTGGGTGAGTCGAACTGCAATGTGCCGCGCCTTACAAAAATTGGGATTAAATCGTAAAAAAAAACATTGCGGAGTAGTCAAGCAGCAACTCTAAGAGTCCAAAAGCTCAGAGTAGAATATTGGGAAAAGGTCAGAGATATAGAGCCAGATAACTTAGTATTTTTAGATGAGACAGGAGTAATACTGGGTTTAGCCAGAACTCATGCACGTTCACAATCGGGAACAAGAGTATACGAACTAAAACCATTTTATCGCGGTGCAAAAGTTACAGTCATTGGAGCCATTAGTATCAAAAAAGTTGTGGCATTTGGTCAGGGGCAGTAGTAGTTATGGATAATTTACCTGCCCATAAACTAGCATCAATTGAACCTATGATTGAAGCTGTAGGTGCTAAAGTTATTTGTTTATCTCCATACTCTCCGGATTTTAATCCCATTGAGTTATGGTGGTCACAACTCAAATCTTTTTTACGCAGTTTTGCTCCAACTACAACAGAAATGGTTGATATAGTCATCTCAGTTGCACTCAACTTAATGAATCCTCAACATTTAAAAAACTGGTTTACTAATTGCTGTTATTGTACCTCATAACATCGGTAAGTGCTGTACTGCATCATGAAAAATGTCCTTCGCTGCCATAGATTACCGAACACTTGAATTTTCATTATGATTAGACTTTAGATTTCATGACATTAGCCTCTGCTGCAACCGTGTGTAACGCTGCCTGTCATCAGTAGAGCGTACAGCTAGGGATATTGCTTTTTTGGAACCAATAACAATTGCCAGCTTTTTGGCACGAGTTAAACCAGTATAGAACAGGTTGCGCGAGAGCATCATATAATGTTGCATGTACAGTGGCAGTATCACCACTGGGTACTCTGAGCCTTGGCTTTTGTGAATTGTGGTAGCGAATGCCAGTGAGATTTCGTTGAGGTCTGCGTAATCATAAATCACACTGCGCTCGCCATACTGCACCACAACTTCTTGCTCTACGGTATCAATGGTACTGATAATTCCCAAATCACCGTTGAATACTTCCCGATTGTAGTCGTTAGTTAGTTGAATTATGCGATCGCCTACACGCATTAAACTACCACCCCTGGTGATTTCAACCTTGTCAGGACTGGGAGGGTTAATTAGCTGCTGCAATACCCTGTTCAAGTTGCGAGTACCGAGCGCTCCCCGTGTCATGGGACAAAGCACTTGCACATCGGTAGCTGGATTAAACCCTAAGCGAGGTATCAAGTCTGTTATCAACTCGCAGATCGCTTGTACACCATGTTCCGGCTCAAATCCTCCACCATGCCACAGGCAATCAGACACAGGATTATCTGAAATTGTCTCCATCGTGGGATACTGCCCTCGGTTAATCTGGTGCGCGGCGACGACAACCGCACTTTGTTGGGCTTGCCTAAATACCTGAGTTAACCGCACCACTGGCACTCGTCCAGAATTAATCAGGTCGGCAAGTACCTGACCGGGGCCTACTGAGGGCAGCTGGTCAATATCTCCGACTAATAATAACTGTGCGCCTGCTGCTACAGCTTTGACCAAGGAGTATGCTAGGAATAAATCCAGCATACTTGCTTCATCAGCAATTATTGCTGTGTGTGGCAAAGGATTCTCGTTGTCGCACTTAAAACCCATTGTCTTAGGTTCAAATTCCAGCAAGCGATGTATCGTTTTCGCTTCTAGTCCAGTCATTTCACTTAGTCTTTGAGCAGCTCTCCCCGTTGGTGCAGCCAAAGCAATGGATTTGCCCATCGCTTTCCATAAGCTGACGATGGTGTGAGTGGTGAAAGTTTTACCGCAACCAGGGCCGCCTGTCAAAACCATGACATGAGAATAAGCAGCTATCTCCACTGCTTGCCGCTGCTGTTCTGAAAGCTGAATCTCGTGAGCTTTTGTAAAACGCTCAAGCCAAGCACGAACCCGAGGTATGTCTTGTCCTATCGGCTGACTTAAGCGCCCAGATATCAGTTGTGCTAGGTTCTGCTCAGCGTGAAAGTAAGTCGGTTTGTAGCACAGCAGCGTTTGCTCTGGGGTTTTCTCCCTGATTAAGTCATCCCTCAGTGCCATGTCTTTGATGGTTTGAGCGATGCTAGATTCTGAGGGCTGGTGAGATTCAGTAGTCAGTAGTTTGATTGCCGACTCAATCAGTTCCGGTTCTGGCAAGTAACAGTGACCATCTTCCGCTGCTTCACTCAAAGCGTGGATTAGCCCCGCGCAGTATCTAAATTGGCTATCAGAAGCAATTCCCACATTCCGAGCTATCTTGTCCGCAGTCAGAAAACCAATGCCGTAGATGTCGGCTGCTAGCTGATAAGGGTTTTCTGTAACTTTTGCGATCGCCTTATCTCCATATTGCTTATAAATCTTCACCGCGTATGTGGTGGAAACTCCATGCCCTTGCAAAAACACCATGACTTCCTTGATGGCTTTTTGGGTTTCCCAGGCATTTTTGATGAAATTGATGCGCTTTTTGGCAATGCCTTGGACTTCAATCAGCCGCTCAATCTGGTTTTCGATGATTTCCAGGGTTTCTAAACCAAAGTGTGCAACGATGCGCTTGGCTGTGACTGGACCAACACCTTTAATGAGTCCACTGCCCAAATATTTCTCAATGCCTGTGAGAGTAGCTGGTTTGGTTTCCCTGTAATTGACGACTTGGAACTGTGGCCCGTACTGGGGACGATCGCGCCAGAAACCTGTAAGTTGAAGTGTCTGCCCTGGCTGGATATTGGCAAAGCTACCAGTAATTGTGGTGAGGTCTTTCACACCAAGGCGCACCAGCCGAGCTACGGTGTAGCCCGATTCTTCTGAGTAAAAGGTTAGGCGTTCCACCACTCCAGTGATGGTTTCGTATTCAGGAGACGCATTTATTTGTTGCACTTGATGGACTGGGGGAGTGGACATTGGTTTGTTAGAAAATGCCACAAAGAGTTATCGAAAAGTTATACCTTGAAAGTAGCAAGAGTGTAGATATTATAGTACATAAATACTATAATGCCCTATACAATTGTCCACTGTAATAAAGCATCTAATATAAAACATTCAAAAAGCAGGTGTCATGCCCAAACGCCTTCTTGTAGTCGAATCCCCTGGGAAAGTCAAAAAACTCAGTCAAATCCTCGGTTCAGATTGGATTGTTCGCGCCAGTTGTGGGCACATTCGGGAACTGAGCAATTCTGGCGATGATTCGCTGGGCTTCAGCATGGATGGCGGCAGTGTGCGATGCAACTATGTCCCTCGCGATCGACGTTCCAAAGAAACCATTCAGAAACTCAAAGCCGCAGTCAAACAGGTTGATGAAGTAGTCTTGGCAACTGACCCAGATCGGGAAGGTGAAACCATCGCTTGGCATCTTCAGGAAGTGCTGGGGCTGAGAGAACCCAAACGAGTTGTTTATACGGAAATTACGGCATCGGCGGTTAGGAATGCGATCGCTAATTCCAGAAAACTCGATTTCAATTTGGTTGGTGCGGGACTGTGCCGAGATTGCCTGGACAAACTTGTGGGTTACAAGGGCAGTCCTTTAGTTTGGGCTTTGAACAACGGAGCAAAAAGTGTTGGCAGAGTCCAAAGTGCCACATTACATCTGGTCTGCCAGCGAGAGAGGGAAATTCAAACCTTTGTTCCCCAAGACTACTGGAATGTCTGGGTAGATTATGCTGAGGGATTCCGTGCTTTTTACAAAGGAACGGCTAATTCTGTTTTAGATGCTCCAGAGCAAGAAACCGAAACTAATGATGATGCAGCAGGTAATAGTAAACAAGTACCAGAATCGAAGCGTGTTTTGTCTGAAGCAGAGGCAACACGATTAGTTGAAGAAGCACGGCGGTATCCTCACCAAGTTATCCTCTTTGAGGGGAAAACTGTTCATCGCCAACCACCTCCACCTTTTACTACCTCCACCCTCCAACAAGCAGCCGGTTCTAAGTTGAGGTTTTCTCCAGATAAAACTATGCAGGTTGCCCAAAAACTGTATGAGGCGGGGTTAATCACTTATATGCGAACAGATTCAGTGATGTTGAGTCCGGAATTTTGTGCCAGCGCCCGTAAGTGGTTGGAGCAAAATGACCCGCAGAATGTGCCGCAGCAATTAGCAAAACACCGCAGCAACAAATCGGCTCAGGAAGCCCACGAAGCGATTCGTCCCACAGATGTTTTTCGTCCCTCAGTCCAGTTGCGGGAAGAAATTTCGGCTGATGAGTTCAATCTGTACGTGATGATTTGGAAACGAGCGATCGCATCTCAATGTCGCCCTGCTCAACTCCGTAAGACTCAGGTTATCACCCAGTCTGGAAATCTATTATGGCAAGCAAGAGGACAGGTGATTGAGTTCTACGGTTATGCTCGGTACTGGAATAATCTCAGCAAGGATACCATTCTACCTACTTTACAACAGGGACAGGCTTTGACTCTGAAGAATGCAGCACATGAGAAAAAACAAACTCAACCGCCACCACGATACAGTGAACCAAAGCTGGTACAACTGATGGAGCGTAAAGGGATTGGTCGTCCCAGTACCTATGCCCCCACTGTCGCCACCCTCAAAAAGCGGGATTACGTACAGTTGGCAAAGGATCATCTTCAGCCAACAGCGTTGGGGTTAGAAGTTGATGAATTTTTGCAGAAGGCATTACCCGATCTACTAGAGGCAGAATTTACAGCGAAGATGGAGGATGCCCTCGATGCGATCGCCCTTGGGAAACACTCTTGGCAGCAATACTTGATAACCTGGAATCAGGATTACTTTGCACCAGCTCTATTAAAGGCAAAAACTGTAGTGGTTAGTTCAACACAGCAAACCAAAGCTTCTCCAGTTGAACGCAAATATGAAACTTCTAGAACTCGTTGCCCTGAGTGCAACAACTTTCTCGCTAAAATCAAGAGCAGTAAAGTTAAGAAAAAATACTTTCTCAAGTGCATCAGTGGCTGTGAAAATGTCGTGCTGTTTTGGAGCGACCTAAACAAAACTTGGGAACCACCTCGGACTCAGACCGTAAGGAGCGAAAATTCTCCAAAGTCTGCTACCAAGCTAAGTTCGTATCCCTGCCCAGTATGCAAAGAACCTTTGTCAGAGTACAGCTACCTCAAGGATGGTCAGAGTAAAACCATGCTGCGGTGTTCTACTAAAGAATCCTGGAAGGACAAGAAACATAAAGATGTGGCTTACTTCAGTACGCAAAAAGGGTGGTGGAGTCCCAAGTTTGGTGAGTTAAATTGTTAATTTGTTTTTTATCATAAAACCAGTCTGTACGAAAGCAATAGACCTGTCCGAAATATAAATTTGGACAGGTCTAATGGGAATCTATTAAGCGTCGTGGCGCTAAAGCAATACAGAATTGGATAAACTCTCACATTTCTTCTAAAATTTTTCTGAATAATCCGCGGTAACGTTTATTTGCTCTTAATTCTTCACGTATAAAATCATCTTGAGGTCCTTCACCAGCATTAAAAAGCTCAAGCGCAGCACCTAGAGTTGATGCCACTGGAAATATGGGTTTATCAGGATGTAGTTTCTTAAAGATTTCGCATTCTTCAACAATCCCTTCCATTCCTCCTATAAATACAGCAGCCCCAAAAGACCGAGACCCGATCATTTCTGTTCGCATGAGCGTTAAACTTTCCTCTCGGCTGTATCTCTTGTCAGTCCAAATCAAATTTTTAAAGTTCTTTGCAACTTCTGGAATGACATCTTCAAACCAACGAGACTGATAGATATAGAAATTATCTTGAGCATTTAAAGTACGAGATGCATGATCTACCAAAGGAGAAATAGCAGGATGTCCGCCAAATACTAACTCACGGCTGCGAACAACCACAGCTACCAATGCGAGTATGGCTTCACGGATCAACAATGGATCGGAATTGTGTACGTAAGGCTCCCGATGTGGAATGCTGGCTGATAGAAACACTGGCTCTAGCTTTTTCATAACGCTTTTAACCAATCGTCTAGTAAATCTACCTGACAGGTTAGCAAGCCTACTTTTTGATTAAGCCAATCTAAATGTTTAGTATAATCAGGGTCGGCTCCAAGCCCCATGTATATGATACGAGTCCTGGATAGG
The DNA here is from genome assembly GCA_003326215.1 of Nostoc minutum NIES-26. GTDB lineage: Bacteria > Cyanobacteriota > Cyanobacteriia > Cyanobacteriales > Nostocaceae > Dendronalium > Dendronalium minutum. The sequence goes on along the minus strand of LXQD01000001.1, from coordinate 163,590 downwards.
TCTTTCAACTGTAAAAGACCTTCCTGTTGCTGAATTGAAAGTGCATCTGGCAATCCCGTTATTGGGATTGCACACCCAACAACATTACTACCACAATAAAGCTTAATACCATCAACAGGATGAACTTCCGCGTCTAAGTGAACTAGCTTAGCTTGGTCAACAAGTTCTCCAACCACACTCATCCTTCTCAAGCCAAGCGATCGTATCCTTGCAGTCTCGGCAGCAGACAGAACTCTTGAAACTGTACTATCAGTTAAATAGTCATTCAGATCTGCTTGACTATTCACGAAATCAGTTTTGTTCAGACTGATAGTAGGGTCACAAAATTCGGTTCCAGGAGTACGAGAGTGCCCCGGCCAAATGAGTTGTAATACGCCAAGCCCCAAATCATTTGCTCTAACTAATTCTTGATACACCCACTGTGAACTTAAAGCACCTGGAGAATCCAATAGAATCAGTAAATCTACATCTGCCATGCGTCCCCAGAGAGCTTCTTGAAAATCGACACCAGAATCAACCGAGGCAGTATCAAGAAATACGCGATAGCCATGTAGGGACAACGCTGAAAATAGCTGTACTGCTACATTACGTGTTTCAAGTCGTCGGTAGGAAATGAATGCTTGTCGTTGTTGTCTGCAAAGTCGAAATGCTCGTAGGAGATCGGTAGTGAGTCTCTCAAGATTCCATTGCAAGCCATTAATACGATGCAATTCAGGCGGAACTAGAACTGGGTAGTTACTGAGATCTTCAACAACTGGAAAGATAGGAAGACTTTTCTTCAAAAAATAATCTAAGAGATGGCTGTCTTCAGGTTCAGAGATTTCATTCCCCCCAAACCAAACCATAACTGGTAAACCATCCCAGTCAATCTGTTCCCTCTGATTAATATTAAGAACTTCAAAGTATTGATGTCTATCCAAGCCAAGAGCATCCATGCTCTCCGCGAGGCTTGTTTCCAGAGTCTCTACATAATTTTTACTCAAAGAACCGACTGCAACTAGTTGGTACTTCATCTTAATGCTTACATTTTAGCTTTAGAAGTGATAGGAATATTAATAAATGTTAGCAGTCTTTGAAATGGTTGAATTGTCAAGAATAATTTCAGAGGCTCAAATCGGCAATCTCTCTTAAAAAGAACTTTGCGATTTACTAAAATTGCATATTTTAAGCTTCAAGAACATCTTTTCAAGTAAAATGAGTTGGCTTCAATCGTAAAGTAGTAATGCCCGATCGCAAACCAGGTGAAATCCTATGTCAACCCCAAAGGAAGCAAACCGAGATTACTGGATCAAGCAAAGCGAGATGTTGCAGAGTACGATCGCACGCATGGCGAATAATTCATTAGAAATTAAGAAGGTTGGTCTAACGGTTTGGGCAGCGATCGTAGGCTTTGGTTTTACCAATCGAAATACTGCTTTATTTGCATTGGCATTTGTCGCCTTTTTACTATTTGGTATCTTGGATGTATATTATCTGTATCTAGAACGCAAGTTTCGGGATAACTTTAATCGACTAGCCCGAATTTTGAGTGGGTATGTAACCGCTGAGGATGATGAATGGATTAAGAAAGCTAAAGGGAATTTTCTCAAACCTGATGGCTCTACTAAATTTTTGGAGCAAATTCCTAACACCCTCAGATCCTGGTCAAACTTGCCTTATTTGATTACATTCTCGATCACAATTTTGCTTTTAGCTATGCCACTGCCAGCTTCGTCATCAAAGTAGGATGATAATTTTTTTATTGACTAATAAAATTGTTGAATGCAATGATGAATTGATTTCTGTAGGCACAGTTTGGTGCTTTAAGTATTGAAGTAATAGTAGTCCATTTGGCTTTATTACTATTAACTTTGGCGAGCGACCAACAAATCAATTTTATTAATTCAATTTATATTTAGCAATATTTTGTAGCATCTTCACCACAGACATCTACTAAATACAACAAACATTTATAACGCAGACCAATTACTTGTTCGTAGAGAGGGTTGAGTTTACACAAAGGTGGAATGCGGAAAAGTGTACGACCATTAATTTTCACAGTTCTTTCAAAAGGACAATGAGAGGGAATGATTTTGCATAAGAGTCTGGCCAGATTATAATCATGTATTTCTACGACCTCAAGCTGATATCGTATTTGGTTTAACAAGTGTTTATTCAAGTGGGCTTTATTTAATAAGTTCATAAATCAAATCTCCTTCAATACATCTTTGCTCCTTTAAAAATACAACTATGTCCAGAGAAAAACATAGTATAATTACGAAACTATTCTTCCAATTTATAAAAATCAATTGAAATATCAGTAATATTGCTTAAGAAGCCGTAGAAGTATCTAGTTGTGACCAAGAATTGCTAGGAGCGAGAGTCACCGTATTTGCAAAGCGCGATCGCTCCTACGCAGAGCAACCCTACAACCATGCGGCAATCTTTTATTTTTTATGGTCAACTTGTCCCGTCAACTTCTTTGTGATTTCCGTCAAAATAATCCCGCCGCTGACATTATCGATCTAAAAGCTTACTGCCGAGGTTTTCTATATATCCACAAAACTATAAAAATGCTTCCTCAAAAACCTGAGCCTATTTTATTGACCAAGATTGTCCACAAACTTACCTATTTAGGTCGTCTTTCTTCACTCAGGTCAACCCTATTCCCCAGCCTCGTAAATTGGCTAATGTATTGTTATAGTAATTTAATTTCTATCATCTACTGTTCGCAAGATGAGAGTTTAATTAGGCTGAGTAGGAGTTTCTGTAGGTGTAGGAGTTTCCGTAGGAGTTTCTGTAGGTGTAGGAGTTTCCGTAGGAGTTTCTGTAGGTGTGGGAGTTTCTGTAAGTGTAGGTGTAGGTGGTGCTGGAGGAGTGGGACTTTCCGCTGTGATGTTGAGTCGATAATCTACTGGTGCTGATGCTGTGGAAACAACGACAAATTCATAAAATCCGTTTTCTGGTAGTTTAGTTGACAAAGTACGTTGCTTGGAATCTTCCAGAAATTTGATTTTGCCAGAAGGGGAATAGACTGATAACAAAACTTGGGAATTTGCTTGTAGCTTCAATTCCATAGCTTGTTCTTTGGCCAGTCCAGCGATGAAAACTTTACCACCACCGGGTTGGAGAGTACCGCTAACTGTTTTACTTGTAGCACCAGGATCGAAGACAATTTTCTGGAAAGCACTACGAGCAAGGATGGCATTCAGTTTATCGCTAACAAAGGCATACCAAACTTGCCCAATGGGCTGATTAATAAAATCTTTGTCGCGCTGTTCGGGAAATTCATTGAAGAAAGCAGCATCACCCAAATCATACAAAGAACGACTACCAACGTTGATTTGGTTAACTTCAACTCTCCAGCGATCGCGTTCGGCCGTAGTATAAGTACCTAGTTGCCTACGTGCATTGGCACTCAATAACGCCAGCTTTTCTATCAATTGCGAGGCTGTTTTATCCCATTCTGCCCGCAAACTCTCATCTTCGGGGCCATTACTGAGACTGCGTCCTTGTAAATTGGGATTTGTCTCCCAAAACACTTGATTGACAAAGTTAATGTAGAATTTTTCAGCAATACCCAACTGTTGACGGCGATCGCTTAATCTTTGTTTACGTTGCCGTTCTTCTGGTGAATATTGCGCCAAGGGATCGACTGGTTGACTAGCGGTTGGGGTGGGGCTGGGTGTTGGTGTGGGGTTATCTTCTACATTTCGCCCCCGGTTAACTCCCCACCAAACTACTCCCACAGTACCAGCCAGTGCTAGTGATACTAGGATAGTTTTTGTTGGTGTCCACCAGCTTGTGGGCTGAGGAGATGAAAAAGCAGGGGGAGTTGGAGAAGGCGGGGAGACAGCGACAGTGACAGATGTGGGATCTGGGGCGGGAACGGGGGCTTGAGTCGGGGGATAGTTAACTGGTAATGGGTTGAGTGCTTCCAGGACTTGACGAGCTGATTGGTAGCGATCGCTTGGTCTGGAGGATAGCATTTTATCTAATACCTGCCCCAAAATGGGAGTGAGGCTGATTTCTCGTCGCCATTGCCAAGTTAAGGTGTAGGTATCAATTAATTCTTGCGGCTGTTTGCCTGTCAGTAAAACCAGCACTGTTGCTGCCAACGCATACAAGTCACTGTGGGGCGATACCATCCCAGTTTGCATTTGTTCTGGGGGAGCAAATCCCACTTTACCTAGTAGGGTTGCTGGTGGGGTCGCAGCTGCACCAGGTTGGTAATATTCAGAGGCGACAGTTGCCACTACTTGTTTGACACCGCCAAAGTCAATTAATACTGGTAATTGGTCAACGGTGCGAAGAATTAAATTATCTGGAGAAATATCCCGATGAATTACTCCTTGGAAGTGGATATACTCCAAAACTGGCAAAATTTGTTGTAACAGTTGGCGTACTTCTACTTCTGTAAACCGTAAACCTTTTTGTTTGCGGTCATTTAATAAAGAGTTGTAAGTTTGTCCTTCAACATAATCTTGCACCAAAAATAGATATTCTTTGCCTTCCAAGTTGATGCGAAACAATTCCCGGAAGCGCGGAATTTGGGGATGTTGTAGCTTGTAAAGAACATTTGCTTCTCGCTCAAATAGTTCTTCAGCTTTTTGGACGACGTAAGCGGTTTGAACTTGTGGAGAGAATTCCTTTAAAACACAAGATTCGCGGAAACGATTGATATCTTCTGCTAAATAAGTACGTCCAAATCCTCCTTGACCAATTTGACGCACAATGACATAGCGATCGCCCAAAGTTAGCCCTGGTTGGATACCATAACTTACGGGCGGAACTGACAACTTTTCACCACACTGGAGACAAAAATGGCTACCTGGGGAATTTTCGTGACCTTTAGAACAATATATTTTAGTCATTAGTCAATAGAGGGCAGGAGGCAGGAGATAGAAGATCAGAAGAGGATGAACGGATAGGAGGCAAGAACTTGGGGGCAAGACTTAATGCAAGTTCTTCTTCCCCTCCGCCCCTCCGCCCCCCTGCTTCCTTGTCTTTCCATTTCATTATTTGCCAGATTTTACTTTACTAACTTGCTCAGCAGCGATCGCATACCAAATTTGACCGTAAGTCTTTTGATTCAGTTTCCCACGCTCTTGACCGGGAAACAATCTATCAAATTTTTGATATGTGTCTTTGTTGAGTTGGCTAATTGTATAGTCCCCTAATTGTCCCGATCGCGCTTGCTGTCTCCAAATGTCGTAATCTTTTTGACTATAACTTCCAAGTTTTCGCCGAGCTGTTGTACTGAGGTCAGCTTGTTCTATTTTATCTAATAAATCTCTAGCAGTACTGTACCATTCATTTCGTAAACCAGCGTCTTCCGACTTCGATGTTAGACTGCGTCCCTGTAATTCTGGCTTTTTAGTATAAAACAAATTATCAACCATCTGTGTAAAAAATACTTCGGGAATTTCTAGTTGTTGGCGACGACTTAAAATTTGAGTATTATCACCAGAGTTCTTATCACTTGCTGGTTTAGCAAGCGGATTTGGTAACTGTGGAATTTGCGGTAGCGAAATTGATGGTACTTTAATTGATGATACGCTGGTAATAACTGCATTTACCACTGCCCACGTACCTGCACCAGTTAAAACAATTAAAGCGGTTCCCCCAAGACTCACTACAAAAGGGCGAAGCCAGCCAGGTATAGGTATAGTTTTAGTTATCAACTGCGTTTTGCTGCGGACTTTACTGACAATAGCATTGGGGCGTTTACCTCCAGGGGCAACTACCATCGTTTTGAGCTTGGTGACATAGGTATTTGGCGCTTTAGTAGCAGTTGCCAAGGGTAAATCTTTCAGGACTTTATCGGCTGTTTCATAGCGATCGCTCGGTTTATAAGCCAGCATCTTTTTTAACACAGATTCTAGTTTCGGGCTGACATTGATTTCCTTTCCCCAATACCACAGTCCTTGATAGCTGTCGTATAATTTTTGCGGTTCCTTGCCCGTAAGCAATACCAATGCAGTCACCGCCAAAGAGTATAAATCACTGTTAATAAATACTTTACCTTGCCGTAGCTGTTCCTCTGGGGCGTAGCCTTTTTTACCTAGTAAAGTATTATTTACAGCCAACTTGGTGAACCAAAAACCTTGAGAAGCAGGCAATTGCTTAACACCACCAAAGTCAATCAGCACTGGCAGACGATCAAAACGCCGCAAAATTAAATTATCAGGAGAGATATCGCGGTGAACTACATCTAGAGAGTGGATGTAAGATAATACTGGTAAAATTTGTTGCAGTAAAGTTACTACTTCCTCTTCGCTAAAGGCCTTTCCTTGACTTTGGCGCTGTTCTAACAATTGGGAATAATTATCACCATCTACATAATCTTGTGCCAACAAGAAAAAATCTTTACTGCCTATCTTCACTTGTAGCGAAGCGTGAAAACGTGGAATCTGGGGATGCTGGAGTTTTTTGAGAACATTCGCTTCTCGCTCAAATAACTCTTTAGCTTTTTGTAAATCCTGTTGTTGTTGTACTTGGGGTGCAAATTCCTTCAGCACACAGATTTGATGGGATTGATTTCTATCCTCCGCCACATAAGTGCGTCCAAAGCCGCCCTGTCCGAGTTGACGTATAATTCGATAGCGATTGTCAACAACCTGCCCCACAGCAAGAGGCAATGGCTCACCGCAGTGGGTACAAAAACGGTTACTGCCATCATTTGCGTGTTGTTTACTGCAATAAACCTGCATAGTGCTGAAGGATAAATTGGGTTTTATTACGTTACTACAACGAATGCAGTTCTTTTTACGGAGATTGGGGACTGGGGACTAGGGAGTGGGGAATGGGGAGATGAGGGAGAAATAACAACTGACCACTGACCACTGACTAATGACTAATGACTAATAGCTAAAATACTGACAACAAGCAACAGTGGTGTTGTTTTTACTTCAGGATGAGCAACAAGCGTCATGAACTGCAAATCACAAAGCCAGCGGGCAATCAAGGCATTTGAAGATTTTGTATCTACCCCCCTAGAAACACTACTACAACGACATCTGGACACTTCAAGCCAATCAGCAGCTTTAGCTTTATTTTACGATGTGGCTGCAAATGTGCCCGCCTATAAAGCTTTTTTGGCAGAACAAGAGATTGAACCTAGTGCTATCCAAACTTTTGAGGATTTTCAGAAATTACCAGCGATCGCCAAAGAAAATTATATATCGCGCTATCCTTTGCCTGACTTGTGTCGCTACGGACAGTTACAAGCGTGCGATATGATAGCTGCTTCCTCCGGTTCCACAGGTAAACCGACATTTTGGCCGCGTTTTTTCACAGATGAACTGCAAATCGCTACACGTTTTGAGCAAATTTTTCACGATAGTTTCTCCGCAAATACTAGACGCACCTTAGCAGTCATTTGTTTCACTTTAGGCACTTGGGTAGGCGGTATGTTCACTACCAATTGTTGTCGCTATCTGGCTAGCAAAGGTTATCCTATCACCGTCATTACTCCTGGTAACAATAAAGAAGAAATTTTGCGTGTTATCCAGGAACTTGGTGCAAATTTTGAGCAGGTTGTATTGTTGGGATATCCGCCATTCCTCAAAGATGTAATTGATACTGGTATGACCCGCGGTGTAGAGTGGCAGCAATATCAGATTAAGTTAGTCATGGCGGGAGAAGTATTCAGCGAAGAATGGCGGAGTTTAGTTGCCCAAAGAATTGGTGCGGAAAATCCCTGCTACGACTTTGCATCACTCTACGGTACTGCGGATGCTGGTGTATTAGGCAATGAAACACCCTTGAGTATTTGCATTCGCCGTTTTTTAGCAGAACATCCAGATGCTGCTAGAGCCTTATTTGGAGAATCTCGTTTACCCACACTAATACAGTACGATCCCATAAATCGTTTTTTTGAAGTTCAGGACGGCACATTGCTATTTTCTGGAGACAATGGCATTCCCCTAGTGCGTTACAACATCTTAGATACTGGTGGGATTGTTAGTTATGATGCTATGCTCCAGTTTTTGGCAGAATGGGGATTCGATCCGCGAGAAAAACTTGTACAGACGCGATTAATGAGTCAGCGCGTTGCGGGGGTTCCCTCCGTTGTAGCGACTAGCGTCGCGTCTCTCCAAACTCAGGATTCACCTAGAGGAATTCATCGCCTACCTTTCGTCTATGTTTTCGGACGTTCTAATTTTACGGTTTCCTACTTTGGAGCGAATATCTATCCAGAAAATGTCACTGTAGGATTAGAGCAACCAGTAATTCAAGAGTGGGTAACGGGTAAGTTTGTGTTGCAGGTAAAGGAAGATGCTGACAAGAACCGATTTTTATCAGTGATTGTGGAGTTAGCACCAGGAGTAGAAGATAGCGAAGACAAGCAGCAAGCGATCGCAGCTTCGATTCTCTCACAATTGTTGCGTCTTAACAGTGAGTTTGCTAACTACGTTCCCCCAGAATATCAAACACCACAGGTTGCATTAGCCGCAACTGGCGACCCAGAATATTTTCCAGTTGGGGTGAAGCATCGTTATACACGCAAGTAGAAAAGGACGCGGGGATGCGGGGAGGCGGAGACGCAAAGATGTGGGGACAAGTTTGAATTTCTTCCTCATCTCCCTCATCTCTCTCATCTTTATTTATCTCCCACTTTCCATTACCAATTGCCATTCCTGTACTACAGATTGAGGAACAGAGATGTTGATAAAGCGATCGCCAGGAAGAGGTATACCAAGTACTAGGGGTTTGGTTGGCAATTTAGGCAAGATATCCTTGAAGTCATACTGACCGATGGTGGGTGCTGGTGCTTCATCTAAGAAAACATCGGCAGCAGTGAAAACTTGTCCTGTGGCAGTGGTGATTTTCAAGGGTTGCGGGTGGAAAAGTTCCGCAGAACCAGGGAAACCCACGAGTCGCAGATTTACACTCTGCGTTTGACCGGGATAATTTTGCTTAAACAGGATAACTTGCCAAACATTGCCTAATTGATCGTCTAATTTTTTTTGCGATCGATAAAGTATTTCTTCTGGTGCTACCTCTAATTTGTCAACCGCAGCGATTACCATCTGCGATGAGAAGTTGCCGAAACCAAGGAATATATATATTGATATTGTCAAGATTCCCAGCCATATTAGCCACCAAAATAAACGTTTGGCAGAATTTCGGGAAATAGATGAAATTTTTCTTTTGCTTTTGCCCTTTAACCCTTTTCCATCTTTCAATGTTTTTCGGATATGGCGTAACATCAGGTTCACCTCCTGGCATCGGTCAAATAATTACTAATTCGTAATTGAAGGATACAGAGTAACTCGATTAATCAATGAAGATATAAAAGCACGTAGCATCATGATTTCAGAGCAAACGACTTCAGTCGTGGGGTAATAATTACGAGTTACATTAGTGCAGCGTTAGCGAGTCTTCTCTTGTCGGAGATGCTAAGAGCGAATGAGCATCATTATTAATTACGAGCTATTTTGACGCAAGGATACATCAACCAGAAGAGCCAATAGTTTGTACTACTTTGGTGGTATTAAGTAGATAAACAAAAATATTTACAGTCATTGCGAACGGGAAGCCGCTAGTCTGCGGCAACGCCTAACGGCAAACGCGTCTACATTACGCTTCGCTGCATAAAACCCTTCTCTTAGGGGAGACGTTTCACGAACAGGCATGGCTTCGCTTAGCACAATTGACATTGTGTAATGAATTATGTTTACTTACTTGTTATCTAGGATATTACTACCCATATGTGAATGTATTTTACTGAGATTGATGCTTCTTCAAGCATTGCTTAGGGTTTCTGCGACAACTTTCTCAGCGTTTTGAACACTGATTGGGTGATGGACAATATGGATTGAACAAGGAGCGTGGTGAAGGACGTAGTTACTCACGCTGCCAAGGAATAGTTCAGCTAACCCAGAGCGACCTCGACGACCCATAATAATTAGGTCAGCGTCCCAAGTAGTTGCTATTTTACAAATTGTTGGCCCAGGATGACCAACCATTTGCCTAAATTCCGTAGATACTCCTATTGTATTTGCTTGGGCACTGAAAGATTGCAGTATCTCCACACCTTCATTCTTAAAGCTATCCCACTGCTTTTGATATAACTCAAAGCTTTGACTAGTAAATCCTGGATAGTACTCCATATTGGATAACATGGGTAAGTAAGGACTGCCTTCTTCTGTCGGTGATAGGACATGCAGCAGTAGTAAGTTGGCTTGTGTTCCCTTCGCCAAAGCCAATGCTTCTTCAAAAACCTGCTTTGCTATTTGCGAGCGATCCAATGCGACTAAAATCTTTTTCAGCATATAGACCTCTGGTTTTTATTGGTAATTGAGTTTTTTAGTTTCTTGATGCGGAATTGGTACAAATTACCAAGTTCGTATTTTTGGCAATAATTGACAAAAATCTTATATTAACTAGTCTGTGTGAACTTTTAAGCCTTTTCCAGTTATACGTATGTTTATAAGCTAACAATTTGAGGAACTTGTGAGGAAAGCAAAAATATTAAATCTAAGTTAATTTTAGATTTGGAAAGGGTGCTTTTTTTATCGAGTATTCAGTATGATATATAACTACAGTGAGTTAAAATTTACTACTTATAAGTTACTCAGACCTAAACATTTGTATAAACGATCGTATAAGTTACCTATTAATCTGCATGAATAGAGAATAACCGCCGATCGCAAAAACGATCAGGATAGCGGCAGAAAAGATAACTACATCCCTGACAAGAAATAAAATCCAATCTTTCCTCAGTTCTTGTTTAAACTTGAGTTCCCGCAGTTTTCGCTCAAGTTCTGCGTCTTCTTGTGATTCTAAGTTGACTATTGATAGAACTAATGGTTTGTCGCCTTTGCTGGCAATTATCTTCGATAAATCTTTTATCTTTGTCATGCTGCTAAATGCCAACAATTTCAGTTTCCAGATTTTGGTTCTCGTCTGCAATCCAGATATGCTTGCCTGTTTGCTTTGCTTCTACTGCTACTTCCATGAGTGCGATCGCCTTCAGCAGTACTTCAGCATTGTCTCCATTAATCTTTTGGGCTATATCGTTTAATGTCTCATAAAGTTCGGGAGACAAATCTAAATTTATTTTAATTCTTTCGGGTTTAATTTGTGTAGTCATTTCTTACACCATTATTTGCATCAAGGTGATAGCCTGATGTATAACTCGCTTATAATACTCATTTCTCTACTAAGAGCAAGACTGACATCTCAAGATAGTTAACTTAGCCTCGAATTCCTTTGATGAACTCTGTCCTAGCTTCAATTATTGAGGGTATTAAAACACATCGTGCTAACAAATTTATATCTAATTCTGGTAATAATTGACTTTGAGTAATTTGCTCATAGTTATCATTACTGAGGTGATATACAGATATCTGATTATTTTCCCAAAACCAGACTTCAGTAATGTTAAAACGCTTATATTTTTCTAGTTTATCTATACTACCACTAGTAATATTTACTTCAATTGCTAGATCGGGATTTTCTTTCTTTTCCCCTAAATAATAAGATTCCTCAGGTTCAAATGAAGCACCCTTTTCTTTAGCCCGACGGGTAGCACTACCTACAGGGATAAAATTTATACCTATCTCAAAAAGATATAGTGCTAGCAATATAGCCAAAACACTTTTAATGGTCTCATGTTCTTCACCAAGAGTCATAAACTCTATACACCCATCAAGATAAGTTATTCGCAAACCTGGCGCATCCGCCGTTAAAGCTTCTATTTTCTCAAATTCCTCCCAAGAGTAATAGCCAGGTAAGAGAAACCGCTGTTCTTGGAGTGTGTTAGTTTTATCTAGGATTTGTGGAGTCATTATTTAGGTATCGGTGTTGAGTAAATAGTTCACAAGCTATAATTGCGATCGCTTACAGTACGATTTGAATATATATCATCAATAATTTCTTCGGCTGCGCGTCTATCTTCCCAAGTTCCAAAAGTTTATAAAAAAGCTTGCTATAAAACTGAGGAGGGCGATCGCAACGATTTTTACACTGTAACCTACTGCCTTTATAGCATTACCTATTATACTTCTAAGTCATTATCAAATATTGCTTCAATGTCTCTTGCACCATGAATAACTCGCAGAATATCAATTTCTGATTCAGTGAGGCGATAAAAGATGAGATATTTGTTAAATCCTTTGATAGATATTTGTCGAATATCTGCTAGATTTGGATGGAGAAATTGACATAGTTTGCCAAGAGCTGGGGTTTTTGCTAATTGTTTAAATGTTGCTTCGGCTGCTGTTAAAAAGCGGTCTGAAACATCTAAGTTATCTTGTGCTATGTACGTTGCTAAGTCTATTAAGTCACGGATAACTTGAGGTCTTTTTTTTATTTCAAACATCACGGTTAAACTGTACCTTGATGTTTGTTCATTCTTTCTCGGATTGTTTGACGTATATCTTCCCAATCTTGAACAGTCATTTCTGTTGCATTCCCAGAGTTTAATCCTTCTAGAAGCATTGTTTCTAGACGTTCTTTAGCTCTCTGTTTTTGGTCTTGTCGCACTAATTCACGAAAATATTCGCTGACACTGCTGTAACCACCTTGAGCTACCTGTTCTTCTATATAAGCTCGCATTGTGTCAGGTAAAGAAATATTGATACTTTTCACAAGGGTTAGTTTTTGAATCACTTTTTCTACATTATGGCAGTTTTTGCCATTTTATGCCATTGCACAGAAGATGTTATTTGGGATTGAACGGAGAATGCTGGGTTAGTTTAGTTAGGCTAGTATGCAATGTCTTGTAGAAAACATTAGTTTACGCAAAAGTTCTGACATTGGCATTAATGGTGAGTTATATTATGGGAGATTAAAGTTGGGTTTCGTGACTCAATTTTAATCACGGTAATAGTGTATTAGAGTGTATTAGGTTTAACGCATACGTTTCTAGCATAAGTTATATGAAAAAAGCATTTATCCTGGTAGGACATAATAACTGGGGAAAATCTAGAACTTTAAAATGCCTTACAGAAAATAATAAATATAAAAAATACTATCCAATTAAACCGATCGCACCTTTTGCCAATGCCTCAGCTATCAATCCATTAAACGCCATCAACTCACTAGCATTCGCTGTAGTTTCCCCACGCTTCCATGCAAAAGTATGTATCGCGCTTCGCTTAGCTTGTAAATCAGTTTTTGCGACTCTCAAATCAGTTTTTGCGACTCCCAAATCAGTTTTTGTAACTCGTAAACCTGTTATTATCAAAGAATTCCAGCAAATTTACCCTCATTTATCCTGTATACTAAGTCTCTTAAATAAAAAAGCGCAGATATACGATTAAAAACGCAATTTGTAAGCGTTCCTATACGTATAAATGCGATAAAAATAGAAGAAATTCCAGCTTTAATGAAATACGGTTCAGTTAAGCATTTTTCTCTTCTCTCTGAGTCCTCTGCGCCTCTGCGGTTCGTTAAAAAAATTTACTTTAACAAAGAGTTTTAACTCTAACTGAACCGTATTGAGCTTTAATGCACTAATGCGATCGCACGTTTGGTCAACGTCTCAGCAGTCAATCCATTAAACGCCATCAACTCACCAGCACTCGCTGTAGTTTCCCCACGCTTCCAAGCGAAGGTGTCGCGCTTCGCTGTACTCCGTAACATAATTGGTTCCAGCATCGCCGCCGCACCACCAGTCACACCAATTAGCGCATCTCCAGCAAATAATTCAGCAAATTTCGTATCATCTAAGAAACCACCATCGGGTTCTGAACAAGTCTCCCAAGCAGTATCATCAGGACGATACAATTGCCGAGGATTGATAACAGAAACTATTTTGACACCAATACCTTCATTTTCTAAAAAAGCAGCCGCTTCAAACACTGGCATTAATGTCATATCGCCAATGACAGCAAATACAACTTGCCGATCGCCAGCAACTTCATGCAATACCACCGCACCATCGCGTAACCCTTTACGAACTTGTTCAAAAGTGGTACGAATTGGCAACGGCGACTTACTTGCAGTAATTACAATTCCCTTATTTTTTGTTTTCAATGCCCAGTCATAACAGACTTGGATACTATTAGCATCGGGAGGAAATAATGGAAAAACATTGCCATTTCGCATCAACGAAGCAAAGTAAGCTTCAATTTCTGGACGTTGGTGAGTCCATCCGTTACGACCTTGCTCTAATGCGCCAGCAGTAAATAAAGTAATAGTTGAGGGAGTTGGACGGCGTAATTCTGCCATTGCTTGCGTTACAGTTTGCCAAATTGGTAAACCGTTGATGGCAAAAGATTCATAAGAACACCACAAAGTTCTCGCACCCATCAGCGACAAACCAGCCGCTAAACCTGCACAAGCATCTTCACTCAAAGGTTCGTAAACTTGTCCGCCTGGTGCTTGGTTGTATAAATCGTCAGTTGTAGGGTGGATAATTTTCAGGGCTTGGTTGATATTAGCAATCCCCGATGCTTCGTTACCGTCGGCGTTAGTGACGAGGAAATTTTTATCCTTCTGTCCAACTATTCCTACCAATCGTCCCATTGCTGTTGTGGAAACTTTAGGTTCACCACCAACTGCATATTCTTCCAAAGGCAATTCGCCTAAGTCTGGTAATGGTAATTCAAATTCTGTCACCACAGTCTTAGCAGCAGGCCCACCGCCAGCACGTTCCGCATTCGTCCGCACTAATTGCCAAGCCTCTGATGACAAAGCACGGTCTTGTAAAGCATTGACAATATGCGGAGCATCTAACGTATCTTTAGGATAAAGGTTGTGAGATTTTGCACCTCTGGCGTGGACTCCTGCACCTTTGAGTTGTTTAATGATGAAGACAGTAAGCTTGCCATCAAGGGCAGAACGCGTGGCTTTGTCCACACCCGAAAGTACTGCTTGAGTAAAGGCTAGCCGCTTCTCGAAGGAAAAGACGGTACTATCAACATAATCCCCTGGTTGGTCTCGATCGTCAAAGTCTTTAGCATCGACTAACACGACTTCATCAAAACCGTTACCTTGCCAGTATGCTTGCATTTGTTCATTGGTTTTAAGAGAAACCATGCTGTGGTGTTCTTGGCTGTAACCGTTCCACACCAGTACTGGTAAGAAGTTGGTGACATCTGGATAAGCAGTATGGAAATGTGCGATCGCACTTACAATATAAGGTTCGCCCAATCCACCATCCCCAACCGTAAAGGGAAATAACTTATCTCTGTGCAGCAGCGCAGCTGCCATTGCAAAGTGTTGTCCTTGCCCTAAAGGCCCAGCAGGCGCAAGAATACCAGGTATGTAACCAGAGAGGTGTCCCAAAAGTCCGTGCTTTTCACGGAAGCGATCGCGCAATTGTTGGACTGTAAAAATTCCCATGTCCTCTAAAGAGCGATCGAGGAACATGGCACTATAAAATCCGGGAGCGTGGTGTCCTACTTCCGTGATAATGTTTTTGTATCCCAGCATGACAAGAGCTGCATAAGCTTCCGCTTGGCTGGCAAATCCGCCTGGATGCCCAGAAGCTTTACTACCAGTAACTTGCAATGTTAGGTAACGTAAAGCCTCAGCAGCAAGTAAAGTTTGATACACAGCAGTAGGATCTGTAGGAGATGCGATCGCGACTTTGCCCGACTCTACAGCAGGCGTTGCACCATAGGTTTCAAAACCTGGTAGCGCTTCGCCAAAATATTGAATTCCTTCGCAAAAATCGGGAAGCGCTGAAGATGCTTTTGGCGTAATTGCTGTCATGCTGAGTACCTTTTAAAAAAAACCGAAACTATAGAAGATGCTCGTTTAATTTACCAAAAATTTTACATCCTTCAGCTTGTAACAGTTTATTGCTTTTTCACAACCCCAAGATAAGGAGTTTAAATGGTGACTCCAAAAAATTTATGAGTTTCAGTTAGTGAATGTAAAAAAAGAGATAAAGTAACAAAAAAAATTTATGAAGTTACCATACGGCCCGCAAATCCCAGCAGTATTACAGATGCTGCGTTGGATTACCAGCCCCATGTCATTTATGGAAGCTTGTGCTGCAAAATATGGAGACATATTCACTCTCAGGTTAGATAACAACTCTTCTCCATTGATATTTGTCAGCAACCCCCAAATGCTACAGCAGATTTTGACAAACGATACCAAGGAGTTTGAAGCACCCGGTGATACGAATCTGGTATTTGAATCTTTGCTTGGTAAGCGTTCTGTGATTACTATCAGCGGTGCGGAACACCAGCGCCAACGGCAGTTGTTATTGCCACCCTTTCATGGTGAAAGAATGCGAAGCTATAGTCAAATAATTAGTGATATCACCGAGAAAGTCATCAGCCAATACCAAATAGGGCAACCCTTCAATATCCGGTCTGCTGCCCAAGCTATTACTCTGCGGGTGATTATGCAAGCTGTGTTTGGGTTAGATGAAGGGCTACGCGCTGAAAAAATACAACAATCTTTGGGTGAACTCTTGGAAAAAGGAAGTTCTGTGTTAAGTGTCGCTTTCCTTTATTTTCCAGCTTTGCAAAGAGATTTTGGCCCGATTAATTTCTGGGGAAAGCAGATGCGCCGCCAGCAGAACACTGACGAACTTTTATACGAAGAAATTCAAGAACGTCGAGAAAAACCAGACGCATCACGCACAGATATTCTCAGCTTACTCATGGCAGCTAGAGATGAGGCAGGTCAACCGATGACCGATGAAGAGTTACGCGATGAATTGATGACCCTGTTGTTAGCAGGACATGAAACCACAGCAACAGCTCTTGCATGGGCATTTTACTGGATTCACAAAATTCCATCAGTCCGCCAAAAGTTACTGCAAGAACTAGATAGCTTAGGCGATAATCCAGACCCCAATGCCATTTTTAAATTACCCTACCTCAACGCTGTTTGCTCTGAGACCTTGCGAATTTATCCAGTAGCTATGCTGACTTTTCCTAGAGTAGTGAAAACACATGTATCGCTGGGCGGTTACGAACTCGAACCTGAGACAGGTGTGATTGGTTCAATTTATTTAACCCACCGACGGGAAGATTTATATCCGGAACCTCAACAGTTTAAACCAGAACGCTTTTTAGAACGGCAATTTTCTCCCTACGAGTATTTACCCTTTGGCGGTGGTGCAAGACGCTGTATTGGTCTAGCATTTGCTCAGTTGGAAATGAAATTAGCAATTGCCAAAATCCTTACCAGTCGTGAATTAGAGCTAGTTAACAATGATGAAATTCGACCTCAACGCCGTGGTTTGGTGACAGGCCCAAACCGTCCCATCCAGATGGTTATCACGAGTCAGCGTCAGGTGAAGTCTCGCATCCCCCAGCTAAGGGAACTTCAAGAAATAAAAACAACCGCTTAAAGTTGCTGACAGTTGACTGTTAACAGTCAACTGTCAACTATTGCCAGAAGTGGTACATATTACTGAAGCTGGTTTATAGTCAAAAATTCTTATATAAAACGTTATAGAGTCGTAAACACCGGATATGGAACAAATTTTACTCTCTATAGACAACTTACTGACCTAATGTCCGACTGACTAGCAGATATACCACCAGTTGAGTTGTTACACTACTTTCACAATTCCAAAACAAAAGCGATCGCACCAACCAACCTTAATCAGTCAAGCAATCGCTAGGAACAACTATGATAAATAAATCCAAACCACAGGATTCAATAACATCCTATGCCGAGTTAAAAAACCTACTATCCTACCTGAGATAGATTAGACATATATACCAATAGGCTGAAATTTATTTGCTAACAAAATAATCAGAAGCGATCGCCTCCATTTATACAACTTAGGGAAGCGATCGCCATTTACATTCCTTTATTTCCATTCACCCTGTAAAGTGAAAGCTGCCCAATAATAAGGTGCAGTATAATTTTGAGTACGCCAGATTTCTATTTGTGCTGCCCGCAATGCTGCCGCAGGCTTTAATCCTGTTTTTAGCATCTTTTCATAAAATGTTTTCATAAGTTCGGATGTTGCTTGGTCATCGACACTCCACAGACTGACCACAACTCGCGGACTACCTGCATACATAAACGCTCTAGTTAACCCCACTAGTCCTTCTCCCTTCACTTCCTCTCCCAGTCCAGTTTTACAGGCACTGAGTACCACCAGTTCTGCTTGCAAATTCAGGTTGAAAACATCGTGCAGGCGCAAAAAGCCATTTTGAGGTCTACCCAACTCATCAAATAACGACAAGACAATTCCTGATAATTCTGGATGCTTGCTGTTGAGAATACCATGAGTAGCAAAATGTACCATGCGATATTGACTCAACTCATCACTAGTTGCAGTAGTACGACTAGCGGTAAAGTCAACAGCTTGTTTGCTTTGGCTAGCTGGAACAAGAGCTAGAATTTGCTCGGCTTCTTGGCGTGTAAAGCGCAGACGCTCAAAGTTAATATCTGAGTCTTTGGCAGCTCTGGTTAAATTAACACTGTCTAAATTACTTTGTGCAACCAGTGGGCGAAAAACTGGGATTTTACCCTGGAGACGCTCATCTTTACTGCTAAAGACAGGATCTGCCAATACAACTAATGTTTTGAGAGCAGATTTACGTTCTTTGTGTTCGCGTCGGAGGATAGCTACTGTAGAAGCTGAGGGTAAAGTAATAATTTCATGGTTGAGCAGTAATGGTTGATAGTTGCTATTTTCTGGTAAATTAGGCGTATTCAGAGCAGTAAATGGCACATACTGCAAAGCACCATCACTGACGATCGCTAGGCGTTTCTTTTTCAGTTGCTGAGCTACAGGTGAAAGTATTAACTGAGATAGAGCATCCATAGATGGACTATGGCTGAGATATGGGGTAGTTATTTCTTGACGGAACTTTTTAACAGCTGCTTCGATGTCTGCGCGTTTGGGTAGTTCGTAACTAGTAATGTTTTTATTAGTAACTGCCCAAAGATAACTGCGCTTTTCCCCTAGAGAATATTCTAAAAGTAGGGTGTCCTCATCCAGCACTTGTTGCTGAATTTCTGCCAGTGAAAGAGGTTGCGGTTGAGTCAGCGCTGCATAATGAGGGCTGGTGGCGCGAATCTGTGCCTTTAATTGCTGATACTGTTCTAGAAGTTCCTCAGTTTCTGTTTCTAAAGCTTGCAACTGTGCTGCGGTATGATTGCCACTTAATAGCTGTATGCGGCGTTTTTCTAAAGTATCAAGTTGTTGCTGCAAGTTGCGTTCTTGCGAGATTAACTTTGGTTCTATGCCTTGGCGAATATCAGTATTAGCTTCATTCAACAGTTCCAAAAGACTGCGAGCGCGAGCGCGTTCGCTGGTTTGCAATGCCAGAGCATCATATCCTTGGGATGGTTGCTGTTTGTGCAACTGCATCAGTAAATCAATGTATAACTGATAATAATCCTGGACTGTAGCAAAATAAGAAGTGCGAAGTTCCTGAGAGCGAATTTTAGTACGCTGGTCTTCAACAATATTGATAACTATCTTGATTTGAGTCAAGGCTGCATTCAGATTTCCTCGATCGCGTTGCACGGAGGCAATGTTATAGAGAGTCTGAGCTTCTCCTTCCCTGTTGCCTACTTGTTGGTATAGAGGCAGGGATTTTTGGAAATAATCCAGCGCTTTTTGCTGTTCTCTTGAATTTAAGTAAACTAAGCCAATGTTGTTGAGGTTAGCTGCTAACCCTAATTTGTTTTCCACTGATTGAAATAGAGGTAAGGATTGCTGGAAATAATCCAGCGCCTTTTGTTTTTCTCCTAAATTTAAGTAAACGAAGCCAATGTTGTTGAGAGTATTAGCTTCCCCTATTTTGTCACCGATCTGTCGTTTGAGAGCAAGCGATCGCTGAAAATAATCCAGTGCTTTTTGCTTTTCTCCTGAATCTAGGTAGACTGTACCAATGTTATTCAGGGTACGAGATTCTGCTAACTTGTCTTCTATTTGTTGATATAGAAGCAAACATTGGCGGAAATAATCCAGCGCTTTTTGCTTTTCTCCTAAATTTAAGTAAACGAAGCCAATGTTGTTGAGAGTACGAGCTTCCCCTGGTTTGTCTCCTAACTGTTGCCTGAGAGGAAGAGATTGGTGGAAATAATCCAGTGCCTTTTGTGGTTCTCCTGAATTTAAGTAAACATTGCCAATGTTGTTGAGAGTAATAGCTTCTCCGGCTTTATCTCCCATTTGTCGTTTGAGTAACAAGGCTTGCTGGAAATATTCTAGTGCCTTTTGTGGTTCTCCTAAATCTGAGTAGACATTGGCAATATTGTTAAGAGTAATAGTTTCCCCTTTTTTGTCTCCCAATTGTCGCCTGAGTAATAAGGCTTGATTTAAATTTTCCAGTGCTTTTCGCTGTTGCCCTAAATCTGAGTAGATTTTGCCAAGATGACCGTGGGTGAAGGCTTGTGATGAGCGATCGCCTACTTGACGATATAGTGAAAGCGCTTTTTCAAAGAATTCAATTGCCTGTAACAGAGATTCTGCTGTGCCTTGCTCATATAGTTGCTTGCCTTTTTTATAAGCTTCCTCAGCAGCAGCACTTGCATCTGGCAAATTTGTTTGTATCAACTGTGCAATATTTATGGGATGCTGCTCGGTTATGGCAACACTTGATTCGGAAAATAATCCGATGCTGCTCAAAACAATGATAGTGCGACCTACTACAAATAGAAGAAATTGCCATTTTGTTGAGTTATATGTCTTCCATTTGCTCATAAAAGCACCTTGTTTCCCTTGCTGTTGAATGGTTTTCTCAATTTAGAATTCCCAAAACCAAGCGAAAAAAGAATCTTTAACTTCTTAAAGTTGATGAGCGAGCGGATTTTGGGAATTATAGATTAACACTTTGAGTTTAGCAGGCAGTTTAGATCGTGAAGACAGCCAGCTTCACTAAAAAGGCGATCGCTTTTGCTCGCAAGATTGAACGCTTTAGCCGAGGCGATCGCTTCGCTGCTAATAAACTACCTTATTGGTAAAGCTTTATTTAAAAGTAAGTTAGATGACATCTGCGTAGCTTAAATCAAGTGTGTTAAAAATCTCAGATAATTTTTTCAAGGCACTTGCAGATGATCGAGCTTAAAGGACTAAAATTTTTGCAAACACTTCAACCAAAAATTCTATTTTTTACATTTGGAGCATCTTTATTACCAATTTTCATTTTAAGTATTACAGCTTGGCGACTAATGAAACAACCACTCATTGAACTAGAAAAAACTCGACTTGATGACCAAATTTTAGCTTTTAAGGGATACACGGCTGCTACAGAAAAAGGGCTAAAAAATTTAATTTCTAGTTATACTAATTGGACTGATTTATATAATGCAGTTCAAACTGATAATCGTGTATGGATAGATAAAGAAGTTTCTGAACAACTTTTATTCTCTACTGATATTGATGTAGTAAAAGTGATTCATTTGCCCTATGAGAAAATTATTAGCGAAGCTGGAAGTAAAAAAATATTAAATCTCCCAATTATTCAAGAAAAAATTAAATCTTTAAATAACAAAAATAATTTTTCTCAAGAGTTGATTGATACAGGTTCTCAAGGGCTAGTATTACTGGGCATTTCACCAATTTACCAGAGTGACGGAACTGGAAAGTCATCGGGAAATTTAATTGCAGGACAGTTAATGGATAAAGGATGGTTGCGACAATTTTTAAATTATTCGCAGCCAACGACAAGACTAGAAATAGTTTCTTTAAAGGGAAAATTGATAGTTTCTAGTAGTTCTGATTGGAAACCAGACATTTGGGAAAAAGCTTATTTTCCTTCTATGATTATACCAAACATTTACCAAAAGCGCTCAGTCTATCGTATTCAGCCAGAGCTAGGATTAAATACAATTTATGCTCCTATAAATTCTGGCAACCAGCCCATTGCCATTGTCAAGCTGCAAATTGTAGCCAAATACTTTCAGGAAGCCAAACAAACTCTTACCTACTTAATTTTGCTGGGCTTAAGTTTAGCAGTATTCCTGTCAGTACTAACTGCTAATTTGCTAGCTCAACAAATTAGTTACCCAATTATTAAACTTGCAAAGCGTAGTCAAACTTTGGCAGAAGGTGATTTAAATAGTCCTATTCCTAATATTAAAAATGGTGGTGAAATTGGACAGTTAGCTAATGCTTACCAAGAAATGGCTAACTCTCTCAAAACTTTAATCAACAATCTAGAGCAAAGGGTAGCAGAACGCACTCAAGAATTAGAACTAGCTCGTCAAAATTTGGAAGAACGAGTCCAAGAACGTACAATAGAGCTTTCACGAAAAAATCAGGAACTAGAAATTAAAACTGAACAGTTGTATACAGCTTTAAACGATTTAAAAATGGCTCAGTTACAGTTGATCCAAACAGAAAAAATGTCATCTCTAGGTCAAATGGTTGCTGGGATAGCTCACGAAATTAACAATCCAATTAATTTTATTTACGCTAATCTTACACATGTCAAAAACTATACAGAAGATTTATTCAGTCTCATCTCTCGCTATCAGCAATGCTATCCAGATCCAGACATTCAAACTTATGCAGAAAAAATTGAACTTGACTATTTAATTAAAGATTTTCCTCAAATTATAACTTCTATGGATACAGGAGCTAATCGGATTCAGGAAATTGTGTTATCTTTAAGAAATTTTTCTCGCCATGATGAAGCCGAGATAAAACAAGTTAATATTCATGAAGGAATTGATAGTACTTTGTTGCTGCTACAACATCGTCTCAATCCCGATGGCGATCGCCCAGTTATCCAGATAATTAAAGAATACGATAATTTACCGTTAATTGAGTGTTATTCTCGGCAATTAAATCAAGTATTTATGCATGTTTTAGTCAATGCAATTGATGCTCTTGAATTCCAGCAAGAACAGTTAAATAAGAAAATTATAATTCAGACAAAAAATATTTTAAATAGTATTATCGTTCGGATTATTGATAATGGAATAGGAATAGAAGATAAAAATATAACAAAAATTTTCGATCCATTTTTTACTACTAAATCTGTTGGCAGAGGTACAGGTTTAGGCTTAAGTGTTTCCTATCAAATTATCAAAAGACATCAAGGCAATATCAAAATTGTGTCGCAATTCAATCAAAAAACAGAAGTGATTATTGAATTACCATACTTGCTGCAAAAATATTAATTATGATGTAGAGGCGATCGCCAATTTTATCCTATTGCAAAAAAACGATTAGACCTGCAATGCATAAGCAAAACTGGTATTAACCAATAACTGCTCAGCTATTAACATGACTTTACACTCATGTGTAACCGCTCTGGCTGTATCATTTTATTCAGGATTTGATGGCAGCTTGCCATTGGGATTAAATCTGATTGGGTTATCAGCTGCACTGTTGTGAGTACTCCATGAACAGACTGTCAGAAAAATTTGTTGCAGGCAGTTTTGGTTTAGCACTACTGCTACTGTGTGGTGTTGCGACAGCTTCCTACCTAAGTATCCAAAGGTTGAGGGAAGAAAAGCGATGGGTCATTCATACTTATCAAGTCTTAGAAGCTCTAGATAAGATGGAGGCGAGTCTCAGCAATGCCGAAATTGGACGACATAGTTACATTCTCGCTGGAAAGCCAGTTTACCTGGAAACTTATGAGAGGGAGAAGCAGAACGTATCTCAGGAGATCCAAACGCTGGAACAGTTAATTAAAGATAACCCTAAGCAAATACACCGATTTGATGCACTTGAACCCCTGATTGCTCAAAGATTTAGCTTGATTGAGCAAACAATTAAGTTGTTCAGACAAAACAAGTTAGACAAGTCAACTCAAATTGCCGCTACAGTTCGGGGCATAGAGGTACGCGAACAACTCCAGACAATCTACCAAGCAATGGAGAATGAGGAAAAAACCTTATTGCTATGGCGAACAGCAGCAAAAGATTCTAGTGTTAATCAAATCATTATTGTGGTGAGTCTGGGGTATGGTTTGAGTTTTGTTCTTTTAGTAGTGGTTTACTTACTGCTGCAAAAGCAAATTCGCATGAACAAGGCTTTATCTGAAGAAGCGATGCGGCTGGAACAGCAAGCTGCAAAAGCAAAACTGGCAGATATTTTAGAGACTGTTACAGATGCCTTCATTGCCCTCGATCGCAATTGGTGCTTCATCTATATTAATCAACGAGCCGGACAAATTTTTGAGCGTCGCCCTGAAGACTTGATTGGCAAAAACATTTGGGAAGAATTCCCCGAAGCTGTAGAACAAAAGTTTTATCACGCCTACCATCAGGCTGTGGCAGAACAGCGAATAATTGAGATGGAAGAATATTATCCACCGTGGAATCGCTGGTTTGAAAATCGTATTTCCCCCTCAGTCGAGGGATTATCAATTTTCTTCCAAGATATCACCCCTCGCAAACTTGCTGAGGAGGCATTGCAACAGTCGAATGAAGAACTAGAAATCAAAGTTGAGGAGCGGACAGTAGAATTACAGCAGCTGAATGAGGAGCTAAAACGCTCTAACCGAGAACTAGAGCAGTTTGCCTATGTAGCTTCCCACGATTTGCAAGAACCATTGCGAGCTGTCACAGGCTATACCCAACTCTTGGGACAGGAATATCAAGACCGTCTGGACGAATCTGCCCAAGAATATCTCACTTACATTGTGGATGGGGCAAAGCGGATGCAGCAGTTGATTCAAGACTTGCTAGTTTATTCCCGTGTGGGGACTCGCCCTCAACAATTTGCTCTCACCGACTGCAATGTTGTACTCAATCAAGCTCTCACTAATTTACAGGTAGCGATCGCTGAAAGCAACGCCATCATTACTCACGATCCTTTACCAACCTTACTCGCAGATAAAAGCCAACTAGTACAGTTATTCCAAAACCTCATCGGCAACGCCATTAAGTTTCGCAAACAAGAGCCACCAAAGATTCACATCAGTGCAGTGAAGAGAGCAGCAGGAGAACTCCTAACTCCTAACTCTTGTACAGATGCGATTAATCGCGTCTCTACTCACCACTCAGAATGGCTTTTTTGGGTACAAGATAATGGTATTGGTATCAAATCTCAATATCTTGACCGTATTTTTGAGGTTTTCCGCCGCCTTCATACCCGTCGAGAATTTCCTGGTACAGGCATTGGTTTGGCTATCTGCAAGAAAATTGTTGAGCGACATGGCGGTCGAATCTGGGCTGAATCTCAGCTAGGTGTAGGAACAATTTTTTACCTCACGCTCAAAGAGAATTAGGTTACCTTATAAAGTGTGTATTATACATACGCCTAATAAACGGATGATGAATAATCAAGCATTCCGACCCATTGAAATTTTGCTAGTTGAAGACTCTCCTAGCGACGCTAACCTTACCATCAAAGGTTTTGTCAATGCCAGAATCGCCAACAATTTGCAGTGGGTAGAAGATGGTGAAACTGCTATGAACTACCTACGACAGCAAGGAGAGTTTGCTGATTCTCCCCGTCCAGACTTAATCTTGCTAGACCTGAATCTACCAGGAATGGATGGACGCGAAGTACTTACAGAAATCAAATCAGACCCAAATCTCAAATGCATTCCTGTTGTCGTGCTAACAACTTCAGCTGATGAGCATGACATCTTACGTTCTTATAATCTCAGTGCCAATTGCTATGTAACAAAACCTCTTGATGTCTACCAGTTCATTCAGGTTGTGCAGTTGATTAAAGATTTCTGGCTGGCAGCAGTGGCATTACCACGAGAGCCTTAGGTTTAAGAATGTTGAATTTCGCTTGCTAACTATTAAGATTAAGCGATTTCTAACCAATAGAAAATCAGGTGATTATTGGGCAAATTTATACAACCGTATTCTATGGTAAAGATAAAAATTCACATTCTACTGGTAGAAGATAGCCCTAGTGATGCCAGACTGCTACGTCAAGTCTTTTCGCGTGCAGATCAGCAAGAGTGGCAGATGACACATGTTGAGCGACTATCTGAGGCAATTGATATTACTCTCAAAAGCTCGATGCTCACATCTGATGTGTCTCAGTTAGAAAGTAAAAGACAACGCAAATTTAATATAGTTCTGTTAGACCTTAGCCTCCCGGATTCTACTGGATTGGACACTTTGAAAGAATATCGTTTAGCAATACCCGATATTCCAGTTGTAGTTTTAACAGGGCTTGATGATGAAGATTTAGCACTGCAAGCGTTGGCAGAAGGCGCACAAGACTATCTAGTCAAAGACCAAATTACAATACAACTGTTAGTGCGTACTGTTCGCTATGCCATTGAACGGGGAGAAATTCTCAACAAGTTACGGGAGAGTGAAGAACGTATCCGTCAAGCATTAGCAAAGGAACAAGAACTCAACGAGCTAAAGTCGAACTTTGTGGCAATGGTTTCCCACGAGTTTCGCAACCCCATGACCACTATTAGGATGGCTATAGAAATTATTGAATTTAATAGCGATAAATTGACTAATGAGCGGAGAACTAAATATTTTGACCGGATTAACAATGCTATTAAACAAATGCTTCAGCTTTTAGATGAGATATTGTTCCTAAGTAAAACTGAAGCAGCGAAACTTGAATATAAACCTGCCCCTTTAAATTTAGAAAACTTTTGTCGCGAACTTACAGAAATTATTCAATTCGGTGTAGGTAGCCAGCATATTATTAACTTTACCTATCAAGGTGAATCTGCCCAAGTTGAAATGGATGAAGACTTACTAACTTGCATCTTCACCAATTTACTATCAAATGCCATTAAGTATTCCCCCCAACAGAGCATAGTTCGGTTTGATTTGAACTGCAAAGATGACATTGCAACTTTACGAGTTCAAGACCAAGGAGTAGGCATTCCCCTCCAAGACCAAGCTAATCTATTTCAAACTTTCTATCGTGCCAGTAATGTAGGACGAGTTCAAGGAACAGGTTTGGGGCTTACTATAGTGAAAAAGTGTGTAGAGCTACATGGAGGTCAAATTCAATTAGAAAGCCAGCAAAATGTTGGCACAACGGTGACAGTGACGCTGCCATTGCACTTTGTTAAATCATTATAGTGAGGGACTGTTGAATTCAGTTATCCGTTATCGATCATCAGTTATACTTTTAAAACGGCGTAACCAAAAGTAGCATTGAATTGGCGACACCAGATTGCCACAGATTTAAATTCTGCCAGTTTCACATTATCAGGTAAGACATAGCGTTGAGTACCGCTAATCTTTTGTAGTGGAGCAATATTCACATAATCTTTTTCTTGAATCCCATTTACTGGTGGTGCATCAGAACGATGCAGAATCACAAATAAGTCAGGGCCATTATCAGTTTTGAAATTCTGGTCAAACTCCAAGTAGCGTTTCCCTTTTTCAGTGATGACGCTGACTTTACCCTGAGTTGGGTGTTCCCTAGCCTTGAAGTTTCCATTGGCTACAGCTTTGGTGTTTGGAGTCTGAGTCTGGGTCTGGTTGGAGGTAATCTTTTCTGTACAGCCTGTATTTAAGGTAGCAAATATAATAATACTTAGAATGGCTAAATGCTTAAACTTCATAGCTTTGATATCTTCAAATTCATCTCTAAAGACAATTTAAAGCTTTATGCCCTCAATAAAATTAATTTAGGCTGAGAATGTGTATAAAATTTACTGCTGCTGTTATTTCATCCTTCTCATTATGCCTAATATCTTTTACCATCCCCAAGTACCAGGACTACCTTTAAACGGCCCAACAATATCACTAGTTATCCAACCGCCATAGAAGTTACCTGGTTGCGGTTCCACCTTTTCCTCATTGACGTAGCAGGCATCCATGAGATGAGCATAGAAAGCTACATAATCTTTGATAGTTGCAAAGGCTGGTGTCGGGTTGGAGTAGAACCAAGCAGCATTCTGCACTTCTTTATCACTTACACGAATAGTATAGTAACCAGCCCGTCCTTTCCACTCGCAAAAACTCGATTGCGGCACTAGCAGTAGATATTCCATTTTGATATCCGCAGGAGGGATGTAGTAACTGGGTGGATGACTAGTTTCTAAAACCCGTTTAGCACTGTGGGTATCTGCAATTTTTACGCCATTAAACAGAATCTGGATATGTTTGCTGGTATCCTCAAGGCGAGGAGGACGGGGGTAATCCCAAACTGATTCTTGTCCGGTAGTTGGTTCGATGCGCTGTGGGTACACCATAAGAAGGGAGTGGGGGAGCAAGAGAGCAAGAGAGACAAGGAGAATAACTCCAGGCTTCTGACTCCTGACTCTTACTATCGTACCTCTTTCAGACTCTCAACTTGATTAGTAAACAGTTCGGTGAATAGACTCATGACAGTTCTTTCTTCGCGTACTTTAATATTGGCGCTAATTGACATGCCTGACTGCAACGAGATGCTTCTACCTTTGATATCTAGAGATTGTTTATCCAACCTGATTTTTGCTGGAAATCGGTAAAACTTATGTGTTTCGTCTGGTGGTAGTGCGTCCGAGCCTATCCCAATTAATTCTCCTTTTATATCGCCGAACTCACTGAAAGGAAAAGAGTCAATTCTGACATCAACCTTCATTCCTTTCCGTACAAAACCAATATCTTTGTTAGTGATAAAAACCTCAGCTATGTAGTTTTCATTAGGTACGATTTGCAAGAGTTTTTGAGTAGGGTTAGCCACAAATCCAGGATTCTTTGCTTGCAAATCAAAAATTGTCCCTGCTACAGGAGCAGCAACTTCTTGATATTTGAAATTTAATTGAGCTTGCGAAATTTTACTATTGATATCTGCTAAATTTTGTTCATTTTCTAGCACAATTTTCATAAATTGGCTATCGATGTCAGCAATGCGTTGTTTGTTATTGGCTATCTTTTCTAAAATGTTTTTACCAGAAACAGCCACAGTATTGTTTAACTCCTGCCGTCCTTTCTCGATATCAAACCGGAGGCGTTGCCTTTCCTCAACTAATTGAGCTACTTCTGCTGCCAGATTTTGTACTTGTTGTTGTTGGTTAAGATATTGCAGCTGAGATACACCGCCTTCTTCTGCTAAGATTTTCAGTCTATCCAAAATCTGCTGCTGGATAGCCAAACTAGATTTAGTATCTTCTAGTTTGACTTCATTTTGAGTAAATTGTTTTTTAGTTTTTTCAACTTCCATTTGTGCTGCTGCTGCCCTAGAATTTAATTCTAGTCTAGATACTTGCAGACGTTGTAGTTCATCAACTCCCAGTCCTACACCCTTAGTAGAGTTTCTTAATTCAGTACGCAACAATTCATTTTCTGCAACTAATGCTGCTCTACTTTTCAATAAAAAAGCAGCATCCCTAGGCAATCGATTACGTAAAAAATCTGCTTCAGATGCTACGGCAGAACTAGCTCCCATCAGTCGGCGATAAAGCTGGTTTTCTTGAGTTAACGTAGTCCGAATCTTTTCTAAAGATTTTAATTGGGCAATGGTGGCCACGGTTTCAAAAGTTAACAGCCGATCTCCTGGCTTAACCGCTTGTCCATCTTTGACAAAAATTTCTTTCACTACTCCACTAACAGGAGCTTGAACTTCTTTAACTGTTCCTTCAGGCTTTAACTGACCAGTTGCAGGTACTACTTGCTCGATTTTGGCAATACAGGCCCAAGCAATTCCAGCACAGGCTAAGCCTACCAGAGTTAGCATGATTGTGCGCGACCACACTGGAGATTGACGTAGTACAACGGATTGATCGAAAGTACTATCGTTGATGTTAACTAAAGGCTTTTTAGCAATCTTTGCTTGAGATGCAAGTACTAGTGAATCTGCTTTTATTCCGTTTTCATTCTTGCCGTTGCCATTATGGCCATTCAGGCGATTTCCATTAACTTGAGTCATAGTGATTTTATCTTTTGGATTTTTGGATATTGAATTGAAAAGTCATCAGCGATCGAACTACCTACAAATTTACTTCTTGTTGCTGATACAGGTAATAATAATGACCTTTAGCAGCCATTAGTTGTTGATGATTTCCTTGTTCTATAATCCTTCCACTATCCATCACAACGATAATATCTGCATTGCTAACAGTATTGAGTCGGTGGGTGATAAAAAATACCGTATCACCTTGAAATGCTTTAGCTAAGTTCAAACAGACTTGTCGCTCTGTGGGATAGTCTAAAGCACTGGTTGCCTCGTCCAAAACTAATAGTTTTGGTCGTTGTAAAATAGAACGAGCGATCGCAATTCTTTGTCGTTGTCCCCCCGAAAGTCCAGCACCACGCTCTCCTACCCGCGTGTTGTAACCGTTGGGCAAGTTCATAATAAATTCGTGGGCAGCGGCAACGCGAGCGGCTTCAATAATTTCCTCTGTTGTGGCATCAGGATTTGTCAGCGCAATATTTTCTTGAACTGTGCCATCAAATAACAGTGGTTCTTGCGGCACTACACCAATTTGTCGCCGCAGCGAATAAAGTTCAACTTTGGCAATATCGTAACCATCAATTAAGATCCTGCCAGACTCTACTTCGTATAGCCTCAGTAATAACTTCATCATCGTACTTTTACCGGAGCCACTTTGTCCGACAATGCCGATAAAGTTACCCGCAGCAATTTCTAGGTTGACGTTGGCAAGTTGCATGGGGCCACTGGGCGCAAATCGGAAGGAAACATTTTCATATTTGACTGAGCCGACAATTGCGGGTAAAGGAATATTACTGCGGTCGATTTCAGCTTCTTGTGGTGTATCGACAATATCGCTCAACCGCTCTAGAGACAATGCAGTTTCTTGGAAGCTTTGCCAAAGTTGAGCCAAGCGCAATATCGGGCTGGTGACGTAACCTGAGATAATTCTAAAAGCGATTAATTCACCTAAAGTTAAATCGCCTTGGAGTACCAAATAAGAGCCTACCCACAAAACTAACAAGCTACTGAGTTTATTGAGAAAGCTACTTGTGGAATTAGCAAGCGTAGAAGTGACAACAGTTTTAAAGCCAGCAGCTACATACCGAGCATAACGCTCTTGCCAGGAGAAGCGCGATCGCAATTCGATATTTTGCGCTTTCACTGTTTGAATACCAGACATTACCTCAACTAAATATGATTGCGTTTCGGAGTTGCGTTCGGCTTTACTACGTAACTGTCTGCTAACAGTGGGAGACGCAATTAAAGTAATAATGATAAAGACCGGAATTGTTCCCAAACCTACTAAGGTGAGCTGCCAACTATAAAACAGCATCACGATGATATAAACCACCGAGAACAAAGCATCTAACACTACTGTCAGAGCCGTACCGGTGAGAAACTGCCGGATATTTTCTAGTTCGTTAATGCGAGTGGCTAATTCACCTACCGGCCGACGTTCAAAATAGCGTAACGGCAAACGTAGTAAGTGGTCAATAATTTGCGAACCCAACCCCATATCTATACGGTTGGTAGTATCGACAAATAAGTAAGTCCGCAATGTGGTCAGGACTGCTTCAAATATTCCTACAACTAATAGCAATACACCTAAAACATTCAGGGTACTAATACTATTTTGAACGATTACTTTGTCGATAATTAACTGAATAACTAAGGGGTTTGCCAATTGCGCCAACTGCACAAAGAAAGAAGCAATAAAGACTTCTATCAACACTCGGCGGTAGCGTGACATGTAGGGGAGAAACCACCGCAGACCAAAGCGTTCTTGAGGTGTTTCTTTAGTAGCCGCTAGTAGTAATACCCGAATTTGAGGTGGAAAATTGGCTTCATCAACATCTAATTGCTCAAGTAGTTGAGCAGGTTTACAGCGCACGATTCCTTGGGATGGCACACCCACAACAATATTATTTGTATCCGCTGCATATAAAACGGCATAACTATCACCATAGCGAATCAGCGCTGGTGTGGGAATGCGTGTCACTGCCGCAGCGGGTAAATCTATTAACTGTGCTTTGAGTCCGATTAATTCTGCTAGGTAAGCACAAGCTTGGAACGATACATTACCTTGGCGTTTAATTTGCTCATTCAAGATACGACGCACTACTTCGCGCCGAAATGGGACTTGCAAGTGCTTCAATACCATGTGAAAACAGGCGAAGGTAGAATTTAATTCTCCTTTGCCACGGAAAAACGGGTATTTTTGGTGTTTTTGCCTACCATTTGACGAAGCTTCTGAACGAGGAACTTCTTCATCAGATGCGTAGGGAATCTCTATTTCATCTGCGTCAGTTGCTTGGTCATCGTAGACAGTCAACTGTACTGGTTGCGACTGATGAATCTCGCTATCTAGAAACAATAAATCCGATGGAGTTAACCCAATCAAACGAGCAGGATTTGTGCCTTTAACCTCAATGGCATCTTTGCCATCAATGGGTTCTAAGCGAGAACCAGGTGGAAAATCTGTGACTGTACCGCCGCCACTGACAAACCAGATGCTGTCGCTGTCTAGTTGACTGTATGAAGTTTTTCCTGGACTCAGATAATGAACCTTGGCGTTGGGTATAACTTTGTCAGTTAGTTCTTTGAGATTCGTAGCTGCGTTAGCTTGCTGTTCTAGCTGCAAACCCAAAATATCGAATACTTCTACCAAATTAGCCAGGTTTTGGCGAATATTCGCAAACTCTGGGTAGGAAGACAAAAGATATGAATATTCAGTTGTACTCAAGCTTAGACATATTACTTCGTTAGAAGCGATCGCAATCTCGCAGGCGACACCACGCAACAAACTAATTTCACCCAGAATTGCTCCTGGTTGCAGCAAAGTTAACGTAGTTGGTATTTGCGTTTGGGGATCGTATCCCAACAAGCGGACTTGACCCTCATAAAGAATTGTGATTTGTTCGGGGATTGTTTCTTTACCAATAATCTTCTGACCTATGCGGTAGCGCCAAGCTTGCAGTTGGTCTGATAGATTGGCAATCACCTCAGTTGGGAGTTGATTAAACCCCTCTAAAGTGGAGATAAATTGTTGAAAGGCGCTTTTAATATAAGTCATTCTTAGTTCAGTCAATCAGTTTAGCTATTGGTTTATTGCTCTTTGGTGCTTAGTAATTGTAAAAGTAAAAAACTTTTTCTTTTTTTCTTGTAAATTTAAGCTTTGTTCTTAACTATCACCGACTATCAACTTAAAACAGTTAGTGATATTTCTCAGATTTTACTTACACAGTTGAACTTTCTAGCTGGTATGAACTATTCTGTGGCGTTATTTGTGCTTTTAGCTATCAAAAAGTAAGGATAGTGCAAAAAGATAGACAATAGTTTATTTTTTGGTTAGTTTTGCATAATTTTATCCAAAGATGTGCTTTTTGCTTTTGTTAGACATTACCTATAGAGGTTTATATTTTCCTAAGACAAAAAAACACGCGTGAAACTTGGTGTCAAGTACTACTGAAGTCAGATAACGACCACAAAAATATCACAACTTTTTCCTCAAAGAAACACTTAAGATAATATACTTAATATCTTGAGTTAAATCATGTAAGTTTATACGTTTTAGATTGGCTAACTTCATTCTCCCATTGGTTTCTAACAGTATAATAACAGTATACTTAGAGAAAAACTGTTGCAATTATTGACATAATGTGAGTTTATGTATTTTGGCTGCGATCGCGATCGAGAACAGAAGCTAGCAGAAATTACCCTCAGCATATTAAGCAAAAATCAAGTTGAATGTTTTCAGTAAATACACTAGATATATTTCAATACGGTTCGTTAGCTAGTTTATGCATTGCAGAACCCCAGTTATTTTTACCACCTGTAGAAAGATACATCTAGCGGATAGGGGATTAGACCCTCACTCTCAACGATAAAACAAAGCTTTTCGCAGGCGATGCCTTCTCCTGTCGGAGACGCTAGGCATAGGTTGCTTCTCCGTTCGCGTTAGCATCTCCGTTAGGAGAAGGAGTACGACGAACGCCTGGTTAATGTTGCCTCATAAACCCAATAAAATCATGAGAGTGAGGAATAATCTGAATGACCAGCTGTATCCTTTTGGAAAATTATCATGGCTATGCCTTCTCTTTCAGAGACGTTACCGCGAACGGCAACCCCTACCCTACCTTGCGGGTTCTGCTTTAGCAGTACGGGAACGGCTAGCCTGCGGCAATGCCAAGGGCGAACGCCGAACGTGCATGTACCGAAATTTATTTGTTGAAGCGGTAATTTTTCGATTACCAACTTCCCTAAGTTTCTCGCTCATGATATTTAAGAAAAACCCCCACCACCTAATATCAGGAGGCAGGGGTAAAATTATTCACAACTAAGCTATGTAAAATAGACTTTGTAACAATTTGAAAATGGTATTAGGTATTCACAGTCAATTTGACCTGGACAATTAAATCGTTGTAATCCTTATCGCCGCCTCCTGTCATATCTTCAAAGCCAAAGCAGTTATTTCCTAGTAGGCGAACATGATTGTTTTTGCCAGAATTAGCGCCTAAGAATGGCGAGAAAACTGCCAAATTGTTGGAAGTACTACTTAAAATTGTTTCTACAGTAGTATTAACGATAATAAAAGGTGCAAACAGCCAACCTGATTCAAAGTTGCCGCTGAAAGTAGCTTTACCTTGGTTGTTCACCTTCAAGTCAATGCCCTCAACACGGGAACTAACCATTGCTTTGAGGTAGCCTGCATCTCCCGGACGCACATCAACAATGCCATCACCATCGCTATCAATGCCACCATCCTCATCACTCACCTTACAGAAGCCAACTAAGTTGTCGTAACTAGCTTCTCTATTGACGATAAACTCTGCCTTTACCTTAGTTTTGACTTCTCGTAAATCGATGAGTTCACCTTGATGTTTTCCTTGCAGGTCTGTACCTGGAGGTATCTTTTCATTGGTTTCCTTAATCTTGATCTTTAAATCGCTACCGCCAACAGATGCACCCTTCCAAGTCAGAGAAAAGCCTTCAATTTCTGAGCTTTCCACCTTGACATTTGTAGCGGAGGAAAAGACTACTTCAGAGAAGGAAGTTTGTCCTGACATCACGGCGTAAGTGGTGCTGTTGCGTATCATGTAGAATCGCAGGTTTGCGCCTGAGTCAAATTCTAATAAGCTTGGTAAATCAGCGGGATTAAAACCAGTGGGTGCATTGGCAATAGCCGAGCAAACTATCTTGGAGCGTTTGAGGGCTGCTTGGGCGTAACCTTCTGCATCAGGGGCAATACCATCAATCGTACCTTGGGCATCGTCAACGATAAATACACCTATTTCATTGACTACTTTAGAAGTGTTACTTTCAATTTTGATTGAGAGTTTTGCTTTACCACCTTTAACTTTACTTTTAACAGTAAAGATATTCTCCGTAATATTTGCGAATTCGACAATCGTGGTTATTTGGTTAGTTATACCAAACCCCAGTTCGTTAACATTGATAGCCAATTCCTTCTCAAAGGAGAGTCCTCCACTGTCAGTAGTGCGGACGCGGATATTGTAGGTAGATTTAGTTATGGCAGATTTAATTTTTAGGCTATCTTCTTCGATAATGAATGCGTCATTATCAGTATCACCACTGCCTTCAACTAAAGTATAAGTATGCTTGTCGTTTTTGTCTGAATCAGTGGTGCTGAAGACACAGATGGCTTTTTGATCGTCATCATCACCACCACTACCATCGTCATCATCATCATCACCGCTGATAGCGCTAAATATTAAGTCTGTGGGGGCAGAGTTATAAAATAGCACCGAGACTTTGTCACTATCAGCGTTCGCTACCACCAAGTCAGGTTTATCGTCACCGTTCAAGTCTCCTACAGCCGCATAAGCCATAGATGTTTCGACTGTGAAATCGGTAGCAGTACCAAAGCCGCCATTACCATCGTTCAACAGCACCGAGATGTTGTTGGCATTCGTATCTTTCGCCACTACCAAGTCAAGTTTGCCGTCACCATCTATGTCTTCTAAGACGACAGAATTAGGACTTGTACCAACTGTGAAATTGGTGTAAGCGCCAAAACCACCATTACCATCGTTCAACAGCACTGAGACATTGCTAGAAGCATAGTTTGCCACCACCAAGTCAAGTTTGCCGTCACCGTTTATGTCTTCTACTGCAATGGCAGAAGGATACGCTCCCACTGTGAAGTTGGTGGGGGTATCAAAACCGCCACTGCCATCATTCAACAGCAGTGAAACATTGTCGTCATCAGCGTTCGCCACCACTAAGTCAAGCTTGCCGTCACCATCTATGTCTCCGATACCAATGGCAGAGGGTTTTGTCCCGACTATGAAATCGGTAGCAGTGCCAAAACCACCATTACCATCGTTCAATAGTAGTGAAACATTGTTACCATCAGCGTTCGCCACCACCAAGTCAAGCTTACTGTCGCCATCTATATCTCCCACAGCAATGGCAGAGGGTTTTGTCCCGACCGTGAAATTGGTGGGAGTGCCAAAACCACCATTACTATCGTTCAACAGCACTGAAACAGTGTTGGAAGCAGCGTTCGCCACCACCAAGTCCAGCTTGCCATCACCATCTATGTCTTCTGAGGTAACGAAAACTGGATTGGTTCCGACAGTGAAGTTGGTGGAAGTGCCAAAGCCATCATCGCCATCGTTTAACAGCACCGAGACATTGTTGGAAGTAAAGTTTGCTACTGCCAAGTCAAGTTTACCGTCACCGTTTAAGTCTTTTACTACGACAGAAGAAGGGCCTGAACCGACTGTAAAGTTGTCACCACTTGAAAAAGATACGCTCATAATTTCTTTTACGAATAATGTTTTGGCTTCCTCACACTTGTTTCTGGTTAGACAACAAGATAGTTAGCAAAGGTAATATTCTTTATTGGAATAATGAGGAACACATCATTCAGATTATTGTGTAAAAAAGGGAAAAGACCTCAGTAAATGCACTAATAATTTTTTTAAGGGAAATTACACAATAACTGTCATATAAAGCTGCTGCACTGTTCAATTGGGAACTAGAGCGATATCTTCAGTAAAGTTTCCTGTGGAAGGCTGCGCGTAGCTTGCTTCCCCGCAGGGGTACGCTAACGCAGACACTCAAATTAGCTTGAAAAATGATATTTTCTAATTGACTACCAATTTGATATAAAGCAAAAAAAAGCAGGCTAGACCTGCTTTTTTTATGAGTTTGTACTTCCCAGCATATTTGATCCAGAAAAAAGGAAGAGGAAACAATTACCTCTTTTACCTTTCACATTACTAGGCAATACTCAAATTAACTTGCACAATGAAATCGTTGAAATCTTTGTCACCCCCATTGGGTAAATCCTCAAAGCCAAAAATATTATTGCCTAACAAGCTAATACGATCTACCTTCCCAGTATTAGCTCCCAAGAATGAGAAATAAACAGGCTTATCATTATTGGGATTATCATCTAAAATTGCATCTGGTCTACCATTAGCGATAATAAATGGTGCAAAGATAGAACCAGGCTGGAAAGTACCAGTATAAGTTGCTGTACCGTTGTTTTTCACCGTCAAGTCAATACCTGGAACGCGATCGCTGACCGCTGCTTTGGCATAACCAGCTTCTCCAGGAAGAATATCTGCTTTGCCATCACCGTTAGTATCAATTCCTCCATTTTCATCAATCACTTGATAGAAGCTGATGTAATTGTTATAACCAGCATCTCTAGTGACGACAAACTCAGCTTTTACCAATTCTGTCTCACCTCGTAAATCAATTAATTCTGCTTGTGAGCTACCTTGCAAATTTGTACCCAGTGGTAAGGATTGATTTGTAGGCTGAATCTTCACAACCAAATCCTGGAATTCATTTTTGTTACTACGTTCATCGCTCCAAGCCAGAGAAAATTGATTCTCGCCCAAACTGGTAACTTTTTGCGTCAAGGCAGTAGAAAACACTACATTGGCGATCGGGATAACTCCAGCCCGCACGCCATCGGTTGTACCATTTTTGATTAGGTAGAATCTTAGTTTATCTCCAGAGCTAAATTCTAACTGGCGTGAGAAATTGTCAGGGTCAAATCCGTTGGGTACTTTGGTAATAGCGGAGAAAATCGCTTTGGCTCGGTCTAAAGCGGCTTGGGCATAACCTGCTGCACCAGGAGCAATGCCGTTGATTTTGCCTTCCGCATCATCAACAGTAAATACACCCAGTTCATTCACCCGTTGAGAATCACTTCCTGTAAGAGTCACCTGGAGTTGTTGTTTCAGACCGATACCAGAGATAGTAAAGATATCATCAGCATTCTTAGTTAAGCTGGGGGAAGCCAGATTCAGAGGCTTTTCTAGCTCTAGGATAATGATTTCGTTGTTGTCAATTCCCCCTGGTCGTCCCGTTGAGAAGGGATAATTGTTATCATTGGCAACTAAGATTGTTTTGGTATCCAGCACTAATACATCTTCGATAGTTGTGAAGGGGAAGGTGAATTTAGTGTTGCCATCTTTATTCAAGTCATTGGGGTCTTGAATATTCAGCAAGTCAGCGATTTCTTCTTTGGCGACAAAGCCATTGGCATCTTTTTTCGATAAGTCAACTTTGAAAATTTTCTTGAACTGAGCAGTATCACCCTGACCATTGTCTCGCTCAATTACCAGATATTCATTCTGGTTAATAACAGTGAAGTCACCAATGGCGTTGTTGGGGTCTTCCAAGTGGTAAAAGCCTTGCAAACCTTGAAACTGTTTTGATGCTACATCAAATTTGTAGATACGTAGCGAACCAGCGGGATCGCCTGCTACAGTGCCCTCTAGCAATGGATACAGCGTTTTTTTGTCGGGGCTGATTGCCATGCCCTCGAATCCCTTGGAACCACCAAGATTGGCGACAGCTGGTTCATCCACGAATTGGTCGCGCACCAAGTCGCCGATACCGGGGAAATCGGTGAAGTAGCCATCAACTCCTAAATCAATGAACTGTTCAAATTCCTTTTTCAAGTCACCGTTGTAATCCCGCGCCAGGAAAACACCTTCCTTACGGAAAGTGTAGGGGTGTACTAATAAGCCAGTATCATGGGCATCTTGAACCAGCGTCGTGGGAGTAGTTGTGATTCTATCAGCATCGTTGACGACACCATCACCAGTGATATCATCATCTTTGCCATCGCCATTAATATCAAACCCCTTGACTGGTACAATTAAGCGTTTGTCTGGGCCAATTCCCGTTGCGTAAGTAGCGATCGCTTTCAATTCTGTCGGTTTGCTAAGATCGCCATAGGTACGAGTATCACCACTAACAACAAAATCATAGGGACGGCTGGTTGCACCACCAAATAACTGGACTAATGGCAGATTAATCCCAGCTTCAGGCATGATGTCCTGTTTCAATTCCTTGAGATTGCCCACTTCAAAGGACTGGATGAACACTCGTTTGGGATCTGTGAACTCTTTAGCAACTAGTGTGTCAACTAGCTTCTGTCCCAAGTTGATGCCCAGGTTGGTAAAGTAGGTGGGGTGCTTGGTTTCGGGATAAATACCAATTTTGCGACCTGTTTCTGTTTCTACCTGCTTCACCAAATCGATGATTTCTTCTAGGGTGGGAATCTTCAATCCATCAT
Organism: Nostoc minutum NIES-26; assembly: GCA_003326215.1. Classification (GTDB taxonomy): domain Bacteria; phylum Cyanobacteriota; class Cyanobacteriia; order Cyanobacteriales; family Nostocaceae; genus Dendronalium; species Dendronalium minutum. Next base: position 124,393 of record LXQD01000001.1, on the reverse strand, counting down.
TGTCGAATTTGGTTCCTCGCAATTCAGGCAAACGTTCTCTGGCATTTAGGGTTTTCAGTTCTGCCAATGTAAAGTCTTCTGTAAACCAACCTGTGACATCCACACCATCAATTTTTTTGGTTGTTTTGCGGTCAGCAAATTCTAGATGATTAGCAACGTCGGTAGTTCCAGAAATATCGTTTTCGTGCCGCGCCACCAAATACCCATCTTTGGTAGCTACTAAGTCTGGTTCAATGAAATCAGCGCCATCAGCGATCGCTAGTTTATAAGATTCTAAGGTGTGTTCGGGACGCGAACCACTAGCACCCCGATGACCAATAACTAAAGGTGCATTGCCATCTAAGGTTTGGAACTCAGTCTTTTTCAGCACATCGGGATTTTGAGGCGACCTGACATATTGTCCGGTTAATTGGTCGCGTACCAAGTCGCCCGTACCGGGGAAATCGGTGAAGTAGCCATCAACACCTAAATTGATGTATTGTTGAAATTCTGCTGCTGGGTTGCCGTTGTAGTCTGATGCTAAGTATTGTCCTTCGTTGCGGAAGGTGTATGGATGTACCAACAAGCCTGCATCGTGGGCATCTTTTACTAGTGAAGTTGGTTCGGTTAGGGTTTTGTCGGCATCATTAACCGTACCGTCGCCATTGACATCATCCGCTTGACCATCGCCATCGGCATCAACACCCTTAACGGAGACAATCATTCGTTTCCAAGGGCCAATGCCATCAGCATAGGTGGCAATTTCCTCTAAACCTTGGGATGACCGCAAATCTCCGTAGGTGCGAGTATCGCCGTTAACGACAAAATCATAAGGACTAACCTCAATTAGCGAACCATCAAGGTTGACATCATAGGCATCCAATAACTGAATCAGGGGTATGTCAGTTTTTTGATTCAATTCTTTAAGATTGCTAGTTTCAAAAGACTGAATATACACCCGACTGGGGTCAGTAAATCCTGTTTTCTCTAAGGTTGCTAGCAGCGGTTCTTCCAGAGACAGACCAATAGAATCATGGTAAGTTGGGTGTTTTGTTTCCGGATAAATGCCAATTTTACGACCTGTATCAGCTTCCACTTGCTTGACGAGGTTGATGATTTCCTCAAAGGTAGGAATTTCATACAAATCGTTAAACACTTGAGTACGGAAGCTTGGCTGTATTCTTGCTCGCAGTGTCTTGATTTCAGCTAGAGTAAAATCTTCGGCAAAGAAGCCTTCTTGGGCAGCCCCATCAATGATTTTCGTCTTTTTGCGATCGCTAAACTCTGAACGATCTGCTACATCAGTGGTGTCTATCAAATTCGGTTCGTGACGAGCAATTAATACACCATCTTTAGTAGAAACTAGGTCAGGTTCGATAAAGTCAGCACCGCGTTCAATCGCCCGTTTGTAAGAGCCTAGAGTATGTTCTGGGAGTTCGCCACTTGCACCCCGGTGACCAATGACGATGGGTGCTTGCCCATTTAATGTGTTTAATTGTACAGAATTTGGTGTGGCGATGGGTGCATCTAGCAATTTGCCCGTAGCGTCGAAGTGTAACAGGTAGGGGCCAAATTCATCGCCTATCCAGAATGTACCATCGGCAGCGATCGCCAAAGATTCTACATCAAAATCTGCACCAGTTAAGAGGCGTTCCCCGGAGGGGTTGCCGAAGGCATCGCTGGTATTCTCATTAACAATCTCAAAGGAAACTTTTTTGTTAGGGTCAGATAACTGGAGAAAGTCCAACACTTTGACACTGCCATCACCATCAGCTTCTGTACCTCGGAAACTGGGGTCAAGTCGATAAATCCGCAACAAGTAATCAGCACTGTTGCTCTTGCTACCAAAACCGTTATCAGAAAGGAACCAGAAGGAGTTATCATCAGCAATTTGTACGCCACTAAACCCTTGCACAGGTTGTTTAGCAAATGGCACATTTCGTCCATTGGTATTACCTGTGATATCGCTACCAGATGGAGGGCCTTCAGCGAAGGTATCGGCTGGAAGTGAAGCGAAACCTTTGAGTGTAACTTTCGGCGCAACCAAATTTTCAGGAGTGCGAGGATTGTAACTGGTGGTGTCAATTGTGAGGGGAGTAGAGAATGCATTGGCAATATTCTCCCAAGGCACCAACTTAAAGTTGGAGTTGATATTCTCACCATCGGCTATTTTGGCAGGTTCATTGTCACCATCTTGGGTAACAAATAGACCATATGGGAAATTCGGCCCCAAGGGGACGTTAACTACATCTGCACCATCCGACTCTTGGACGCTATCAATTGACCCACTGCTACCAACAGCAAAGTTACCCACATATGCGTTATTTCCCTCACGGGTGTAGGCAACAAAGGTGTTGTCACCTTGGCTAGATGCTAGTAAATAACCTTTGCCATTTGCACCGTAGTAAATGGTGAGTCCTTCTACATCGCTGGTGAGGTGAGTTCCACCCAAGTCTTTAACTTTATCAATTAGCTGACCATCATTACTGCCGTAGGGTTCTGCTTGGAATTTCCAGATGCCGACATCTTCCTGTCCAATGTAGAGGAAACCAGTTTCCTGGTCTACCACCATGCCCTCGGTTTGCGGTTCAAATCCCTCAGTTGTAGGTATAGTGAACTCCCGCACTCTTTCAGCCCCAATTTTGCCGTTACCTTTGTCAATTAGTTTGAACTGGGCTAAATCTCCAGTTTCTCGGCGACTGACGAAGACGTAATAATCGTTAGTTTTGGGACTACGGTATAAGGCTAGTCCGTAAGCACTGCGAGACGATAGGTCGTAGGGAGGTTCAAAAGGTGATGCTTGGAAAAGAGTACCAATACTGCTGTCGGTGATATTCTCCAAATACTTACCGTCAGCGTTGCCATTGGGGTTTATCTTGAAGATTGCTAGTTTGTCGTTCTCGCGATCGCTAGCTACGGCAATATCAATAGATTCACTGCCCAATTTAAAACCGTATTGCAAATCAATATTGTTGTAGCGAATACCACCAGGGTTAACTTCTTGCAACAACTGACCAGACAAGTCATAAACCCGCAGTCCGGCATTTTTCACTGAGGTCAATACTAAGCTATCGGCATTAGTGGCATTGACGTAGATAGCCGGGTCATCAGCATCGGCACGTTGAGATGTAGGCAGTGTCTCATCGTCAAATAAATCAGGACGGGTTTCTACTGTAGGAATTGCGGTATTCACGATGTCTGCACTCAAAGTTAGAATTTGGGTAAATTGGCTTTGATTGAAGTTGTTGTCACTCACCAGTACAATCGATTGGCGACCATCTACTAATTTGGGGCCAAAGGCTAAACCTTCGATGTTATCTGTGCCATTGGGTAGGTTAAGGTCATTTAAATTCAACACCAGACGCTTTTGAGCAGGTGCAATGGCAGCTAGTTGAGTTTGGTTTAAACTATTGAGTGAGTCGATGGTGCTGATGTCGGTTGCCCCTTGCAGAGTAATTTCGTAGATTTTGATGGTGTTGCCTACACCCTCTGCAAAGGAACGTTCTAACGCCAGCAAAGTGCCACGATTGTCAATTGCTAGTAAATCCACCAAGCCATTGTCACTAAAGCCTGTGGTTGGGTTTGGTGTGACGGATGCATCGGTGATGTAAAGATATTCTTTTTCTGGCTGTCCACTCACCAAGTTGTATTGCAGAATGCGAGAACGACTGCCGACGGTGGTAGATACCCTTGGCCCGTCCTGAGAAAGGGCATTTTCGGTAGCGGTAAATAAAGTCTTTTGGTCGGGTGTGATGGTGAGGCTTTCAAACGCCAAGTTATTGTAAACGCCTGATGTTTGAGTATCACCTGTATCGACTTTACCGTTGCCGTTAGTGTCTTCCACCGCTGGCAGAAACTTCTTGGGTACCGCAAGCGATCGCAATTCTTGTCCTGTGGCAAGGGAAAATTCTTTAATAAAGGGATCGCTAACTCGACCAGCAGCAAGGTTTACTTCACCCTCGGAAGAAATGAAAACAGTACCATTTTTTGTTAAAGAGATACCTTCAGGGTCGAGGCTAAAGGTGGCAAACAAGTTACCATTGCTATCTTTTAGGGGAGTAACATTGGTGAAAGTTACCCCTGAATTGGTAGTGAATGTATAAAAGCGAGCTGGGCCATTTTGGGAGCGATCGTCTGAGATAGCGTAGTAGCGGTTATTAGCAGCATCGTATGTAACACCAGATAAACCACCTACCTGAGTCTGCACTCCAGTCACAGTTCCCGCTGCACCGGAGGGGATAAAGCCTGTGGCGAAGGTTGTTTGTCCTATAAATCCGACGCTGGGAATGGTTTTACCAGCGGGGATTACTCCAGTTTGCACATCTGCGTACACCAGGCGATGGTCAGAACTGGGGAAGGGAAAAGTACCTACCAAAGGAAACGTTGAGTCAGTGTAGAGGGGCCAAAATATTCCTGAGTTGGTAATTTGTTGTTCAGCGGAGGGTAGTACGTAATCTGTTCGCAGATTTCCCGGAGCCGTATCAGCGAAGTCTGCGGTGTCAAAATAAGGATTGCCTTTGTGGTTGGTGTTTGCACCACCTTGCAAGTCTGCTTGTTGAGAACCACCGGGACTGGTGGGAATGACATTAGTATTAATTCTAGGGTTCTGCAATAGTTGGCGAATAGCATTGTCAAAACTATCACCATCTACAGGGTCAGCATTCTGGTCGCCCATAATCACAAAGCTCGAACCAGCAGCAATCCCACCTTTTTTACCTGCATCGTCATAGATGTAATCGCCTTTACCAGGAGTAATGTAATCTGCCCAAAAGCGAATTTCATCATGGTTGCGTTTGCCATTGCGGTCTTCGGAACTATCAAAGGTTGGCGGTGTAGGGTGACTGGTGAGGACGTGAATTATCTCTCCATTCGCATTGATAGGCACATCCCAATGACTCTTGGAAGAAAGGCGTAGGACATTTTGTTCTTCTGCTGAATACCAAGACGTTCCCGAAACATCAGTGATGGTAGACAGCAACGAATCTGGCATATCCTTCCAGAGGAAGTTTTGAAAGGTGCGGACGTTAGCCGTGTCAATGGGATATTTGGACAGCAGCAACATGCCATACTGACCGGAAAAATTACCGAATCCAAAGGCATCGTCACCGTATCCCGATGCGCCTGGAGTTGTAACCACTGTGCCGTCATTGTTCAAGTCAAATCCAGAGGCAATACCCGTGTTCGAGGGTGCAATGTAAACGTAGGGATAGTCAACGGGAGTTGCACCGCTTTGACTAACAGCAAGGTAATTTTTTTTAAATAATTGGACTGCTTCTGGGTCGTAATCGAACTCATTAATTAGCAGCACATCCGGGTTATTGCGTTGGATGATTTCGGCAACAGCTTTGGCTTGAGGATTATCGGGGGTAGACAAATCGCTGACTAATTGACCATCAGCGTTGCGATTCAAAGAAGCGTTGAACTGGGAAAAGCGGATTGTGTTGGTAGTGACCATAATTAGTTTTAAGGTAGACTCCAGACAAGTTCTTGCGTAAGTCTGACAAGATAAAAAGAAGCTTTTGGGCGATCGCTTGAATCTGCATTGTTAAACAAAGACGAATCGAGAATCTGTTGCCAAATTCGTATTGCGGTTTAACCCGTCTTCTACAACAGCAATCAATTCCGTTCCATTGTTGGTGAAGATACCAACAGCAGATCTATTTATAGACACGGCTGATGCTGTCCCTAGGGAATAATTGTTAGCAAGTCCCTTGAGCTGAATCTTATCGTTGGCTTGGAAGCTGAGAACATCGGCATAGTCACGGTTCTGGGAATTAGCATAGAAAACTAAAGTAACATCACCCAAGATGTAAGTATCTACTCCCCGATCGCCGTTGAGTACGTCGATTTCGTTTGTGTCACCTCCCCAACCAATCAGGCGGTCATTGCCATCGCCTCCAGAAAGTACGTCATAACCAGATCCCCCTAGGAGTGTGTCATCGCCATCGCCTCCAGAAAGTATGTCAATACCTCCTTTACCATCAAGGTAGTCATTGCCTTTGCCACCATCAATTAACTCACTGGCATTAGTGCCGATAACGCGATCGCTTCCAGCTAATGCATTAACTATGTATCTGTTCAAACCAGTAAGTTGGCTGATAAAGATGATATCGTCACCAGAAGTCGCCTTATTATTAGCAACAGTCAGGTCAAATGTATCGCTGGCTGTAGCGCCTTTACCATCAGCTGCGGTGACAGTCACAGCGAAAATACCAGTTGTGGAGACTGTGCCGGATATCTGACCTGTGTTGGCAACGATACTAGAGCCATTCGGTAAGCCAGTAGCACTGTAAGTCAGGATGTCACCTTCATCAATGTCGATAAATGTATTACTGACATTGAAAGAGAATGACTTGTTAGTAGAGATGATTTGGTCATCAATCGGTTGGACTACTTGGGGGGCATTGTTGGCAGGCAAATTAAACCGAGCTAGGCTAGGGTCATGGTCGCTATCCTGGTCGTAAAACTCTGAGTTGATGTGAACCACATCATACTCATCCAGCTTGTTGAGCAAGTTGTTACTTACCAAAATGTGGTCGAGGGTTTGGGCATTGCCTTCAAAGTTGTAGGTGTAGCGCTCGTTTTTAGGCAGAGTTTCAATTAGAGTGTTGAGTCCAGCACTTTCTAAGATGCTGAGAGGGTTGGAAAATTCAAAGTCATTCAAGTCACCCGCCACTACTACATTGGCGTTGGGGTCGATCGCTAAAATACTCTCAACAAAATCTTTCACCACCGTAGCTTGTTGCTGACGTTGCGCTTCGCTACTAAGGGTTGGCGGTTGATTCGGCCCGTAGAGAGGTTGGTCGCCACCTTTGGAATTAAAGTGGTTGCCAACTACATACACAGTCTGACCGTTGAAAGTAAATTCACCAACTAACGGTTTGCGACTGCTAGTAAAGGCGGAGTTGGTGGGGTCAATACGACCGGGGCTAGCAGAAAGGGTGGGAACGCCATTGACATCGGTGACTATGGTGTTAGTTAGCGAACCGCCACCAGGAGTATCTACAAAGCTGACGCGACTGGGATTAAATAAGAAACCTACCCGGATATTTCCACCGGGTTCGCCGCCATCTTGGTTATTTACTGGGTTAATTTGGCGATATTCATAAGTGGGGCCGCCAGCCGCTGCGATCGCATCAATTAATGTTTGGTAGGTGACATCAGCATCGACTACACCGTTATTCGTCGGCCCGTTGTTGTCCTGAATTTCTTCTAGACTGATGATATCTGGAGATTTCAGATTATTGACAATACGGCTGGCAAGGTTATTGAACTTAGTTGCACCATCACCTGGATCGAGGTTTTCGACGTTGAAGGTAGCAACTGTGAGTTGGTTGATAGTGGAAGTTAAGTTAGTAACTTCTCTAGTCAAGGTGTCTGAAACAACAGTCACCGAGGAGGGCAGAACTTCGTAGTTGCTGAAGTTGTAATCGACCACACCTGTAATCGTGCCGAGAGTCGCACCCACGTTAACGTTGGGAGAAGTGCCAGACGTAAACAAAGTATCATCAATTTGGATACGCTCTGGATTAAAATCATTAGAGCTAATAACGACACCGCCACGTGCTGTCCGTCCAGTGCCATTTGCGCCATTGTCCGCCAGTACCCAAATTTCCCCAAAAGAATTTGTTGGGCTAACTGCCACAGGATTATTTACCTGCACCAGCATTCCTTCCAAGCTTTCGTAGAAATCAATGCCATCCTGGGCAGGGTCAAAGGTGGTCGTTCCAGTTTCGATATTATTGGTAGTGTCGTTATCGATTACCGTCGTCGGAATGGTTCTGCCGCCATTACCCAGAATTGTGGCAGTTGGCAAAGCATTGCCACTGGAAAGCTTAGTAATTGTGGGGCTAATAATTTCTGTAGTTGTCAGGTTATTGGCATTACTACCAGGACGAAACTCTGTGACTGTTCCACTGACTAAGATGGAATCTCCAACAGATACGGTTGGTGCTGATGAGGTGAAAACGAAAATGGCTTCGGAAGTGCGATCGTCACTATCTGGGTTGGGATCTTGCAAATAAAAGCCGTTAGATTTCAGAACCGTGACAATTCCCGCTACATTGCTGACGGCCCGATCGATAAAGGATGAAATATGCCCCGTTCCCTGAATCTCACTAATCCGAACGGATGGAGCTACTTCATTATCTGTGACCGTGATTTCAGTAGTGCCGTTAGTAAAACCTGTAGCTGAAGCAGTTATCGTCACTGACTGAGAGCCATCAAGTATTAGATCGTCTTCAGCATTAATTGCAAAGGTTGCAGTGGGACTATTACCAATGAAGATGACAGTTGTGGGTACTGTTGCTTCAGTTGGATCGTTACTGCTCAAATTTACAACCAAATCTGATACAGAGTTGTCTGAGCGTGTCAGAGTCCCCGTAGCAGCGTTTGCACCAGCATTTTCAGCAAATGAGCTAGGACTAACACTTAAAGACAAAGCTGGTGTTGGCGGGGCAGAACGTAGACTATTGATATAAGTTGTATTAGCTCCGCCATTAGGCAAGCTAGGTGTGGTTGCAGCAAATGCAATTCCTGTTGTCCAGTTAGCAGTGCTTGTTGTACCCGCAAGGTCTGAGTTTAATGCATAGCCTGTGTTATTTGTACTAGCGCCAAAATTGACATTTGCTGCATTCGTAAATGCTCCTGTTGCTGTTCCAATATCTACAGCAAATCCATCGCTTGAAATAGTACTCCCAGTATTTGATGTATCAACCCAAACAATATCATCGCCAGCAATATCTCCAGTTCCACTGTTGGCGTTAGGCAGGAAGGAACCACCTGCATTGAGAGCTATGTTCCAGTCGCCCCCTAATGGGTTATAGGATGTGTCCTGAGTAATAGCTGTAGTTCCACCGACTGTAATGAGAGTTCCTGCCTTGAAGGTGGAGGCTATGGAACTAACATTCGTAAATTCATAAGCAGTAAACTTAGAGGCTTTCGTGCTTGTTGAATCTCCAACAAAGAAAGACTCAAGCTCTGTAGCAGTTAAATCTTCAACAAGCAAAAGCTCTATGAATTCGTCACCTGTGGTAAGAGTTGCACCACGGTAAAATTCATTAATAACAATCTTGGGCATAGAAACCTCTTTGTTTGATTGTGCGAACCAAGTCAATTTTTCGGAAGATTAATTTGTATATTTACCGTATTTCAGAACTGCCTGGAAATTTGGTATTTATGAATAGTTGATGACTGTAGTAAAATGCGTCAAAATGCGCTATCCATACATATAAAATCATTTACACATACAAGTTTCTGAGCAGAAAACAGGCGTTTTAGACTCATGAGTAGAAAGAGAGCCTCTCATAACCACAAGGATTTACTCCATAGTTTGGGCTATGGCTTAGCCAATACCTGTATCTATGAGAACGGCGATCGCAATAGCAGGTTGACGAGTCCTGGCATATGCCAGAAAATAGCTACATACCTGATTGGCATTAATTTTGCTCTCAGTGCCTCAAACTATCCCGTTGAGATTAAGAAATCGCTAGCTAAAGGTTAAGATAATAAATAATTGACTGCAAATTGAGTAAATAAAAAATTATTGGATTGTAGCTGTGTAGAACGCGATCGCATTTCAAATATAAATATAATTGCTAGATTCATCCATAAATCTTTGCAATCTCACAGACTAATTTATAGTGATGTATTAAGTTAAGTTAATCTTGAAAAATACACTTTTTGCATCAATCAAAATTAGGATTTTATCTGGTTTCTGAGTTTTGGCTATTCTTAGTTAATTAAGTAGAATATTTAGTATTAATCTCTGCATAACCTTCTGAGAAATCACAATCCCAGACAGTTGCTACAGCTTCACCATTATTGAGGCTAACGTAATGTCTACTTGATGTTTGGACATAATTTGCATTAGTGAGTGCGCCACTATACCTATTTGAAAAGTTTTTCGTTGGCAAAGCCACAGAGCATCTATTAGGTGAGGGTATCAGTGCAGAACACCTGAACGATGACCGACTGGGCAGAGTCTTAGATAAGCTATATGAGGCAGGGTTAACACAAGTATTTGTGACAGTGGCATTGGCAGCAGCCAAAAAGTTTGGAGTCAAACAAGACAGCTGACACTTGGACTCGAGTTCGTTTCATGTACATGGAGACTATGCCAACACCACAGAAATAGTAGAGGAAGCTGGAGCAATTGAAATTACACATGGGTATTCAAGAGATCATTGCATATCTACATGGACTTAACCTGACTGGTGCTAACTTAACTTCAGTAGACTTACGTGGAGCAAACCTGAGTTATGCCAAGCTAGAAAAAACCAACCTAAAAGACGCAAACCTTAGTGGAGCTAACTTAGAAGGTGCAAAGCTTGCTAGCGCTATCATGCCGGATGGCACAACTCATGAGTAGACAGCGCTAAGTGCTAGTTTGGTGGTTTTGCAAAAGAGCGATCGCCTATCGTAAAATCAAGATGCGATCGCCTGATTACACATCATCATTTGACCGCTCTTTATCACTAGTTGGAGTTTCTGTCGTGTAATTATCACCCGATCCGGGAGGGTCAGAAACTATTACCAACTCAGTCTCTTTTGCATGGTTATGCCCCCATTCATCTAAAACATCTTTAATCAACACTTCTTGCAGCCAAATCTTGGCAACAACGGTTAGGGGTAGCGCCAGAAACAATCCTAAAAAGCCAAAGAAAGTAACGAAAAAGAGCTGGGCAATTAAGGTCACTGCTGGTAGCAATGAGACTTGATGCGCCATGACAATAGGTGTGATGAAATTACTTTCAACCTGTTGAATAATGAAGTAAAGAATCAAGACAGCAACTACTTTCCAAGGAGCATCCAAGAGAGCGATCGCCATTGCTGGTACTACACTCATGGTTGGGCCGAGGTTGGGAATTAAGTTCAAAAATCCTGCCAAAACTCCTAAAGCCAGTGCAGCCTTGACACCCAAAATAGATAAGCCAACGACACTCATCAGTCCCACTACACCCATAGCAATAACAGCGCCTGTCACCCATCCTTCTAATGAGACTTCGCATTTATCCAAAATTCCATCTACCCGCCGTCGATAAAATGAGGGGAAAATCCGTACAAATACTTTGCGGTAAGCCATAGGATCGGCTAATAACATCCCTGTTAAAACTAGCACTAGCAAAACTTTGAGGACAACTTCCAAAGAACCAGAGACTAAAGCGAATGAACTTCCCAACACCCGATTGACAAAAGGCTGTGCTTGTTGGATGAGGCTATTGATGTCCGGGATATAGGGAACCAACTGGCTAGGAATACGAGTTCTCAGTTCGTCAAGCCAACTATTAAAGCGCTCAAATCCTTGGGGAACGCGATCAGTAAGTTCATTAAATTGTTGTATAAAAGGTGGCATAATCAGCCAGAAAAAACCGATAACCCCTGCAAAAAAGAGAGCGACCGAAAGTACCACAGCTAGTCCACGCGTCATTCCCAAGCGTTGCAAGCGTTTCGCTAGCCGATTTAAAGTAGTGGCTAAAACAACTGCGGCAAACATCAGCAAAAGCACTTCCCGAATTTGCCACAAGATGTATAAAGAAAGAACAATGGCGATTAAGCCGATCCATTGACCGAGATTCACAGGCTAACTCCCAGCGGTTGGTGAGATGCAATTTCTGCTCAATGCAGCTAGGTTAGCTGATTTTAACAACTTCCGCTCAGATGATTTTAGTTAATTTTGTTTTTGGAATCGCCACAAAAGAGCGATCGCCAAGATCGCATTTGGCAACAAAACTATAATTAGAGCATTAGTTGCTGTTGCCGAAATCGATAAAATCGGCCCCACCCGCTGAATTAATAGCGATAGCACAGCCGAAAGTAAAAGCAATTTCAGAACAAATCCTAGCTGATTTTCCATAAAAGTACGGCAATACGCATTTTCTTGTGGGGTATGCACTAATTAGGGCTGTTGCCTCTAGTTTCTAGAATAGACCTACAGATACAAACCTTTACAAATACATTTTGTAAATATAACAACAGCGATCGCTAGCAACATAACCACGTATTAAGCAATGGTTTAATTTGTAGCTTCAAACTACCTAGATAAATCGTCTCATTCCTCAGCTTCCTGCTAGTCTCTCAAAAGACTGAATGCGAAAGTTTTAAATGCTTTTAGGCGAGTAACCACACAATTGTATTTGCCAATCTCCATGATCTACCTACCAGTTTCATTACTACTATTCCTAGTTTTGTTGCTGCTATTACCTTTTATTTGGTTTGCTGTGGCAGTAGATGTGGTGGAAATCGCAGTTGCTAAATTGGGATTTTCGCCCAATATCGCTTTTTTATTGTTTGTGCTAGTAATTCTCACCAGCACCATCAATATACCGATATACCGCTTACAAACTCCTGTGCAGCTAGCAGATGACTTTGCCGGACTCTGGTTAAAAGAATTTTGGGGAATTCCTTTAAGGAAAGTGGAGCGCTCTACTGTGGTAGCTCTGAATGTGGGTGGTGGCTTAATTCCAGTAGTCTTAGCACTGTATCAATTTACCCAAGGAAATGCTTTAGCAATTGTCTTAGTCACTGTCATTGTGACTGTTGTCAGTTACTATGCAGCGCGTGTAGTTCCAGGAATCGGTATCCAAATGAATCCTTTACTGGCTCCTTTGACTGCTGCTTTATCTGCAATGTTAATTGCTGCACCCCATGCTGCTCCCGTCGCTTTTGCTGGTGGTATTCTTGGAACCTTGATTGGTGCTGACTTGCTGCATCTTAAAGACATTCAAGCTATGAGTGCAGGGGTACTCAGTATTGGTGGTGCTGGTGTGTTTGATGGTATTGCGTTATGTGGTCTATTTGCTTTGTTGTTGAGTTGATAACCTCAGTTGTTATTTGCTACTGACCACTGACTACTGACAAAATTCTATTTGAGGGTACATCAAAATGCCTGTTGAAACTAATAATAAAAGACAAATCAAGCCGCCGAAGGTACGGCAGTTTGGTGGTAGTTTACTGATTTTGTTAACTCTTCTATTACTGCTTAACTTTATCGTTCCTAGTTTTTTTGGACCGCGACTGTCGCAGGTTCCCTATAGCGAATTTATCACTCAAGTACAAGCAGGTAAAGTAGATAAGGCGATTGTGGGTGGCGATCGCATCCAATATGCCATCAAAACCGAAACTCCAGATGGCAAGACTGTCGAACAGGTATTTGCCACGACACCAGTAGCCATCGATCTAGATTTACCAAAGATTCTCCGCGAACATAATGTTGAGTTTGCTGCACCACCACCAGACCAAAATGGCTGGATTGGCACTTTACTCAGCTGGATTGCTCCACCGTTAATTTTCTTTGGTATTTGGGGTTTTTTAATTAATCGTCAGGGTGGTGGCCCGGCTGCACTAACAGTAGGTAAAAGCAAAGCCCGCATCTATTCTGAAGGTAGCACTGGTGTTAAATTTACAGATGTGGCTGGTGTAGATGAAGCCAAAGCCGAACTAGAAGAGATCGTTGATTTTCTCAAAAATGCAGCTAAATACACGGCACTGGGGGCGAAAATTCCCAAAGGTGCTTTGTTGGTAGGCCCTCCAGGAACAGGTAAAACGCTGCTGGCAAAAGCGATTGCTGGTGAAGCTGCTGTTCCTTTCTTCAGCATCTCTGGTTCAGAATTTATTGAACTGTTCGTGGGTGTGGGTGCTGCACGAGTCCGCGATTTGTTTGAACAAGCCAAACAACAAGCACCTTGTATTGTCTTTATCGATGAATTAGACGCACTGGGTAAATCTCGCGGTGGTGCTGGTGGGTTCGTAGGTGGTAACGATGAGCGCGAACAAACTCTCAACCAGTTACTCACCGAAATGGATGGCTTTGATGCCAACACAGGTGTAATTATTATCGCCGCTACCAACCGTCCCGAAGTTCTCGACCCAGCTTTACGCCGGCCCGGTCGATTTGACCGCCTAGTTGTAGTCGATCGCCCTGATAAAATCGGTCGTGAAGCGATTCTCAAAGTCCATGCTAGAAACGTCAAATTGGCTGATGATGTCGATTTGGGCGCTGTTGCTATCAGAACTCCAGGCTTTGCTGGGGCAGATTTAGCCAACCTCGTGAATGAAGCTGCACTGTTAGCAGCACGGCAAAATCAGAAAGCTGTAACGACAGCAGATTTTAATGAAGCGATCGAGCGCTTGGTGGCTGGCTTAGAAAAACGCTCTCGCGTACTTAATGAAACCGAGAAAAAGACCGTAGCATATCACGAAGTTGGTCACGCCATTATCGGTGCGTTGATGCCTGGTGCTGGTAAAGTCGAAAAAATCTCCGTTGTGCCTCGTGGTGTAGGTGCTTTAGGTTACACAATTCAGATGCCTGAAGAAGACCGTTTCTTAATGGTCGAAGATGAAATTCGCGGTCGGATTGCTACCTTATTGGGTGGACGTTCCGCAGAGGAAATCATCTTTGGTAAAGTTTCTACTGGTGCTTCTGATGACATTCAAAAAGCTACAGATTTGGCAGAACGCTATATTACTCTGTACGGAATGAGCGATAAACTGGGGCCAGTGGCGTTTGAGAAGACTCAACAGCAGTTTATCGAAGGTTACGGCAACCCACGCCGTTCTATTAGTCCGAAAGTAGCTGAAGAAATTGATCGGGAAGTTAAGCAGATAGTGGATAATGCTCATCATATCGCCTTGAGCATTCTGCAAACTAACCGCGACTTGCTAGAGGAAACCGCACAAGCACTGTTGGAAAAAGAAATCCTCGAAGGTTCGCAATTGCGCGATCGCCTCATCAGAGCGAGAGTACCAGAGGAAATGGCAGAATGGTTGCGCTCGGGTAAGTTATCAGAAGATAAACCATTGCTGCAATCTGTTCTAAACTAATGATTTGAGATTGAAGTGAAAAGCGATCGTCCAATTTTAGAGCGATCGCTTTTTTATGACATCAGCCAAGTAAAAATTTGTTCTACTGTTAGTTCTAACTCTATACTTTCAAGTATAAGTAATTTATCAGCACCTTCGTATAATTCTACTCGCTGACCAGGAAATACCCCTAGGACACTTTCATCTTCTGGGTTAAGCAACCAGTCTAGTTCGGTTCCATTGCGCGAACAATGCAAATGAATGATGTTTGCATTTAACCTAGATTATGCATTCCCAGACAGGAGCCTGGGAACGATCGCATCCGCAATTTCTAACTTTTAGTTAAAGTGCGGCTCTTTTCAAGATGAAGACTTGAGTTATCCTCTACCTTTAAAAGAGTTAAGCCATTCTTGGACTTGCTCTCGGGCAATATCGCGACCGCCTAGACCAAAAGCTAGAGCAATAGCAACAGCGATCGCACCTAGTAAAAGTCCAAAGGCTAAATTCACAATATCACTGGCAACTCCAATTTGTTGCAGTGCCATTGCAGAAACTAAGGCAATGATGGCAATCCGTGCTACCTGTCCCAAAATCCGCGCTTGAGGATTAGCAGAACTGGTAATAATGTTAAATGCTAGATTTGCCAAGAATAAACCAATGGCAAATACTATCAATCCCGCTAAAATCCGCCCGAATATCACTAAAATACCAGATACCAATGCTGTCAGGGCTGGAATATTCAGGATATTGACTGCTGCAACCGTTGCAAACAGCAAGATGCCAACTAAGACGACAATGCCAGCAATTTCTGATGGAGTGCGGGTTGCGCTAGGCGTTGCTGTTGGTTCTGCTGGAATGACAATTCGTCTGGTGGGTGTTGGCAGACCCAAAACAGAGAAAATGTTGTTAAAGCCTAAATTGGTGAGAATACTGGTGACTAAATCTGCTACAAATCGTCCCAGGAAGTAGGCAAAAATCAAAATTCCGATAGCTGTAAAGATTGCAGGCAGGGCATTGAGGATCTGCTGCAACATTGCGATCGCAGGCACGGAAATTGCCTCAATTCTCAACGCATTCAGAGCTGCGATCGCTACAGGAATCAAAATCAAAATATAGACAATCGTGCCTATGATACTTGATAGAGATTGTACTCCCGCAGATGAAGACAGTCCAAACCTCGTACCCAAATGGTCGATGCCCGTTGTCGCCAATAAGTTGCTAACAATCCGCCGCACCACATTAGCCAAGAACCAACCGACTACTGCAATTAGCGTTGCCGCCAGGATGTTTGGCAGAATTGACAGAATCTCTGTAATTAAGGCTTGTACTGGTTGTAGTGCCTGCCTTAGCCCCAGAGTATCCAGAACCGGGACGAGAAAAAGTAAAAAGATGAACCAATAGAGGGCATTGCCAATTGTCTCACTCAAAGACAAGCGATCGAGGCTGATGTTATCGTCTTGGGTTTCTTGATTTAAACGCTCATCCAGCCTCAAGGCTTGTAGCCCACGTACTGTCACAATCTTGACAATAGTTGCTATTAACCAAGCAACAGTCAAAAGAATTCCTGCACCAACTATCTTTGGCAAAAAGCCAATGAGTTGGTCGAGAAAATTATTGAGCGGGCGAGAGGCTACTTCTAGCCCTAGAGCCTGTAAAACAGCTACTACCGTTAGTAAGATGATGCTCCAAAATACCAACTTGGAGACTAATTTCTCCACCTGGGGAACATCCTCGCGTCCCGTCACCCCTGCGGCAATACGGTTATCTATGTTTGTGCGATTGAGGATTCCGCGCGTCACCGCCTCTGCGATCGCTGCAATTAGCCAACCAATTAACAAAATTGCCACTACCCCTAGTAACCGGGGTATAAATGCAATCAACTGTTGAACAATTCCTTGCACATCGGCAATTCCTTGATTAACTCTTTGTTGATCCAGTGTCAGGCTTGGCGATTGTGCCAAAAATTGCTGTAACCTCATCGACAAACCAATGTCTATCAACTGGGTTATTCCTTGCCAAGTTGTGTTCATGGTTTTCCGGAATTAAGCTTAAGTATTCGCTAAAAACACTTGCGATGCTTGTAGGGTGGTTTGCTCAGAACAATTCCGTACCCCAGTAACTTCACTAGTGTTTTGAATATACATTTAACAGTAAAAACTTATATGGTATTGATAGCAAGAGTAATTTTTTACTTTGTAAAGTAATTTCTCTTTTTAGCAATCAATACTCTCAAAACAATGAGTTATTGATAAATTTTAGTATGTTTATATACATTAATTTAAGTAAGTTCAATTGTCAGTTGTTATTCCCGCCTGCTCCCCCTTGTCCCCAGTACCTAATTTTGAGGTAATCTAAGTGCAGCAACTGCATGAAAGAGAATGTCCCAAGCTTTTGAACAATCGATTCAAATTAATGCCACAGCTACGCTGGTGGAGCGCTGTATTACCGATTTAGCTCTCATGCATCGCTGGCTAAACCCCGTACTTCGTTGCGAACCTGTGGGCGAAGCCTGGAGTACTGATATCGGTAGTCAAAGTCAATTTGTGATTCAAATTCCTTTTGTTAAACCCACCCTCAACAGCGTCGTGGTAGAACGAAAACCAGGTTTAGTAGTCTGGGAATTTCAGGGATTT
The DNA here is from genome assembly GCA_003326215.1 of Nostoc minutum NIES-26. GTDB lineage: Bacteria > Cyanobacteriota > Cyanobacteriia > Cyanobacteriales > Nostocaceae > Dendronalium > Dendronalium minutum. Next base: position 106,982 of record LXQD01000001.1, on the reverse strand, counting down.
TTCCAAGGACGCGATCGCTGGGAATGTCAACCAATAGAACAGGGAACGCGCCTCTTGAACCGCTTTGAGTTCGATATTCCCAACCCGCTAGTGAGTTGGGGTTTCAAAACCTTTGCTGCATCTTGGACTAAAGAAGATATGCAAGCCCAACTACGCCGCCTCAAACGAGTGGCAGAAGAACAACAAATTAGTCAATAGTCAGTTGTCAGTTGTCAGTAGTAATTGGGGATTGGTAATTGGTAATTGGTCAGTGGTTGGTGTTATTCTCCCCTGCTCTTGTGCCCCTCTGCTCCCCCTGCTTCCCCTGCCCCTCTGCTTTCCTACTCCCTCACTTCCCTAAATCCGCGAGTAACCGCCGAATCACCATTGCATCTTCAGCATCAGGAACTTTTGCTAGATAAGTTTGCAAGTCTTCAATAGCTTGTGGGTAATTGCCAAGTTGATAATAAAGCAAACCGCGATCGCGCACTTCTAAGGACACGCCAGGAAACAGCAGCAAAATTCTTTCAACCGCTGCCAGAGTTTTTTCTAAATCTTGCTGTTTCAGGTAAATAAATTTTAAATTTGTCAGCATTCGTGCCAAAAATTGCCGTTTACTTACGGGTGCTAAATATTCTGGTTGTAAACTTACAGGTTGTTGAAACATTTGAGCAAGCCGTTCTTGGCAATCTTGGGCAAACATCACCTCACCGTGATTATATGCATCGACAAAAATCTCTACATCTGGAATATCCGGACGGATTAAGAAGTGTCCTGGCATTCCTATTCCCACCATAGGAAAATCGATTCTGTGGGCAACTTCTAGGTAAACCAACGCCAAGGTAATGGGAATCCCTAATCGGCGATCTATAACATCATTTAAAAAACTGTTGCGAGGGTCGTAGTAGTCTGTTTTATTTCCAGCAAATCCCAAGTCATCGTAGAAATACTGGTTTAAACTTTGAATCAGCCGTAGAGGATACCTTGAGGAAGGTAAGCGTTCTTGAACTTCACCTGCCATTGTGTCAAAGGCATTGAGGTATTCCTCTGGCTCAAGGTATGGATATTCTTCCTGTGCAATATATAAAGCTGCCTTTGCTAAGTCGATATGCTCGTCAGGCTGATGAATCTCCTGATAAAAATATTGCCGTGCTGACGAGAATTTCATAAGCAATTGCTCAATAGAAATATAAAGATGAAGAGGGCTAACTGACACATATTTTGTATATCTATCTTTATTTTATAGTTATTAAGAAGATTTGCAAATTTAATTTTTGCAAAGATTTCATGATTTTTAAATCTACTAAAATATAGACTTATTGTAAAAGAAGTAAATAATTTTATCTCAAGATTAATTATATCTGTTATTCCAGTAGTAGGTTGAACTATAAATGTTATAAAAAAGCTTTGTTGACAATTTTATATTCGTATTTTTTAGGATTTAAAAGTATTTATAACAGCAGCCGCATTTTGTAGAAAAGCGTTTCGTAACTATTTTAATAACTTTCTTATACCCACTTACAAGTCAGCCATTCACGAGAAAATCTTACAATCAATCATGAAAAAGGAATATCCCCTACTCCCCAGTGCCCATTTCCAAGTTAGACCCCCACAGGCAATTGCCCACAACGAGGGCATGAAAATGTCTTTCTCTTACACCCCTACACCAATTTTCAAGACAGTGAATGGAGTGTCTTGCGATCGCCAAATATGGCATTCATTCCTGAGTAATTGATTCTTGGTGTAAATATACGTATAAACACTAGCCACATAACCAATTACCTAGTACTCTATATAAGTACAATAAAAAACGCGGTTAAAAATTCTGCTAATTCATTTACAAGGAAAATCGCCAGTATAATAATGTATTATTTTTAACAAAAATTTATTTTCAGTATCTACTACAGGTTGAACTGAACCTGACGCACTTGAGGCGTGATGTGCAATTTCGCCGAAACGATTACCTTTATAAATTGGGATTATTTCCACTGTCAACATTCAGTTCTTGGGAGAAATTCAGTTACACGGCTATGTTTATCCAAAAATTAGGTTTAAAAATTGGTGTGGGATTGACTCTGGGTTTTTTACCCCTAACTCTGGCTACTAAACCAGCCGCAGCGGTGAATCTTGTTACCAATAGCAGTTTTGAAAGTCCAGATATACCTACAAAGAGTTATAGATTTTTGTCTTCCATCCCCGGATGGAGTTTGGTAACTGGCTCTAAGGGCCGTATTGAAGTACAAGATCGGGTAGCTGGAAGCCCATTTGATGGTTTCCAATTTGTAGAATTAGATAGCACAGCAGTTACTGGTATCTTTCAAGACTTGGCAACTACAGTTGGTCAAAAGTACGAATTAACATTTGCTTTTTCACCCCGTCCAACAGTAGCTCAGAATATCTTGAATATTAATTGGGGGGGAAACTTGGTTGATTCTTTCTCTGCCAGTGGAGTCGGATTCAGTAATACAAACTGGAATACTTATACTTATGAGCTAGTTGCAACAAGTGCAACAACTCGCCTGAGTTTCGACAACTTAAATGAGATATCCAATAGTTTTGGTACTTACATAGACTACGTTAGCGTCACTAGTGTAACTACTGTTCCCGAACCTGCTTCAATTATGGGAGTTCTGGCTTTAGGAACTGTTGGCGCTACTTCACTTTGCAAGCGCCAAAAACAAAAAGTATCAGCTAAGGCATAAATTCATAGCTAACCGAATTTTTAAACACTGCTGTGTTTGCACTCGCCAAACACAGCAGTTTTGTATTTTAAGTGTTGTTTGGAGCATTGTTCTGACCTTAACTAAATAAACCAAGAGCGCGTGCGATCGAGAAATGCTATAGTCTTCTGGCAATTTAGTCTCTAAAAGCACAACATTTATTCACAACCATATCCAAGCATAAACACGTAGATAAATTTACCTTAAAGCAGCAGCTAATTTTTACAAAGTTTTATCAGGCGATTTATCGTAAACTTTGCCTACAACCTATATGGAATATCTAGTTTAGCTTTTAATTCATTGAATTTTAATTTAATTATTCTGTAAATATACGTACAAATACTAGCAACACAAGCAATTTACTAGTAACTTATATAAATATAAGAACGAGGAAACTCTGAGTCACAACCTCGCTGATACATAAAATACAACATAGAAGTTAAATGCTATAGCATTTTCACTGATATTTTATCTGCGATATCTGCGATAGGCGAATTAATAGCCTGTTGCGATCGAGGCGTTGTGTGCGATCGCGCCTGAACTTTTGCACTCATCAATCGCGATCGCTTCCATCGTTAAATACACCTGCTTGGAGAAATGAGTTTTGTGACAACAGCAACTGTGGTTAAAAAGTTATCAATGGCGACTGTCGGGGCAATGTTTATCGCACTAGGAATACTAAACCCAGGACAGACGAAGGCAGCTACCATCGGGTCGGATAGTTTTGGCTACAAAGCTACAGACGATATCCATTTCACCTTTGAAGATATTTCAACGACAGGTACAACAGTATTAGCTGGTACTGATGATACCTTCAGTTCAGCAAATATCGGTTTCGACTTCAACTTCTATGGCATCAACTATAACAACGTATCCTTCACCGCCAACGGACTTTTAACATTTGCAGGCACAAACGTTTTATTTACTAATAAAAACTTGACCACAACTGCCCCATTAGGTAACCATCCCAGTATCGCCGTTCTGTGGGACGACTGGAAGTTTCCTAGCTCAGGAAACAGTGCTGTCTATTATCAAACACTTGGCCAAACGGGTAATCGACGGTTCATCACCCAATGGAACGCTGCCTTAGGATACCCAACTTCACCCAGTCCTGTAACCTTCCAGTCAGTTCTTTTCGAGAGTAGCAATGATATTCTCTTATCTTATCTAGACGTAGATGCTGGAAATAACAAATCCTTTGGCGGCAATGCAACAGTAGGCATTCGTGACACCGATGGACAGCTGAATGGTCGCAATCTCCAGTGGTCATTCGATTCACCAGTTATCAAAGACAGTCAATCTATCCGCTTTTCCTATTATTCCCCAGTCATCAAAGACAGTCAGTCTAGCCGTGTACCCGAACCTGCTTCTCTGGTTGGCTTGCTGGCATTGGCTGCTTGCAGTACTAGTTCTTCACTCCTGAAACGCCAACACCAGATCAATACTTAATTCATCCCCAAAATCCTTACTTTGACGATCGCTGTATCCACTGCTGTTATACACAGCAGTTTTTTATTGCTAGTTACCATCAAGCTGCTTTTTAAGGAATTACTAAGGGAGTTGTGTCCCCTTGCGGTGCTACAGTGAAAGATGACATTGCTTAATCTTATGTCTTCTACGACCCTATCTGAAATATAGCTTCAATCATTAGGCGCAGCATGGTCACAACCGCAGAAAAAACAAACATTGGTTACATTACCCAAATTATTGGCCCAGTTGTAGACGTTAAATTCCCTAGCGGAAAATTGCCGCAAATCTACAACGCTTTGACCATCAAAGGCACCAACGAAGCTGGACAAGACATCAACCTTACCGTTGAAGTACAGCAACTACTGGGCGACAACCAGGTGCGGGCTGTTGCTATGAGTACCACCGATGGCTTAGTGCGTGGTCTGGAAGTCGTTGATACTGGCGCTCCTATCAGCGTACCAGTCGGTAAAGCCACCCTGGGCCGCATTTTCAACGTCCTTGGCGAACCCGTAGATAATCAGGGGCCCGTAAATGCTGAGGCAACCTTACCCATCCACCGCTCTGCTCCCAAATTCACTGAACTGGAAACTAAACCTTCCGTGTTCGAGACTGGGATTAAAGTTGTTGACCTTCTGACTCCCTATCGACGCGGCGGTAAGATTGGTCTGTTCGGCGGTGCTGGTGTCGGTAAAACCGTGATCATGATGGAGTTGATTAACAACATCGCCACCCAGCACGGTGGTGTGTCTGTTTTTGCTGGAGTAGGTGAGCGCACCCGTGAAGGGAATGACCTCTACAACGAAATGATTGAATCTGGGGTAATCAACAAAGACAACCTCAACGAGTCGAAGATTGCTCTAGTCTACGGTCAGATGAACGAGCCACCCGGAGCCAGAATGCGGGTTGGTCTGTCAGGTTTGACAGTAGCAGAATACTTCCGGGATGTTAACAAGCAGGATGTGCTGCTGTTTATTGACAACATCTTCCGGTTCGTACAAGCAGGTTCGGAAGTATCAGCACTACTGGGTCGGATGCCCTCAGCGGTAGGATACCAGCCCACCCTAGGAACTGACGTAGGTGAACTGCAAGAGCGAATTACCTCAACTACAGAGGGGTCGATTACCTCCATTCAGGCAGTATACGTACCTGCGGACGACTTGACCGACCCCGCACCTGCAACCACCTTCGCCCACTTGGACGGAACAACAGTGCTGTCTCGCGGTTTGGCAGCTAAGGGAATCTATCCAGCGGTAGACCCCCTTGGTTCGACTTCCACCATGCTACAGCCCAACATTGTGGGTGACGAACACTACAATACTGCGCGTGCCGTGCAGTCAACTCTGCAACGTTATAAAGAACTGCAAGACATTATTGCCATTCTCGGTCTGGATGAACTGTCTGAAGAAGACCGTCTGATCGTGGCGCGGGCGCGGAAGGTTGAGCGTTTCTTGTCTCAGCCGTTCTTCGTGGCAGAAGTGTTCACAGGCTCTCCTGGTAAGTATGTGAAATTGGAAGACACCATCAAAGGGTTCCAGAAGATTCTGTCTGGTGAGTTGGATGATTTACCAGAGCAAGCCTTCTACTTGGTAGGCGATATTAACGAAGCGATCGCCAAAGCCCAAAAGCTCAAGGGTTAATTAGTTAGTAGTTAGTAGTCAGTAGTCAGTGGTTAAAAATACCTAACAACTGACAACTGACAACTGATAACTCACAACTCACAACTCACAACTCACAAATGACATTAACCGTTCGTGTAATTTCCCCAGATAAAACAATTTGGGATGCCCCAGCTGATGAAGTAATTTTGCCCAGCACAACTGGTCAGCTAGGTATCCTAAGTGGACATGCGCCACTTTTGACTGCCTTAGATACAGGTGTTATGCGAGTACGCGCCAGTAAAAATCAGCCTTGGCAAGCGATCGCCCTTTTGGGTGGCTTTGCCGAAGTTGAAGAAAATGAAGTGACAATTCTAGTGAATGGCGCTGAACGCGGCGATAAAATAAACCTTGAAGAAGCTCGTGCTGCCTACAGCCAAGCAGAAGCACGTCTGAATCAAGTGCCACAAGGCGATCGCCAAGCCCAAATCCAGGCAACTCAAGCCTTCAAACGCGCCCGCGCTCGCTTTCAAGCAGCTGGCGGTTTGCTCTAAAATCTTAATCACTTCTTACTTCTACTTTGTGGGGTGGGCTGTTTGTCCACCCCACAGTATTTAAGTAGGTCGGCGTGAATATTTATCATTAAGATAAGGCAGAGGGCAGATGGCAGATGGCAGAAGGGAAGAGAGTTTTAGTTAAGTTTACTTTTCGTAATATAGTTCTGTTTATTTGCACCGTTCTACTTACAGTAGTTTTCAACTGTCTGCAATTATAAAAATGAGGAATTTTCTGTATTCTGAACGCCAGTTGCTCTACTTGGGGAAACCCCTACGTACCCGTCACTGGCTCCTCCTAACTCCTGACCGCGATATAAATTTTGCGAACGAAATTACACCAAGTTTAAGAAATCTCGCATAGCCAAAGTGAAGTGTTAACTTAGGTAATTAGTTGCCCAGAAGGGCACAAATTATGAAAAATTTTCCATCTTCCATTGGTAAGCGTAAACAAAATAAATTAACTTGTTTCGCAACATCTTTAATAGCAACATTGGCGCTAGCTAGCACTGTTAATTCTGCCAATGCTACTACTTTAAAAACAACTATTGTAAAAGAAATTAGCTCGGTATCGGTGCAACTGAGCCAGACAAAACCCAGCACTACTCAGTTACCAAATAGCAGGATTCAATATCAAGCAATGCAACTGTCACCGTGGGGACTCGTCCCCATTGCGGTGGTTGGCGGTTTTGTCATATTCGTCCCCCTGTTCTTTGGCGGGTTGGTCGTAATCGGTGAGCGTGAAGTCGGCATTGTAGTAAGAAAATTTACCCTTTCCGGGCGTGGCCTTCCAGCCGACAGACTTATTGCCCTCAACGGCGAAGCAGGCTTACAGGCAGACACTCTGGCTCCTGGTTGGCACTGGGGTTATTGGCCTTGGCAGTACTCGGTTCGGAAAGAGTCGGTAGTTGTTGTCCCCCAAGGTGAAATTGCCTTAATTGTTGCGGCAGATGGTGCATCTAACCCACCAGAGCGTATCCTGGGTAAAATTGTTGCTTGTGACAATTTCCAAGATGCTCGAAAATTCCTGACTCAAGGCGGCGAAAAAGGTCGGCAAATGGGTTTTCTCACAGCTGGTACTTACCGTATCAACACTGCCTTGTTTAAAGTTATCATGGCAGCCAATGCCACTGTTCATGGCATGAGTCCCGAACAGTTGCGAGTGTACAGTGTTTCATCTGACAAAGTTGGCGTAGTTACTACCCTAGATGGTGTGCCAATATCCGGTGGTGAAATTGCCGGATCTGTAATTGAAGGTCACGATAACTTCCAGAATGGTCAGAAATTTCTGGATGGACGTGGGCGACGAGGCTTGCAAGAGCAGATTTTGCTTTCTGGTTCTTGGAATCTAAATCCTTGGTTTGTCAGCATTGAGCAAGTGCCAATGACGGAAATTCCCATTGGGTATGTGGGCGTGGTAATTTCTTTTGTGGGTAAAGCTCAAGAAGATGTTAGTGGTGTGGCTTTCACCCACGGTAATTTAGTGAATCCTGGGCATAAAGGCGTGTGGGTTGAACCTTTGTATCCTGGTAAACACCCGCTGAACACGCGCATCATGAAAGTAGAATTGGTGCCAACCACTAATATAGTGTTGAACTGGTCAGGGCGTACTGAACGGCACAAATACGACGCTAATTTGGAAGCTTTGACAGTACGCTCTACAGATGGGTTTGCCTTTGATTTGGAAGTATCGCAAATCATCCATGTTGGTGCTTTGGATGCTCCGAAGGTGATTTCTCGCGTTGGCTCGATGCAAAATTTGGTTGATAACGTGCTGGAGCCAAGCATCGGTAATTATTTCCGTAACTCGGCTCAAGACTACACCGTACTAGACTTTTTGAATGCCCGGAGTGAACGTCAAACTGAAGCATCTGAGTATATTAAGGCGGCATTGCGGGCTTATGATGTGCAAGCGATTGACACCTTGATTGGTGATATTCAGCCGCCAGCATCGTTAATGCAGACACAGACAGACCGCAAAATCGCCGAAGAGCAACGCAAGACTTATGAAGTCCAGCAGATGGCGCAAACCCAACGGCAACAACTTGTCCGGGAAACAGCGCTGGCTGATATTCAACAAGAAATGGTGAAATCAGAGCAGAGTGTGCATATTGCTGATTTGAAAGCCCAAGCGCAAATCAAGCAAGCGAATGGTGAAGCTGAGGGTATAAAACTGCGAGCAATTGGTGAGGCTGAAGGCATTCGTGCTACAGGTAATGCCAAAGCTGAAACCTACCGTGCTGGTGTGGAGGCCTTAGGTTCATCAGGTTATACAGCAATGCAAATAATGCAGATTATAGGCGATCGCAATGTCCGTCTCATCCCTGATGTTCTTGTCGGTGGCAGCAATGGCAGCACCAACGGCTTAGTAGATGGTCTACTATCGATGATTTTATGGAATCAAACAGCTAAGCCAGGTGAAATAACACCAACACCTTTGCATCCGCAACCGATAGTTCCCAAAACACCACCAGCCCCGCCAAACGGTGCTACTCCGCTAGTTGTAGAATTTCCTACGGATAAGTAACCTCATTGGCAATTAAATAGAATTTAGGAGCTAAGAGAAAAATGATTCTGGCTCCTCTTGACTCCCTTCTCTAAAGTAGAGAAATTTTGCTGTTACAAGAACGTTATCGTTTACTCAAACTAATTGGTAAAGGGGGATTCTGCAAAACCTTCCTCGCTGTAGATGAGGGACAGTTTCCTCCAGCTCCTTGTGTAATTCAAGAATTCTCTTTGCAAAACGAAAAGCCCGAATTATTTAAGCAAAAAGCACAGCTTTTAAAGGAATTAGGGAAGCATCCCCAAATTCCTAACTTACTAGTATATTTCCAGCAAAACCAGTATTTTTATTTAGTGCAAGAGTTTATCGAGGGTAGCAATTTAGCTCAAGCAGTTGAGGAAGAAGGTGCTTTCAATGAAACTCAGATTTGGCAACTTTTAGAGGATTTATTACCAGTTCTCAAATTTATTAGCGATCGCAAGATCGTCCACCGCGATATTAAACCCCAAAATATCCTTCGCTCGCGAAACCAAGAGAATTTAATCTTAGTTAATTTTGGTAATGCGAAAATTGTCACAGGACTAGAGCAGTTAACAGATGAAAACAGCATTGGTAGTCCAGAATATACTGCACCAGAGCAAACAAGGGGAAAAGCAGTTTTTGCAAGTGACCTTTATAGTTTGGGTGTAACTTGTATTTATCTGCTAACCCAGATTTCTCCTTTCGATTTATTTGATATTGCTAATAATTGTTGGGCTTGGCAAGAATATCTTACCAATAGAGTCAGCGATCGCTTGGCGCAAATACTTGACAAGCTGCTACAAAATGCTGTTAATCAGCGCTTTCAATCAGCTGCTGAAGTCATGCAAGCGATAGGTATAGAATTCAAAATCCAAAATCCAAAATCCAAAATTCAAAATACTCTGTGGAAATGCTTGCATACTCTAAGAGGACATTCTGATAATTTGAGTAGTGTTAATACCTTGTCCATAAGTCCCAACGGGAATCTTTTGGCCAGTGGTGGTGATGATAAAATCATCAAATTGTGGGATTTAAATACTAAAAAAATAGTGGCTAATCTAGCCTCACATTCCCAAGCAGTAACATCAGTTGCTTTTAGTCCAAATGGGGAAATTCTGGCAACAGCTAGCGATGATAAAACTATCAAATTATGGCAACTTAATACATTTAGAAAAACATTTACTTTATGCGGTCATTCACACGCTGTAAAATCAGTTGCTTTTAGTCCTGATGGGCAGATTCTTGCTAGTGGCAGTTGGGATAAGAAAGTCAAACTCTGGTATGTAAACACTGGGACAGAAATTTGCACTTTAACAGGGCATCAATTACAAGTAAGTTCAGTAGCTTTTAGTCCCCAAGGACAGCTTTTAGCTAGTGCAAGTTTCGACAGAACGATTCGCTTGTGGCAGTTAACTACTATTGAAGCAGCTGGGACAGAACTGCAAAACCGCCCATGCTATGCCTTATTAGGCACCCTTTCGGGTCATACACGAGCGGTTTTGACAATCGCTTTTAGTCCAGATGGTAAAATTCTGGCAACAGCTAGCGATGATAACACTATTAAATTGTGGGAGGTCAACACTGGTCAGCTGATTAGTACAATGTCAGGCCATTCGTGGTCAGTAGTAGCAATCGCTTTCACTGCTGATGGCAAGACGCTGATAAGTGCAAGTTGGGACAAGACAGTTAAACTCTGGAGGGTAAGCACAGCAGAAGAAATTGCTAGTCTCTGTGGTCATGTAGACTCAGTATCTGCCGTTGCTGTTAGCCCTGTTGCACAACTGATTGCTAGTGGCAGCAGGGACAAGACCATTAGACTGTGGAAACTTGTAGAACAGCAAGGAAGCTAACTGTGCAATATCAAGCGCTACCCGTAAAGGCAACTTCCGGAAATTTTAACTGGGCTTCTGCCATCGGGCGGTTTCTGCCTTCTTCTTGCCAGTAGTTAATCACTTCGGTTGCCTTATTTAGTAACTCGACGCGATCTAGGTCAGTAATCCAGTGCTTGGATTCTAGTTCCTTTTTTAACTCTTCCCAGGCATCATTTCTGGGCCAGAAAAAGTACTTGGTTAAAGGACTAGTGCCTTTTCCTACAACTTGATCGACTGCTAGGGCAACGTTCTCGTCTAACCACAGAATTTTTAAAATGAACTTGGTCAATCACACCTCCGGGGAATAACCGGGCATTAGTTATTAAGATTGCGATCGCTTATTTTAACGCAATACCTCACCCGATGGCTAATGGCACTTTAAGAGCCTAACTCACAGATGATAAAGGTGAGGAGATCGGAGGAGCAGGGGGACAAGGGGAAATAACTTTTAACCCCTACCTCCTGCCCTTCGGGTGACGCTCCTGCGTCGCTAACGCTGCGCTAACGCCAGTTCCCCCTCTCGGCAGAAGCCAAGATGGGGACTGGACTCACCTCCTGCCTTCTGCTTCCTCACTTTAGTTGGTGGTTGGTTGTCGCTGACTGGGTATAGCTTCTGCAACTGCTTCTGCTAGAGGTGGACGCACACATAAATAAATCAAAGGGCCGAAGAGTGGAATTAAGGCTATTAACCAGAATAACTGCTGATTTTTCCAATCGCGACGCACCATATCATCTCCTAGCAATGTTGGAAACAATAGGCAAAGTAGGCAAAAATCTAAACTCATTACATGAATAAAGCGATTAGTTTGCCACTGTTGCACAAAATTTCCCCAGTCTCCTCCTTGTAAACCAAAGGCAACTAAGAGAACTGAGGCTAAAGTCAGAATAAAGCCAGTTACACGGGAATCTAGCAGCTTAAGAAAGGTATTCTTTTTACCAATAAACTGCTTATTTGGTTCTCTTAGCCCTAAGTACGGTAACAGAGCAAACGCACCAACCGCGAAAGAAGTGGTAGCAAATAGCCAAGCAGGTATTTTTTGTCCTCTGCCATCAATAAAAATTACTGCGCTGTATACTAGAGGCCAGATGCCCATGATGTTGAATAGTGCTATTATTAGCGGGTTAATGCCTTGCCACTGACCAATGGACAAGTTTTTAATCAACTCAAATGTACCGGGCTGTTCGGGAGGGGCAAAGAGAAAAGCATAGGCAATAAATCCCAGCCATATCACCCCAAAGGTAATTTTTCTCAGCATCAATAATTAAAAAATTTAAAAACAAATTTATTTTAACGTCCTATAGTCTTTAATAATTTCTTTGCTTTACCAATAGAATGACGATTGCGTTTATAGTGAAAATAAGACGACCCTTGAACTTTTGCAATCATAGTTTCTAAATAGCTACGAGCCGTTTGATTATCGCCTTGTTGCGAAAGAATTTGTGCCAGTACAATATACGCTTCTGGATGACTCCAATTTTTTATATGTTTTGCTAAATGGAGTTTAGCGGTATCGAGTTCTTTTAAAGCAAAAAGTGTTTCTCCATAAGCTAGAGAAGCATCTCCATACTTGTAATTTGGGTCTTTGTTTAAAAGTGTTTGCAAATGCCGTTGGGCATTAACAAAGTTCTTTTTCTTAATATCAATCAATGCTGCACCCCAAAGGGCTTGAAAATTGTCCGCCTCCTTTTCTAAAGCCTGCTTGTAAGCCTCTTCTGCTTTATCAAACATTCCCATATCAGAAAGCTGATTTCCTAGAAGAACGTACTGATGAGCTTTGCCGATATTCCTAGCTTGTGACTCTGCTATCCATAGTTCGCGGCTACGTGTCCAGCGAGTGAAATAATTGGGAAGTGGGATATCTCCTCGCGGTATCCAGCGTGTCAAGAAGTAGATAAACGCGCCAGGAAAATTAATCAAAATTAAAATCCAAAGCCATAATTGCCTCTCTGGCTCGTTGCGAATACAGTCATAAATCATGAATAACCAAAATCCAGTCATCAAAAATCCTATAACTTCTATCATTGACTAAACATCCTTTTACCAGAGCTTAAAAGTTTAACTATCTCTTTGAGATAAATGATGCATTTCTTCTTTCTGGAAATACATTAGCTACAAAAAATTAGGGTATTATGGATGAATACCGCATATGTTTCTAAAATATAAAGCTTTAAAGAAGAATCTCTATTTAAACTCAGTTTGAGCTAATTCATCAAGGGGAATTCACGCAGAGATAAATTCAATTACAGGAACTAGCAGTCGAGAGTTGTACCAATTCTCTCAAATGCGGCAACAGATTCAAGCCTGGAAACCCAGAGATAGACTTTCTTAATTACGAATTAGTATTAGGAATCAGAAGGGATACGAAGCTTTAGGTTTGTCAGAAATTAGGAAAACTCCACCCATCAAAGGACGGAGTTTGATTACAGAAAAAATTTTTACTAGTTTCGTCCCTAATAAATCGAGTCACAAACCAGTAATCATTTACCAGTCAGATAGAAACCCTCCTGTATCCAGTACGGGCGTTCCTTAGTGTTGCCCTACCCTTACGCAGAAGCAAGCTACGCGCAGGGAACCTATAAAAGAAGGGTATGGTTGTTCGTTCCTACTCAACTGAAAGCCTCCGAGAGATAATCAGCAGCAGCAGCTACAACTGCGATCGCACTTTCGTAGTCTAAGCGTGTTGGTCCCAAAACACCCACACTCCCGACTGGTACTGAACCTCGGCGATAAGTGGAAGAAATCAAGCTACAGGTACGTATCGGTTCTAGTGGGTTTTCTGCACCAATGCGAACTGTTACCCTTGGCTTACCCGCTTCTTCAGCCTCCGGCTCATCAAAGATTAATGGCCACAGTTGGTCTTGTTCTTCTTCTAACAGATGGATAAGCGTTTGCACTTGCTGTAATTGAGAAAATTCTGGCTGACGCAAAACTTCTGCTACACCCCGAACCATAATTTGTGTGGCAGCTGGTGCAATAGTCCTACGAGTTAATTCTGCAACTGAATTTTTCAAAAATTCGCCATAGCGTTGGAATTCCCGATCTAATTGACTCCAGTCTAGGCTGGCTAATTCCAACAAACTTCGCCCCCGCAAATGGCTATTCAAAAAGTTAGAAACAATCTGTAACTCGCGATCGATTACTTCTGGATCTGGTTGTTTTTCTTCCTGCACTGGCGGCAAATCCATCAACTTGGAATGGGTTTCATAACCATCTGTTACCACAATCAGCACAATCCGTCCCGCTTCAATTTGCACTAATTGCAGATGTCGCAAAATTGCTGTAGTGGTTTGCGGCATGGTAATCAAGCTAATGCACCCACTCAAGGTTGCTAAGATTTGGGCAGCTCCTTGCAGCAGAGATTCCAAACTCCAATCTTCCCAATGTAGGCGCTGTTGTAGTGTCAGTTCCACCTCTTTTGCTAAAACTTCTGAAGGTGTAATCAGCTGGTTAACATAAATGCGATAACCTGAGTCTGAAGGTACTCGCCCAGCAGAGGTATGCGGTTGGTAAAGTAACCCAGATTTTTCTAATACGCCCATCACATTGCGAATTGTCGCTGAACTAACACCCAGGTTGTACTCCTCGACTAAAGCTTTTGAACCAACAGGCTCTGCCGTAGCGATATAGTGACGTACCGTTGCCCAAAGTATATGCTGTTGTCGATTTGTCAACTGGACTTCCATAAGGTATGTTTTGCTGTAGGCAAATTTTAATCAAACTTTGAAAAATTTGAGATTTGAAACCAAAATAGATTAATAATAGTTAATTAAAATAGCAGAATATTTAGTTTCTATAATAAGGCTTAAATATTGCTATTTCATCAAGCTTGACTTGTGTCAGCAAAATCACTGCTGTCATTTACAAATTATTTAGTCTATACTTAAGTATTTTTGCATATTTATAAAATATTTTTGTATCTTAAAATACTAGTTTTTAGAACTGTTTGAGATATACACAGAGTAGAGAAATTCTCCATCTTAACTAAGTCGCAAACTTTTTCAGTGGGACTTTTACCTTTGCAATGTTGTATTAAGAGTAGCATTGTTCGGATGAAAGCGTCATTCCCAAATGAACAATGCTGGGGTTTATGAGACAATGAGCTAATATTGGGGAACTGAAGGGTCAACTAATAGTGAATAGGCATCTATGCCGCCCGCAATATTCTTAACATTTGTAAATCCTTGAGCAACTAACCACTGACACATCTGGGCAGAACGGACACCGTGGTGACATAGCACAAGGGTTTCAGCATGAGGATTGAACATAGTCGGGACTTCATCGCCCCATTCGACAAATTCACTCAGAGGCAGGTTTACAAAGCGCTCAAGGCTGGCGATCGCCAATTCTTGTGGTTCTCGCACATCGACTAACTGAATACTTGCATCATTAGAAGCCAGCTTTTGTGCCAGTTCTTCTACACTAATCTGAGTAATGGGTGGATCGAAAGATTTCCCAGTCATAAGGTTTTTGTAGACAATCCTATATTATTTATGGTGGCAGAAAATCTGTACCATAGCATGAGCATTTATTAAAGATGACTAATGAATGTTGGTCTTGAGTTAATCTGTAACTTTTATGGCTGATAACTTATGAAGTACAAATTTTCAAACTTCATCCTTTATCCTTAATACTTTTTTCTAATATGTCTAATGTGAATAGGCAACGCTCATTCTTAGGTTTTGTGGTAGCTGGTGCGATCGCCCTACTAGTAATTGTTATCTTCGGCTTTTACTGGTTTTTCGTCAAAAGTCCAGTTAATTTGACTGCCTCTAATTCTCAACCTGGTGCTGCCATATTTGTATCGAAACTTGCGCCTGTGATGGTGTCATTGCTGACAAATCCCGACCGTTTGCAGGCTTTGGAACGTGAAGGAGAATTATCTAAACTCAAAACCAGTTTATTGGCTAAGAGTGGCATAGATTACAAACAAGATATTCAACCTTGGTTAGGAAATGAAATTACACTGGCTGTCACCACTTTAGACATAGATCGCGACTCGGAAAACGGCAAACAGCCAGGATATTTGATGGCGCTAGCAACCAATAAACTAGAGAAAAGCCGCGAATTTGTAGATTTGTTGTTTTCCAAGCGGGTGTTAGCTGGAGCCAATCTAGCTGTGGAACAATACGAAGGAGCGAAACTGCTTTACGATAATTCTCAACCGCAACAAGATTCACTCGCTGGCGCAGTTGTTGATGGGTTTGTATTGTTTGCTAACGATCCGAAAGTGCTGCGAGACGCAATTAATAACGTCCAAGCGCCCGATCTTAATTTAACTAGTTCTCCCCAATACCAAAAAGCTACTCAAAAATTGCCCAAAGGCTCTGTAGCGGCGGCTTTTCTCAGTCTCCCCACCGTGGCAAAATGGCAAGGACTAGAACTGCCAGAACCAAATTACGACAGCGAAATTATTTCCCTGTTATTAAACCCCAAAGGCGTTTTAGCAGAAACGAGCTTTTTGGCTTCATCGGCAATTGTTCCGCCATCACCGCTATTATCTAAACCTGTGGAGGCACTGAAGTATATTCCAACGTCGGCAGGTTTGGCAATTTCTGGCTCGAATTTGAGCGATTTGAGTAAAAGTAATTTAGCTCAACTCTGGACACAAGTGAAAACAGCTATATCTAGTTCTTCTGGGACAGATGTAATTTCCAGATTGGTACAACCTTTAGCAGATATTCAAAAAAGCAAAGGCATTAACTTGCAACAGGATATCTTTAGCTGGGTAGAAGGAGAATACGCCGTAGCATTGTTACCTCGTGAGGATAAAATAACTCCCGATTGGCTTTTTGTAGTGGAAAAATTAGAGAGTGTACCAGAAGGCATTTCTCGTTTAGATGCGATCGCTTCCTCAAATGGACTTAGTACTAGTTCCTTGAATCTAGATAAGCAAAAAATCTTTGCTTGGACAGAGTTAATACCTACTAAACAAAGCGATACCAAAGACCGTTTATCATATAGTATCAAGGCAAAAGTACAGGGAGTGCATACAACTTTAGGCAATTATGAAATTTTCGCCTCAAACTTGGAAACACTAAATGAAGTTATTACAGTCAAAGAAAATTCTTTAAATAACAATCGTAGTTTCCGAAATAGTATCGCTGCTATTCCCCAACCCAACCAGGGATATCTTTATCTCGACTGGACGAAAAGTCAACCTCTGCTAGAGCGTCAACTACCTATTCTCAAGCTAGTAGAAGTAGTAGGCAAACCGTTTTTCAACAACCTGCGATCGCTAACAGTCAGTAGTTACGGTAGCGAACCAGAATCAATCAAAGGTGGACTTTTCTTTCAGTTCCATCAATAGTTATTGTGCTTTTTATGTTTGAAGAAGGGACATAGTGATAAGACAGCTAGGTTAATATGGCGTTGCATAACAGTGGGATGAATTGGGGTAAGCAGGGGAAGCAGGGGATGCAGGGGAAGCAGGGGAAGCAGGGGGAGAATTTTAGAAGTTGCTAAATCATCCCGCAACTATGCAACGCCGTTAATATTACTTAGCTCTTAATAAAACATAAAACTTATGTAGAGTGTGAAGGTTAAAGGTGACGCGCCATTCACGTATGGCTCATTGCGTTGCGGCTTCGCCGAAAACACCCTACATCATTTTTTGTAGTTGAACTACTTAGCATTATTAACCCAGACATCGTGTAAAAATCTAGTAAAGCAGAGGATTAAAATGTAAAAAATTTGCTTTTGCTTTCGCTTATCTTGCTTTCCAATTTATTAGCTGTGGCACATGATAATGTGGCACAAAAAATGACAATTTGTTGGAAAAGTTTTTACTAAAATATGTATATATCATTACTATTTTAACAGCCCGATGGAGGGCTATTATGAAATATTGTCGTCCCCGACTTTATTTTCGAGGCGGTTGGCTCTTAGCTGTACTCGCTGTTGTCAATGCTACACCTGTAATAGCAGAGATATCAAATTTTGGTGCATTCAACCTGTCGCCAGGTTTTGAGCAAGCTAAAGGAAAAGTAGCGGGTTACACAGGTGGTTCTTACCCCTTGTCTGCCATGAGTAACCGCGATCGCGATCGGCAAGCTTGTATTGGCTTTGCCGATCCTAAACCAGACCACATCATGATTTTGGAGAAAGACTTTTCTCACCTAAAAGTATTAGTTAACAGCCGGGGCTACGATACTACTTTACTCATTCAAGGGCCAGACGAAAACAACATTCGCTGTGGTGATGACACTGGAAAGAAGAAAGACGCTAGCGTTGACGATGAAAACTGGAAAAAAGGAACCTATAGGATTTGGGTAGGAAGTTTTAATTCTGGAGTCGAACGTAAGTACACTTTGATCGTGCAGCAATAAAGATGGGGATTGGTGACTGGGGACTAGGAAAATCTTTTGCAATACCTAGTACCCAATACCTAGTAACCCATTCCAGAGATAACACCTGGGACGATAAGATGAGAGAGTAGCTCGTTTTGCTTTCCGAGGGTACTATCTCGTGCTATCTACACTCCGTGCTGACTTTCGTATCATCTTTGAACGTGACCCAGCTGCTCGTAATTGGTTGGAGGTCTTGTTTTGTTACCCCGGTTTACAAGCCCTGCTATTCCATAGGCTAGCTCACTGGCTGTATGATATCGGTCTTCCCTTTATCCCCCGCTTGATTTCTCACATAGCTCGGTTTTTGACTGGAATTGAAATCCACCCAGGCGCAACAATTGGGTATGGTGTGTTCATTGACCACGGTATGGGTGTGGTCATTGGTGAAACTGCGATCGTGGGCGACTATGCACTGATTTATCAAGGTGTTACCCTTGGGGGGACTGGTAAAGAATGCGGCAAGCGCCATCCAACTTTGGGTGAAAATGTTGTAGTTGGGGCTGGAGCGAAGGTACTAGGAAATATCCAAATTGGCAACAATGTCCGTATCGGTGCAGGTTCAGTTGTGCTGAGAGATGTGCCTTCTAGTTGCACAGTAGTAGGTGTACCTGGTCGCATTATCTATCGTTCTGGAGTGCGGGTTGCCCCCCTAGAACACAACAACTTACCAGACTCGGAAGCTGAAGTAATTCGCGCTTTAGTCGACCGCATTGAGTTACTAGAACAACAAATAGAAAATCTACAGCGCCTAAATTCTCCTGAAAAAACTCCTGTATTAGTAGGTTCTATAGCTACTAAAGAAGGTGATTTATCACAAGAAGCTCCTGTGTGTAGTCTTAGGGATAAGGCAATACAGCAGTTTCTAGATGGTGCTGGTATTTAGCTGCCACAAATTCAGGGCAATGACAAAAAAGCCACCTAGTAAAACTCGTCAGAAAATAATAACTATCCTTCTGGTGCTGGTAAGTGGCTCTTTATTCTATTTGCTGTTAGTTCGACTAGGGTTGATGGTTTCACTGGGGCAAATACCTCAAGTATTATGTATTCAAGATTGTCAGCTTGAACCACAGTTTCATACTCCCCTCGCTGGGAACCAATTATTGAATTACGACCAGCCTGTTGAACAGTTAATTACAAAGGTTAACGATAAAAAGAAAATATCTCTTCTTATCGAGAAATCTAAACACAGGCTGACTCTGTACTATGACCGAAAACCTCTCAAGTCCTACCCAGTGGTTTTTGGCGCTAACCCTGTAGGCGATAAGCAAGCAGAAGGGGACAGCAAAACTCCAGAGGGTATTCTGAGAATCAAAGACCTTTATCCCCACTCACAATGGTCAAAGTTCCTGTGGCTTGATTATCCCAATACCCAATCTTGGCGAAAGTATTTTCAGGCCAAGACTAGTGGTAAGCTAGCTTGGCATCTTTCTATTGGCGGCCAAGTCGGTATACATGGTGTGCCTGTTGGCGCAGATCAGATAATTGACGATCGCAACAATTGGACTTTAGGTTGCCCTTCCCTGAAAAATAAAGATGTAGATGAACTATATCAATGGGTACAAAAAGGCACAGTTGTTGAGATTCTTCCTTAACTAAGGATTAATATCTTCACAAGACCACTGTTGATTTTCATCACGGTTGTAAACTCTTCTATTTTGTGGTTCGCCCCGTAATTCCAAACGATCTACCTGCACGGGATCGAGTAGCAGTAGGCAAAAATTTGCTACTGGTTGCATGGGGTCGGGTGCTGGTGGTGCAAAGGCTTCTGGTGCTTCGACTCTAGGTTTCCCAGGATGGGGCCAAGCAAATTGTAAACGACCTGCATCACTCAGTTCTTGCCAGCTTGTGATACGCGCTGACTGTAGAGTAGGGTAATTATCACTTTCCACTAAAGTTAAATAGCCATTGATGCGGAATTGTTCTCGTGTATTGGGAAAGTACCAGCAAATCTCTGCCCAAGGTTGTTGCTGTATCTGGTCTGCTTTTTCGCTACGGCTGTCGGTGACAAATTTTAGCTGGTTGGTATCTTCTAGAAATCCGCGAAAAACTACAGTCCGATTAGCTGGGCGACCGTTTGGCCGTATTGTTGCCAGTTGTAGATAACGGGCATAAACAAGGCTGCGGTTGCGATGGAGGGCATGGGCGATCGCACTTCGCCAAGGGGCAAGAGACATATTAATATAATTCGTAATTCGTAATTCGTAATTCGTAATTTTTGAAAGTCAGATAAAATCTGAATTTCCAGGTTAGTATCTGTTGCCTTATTTTAGACAATCGATACAACACAAAGTAATACCAATTTCAAAAAAGAATGCCACAAACAGAACACTTGTAGAGACGCGATTCATCGCGTCTTCACTTATACGCGAACATCATCCCCAATTCAACGCAGAATATACATTATGTTGTATAAATTCGCAGATTAGGTATGGCAGAAATTCAAGTCGGAATCGAAGGCGAAGACGCACCAGCAGCAGCCGAAGCATTGCTAGAAATCCCCGGAATATCGGGAACCTACGAAGTGCCAACCCAAAGAGAAGGAACTCTAGCAGCTATAGCTACCATTGTTGGGATTGTCGGGGGTGCTGTAGCTTTAGCTGAACAAATTCGCAAATGGCATCAAGAATGGCAAGAATCCCATCCAGGGAAGCAATTTGATGTAATAATTCTTGACCCTGATACTGGAAACAGAATTTTACTCGAAGAAGCTACCATAGAGGAAATCACGGAAATCCTCAAATCTCTCAGCAAATAAAGTGCAAACTATCCGCATTCAACTTCGGGAAAGTACGCAGGAAACAGTTGAACTCAGGTATTGGCTACCTCAAAATAATCACTATGAATCACGTCGCCTGAAATTAGCAGAAATCGCTGATTTCCTCAAGCAAGGAGAACGAGATTATTATAAACTGCTGCCCAATTTACCAGGAATCGGGCAGCAGTTATTTTTTTGGTTGGATGGGGATGGACGGTGGTTGAGTCGGGGAATTGCTAACTGTCGCGGTGAGGGGTTGGTAATTGCCATTGATACCGATCAAAAATTGGCACATCTACCTTGGGAAGTGCTGCATGATGGTGAGGATTTTTTGGTTAAGCGGGTTAATCCAGTGGTGTTACCTCTGCGCTGGATTGAGAAAGAAACCGAAGGGTTTGCTGTGGAAGCGCGACAATTGCGAGTATTGTTTATGGCAACTGACCCGGAAGATGTGCAACCAAAGTTAGAGTTTGAACAGGAAGAAGCCAGAATTCTGGCTGATACGCGAGATTTTGCTGTAGATTTGCGGGTGGAAGAAAGCGGTTGCGTTAGCGAGTTGGGTAAGGTGTGGAGTCGCTATTTTAATGACTTTGATGTGTTTCACCTCACAGGACACGCCTCAATTAAAGATGAAGCACCTTACACGCCTTACTTTATCACTGAGACGGAAATCGGGGAACGCCACGAAACCACAGCCGCAGAACTGGCGGAAGTCTTCCGGTTTCGCTTTCCCAAATTGGTGTTTTTATCTGGTTGTCGGACTGGACAAGCAGCAGATAAAGGCGCTGTCCCTTCTATGGCTGAGGCGCTAATTGCCCAAGGGGCGATCGCGGTTTTAAGTTGGGGGCGGCCTGTGGAAGATAGGACAGCTACAGCCGCCGCCGCGCACCTCTACGGCAAATTGGCAGCCGGATATCAATTAGCCCAAGCACTTGCCAGCACTTACCAGCAGTTGTTTAAACAGAAAGTGCGGGACTGGCATTTGTTACGGTTATATGTCCAGGGAGAATGTCCCGGTGCGTTGGTGGAAGTGTTGGGAGATGTGCCACCCTCAGCGCCGGAACCTACTTATGAACAGTTTTTAGATCCCGATACCCAATTGGTGCGGGTGGCGAAACCCTCTGAGTTTGTTGGGAGACGGCGGACTTTGCAACGTTGTCTCAAAGCTATTCGCACTTCATTAGGGGTACTAATTCACGGACTGGGGGGTGTGGGTAAGAGTACTGTGACGGCGCGACTTCTGGAAAGGATGGTTGGCTATCACAGGCTGGTGAATTTTCGGCAACTGGATGAGGACAAACTGCTCAAATCCCTGGCTGAACAATGTACCTCGGAACGGGGGCATGAAATTCTCAATGGCAAGTTACCCTTGATGCAGCGCCTCACCAAGTTTTTCACTGAAGGACTGAATACCAAAGAACAGCGCTTTGCCTTTGTGCTGGATGACTTTGAGGCGAATTTGGATTTACGAAATGGGGTTTATGTCTTGCAACCACAAGTTGTAGATGTACTGCTGGCGTTGCTGAAGGCGATGCAAAATTCCCAACTTCCCCACAAGGTAATTATTACCTGTCGCTACAATTTCACTTTGTCGGAACTGAATCATCGTCTGTACCGCGAACCTCTGGGGGCTTTGGATAAGGCAGATTTAATTAAAAAGTATAATCGTCTGGATTCGTTTAATGGCAGTTGGCAATTTCAGCCAGAATTGCCGGAACGTGCCAAACAAGCAGCAGATGGAAATCCTCGGCTGTTGGAATGGTTAGATAAGATTTTGCAAAATTCCTCGAAGTCGCCAGAAGAGGAGAGGGGAGTTGAGATGATTCTGCAAAAGATGGCAGATGCGGAAGAGAAGTTTCGTGAGGATATTTTGGCAAAGGTATTGCTGAAGCAGCAAACTCCAGCTTTGCGTCAAATGCTGGGGAAGTTGTTGGTGTATGAGTTACCTGTTCCTCTAGCTGCGATTGACCCGATTTGTGAGGATATCTCAAGTTGGGAAAGTCATATTCAACGCGCTGAAATTTTGGGTTTGTTGGAAGTTACCCTCACCAACAACACAGAGAGGTTGTATCGTGTTCCCCGGATTTTGTCACCTTTACTGGAGTTTCCAGAAAACCCCAAGGGTGAAGAGTTGTATAAACAAGCTGCACAACTTTTGTATCGCCTGTGCTTGGAGGCGGAAACTGCTGCTACGGAAGCACAAACGTTAGAAATTCATCGTTTGGCGTTGTTGGGGAAGGATGAAGAAATTGCGGGGAAAATAGGCGATTCATTGGCGAACCGCTTGCGGAATCAAAGCCGTTTTCGGGAAGCAATACATCTGTGCAAATCAACCTTAGAAATTACTAAAAACTATGCTGTTTTTAACGAAATTGCTTTTTGTGAATACCAAATGGGTGAGGTTGACCAAGCATTAAACTATTACGAACAAGCTTTAAATCTTTGTCCCGCAGAAGACGAACAAGAATTAGCATCAATTTATCATCATTTTGGCATACTAAAGGCCAGTAAAGGGGAAGTTGATGAAGCGATCACACTTTTCAATCAGTCTTTGGAAATAAAAGAACGCCTTGGTAATGTCCAAGGTAAAGCAACGACATTGCTCCAAATGGCACGTATCTACGCCAACAAAGGGGAAATGGATGAAGCGCTCGCACTCTACAATCAGTCTTTGGAAGTTTTTGAATGTATTGGAGATATCCAAGGCAAAGCGGCGACATTGCACCAACTAGGAATAATCCACGCCAAAAAAGGGAAAGTAGTTGAAGCGCTCGCACTCTACAATCAATCTTTGGAAGTTTTTGAACGTATTGGTGATGCTTATTGGAAAGCACTAACGTTGCATGAGATAGCAAGTATCTACGCTGACAAAGGGGAAGTGGATGAAGCGATCACACTTTTCAATCAGTCTTTGGAAATAAATGAACGCATTGGAAATGTCCAAGGCAAAGCGTTGACATTGAACAATCTGGGACTTATCTACGCCAACAAAGGGGAAGTGGATGAAGCGATCGCACTTTTCAATCAGTCTTTGGAAATAACAGAACGTATTGGTAGTGTACAAGGCAAAGCGATGACGTTGCAAAATCTGGGATTTATATACGCCAGCAAAGGGGAAGTGGAGCAAGCGATCACACTCTACAATCAGTCTTTGGAAATAACTGAACGCACTGGTGATGTCCAAAGCAAAGCGTCGACGTTGCACAATCTAGCAGATATCTACGCCAACAAAGGGGAAGTGGATGAAGCGATCGTACTCTACAATCAGTCTTTGGAAATAAATGAACGTATTGGTGATGTCCGAACCAAAGCGATGACCTTGAACCAACTGGGAATGATCTACGCCAACAAAGGGGAAGTGGATGAAGCGATCACACTTTTCAATCAGTCTTTGGAAATATTTGAGCGCATTGGTTATGTCCAAGGCAAAGCGACGATATTGAACCAACTGGGAATGATCTACGCCAACAAAGGGGAAGTGGATGAAGCGATCACACTTTTCAATCAGTCTTTGGAAATAAATGAACGCATTGGTGATGTCCAAACCAAAGCAAGGACGTTGCACAATCTAGCATTTATCTACACCAAAAAAGGGGAAGTGGATGAAGCGATCGCACTCTACAATCAGTCTTTAGAAATAACTGAACGCATTGGTGATGTCAAAATCAAAGCGGCGACGTTGCACGAACTGGGAATTCTCTACGCCAACAAAGGGGAAGTGGATTAAGCGATCGCACTTTTCAATCAGTCTTTGGAAATAAAAGAACGCATTGGTAATGTTCAAGGCMAAGCGGCGACGTTGCACAATCTGGGAAGGATCTACGCCAACAAAGGGGATGTAGATGAAGCGATCGCACTCTACAATCAGTCTTTGGAAATAAATGAACGCATTGGTTGTGTCCAAGGCAAAGCGGCGACGTTGGACAGTCTGGGACGTATCTACGCCGACAAAGGGGAAGTTGAGCAAGCGATCGCACTTTTCAATCAGTCTTTGGAAATAAATGAACGAATTGGTGATGTCCCAGGTAAAGCCGCGACGTTGAACAATCTGGGGCATATCTACGCTAATAAAGGGAATGTAGATGAAGCGATCGCACTTTTCAATCAGTCTTTGGAAATATTTGAACGTATTGAGGATGTCCAAGGCAAAGCGGCGACGTTAAACAGTCTGGGAAATATCTACGCCAGGAAAGGGGAAGTGGATGAAGCGATTGCTCTCTACAATCAGTTTTTGAAAATAGATGAACGCATTGGTAATCTCCAAGGCAAAGCGGCGACGTTGCACCAACTGGGAATGATCTACGCCAATAAAGGGGAATTCGATGAAGCGATCGCACTTTTCAATCAGTCTTTGGAAATAAATGAACGCATTGGTTATGTCAAAGGCAAAGCAATGACTCTGTGGTGGTTAGGACATTTGGCAGAACAGCAGGGTGAATACACTAAAGCGATATCCTATTTGCAACCAGCTTTAGAGATTTTGCAGCGATTGAAGTCACCGGATGCTGAAGGTGTGAGTGCAAGTCTTGATAGGGTAATGCGTAATTCGTAATTCGTAATTCGTAATTACAGCACCAAAAGATTTTTTATCTCACGCAAAGGCGCAAAGAAGAACGCGAGAGTGTTTTCTAAATAAATCAAAATTGCTGTAATGAGTCTTTAATACTCGTGGACGAGTCTTTTATACTCGCGCGAGAGTCTTTGATACTCGCGGACGAGTCTTTGATACTCGCGGACGAGTCTTTGATACTCGCGGACGAGTCTTTGATACTCGCGGACGAGTCTTTGATACTCGCGGACGAGTCTTTAATATTCGTGAACGAGTCTTTGATACTCGTGAATGAGTCTTTGATATTCGTGGATGAGTCTTTGATACTCGCGGACGAGTCTTTGATACTCGCGGACGAGTCTTTAATATTCGTGAACGAGTCTTTGATATTCGCGAATGAGTCTTTAGATACTCGTGGACGAGTCTTTGATAAGTAGTCGAACAAAAATATTTACAGTTATTGCGAGCAAAGCGTTTGCTGAAAGCGTTCTCGCAGAGTAGCAATCCCAGCCCCTGCTATGAGGCCTACGGTGTACACACAAGTATGACCAGCATAGGTTTCAACTCTTCTTAAGGCTTGCCACGCCAGTAGGGTGCGTTAGGACTTACGTCCATAACGCACCGAACAGCATTGACGGTGCGTTACGCTGGCGCGATAACGCACCCTACCAAAATCAAATCTTTTGTGGATAAGGTGTTTCCAACTTGTGTGTACACCGTAAGCTAGGAGGCAGAGTGACCCCACCCAAGACCGCGCAAAGGTAGAATGGGTAATACGTGCGCCTCTTGATAATACTGTCAAATTGCTGGCTCGTCACGAACGTGCTGGAGTTGTCCGCACTGAGTTGACTGTTGACCATTGATCTTAACTATTTTGCCAAAAAATACAGTCTTTTTGTTCTTTTGAGAGATTCTTTGCTATTAATAGCAAATCATTATATGGCAGAGAAGAGTTGCAATAAAATAACTGTTTTTGTCGTCTAGAAGTGTAATCAAAAAAGATAGCAAATCTATCTGCGACTACAGGCGGCTTACCCCGATGAAAGATACTACTAGTAGCAGCAAAAATTACTGTACCCGCAACTCCTGTACACGATCTATAGTTTGCTGGGGATACAACTCCTTGGAAAGTTTGGTCGCGGATGTAGCCAGATGTATATTTCAAAGATTGAACTAATTTTGCAGTTAAAGCCTGTGGAATATATTGAAAGGGGCCTTTATCTTCAGTAATATCATTTAAATAAACTATAATTTTTAGTACTTTTCGGTCTTCTTTGTCTATATGCCACAGCCTTGAGCCTTGCTCTACTTGATTGGCGATATCTCTACGAAAATATGCACCATGATAAGCTACTGATAGACCAAGATAATTTTCTACAATATTGAGTAAACGTTCTTCGAGTCCCCACAAAAAAATTTCTGGATACTCCATGATTTGCTGAGAACTAGCATGAATAGTAAAATCATTTTTACGAGCGGAAATACTTGGCGATATTTTTGGTATAAGATTTTCTGCTGCTTGAAATAATTTAGAATTAGAGGAAATTTTTAAGTTTTCTAATGAAGTAATTACGACCCCTTCATGTTTGATTTTATTGACTAAATCAAGGTCGCTTATTGAAATAATAGGCAGATTTGAAATATGTTTTTCTAATTCTGTTTGATAAGCAAGCTCAGCATAATATCGTATAAATGGGATTGTATCAATCTTTTTTGTGAGTTTGTTACGAGCTTTTTGCAGAATTTTATACATAAAATTTTGAATTAGAACTAATTAACCGGACTTAGTATAAATATTTCATTATCTAAAATCCAAAATAGTATTAGCCTTACTCAAAATAACTGTCTAAGGTAAGTTTAAATATCTTACTTTAGTTATAAATTTGCAGAAACGCTCGCAAGTTTTAACTACTGAGGCCAAGTTGCCAAAATCAGCAATTGGTTTGATTTAGATATGCCCTATGCCCAGACTACAACAAGTCAATGATAGAAAATTGCCGCTGGCGGTCTAGTTCTTGAAGTCGCAGTTTTTCGGCATAGAATGCTTGATAATATGATTGCCATCGTTCCGGTTCTACATCTGGATCGGTTTCCTGCCACAATTCTAGAAAGTGACGATAGCGCTTTTCACGCAACACTCGTTCCATACAAGCGATCGCAGCTTGAATCACTTGCGGAGTGCGAAGTATTTCTTTCTTGCTTTTCTCATTCAGATGAAACAGATGAGAAACAAAGTCGATTTCCTCAGACAATTCTAAGTATCTGTCTTGCAGACTTGAGATTAAATCAACTTGCTCCCCCGTTGACTCTAAAATCTGTCGCCACAAATATCGATGGTGAGAAAGACTAAATTCCAAATCTCGCTCATCCAAAGTTGCCATAATAACTTGGCGCTGTTCGGGACAATGCAAATAAATCCGCAACAATAAAGCTTCTGCCAAATCTAAAAGGCCGCGATCGCCCTTGGCGTTGGCAAAGCCATCGCTAGTGGGGATTGAGGAGCCAGTCGCGTGCGGGGGTTCCCCCCGTTGAGCGAACTGGCGTGACTGGGAACGTCTTCCACCATTCCACTCTCTCCTACCTGGTAAAGGTTTGATGGAGATTGCCGCAGTTGGAGCAATTTGAGTGAGCAAATTTTCAACTCTTAGAGGTATCAGTCTGCTATCCCCTAAGCTGAGTATTTCGGCACAATAAGAAACGTAATAGTTACGCGTGTCGCTGTTGGTGATATTTTTAAGTAATTTGACTAACTGTTGAGTTACTTGCTGAAAATCAGTAGCCTGTCTTAAATCGCGGTCTTTAATGATTTGCTGAATCTGCCAATCAAGCCAAAGTGGAGCGTTTGCTAATAATTCCCCGTAATCTTCTGGCGTATGGGTATGCAAGTATTCATCGGCATCTTTGCCATTGGGCAAGTTGAGAATCTTGAGTTGAACTTCGCCTTTGTATGCTAAATCAGCAATTTCGCCGATCGCACGTTCGGCAGCATTTGTCCCAGCTTTATCGGCATCAAAGTTGAGTATCAACTGCTTCGATTCGGTGTAGCGTAATACCAGCCGTACTTGTTCCAAACTGAGGGCAGTACCGAGAGAGGCGACAGCGTTAGTAATACCAGCAGCGTGGAGAGCGATCGCATCAAAATATCCCTCTACCACGATTGCTCGATCGAGTTGCGAAATCCCTGTTTTGGCTAGATCGAGGGCAAATAAAGTTTTACCTTTACTAAAAAGTTCGGTTTCTGGTGAATTGAGATATTTCGGCTGTTCATCGGTGAGAGTTCTGCCCCCAAAACCAATGACGCGCCCTTGCACATCGCGGATGGGAATCATTAGGCGATCGCGAAACACATCATAATAACCGCCCCCTTCTTTGCGTGATTTAATCAATCCCGCTTTTTCTACCAGTTGCACCGGATAGTGTCTATCTTCCACTAAATAGCGGTAGAGAGTTTCCCAGCCTGTGGGGGCATAACCCAAGCCAAACTGCTGAATGGTTTCTTCTTTCAGTCGGCGGTTAGATCGCAAATAGTGGCTTGCCTTTTGTCCTTGTGATTGTCTGAGGGCATGTTGATAAAACTGTGCCGTTGAGGCGAGAACTTCATACAACTGTTCGCGCAAAGACAGCTGACGCTGCAATTCTTGCCGTTGTTCGGGTTCGAGAGTTTGCACGCTTACTTGGTAACGCCGCGCTAAGTCCAGCACCACTTCCGCAAAAGAGCGTTTCCCCAAGTCCATCAAAAACTTAATGGCATTTCCCCCGGCTTGACAGCCGAAGCAATAATACATTTGCTTTGTTTGGCTGACTGTAAAACTGGGGCTTTTTTCATCGTGAAAGGGGCATAACCCGACAAAATCTTTGCCCCGTTTGCGTAAAAGGACATGTTCTGATACAACATCTACGATATCAGCACGTTGTTTAATTTCCTCAATTGTGTCTGGGTGCAAGCGGGGAATTTGCATATTAGGAGGTAGGAGGCAGAAGTAGAGATGCGATTAATCGCGTCTGTACAAGAGTTATTATTTCTCACTTGTCTTCGTCATCTTCCTCTTCAATTTAGAGAAATAACAAATGATAAAGGACTTCCGATCGCTATTATATTGTTGTTGCTAAGCGACTAATTATGTATAGAATTGCTTACCCTTAATTTTATCAGAGGAAATACTGTAGATGGGGCGTATTTTTATTTCAGCGGCTCACGGAGGCAAAGAAGCAGGAGGAATTGACCCAGGCGCGATCGCGGGTGGTACAACCGAAGCGAGGGAGATGATTCTGCTACGGGATTTAATTGTGACGGAATTGAGGGCGCGGAGTTTTGAAATTTTAGCAGTTCCCGACGATCTAAGCGCCGCAGACACGCTCAATTGGATTAATTCTCGTGGTCGTCGGGGCGATGTAGCCTTAGAAATTCAGGCAGATGCAGCTAACAGTCCTTCTGTACGTGGGGCTGGTGTTTACTACATTGCTAATAACAGCGAACGCAAGAGTAATGGCGAACTGCTGCTAGTAGGGCTGTTGCGTCGCGTACCCCAATTGCCAAATCGGGGAGTCAAGCCGGATACAGATAGTGGATTAGGTCGTTTAGCATTCTGTCGCCAGACAACGCTGCCTGCATTGGCGATGCAAGTCGGATTTCTTAGCAGCCCAGAGGATCGGTCTTTGCTGCAAACTCGTCGCCGGGATTTTGCTTTGGGTATTGCTGATGGTCTGGCCTCTTGGAGTCGTGTAATTGACCCCAATCCTGGAACTCCTGCGGAACCGAATTATCCGGCAATCAATATCAATATCAATGGGCAAAATTACTCAGAGCAAGGAGTCTTAGTTAATGG
This sequence comes from Nostoc minutum NIES-26, assembly GCA_003326215.1. Taxonomy (GTDB): domain Bacteria; phylum Cyanobacteriota; class Cyanobacteriia; order Cyanobacteriales; family Nostocaceae; genus Dendronalium; species Dendronalium minutum. The sequence goes on along the minus strand of LXQD01000001.1, from coordinate 76,792 downwards.
TAATGCCTACATCCCCATTGATTTAGTCGATCGCTTGCGGATTGACTTGTCGAAAGCGCCTAATGTCAATCGTATTACCTATCGGAAAGTAGTATACGTCAAAGCCGTGGAACTGCGGGATTTTAATGTTGCGATCGCCTGGGATGCTGCTACTCGCACTATTAGCTTGCGATCGAATTTGGTAGTTTGTTCTGGTCAATTTGACAGAGTGATGTCGAACGGTAATACTTCGGAAGTGCAGTTGCAACTATTTCTGAGAAACAACAATGAAAATGCTTTGGTAAAATTTCCTGACATCCCCAAACTTTACCGAGAAGAAGCCGCCACAGAGGGAGTGAACTATGACATTGCTTTTTGCCAAATGTGTGTAGAAACTGGGTTTTTACGCTTTGGCGGCGATATTAGACCCGAACAAAATAACTTTGCAGGCTTAGGTGCAATTGGTGGCGGTTCGGAGGCTGCATCTTTTCAAAGTGCCAGAATTGGTGTGAGGGCGCACATTCAACACTTGAAAGCTTACGCCAGTCTAGAACCCTTGGTGAACGAAGTTGTCGATCCACGGTTTCGCTTCGTCACCCGTGGAATTGCCCCATTAATCGATCAGCTATCAGGGCGCTGGTCAGCAGATTTGGACTATGGTGCAAAGATTACAGCGATGGTTAAACGATTGTATGAGTCAGCAGGGCTATTATAGCGGTTCTCATTTGCATAACAAAAACCTCACCCCATCCTATCAAACACGCCTCTGTTTATGATTGGGCTGAGGTTTTGATATCGTGTCTGGTTAAAGACTTACAGCAGAATTCAGAATTCAGGAGTCAGAATTCAGAAGTAAAACAGGCTTTATGCCTGGTTTTGAGACTTAGCTTGTGTACTTCACTAACTTGAAATTTGCTGTAATTACTGTTGATGTGATTTTTGTAGTCTAGATAACAAAATTCTTCACTTTTTGCAGCACAACTTTAAGTTGATTCTTAAGTTTGCGATCTTGAATCGACAAGATTGAGGTAAATGGCGAGACTTAATTTTAGCAGAATGAAAGTCGCTCTTAGGTTTACTGCTTTGAAGCCTGTGACTTTGAACTTTTACACAATTCTTAAAGGAAAGTGCTTTATGTTAACATTCTCTAAATTAAGTAATATTTACTTTACATATAAATTAAATAAAAATTAAATTTTTTTAAATTCAGTAGTAATATTAAATTTTTTAACTTGTTTGTTTGAAAAAAGCTAATTTCTTTTTAATATTTGGATATTCAACTTAACATGCCAGAATAATTTACTTTGCATATGCGTATTGCACAATGTCTGAAAAAATCTCTTTACAAATTTGTGTGATAGATTATCCCTAAAATATATTTAAAATAAGAAGGTAATATTGATAATTTTGAAGTCGCCAGATTTTTTCTTTTCATAAAACACATGAGCTGACTAAGCAGTTTTTGAATTTTGTCAAACCTTAGTATCTCTTGGTAGTAGTTTATTACTAGTTAAGCCAAATTGCTAATGATTGAAGATTGATTTCATCAACTATGAATGGTTTGTAAACAGGTTTGTATTATGAAGAAATATCTGGTTTATTTGTTTTCTGCCACGTGTTTCATAACATCTGTATTAGTCGCGTCAATTAGTTTAAGCAGAGAAATAGCAAGGCTATATTGCATCAAAATTTTTCTATCTCTGGGGTGTCCGGGCTGTGATTCTTGTCTTAATCTTACAACAATCATTTCTTAACCTTGAAGCGAATATGTTTGTAACTAGTACTTTAGATAGATACAAAATATGAGTAGTAGATTATGATGAGCTAAGAAGTTTTTTGACCAATTTCTACTGTATAATTTAATCAGAATAATGAGTAATTTTACAGTATTTAACAAAATTAAACTAAGTTATTTCTAAAATTAAATTTCCGCTTCTACTAGTTGCTCTTTTTGTAGTTGAAAATTTTGAATGTAGAGTTTGCCACTAACAAAATTGTGTAAATGACAGATGAAAACGAAAGAGTTCATATCGATGGAATTTTGAAGTTGCAATCTACTGTAAGGTTCTGACTAAGGTTTTCGGATTAAAGTTATCTAAAAAAAAGGACTTGGGCACTTTTTAATTTTCTCTAGAAAAGGACTTGGGCACTTTGTGCCACTCTAAAAACCCAGACTGCGACTGTCTCACCGCTACGCTAAAACCACGGCGTTAGCTTTGGTTAACAGTTAGCAACTTCATATGAGTTCAACCCATTACCCTATCAATCCTTGTATGCCTCAATATCTAGAGCAAAAAACAAACATGTTAGTACTACCAGAGACGACTTTTGCTTCCTTTCCATCTTCATTTCCTTTGAATAAATCATCTATTGCAGATATCCAACCAAGTACGGCATTGGATACATCTTCTAGCAATAGCCAACAGTTAGCCCCGATTTCAGTGGCCTCTACAATTGTGAAAATGCTCGAAGACTTGGGAGTGGAATATGCGTTTGGTGTATCGGGAGGTGCGATCGCTCCTATATGGTACACACTACAACATAGTGCTATTAAGTTACGCCACTTTCGTCACGAAGCCGGCGCAGCTTTTGCAGCTACAGAAGCCTACTTTGCTAGCGATCGCCCTGTCGTCGTATTCACCACAACCGGGCCAGGAATCACCAACGCCCTCACCGGTTTACTGGCTGCACGTTGGGAAGATGCGAAAGTAATTTTTATCTCAGCTTCTACCTCAGCCCCGAAGCGGGGACGGTGGGCACTCCAAGAAACTAGCAATTACACAATGCCCAGTGCTGGAATTTTTACTTCGGAACCAATGTTCCATTACGCAACGACTCTCGAATCTAGTGAGGAACTACCAGAAGTCTATCGACGATTAGCCAAAGGCTTAGCCAAACCAAATGGCTTTGTAGCCCACTTGAGTATACCTACCAACATCCAAACAAATTTAGTCGAGACATCTTTAACATCAGTAAATCTCTCTTTTACTCCACCAACAGCCAGCGAAGAAGTGATTTTAGAATGTGCAAAGCTGTTGTCAGAAGGGCCATTTGCCATCTGGGTTGGTTTTGGTGCCCGCTTGGCTGCTAAGGAAATTCGTCAGTTGGCTGAGAGGATGGGAGCAGGAGTCATGTGTTCGCCACGCGCTAAAGGTATTTTCCCAGAGGATCATCCTCAATTTGTCGGAGTTACCGGTTTTGCTGGACATGATTCAGTTCTCAAGTATATGCAGGAGTCCCGTCCTTTACGGACATTAGTACTCGGAACGCGTCTTGGCGAATTTACCTCATTTTGGAACCCCGCAATGATCCCATCGCGGGGCTTTTTGCATGTAGACATCGATCCAGAAGTGCCAGGAACTGCATATCCATCTGCTGAAACACTCGCCATTCAATCGGAAGTGAGAATATTTCTCAAGGCTCTGCTCAAGCGCTTACCTAAGCGTCATCGGTCAAAAATCCAGTCTTTGACAAGACCTGAACGAAGTGCCATCAATCCCAATCAAGATAGCTTGGTGCGACCAGAAGTACTGATGAATCTCATGCAACGAGTCATTGTTGAAGGAAGTGATGCAATTGTCATGGCTGAGGGCGGGAACTCATTTGCTTGGGCAATTAATCTGTTGCGATTTACTAAACCGGGTCGTTTTCGGGTCAGCACTGGCTTCGGAGCTATGGGACATTTCGTTACCAGTGTCGTGGGTGCAGCACTAACACATCAAGGTAAGGCTGTGGCGATCGTCGGGGATGGTGCCATGCTGATGAACAATGAAGTCAGCACCGCTGTCAGCTACCAGATTCCTGCCGTTTGGATTGTGCTTAACGATGGACGCTACAACATGTGCCATCAGGGTTCACAGATGCAGGGTTACAAAGATATGGATGTAGACATTCCGCAAGCAGATTTCGTCATGCTCGCCCGCAGCATGGGAGCCGATGGCATCCGTGTGGAAAGAGAGTCTGACATCCAAGCAGCGTTAGAGCTAGCGATGGTTTCGACCAGGCCGTTTGTGGTTGACATAGTTATCGACCCAAGCAGACTTGCACCGATTGGAACTCGAATTTCTAGTTTGATTTCACAAGGCGCTAAGAATTAAAGGAGATTTTTATGGTGTGTTACCCAGTAGGCATTCGATCGCTAGCATTCAGCTTGCCGAGTATTAAGCGGACAAACGATTACTACAGAGAAAAATATCCCGAATTGATTGCTCAGTCCGAGCAAAAAAGTTTAGCAAAGTTGTTTTCAGTTGCTAACACCCCCAGCAACGAATTTGATTTAAACATGTTGCCCTATCTTCAAGACCCTTTTCGTGGCACTGTCCAACGTTGGGTACTTGCTCCAGATGAATCGCCACTGATGCTACAAGAACGTGCGGCTCGTGAAGCTCTCAACGCAGCAAACCTAACTCCTCAAGAAGTTGATTTAATGCTCGTCGCCTCGATTTGGCCGGAAAAAATTGGATTTGGCGATGCTGCTTTTTTAGCCCGTCAGCTGGGCTTACAGGGTGCTGCTTGGAATCTCGATGCAGCCTGTGGGGTGACTCCAGTGGCGCTGCAAACTGCCTGTGCCTTGGTGCGATCGCAAGAATACCGCAATGTGTTAGTAGTCATTTCATGTTCCTACTCTCGCTTCTTTGATGAAGACGATACCCTCTCGTGGTTTATGAGTGACGGTGTTGGAGCTTTTGTGGTCAGTTCACTCGCACCGAACCAAGGTATCCTCGGCACAAAGACCATTCATACTGCGGCTCTATGTGACATTTTTTTTGCGAAACTCACAGAAGACGAGCAGGGTAATCCAAGGGTACATATGCGGATGGACAAAAGTGCCAATAAAGCAATCCGCGAAACTGCTGTCGGACAACTGCGGATGTGTTGTGAGGGCGCAGTTACCGCCGCTGGTGTAACTATTGACCAAGTTGACTTTTTTATTTTTAATACATCTACTGCTTGGGCGGCACAATTTTGCACGCAAGTACTGGGCATTGACATAGAGCGCACAATCAATCTTTATCCCCAGTATGCAAACATCGGCCCAGTAATCACCGTAGCTAATCTGTACTATGCTGCTCAGTTGAACAAAATTCACGAAAACGACTTAGTTCTCATCTATGGCTTGGGGGCAGCAGGTGCTGCCTCTGCAAGTGTGATGCGTTGGGGCGATGTAGCGCTAGGTTCCGTTCCACATCTTGACCTTGACTCGATACTGACAAATTCCTCAGACCGTAGCTTCGCTCTTTGTTAAAACATCTCCAGTCTTTGAGTATGCAAAAACAAATTCTGGCAGCAGGATTTTTCCTGTTATCTTTGATGTTGCCGCTGAAAGCCTCAGCACACAGTTATGAAGAGATTTATATCTTTGGTGATAGCTTCTCTGATACAGGTAATTTATTCAATTTCACATCTGGCGCTATTCCCCCAAGTCCAACCTACTTCAATGGACGTTTTTCCAATGGCCCAATCTGGGTAGAATATCTTGCCTCAAAGCTGAAATTAACTGTCAATCCCAATACTAACTTCGCCTTTGGTGGTGCTACCACAGGATTCGATAACCTGGGACTCCCAATTTTTCCAGGATTGCAGCAACAGATAAATAGTTTTACGACAGCCAATCTAGCTGCAAACTCAAACGCCCTTTATATAGTGTGGGCTGGCACTAATGATTACCTTGATTACTTTTTCAATAAGATTCCCAACCCAACCCAATCAGTGGCAAATTTATCAGCAGCAATAACTTCGCTTGCTGCTGTTGGCGCTCAAGATATCATGGTGGTTAACTCGCCAGATTTAGGAAAGTTTCCGGTTACTGGGAGCGATACTCAAAGTGCCGATTACCTCAGTACTTTGACCAACGCACATAACTCCGGCTTGGTCGCGTCCCTCAACTATTTGAGCCAGAAACTCAGCCCTAATATCAACATTATCCCTGTTAATGTTAATTACTTATTCGATCGAGCGATCGCTCATGCAGAAGAATTTGGTTTTACGAATGTGACCGACTCTTGCATGGGAGACTCACCAGTAGTACCTATCGACATTCCTACACAACCAATTAGATGTATCCCAGATAAGTTTTTGTTTTGGGATGAAGTCCATCCCACAACCGCCACCCATAAGCTAATAGGAGGATTTGCATTTTCAGCTCTCTTAAAAGCATCTGTCCCTGAACCTTCTGCTGTGTGGGGAGTGTTGGTATTTGGTGTAAGTGCAGTATTGCTACGGAAACGTAAACAGCAATGTTTAACCTACTAAATAAATCGCAGTTTAGTAGTTTGGTAGGGTGCGTTATGGCGAAGCGCAACCCACTAAAAGCATCTGAAATGTGCGTTAAGAAAATAGCTCTTGATTAAATCTAATTCCTGATGAAGACTCTATCCCCTATAAGGAGAATTTGGATGAATCAACACACTTGTGTAGATATTCAAAAACCAAGGACGGATGAAAAGCTACTTTGGGATATTATCTCTGGCAATATTGGATTTGGAACCTTCCTTGTTGCTTACGACCTTAAGCTCTTTCCACTTCTAGCTGAAAAACCACAGACTCTGACAGAAGTCTGTGAGATGCTAAAAATTCATGAGCGTCCGGCTAAAGCCCTTTTGGCAATGAGCGTCTCTCTGGGACTTTTGCAAGTCCAAGATGACTATTATTCACTCACCTCGTTTGCAGAAGATTATCTTTTGGAAGGCAGCTCGACTTATTTAGGTGATTTCTTAGACTTGACAGTTGCTACCGCCTCTGTGTACTCCTTCGAGAACATCAAGAAAGCTATACTTTCCAATTCCTCACAAATTTACTCTGGTGAAAAACTTTTCCAGACCCATGAAAAGCAGGCTGACTTGGCGCGTGCTTTTACCAATGCAATACATAGCCGTAATCTGGGGCCAGCGCAAGCTTGGCCAGAAGTCCTCGATTTATCAGCACACAGGCTCTTGCTAGACATCGGTGGCGGCTCTGGCGTTCACGCTATTAACGCAACCTTGAAATGGTCGAACTTACAAGCTGTGATTGTGGATCTCGATCCTATATGTGAAGTAGCACAAGAGTTTGTCATACGCCACGGCTTACAAAGTCGCATCAAAATCCAAGTGAGTGATATGTGGAGTCAGCCTTTTCCCACAGCCGATATCCACTTTTACTCTGATATCTACCATGATTGGCCGCTAGAAAAAGGCCGTTTTCTCACTCAAAAAAGCTTTGACAGTTTGGAGAGAGGAGGCCGCATCATTATTCATGAAATGCTTTACGACGACCAAAAACTTAATTCTTCTGCTGTTGCTGCTTATGACATTGCCATGCTCTTGTGGACAGAGGGTCAGCAATATTCAGCTCGTGAGTTATCAACAATGCTGATGGATGCAGGTTTTACCAATATTGAAGTTAAGCCGACTTTTGGATACTGGAGTATTGTCACTGGCTGTAAACCGTGATAAGGGTTGGGAGAGATAAAATTTCTAACTCTTGCACAGACGCGATTAATCGCGTCTTTACTCACTCAACCGCCCCTAATGCTTTGAGAGTGGAGATAGTTGCAAAAGTTACACCTGTAACGCCATTGATGTTCATACCTTCATAGTGTCTGGGGCTTTTGAGAGTTTCTAGACACTCACCACTTTTGACATCCCAAAGCTTAATTGTCGCATCCTCGCTAGCACTAACTAATGTTTGATTATCAGGACTAAAAGCAACTGACCAGACCCACTTAGTATGTCCTAACAAAGTTTTGATACAGTTGCCTGTGCTGACATCCCACAATTTCACTGTTTGATCCCCACTACCGCTAGCTAAGATGCAACCATCCGGACTGAAGACGACTGAGTACACACCTTGTTTATGTCCCTGCAAAGTTGCTAAACAATTACCATTACTGACATCCCACAGCTTCACCGTTTGATCCCCACTGCCACTAGCTAACGTGCGACCATCCGGACTGAAGCTAACTGACCATATCCAGTCAGTATGGTTGAGAGTATTAAGGCAGTTCCCAGTGCTAACATCCCAAAGCTTCACTGTTTGGTCATGAGAACCACTGGCCAGCAACTGACCATCCGGGCTAAAAGCAACAGACCACACTCGATGGGTGTGGTCTTGCAAGGTCTTGAAACATTGACCAGTGCTGATATCCCACAATCCGATCGTTTGGTCTTGAGAACCACTAGCCAGTGTCTTACCGTCTGGGCTAAAGGACACAGACCAGACCCGATGAGTGTGTCCGTGCAAAGTCTTAAAACATTGACTTGTGCTGATATCCCACAGCTTCACTGTTTGATCCTCACTGGCACTTGCAAGAACGCTACCATCTGGACTAATAGAAACTGATGTCACCCGATTACTGTGTCCGCGCCAAGTTTTCAGCCGTTGACCAGTATTGGCATCCCACAAACTCAATGTTTGGTCGTTACTGCCACTAGCAAATATGCAACCATTGGGACTGAAGGTGACTGACCAGATCCCACTGGTACGACCCTGTAAGACGCGAAGACATCGACCAGTGTTAATATCCCACAGCCTAACTGTTTGGTCATCACTTGCACTTGCCAGCACTTGTTTGTCTGGACTAAAGGCTACTGCCCACACCCTGGTGTCATGTCCGTGTAGAATCTTGAGGCATTGACTTGTGCTAACATCCCACAGCCTTACCGTTTGGTCATCACTGACACTTGCTAGGTTACAACCATCCATACTAAAGGCAACAGAATTTACCAAATCAGTATGACCCTGCAAAGTACTAAGGCATTTACCAGTATTAACATCCCATAGTTTCACTGTTTGGTCGTGAGAACTACTTGCTAACATTTCACCATTCGGACTGAAGGCAACAGACTGGACTCTACGGGTGTGTCCCTGTAAGGTCTTGAGGCATTGATTTGTACTGATATCCCATAGCTTTACGGTTTGGTCGTCATTTCCAGTGGCAAGTGTGCGATCGCCTGGACTAAAGGCTACTGTCCACACCTGGCTACCCATTCCTTGTAAAATATGAAGGCAAGTAGCAGTGCCGACATCCCATAACCTTACTGTTGTATCTTCACTACTACTGGCCAGCGTCTGACCATCTGAACTGAAGGTGACTGACCAAATACCACCGCTATGACCCTGTAAAGTTGTCAGACATTGACCAGAGTTAACATCCCACAGTTTGACTGTTTTATCATCACCGCCGCTGGCGAGAACTTGACCATCGGGACTAAAGGTAACAGGCCAGACCCAACCCGTGTGTCCTTTGTAAGTGTGCAGTTGTTTTCCATCTACGACTTGATACAAGCGCACTTCTCCATTAGTATCCCCTGTAGCCAGGAGTTTCCCATCTGGGCTGAATGCCACCGAATGAATACCGCCGAGTGTTTCTGCAAAAACACTTTTAGCTAAATTAGCATTTGCGAAATTGGCATTGTGCAAATTCACATTTCGCAAGTCTGCTTGCCAAACAGTTAAATCAGAGAAATCATAACCACTTAGATCGGTTTCTAGATGGCAAAGCAGATTAAAAATATTTCCAGCCGTATAACTTTGTTCTAAGGGAGATGTTGCCCGTAGGATTGCTAAAATTTGAGTTAGCTGATTTTCTAGAGTTTTTTTACTTCTAAAGATAGCAAGCAGTCCTTCTATAACTGGTTGTAAGATGAGGTGAATTTCACTTTCTCTTACATAGTCTTTTGCAGTCGCTTTCATCAAAGCATGGCATCTGAAAATTTCGAGATTTTTAGTAAAAATTTCTTGACAAACTTGCTCTACTAATCGATTAATTACATATTCCATGACTACAGGTTGGAGAGTGAAGAGTGCTTCGCTGCGCTCAACTAGCGATCGCCTCCCCAAAGATTCCAAAATTTCTAGTAATTTTTGTGATGGTAGTGCTGATATAATATCTTTTTGTAATTCTGCAATAGAAATTGGCTCGTGATTAATTGCCAGCCAATATATGATTTCTTTCTCTAATTTTGATAAACGTTCAAACTGTTGTTCTAAGATATCCCAAATGTCACCGAAAACAACTGCATCTTGTTTTAAAAATTCTGAAATATTACCAGAGAATAAATCTTGAATAGTTGTTGCAACTACTTTTAGAGCTAAGGCATTACCTCCATATCGCTCAACTAATGTTCTCAGTTCATTATCAGCAGCAGATATCCCTTTTATTTTGAGAATTTCTTGACCATCATTTGCCAAAAGACCTTTTAGCATGAATGAACGAACGGATAACGCATATCCTTCCATTGATGCTATTTCTTTAGGTTTTTCTCTACTTGTTAGTATTAAACAGCTTTGATGCTCTGTTTCTCCTAACCGTGTTAAAAGTTCGCTATATCCTTCGTATCCCTCTCGATAACGTCCAGCCCGACTACCACTGCGTAAAATTGACTCTAGATTATCTAGAATCAGCAAACAACGATGTTGCTGTAAATAAGAAAGTAGTCGTGTGACTCTTTGACCTATACTTGCTGATAGGATTGCTTCTGTTTCTCGTTCATCAGAAAGAAATTGAATTAAGCTAGCTAAAAGGGTATTTATTGGTGGAGCGTCTTGTAGCGATCGCCAAATTATATACTCAAAATTTTCCTTAATTTGTTCTACAAGCTTGACAGAAAGAGAAGTTTTGCCAATTCCTCCCATACCTAAAATTGCCACTAGCTGACAGCGTTCTCTCAAAATCCACTGCTCTAACGTGGCGATTTCTTCTGTACGCCCATAAAAAACCGATGCACCAATTGCTTCACCCCAATCTAGGTGTCGAGTTTTGTCTGAGTTTGTATAGTCAGCTTTATCTAACTGTAAATCAAAAGCTTGGAAAAAAAGCTCAAGTGACTTTTTATCAACTCCTTCTTCACGAGATAAAACCCTAGAAATAGTAACAGAATTTATTCCGACGCGATCGCTTAAATCTTCAAGGGTATATCTATTTCCGTAATTCTCCTTGTCTTCAAAGGCAATTTTCCCAAATTGAAGCTTTTGTAATCCTTCATTTGTCAGAATAATACCGCGCTTGCGTTTTTGCTTTGGAAGCTGCGTCATAGCTACTAACCTAATAAAAATAAGTTACTTAAATTACTGATACATGACTCACTATGAATCTAGCTATCTTTAAATTTGTAGCTGCAACTGAATTTAATGCTCTTTTGCAACGCCCGCTTGTCATCATGGGCGATCGATCAATAACTTTAGGTTAAGAAAAAGAGGTAAAAAGGTAAAGGTTAAAATTCAACCCTGACTTGAAAAAGACAGAGGGCAGATGGCAGAAGGCAGAAGGAAAGAAAGTTTTTTCATCTGTCCTGGTGTATGTAGTTCATGACGGCTACTTAGCGATAATCCGAAAAGTATTGATTAATAAACAGCAATAAACATCAACACCTAAAGTCTCCGTGTGGAGTATAGCAACGTAAGTAAGGACTTAAGTCCTTCAGATATATTCTGCAAAAACTCTTTAAAAAACTTAAATTTTTCAGATTTTTTGAGACAAAGAGATATCGAACTCTCGTATGTGCTGAAACAAAATTAATTACACACTTATAGGGAGGGAAGAGGGAACAGCAAATAGGGAATAGACTGTTGGCTCTTGCCTGAATGTCGCGCTCGAAAGGTTAAACCCCTGCTGTGATTGGGTATAGGAGTGTGGGGGCAGGTTATAACAATATGTTAATTCGCTTGTATCTTGATTTCAAAGCTAATTCTTGACCGTGCACAACCCCTACCCCCTGATACCTTTACACCCGGCCCTAGTAAGGGTTTCACCTTTACAAGCGTGCCATTCATCTCAGAATCTATTCTTTATCAGCCAGTTGTACCAGTCACGCGACCATATTGGCAGTTTTCGGACATGTCTTAGGGTGTCGTAGGTGTAGCCATACCTTCTAAGATTTAGAGTGTCTTTGGGCGTAACGATGTCATAGGGTGCAAATTTTGGTAGCAGAGATTGTATATTTCCCGGGCCTATTTTTCCTGGTGTGGACTGTCCTCCATCCCAAGGCCACATAGGGTCGTTGAGATTATGTCCGTAAGGCTGGTTTGCTTTTGGATAAAAAGTCTTCTTAATGCGATCGCTCTCTTGCCATTGGGCCCAGAGGCGATCGACGTTAGCATGATGCAGCCAGAAAACTGGATCGTTGGGAGAACCAGGAACATTGCTCATAGTACCTAATCTTTGCAGCAAAAGAGGCGGAAACTGAGTCAAATCAGCAAGCACCCCACCGACCAATCCATGAAGGTAGTTATGAGTAAATACACCTGGAGTTTCATTACCGTTTTCATCTACGGTAATATCTCCTTCTATGGCAGGGCGAAACTGAAGATAGTCATTGATGTTGAGCAAATTATTAATTTCTGTTTGAGATATGGGGTAGTTGTTGGCAGGAGGTATTTGGAGAAAGCGGATCAGTGCCGTCCCCAGAGTTTCGTTTGTCACTTGATTAATATGTAAGTTCTCATTTAGAATCCAGCTATCAGCAGGAGAAAAATTACCATACTGAACAGAACCGCCAAAAAAACTACCTGCACCTGGAACATTGATTGTTACTCCTGTGCCATTTGCTCCTAAAAAGTCGGGTTTAAACATGACTTCAAGAGCCCTAGGATCTGTCCAATCCCAATAGGGGATAGTTATGTTGGGTTTGACTGACTGCAAAGCTTCTTCAAATCGTTTTAAATATTCACGATGCCAAGGCAGAAATGCTGCATTTCCATGAGCAGCATCAGTTCCTGCTGCTGGCCCAGAAGGAAGTGACATCATATTGTGCTGATTTACATTCACGCCTCCCGTATGCGTTGAAGAGAACCCCATAGCTCCCACATGTACTGCAACAATTTGGTCATAGACACTGATGTTACTGCCTCTGGGGATTGTGTTTTTTAATGTCTTAATAGCATTAACAAAGTCTGCTTTTTCTTGTGGAGTCAGGTCAATAACGTTCTTTCTGACTAAGGTGGTGTTCATTGCTGGAGTTTTCACCATAGTCATGACAAGAATCATGCCAACAATTAACAAGATGATTGTTTGACGGAGAAGTTTTAATGTCTTTTTTCTCTGCTTGAAATGTTGTCTCCACTTTTGAACTTTTCTAGTGAGTGTACTAGTAAAAGTGTCGATTTTAGGTTTCATTTAAATTAGCCCCTCATGAGAGTAGTTATGCGATCGCATCTGAGTTAGGAGAGATGCGACGCCAGTCGCTACAACGGGGAGCCACTGTGGTCTTGGGGTTTACCCAAGTGGAACAAGTGGCGTGGGAACCCCCCTTCGGGTTCACAGTTGCCTGCGGAGGGAAACCCTCCCGCAGCACTGATTCACCGCAACGCGCTGGCTCATTAATCGCGTCTGTACAAGAGTTAGTTATCAGTACCGCGTCTTTGCGTCTCCACGGCAGTTGATGCCAGTCCGCTTAAGTCGGGAGATCCGCCCACGCGGCTGGCTCCTCCACTTTGGGAAACCCCAAGACCCTACCCTGCGGGTTCTGCTTTAGCAGTACGGGTGACGCTCCTGCGTCGCTAGCGCTAGCGCTAACACTAGTCACCTGCGAAGGAAAACCCTCCCGTAGTGCTGGACTCACCGCACTACCTCCTCATCTTCCCTGAATGGTTGCTTAAAGTTCATAAAGGAGGTAAATCTGGTTACTAAATAATCTGCCATCAGCATCTGTACCAAACCTTCTGTGTTTTTGCAATACATCGGTTGCTGTTGACTGTCAGCCATAAACAGTCAATAGTCAATTGTTAACCAACTGTTAATGATTGGATTGGATTATGTATTTTGGAGTTACATATTTACGGGATGATTTGGCAATTAAAAAATTTCTTCCCCTACTTCCCTAGCCTCCCCTACTTGCCTCAATTCATCCCACTGTTCTGCAAGTCGGTATTTTTATTGGAAGTCTCTAATAGCCTGTAGCGTTAGTTGTAGCTAAAGTTTGAGAATATGATTTATGTAATCAACTATCGTTCCATCACTCTCAGCAAAAGAAAATAAGAAATCCTCGCAATACGAGGAGTCTGAAATAGGGTCTCGCATTCGATTCATCAATGCAATTAGTGTTAAAAAGCTAATAGATAAATTACTAAAAAGCAGACAGTTTGTATTGCTAGTATAGTCTTAAGTAAACTAAGAATTAAATCTTGTAATTCATTATCCACAGAGGTATTGTCAGAGTCAGGCAAGCTACCAGCTCGTACTCCAACATGATGCATTTACCGCTTCTCTGAATAATTCGATCGCAGATGTAGTTATTGAGTCTTGCCTCTCCACAAGCGATCGCGTTTGCATGAACTGATGTTCTAATTAAATCTCAGTATTTAGCTATGCTGAAGGGGAATCGACATTATACATCATAAAGTTTTGTTGCGGTTAATACCGCAGCAGAAGTAGCGCAAAGTGGAAAATTTTGCAATCTTTAATCCTAAATCTACTTAGCGTATAGTCATAATCTGTCCGCACGCAACAAGAACGTATATGGTTCGAGAGCTTGAAAGAAAACGCCAGAGTACACAGTTTCCAGAAACTGCACCGGCTGCCAATCCCGTATTTTTTAGAACTTACAGTCGCCGTACAAAGGCAGGACTGAGGGAAACATGGGATGAGGTATGCGATCGCACCGTCCAAGGTTTGATCGACTTGGGGAAGCTACGCCCAGAAGAAATTGCCACACTCAAGGACATGCAACAAAACCTAAAAGCTCTGCCCAGTGGGCGTTGGTTATGGGTTGGTGGCACAGAGTGGATAGCTAAACCAAAGAACTTTTCTGGGGCTTATAATTGCACCTCTACCAACCTAGAAGACTGGAGTGCTTTTGGGTTGATGATGGATCTGGCAATGATGGGTTGCGGTACTGGAGCCGTCATAGAAGCAAAATATATTAATCAGTTACCCCCCATACGCAATTACCTGCACGTAACTGTAGAAGGTGAAATTGGTAGTACTCCTAAGCACCTGCGTCGTGAATATACTGAAACCCATATAGCAGGCAACAACGTCATTATTCACGTTGGAGATAGCCGTGAAGGTTGGGTTAAATCTTATCAAACCCTCTTAGAACTCTCCACTGATGAACGATTTGCCAAGGAAGTTCAAGTATTAGTTAATATCAGCGATGTCCGTAAAGCAGGAGAAACTCTCAACGGCTTTGGAGGAATGGCTAATCCTGTAAAATTGTCCGGACTTTATCAACGTTGTGCATCCATCCTGAATAAAGCTGTAGGAAGACAATTAAATTCAGTTGAATGTTGCCTTTTAATTGATGAAGCTGCGGTAACAATTGTTGCAGGTAATATCCGGAGGAGCGCGGGGATGCGTCAGTTTACGGCTGGCGATCGCCTGGGAGCAACAGCCAAAGATAACTTGTGGCAGCAAGATGAAGAAGGCAACTGGCGAATCGATCCAGAGCGCGATGCTCTGAGGATGGCAAACCATACCAGAGTTTTTCACCGTAAGCCGACATTAGAAGAATGTATTGATGCTGTTCGCAAACAATATTACAGCGGCGAGGGAGCAATTCAATGGGCTGGCGAAGCCGTAGCTAGAGCTAATTGTGATTTGCTACCAACACAAGCATTAAAAGTTGATTTCTTGAAAGCTTACGAACAAGGAACAGCAAAGCAGTGGTTGCAAGAACGCCATCCTCATCTTGATACTAATGAGCTAGAACATCGTTTGGCTCGCTATGGGCTAAATCCGTGTGGTAAGTAATTTTGCCTCACGTTAAACACCGGGGAAAATCGGTGAACCCTGCGATTGGGAATACCGAGGTAATCAAAGGAATTAAAGCATCTTTGACACCGTACAGACTAGAGAGTGAACCTTTTTAAATCATAAAGATCAAAAAAATACGCGATTTAAAAAGAATATAATCTGGGTTTTACCTCCGTTATTTACAACGGCTCCACGAGTCTCCGGCTACTAATATTATTTTGATTATTTAGTAGAAAATATAGTCGGATCTACGAGGAATCACGAACTCGTAGAACTAGAGGATAAAAAGCCTCTGGGGTAACAAAAATGGAAATTATTGGTAGTAACTTTCACTGTAATTTATCAGAGGTTCATCTCAATCAAATTGACCCATATAACTATCAAGAACAAGAGGAGGCATTCACTGCTGGCGCGTTATCTGTAGCAGCACTTTTAAATCACAAGTTTTTAGAACCCCGCTACCAAGAAAGTCGGGAATTAGACCCCATTGTGGGGGTTTCTTTCACAGGTTTATTTGATTTCTTTGTCCATGCTTTTGGTGTCGATTGGCTGCGCTGGTGGGCAGAAGGAAGACCTGCCACTGCACAAGGATTAGCATTTAAGCGCGAGGAAGAAAAATATCTAAGTTTCTGGAAAGAGACTGTACATCGAGTTGTTTGGGATTATTGCGATCGCCATCATCTCAAACGTCCCAATCGCTGCACAACAGTCCAACCTAGTGGTACTAAAGCTTTACTAACTGGTGCGAGTTCCGGATGGCATCCCCCCAAAGCACAAAGATTTATTCGGCGGATCACCTTCCGCAAAAATGACCCAGTAGCCTTGGCTTGTATTGACTACGGTTACAGCGTCATCCCCTCCCAATCTGACAAAGATGAACAGGGCAATTTGTTAAACGATCCCTTCGATCCCCGTGTCAGCGAATGGTTAGTGGAAATCCCCGTTTCCGTACCTTGGGCTGATTTACCAGGTGCAGATCAAATAGATGTTTCTAAGTTTTCAGTCTTAGCCCAACTCGATTTTGTCCTGCAAGTTCAGCGACACTATGTGACACACAATACATCAGCGACTCTAGAATTGCGATCCGAGGAAGTAGAAGTTCTTGGGCAAAAGATTTACGAAGCGATCGCTAATGATGAAGGATATATCTCAGCAGCTCTTTTAGCCCGTTTTGACGATTTACAATCATTCCCGCGTTTGCCGTTTGAGCCAATAGATAAACCAGCATACGAACGTTTGAGTCAAGAGGTAAAAGCACGGCGCAAAACAGATGATTTTTGTGCGGTTCTCAGCCGCTATGATTCAGGTGAGATGACAGAGGCTGGTCCCAGTGGCTGTGACTCTGATAAATGTATGTTTCCAGATCAGCAACCAACTTCATAGGGACTGGGGATAAGAGAGCAGGGGAGGCAGTGCGGTCTTGGGGTCTCCCCAAGTGGAGCAACTGCCGTGGAGCAGGGGGAGATGAGGGAGAAAAAATTAATACCTCAATCCTCAGTCGCCAATCCCCAATCCCCAATCCCCAAGTTACGATCGATTAAAAAGTGGTAATTTTTACGGCAGCGTTTGGAGATTGCTAATGTTCATTAATGAATTGTCACCAATATTTAAACAATTTACCCAGCACCCAGTCTCATTTTTGGGTGGGTTTGTCTCTGGTGTATTTCGACTCAACCTTGCAGACGATCCCGTTAAAAGCTGGCTAGATCGACAGGTTCATACCAGCGGTTATTCTGCTCTAAACACTCAAGTAAATAATGGCAAAGCTACAGGCCCTCAGCCAATTTCGATAGAATAAGTTTTCGTTATAGAAATAGATTGGGTATTAAACAGTCAAAAGTTAAAACAAAAGAATCTTTGCCTCTTAACTTTTGACTTTTACCCTTCGGGTGACGCTCGTACCTCGCTACCGCTACGCTAACATCACGGCGCTACCTTCCCAACGGAATGTCTTGGAAACCGCAAGGAGACACTGCCTCACGAATTACGGGTTGGGGTACTAGTTGCTATTTGTCAGGAACTATCTATCTAAATACTTCAAAGTTGCATCATTTTAACACGAAAATGGAAAAATTATTAAATGTATAAGATTGACTGATTTTGTGTTATTGGGGGTTTGTAAAATCCCATACTTTGAAAAATGTCACAATCAGTTATTATATGAGCGTATGCGTAAGTTCAGCCTCATGGTCAGTTTAGTTGAAGCTCATACCAGCATTATGGTTGCTGCCCTACAACATTCACCATCTGTAAATTAGGACAGATTATGCAATATTTGCAATTTTTTTAGATCTGTTTCACCGCTGAACTAATCGCTCTTTGTTGAAAATTACGTGATCCCACATGACTATTTACGTTGGAAACCTCTCCTACCGCGCTACCGAAGAAGACTTGAGAGCCGTGTTTGCAGATTACGGCGAAGTCAAAAGAGTTGTATTACCTACCGATCGCGAAACAGGGCGTATGCGTGGCTTTGCTTTTGTTGAGATGAATGAAGATGCCCAAGAAGATGCCGCTATTACCGAATTAGATGGGGCAGAATGGATGGGTCGTCAACTCAGAGTTAATAAAGCTAAACCGCGAGAGGATAATAACCGACGAGGCAATTGGGCGAAAAAACAAGATTATTAAATAGGGTGGGTTTCTAGCATAGCAGATAGTTTTTTAGTTATGCAAGATATCCGATTTTGTTAATTACGAATTACCGAAGAAGAATTCAGAAGCCAGAATTGAGTTGGGTATTCTGTACGGCTGGATGGAAAATCGAGGTTTAAAGCCTCCGATTTTAATCGTGGAGAAGAAAAAATTTTTTCCTTACTGAAACCCCTGACTTCAGGCATGGGGTATTCTGAATTCTGTCTTCAACAGGACTTCTCATGAATTGGTATAAGACTTCCGACCAGTTGTGAGCGTTAGGCGATCGCAACTAGTCGGTTTTTCCTAAGTAGAACGGTGCAAATAAACAGAACTATATTACGAGAAGTAAACTTAACTAAAACTCTCTTCCCTTCTGCCATCTGCCATCTGCCCTCTGCCTTATCTTAATGATAAATATTTACGCCGACCTACTTATATGTGGAAGATATAAAACCTGCATTTCTTTAGTTTATCTAAAATCATATCTAAGTTAGAGACTTAACTTTCTAAGATAGAGGCAGCAACCATAAGTTGCGACACACGACTTTACTAACCCAACTAACGGCTAGCCGCTAGGGAGAACACAAAAATGGCTAAAACGCCAGAGTCTTTAGAGTTGTCTATTAACGAAGCGACAGACATAGGCTTAGATCGTGATTGTACAACCTTATCTCGTCACGTTCTACAGCAGCTTCAAAGTTTTTCGCCAGATGCACAGGATTTGAGTGCGCTGATGAATCGTATCGCCCTTGCCGGTAAATTAGTTGCTCGCCGCCTCAGCCGTGCAGGGTTAATGGAAGGCGTTCTCGGATTTACTGGGGAAGTCAATGTGCAAGGAGAATCCGTCAAAAAGATGGATGTCTATGCCAATGATGTATTTATCTCGGTGTTTAAGCAAAGCGGCTTAGTCTGTCGCCTAGCTTCTGAAGAAATGGATGAACCCTACTACATACCCGAAAATTGCCCCATTGGTCGCTATACCTTGTTGTATGACCCAATTGATGGCTCATCAAATACCGATACCAACCTCAGTTTAGGTTCCATCTTTGCCATTCGCCAACAAGAAGGAACCGATAGTGATGGTAAAGCAACTGACCTACTCACCAACGGTCGCAAGCAAATTGCTGCCGGATACATCCTGTATGGTCCCAGCACTATGCTGGTCTATACTATAGGTAAAGGCGTTCATTCGTTTACCCTAGATCCCAGCTTAGGGGAGTTTATCCTCACAGAAGAAAACATCCAGATTCCCAACCATGGCGCTGTTTATAGCGTTAACGAGGGGAACTTTTGGCAGTGGGAAGAATCAATGCGGGAATACATCCGTTACGTTCATCGTACAGAAGGCTACAGTGCCCGTTATAGCGGGGCAATGGTGAGCGACATCCATAGAATTTTGGTTCAAGGCGGTGTGTTTCTCTATCCAGGCACAATTGAAAAACCAGAAGGTAAATTGCGCTTGCTTTATGAAACTGCTCCTTTAGCGTTTTTGATAGAACAAGCAGGCGGTCGCGCTACTACAGGATTGGTAGATATCTTGGACGTAGTGCCAAAAAAACTGCATCAGCGCACACCTCTAATTATTGGTAGCAAAGAGGATGTGGCTAAGGTAGAGTCTTTTATTCAAAATGGTCATTAGATGAGGACGTATCGATCTGAGAAATTTGGGATTGGGGATGCAAAATAGCGCTTTGTGAATATGAATTAGAGATTATCTCAGCCGGCCGATGCAATAAGTGATTGCCAACGTCAAAATTCAAAAGTCATCATCAAATTTTGATGGACTTTGCCAACTTCACTGGGAAACTTCACTGGGAAACATCTTTAACAGGAGTGAAATAACATAGCTATGGCAACCAATCATCTATTAGAGATAAAAAAATGCGGTCAAAGTATCTGGATGGATAATTTGAGCCGTGACATTATTCAATCAGGTGAACTAAAAAACCTGGTAGAAAATCAAGGAATAAGTGGCATTACCTCCAACCCTGCCATTTTTGAAAAAGCGATCGCAGGCAATGCGATTTATGATGCCGACATAGAAGCTGGAATCCGTGCAGGTTTACCAACCTACAAAATTTATGAATCGCTAATTTTTGCAGATATCCGCAATGCCTGTGATATCCTACGCCCTGTATATGAAGCCTCGAATAGACTTGATGGTTATGTGAGTATCGAAGTACCACCAACCATCGCCCATGATACGCAAGCCACAATCAACGAAGCCCGTCGCTATTTCCAAGAAATTGGGCGGGAAAATTTGATGATTAAAATTCCTGGCACAGAATCTGGTTTGCCAGCAGTAGAACAGGCAATAGCCGACGGTATTAACGTTAATATCACACTACTGTTTTCTGTAGAAAGTTACATTAACACAGCTTGGGCTTATATTCGCGGCTTAGAAAAACGCTTAGCTGAGGGTAAAGACATCAGCAAAATTGCTTCAGTCGCTAGCTTCTTCCTTAGCCGAATTGATAGCAACATCGATGCCAAAATTGATGCTAAGTTAGCCAAAGGCGTTGATGATATTTCCCAAGAAGCAAAGCTAAAAGCTGTTAAAGGTAAAGTAGCGATCGCTAATGCCAAGATTGCATATCAAGAATACAAGAAAATTATTGAAAGCGTTAGCGAAGCTGCCCCGCAAGGAGGTCGCTGGCAAGCCTTAGCAGCAAAAGGAGCAAAAGTACAGCGGTTACTTTGGGCCAGCACCAGCACCAAAGACCCCAACTACAGCGACGTGATGTATGTCGATGAGTTGATAGGCCCCGATACCGTTAACACCCTACCACCATCGACAATTAAAGCTTGCGCTGACCACTGCGATGTAGCTAATCGTATAGAAACAAATGTCGAGGAAGCTTACCAGCTCATCGAAAGCCTGAAAGACCCCGACATCAATATCAACATTGATGCCGTAATGGACGAACTATTAGTGGAAGGAATTGACAAATTTGTCCAGCCCTTCCAGTCCTTGATGAACTCTTTAGAAGAGAAAGTCAAGGTATTGTCGCCAGTATAAGGATTAGGGACTAGGGACTAGAGGCTAGGAAAATCTCTTCCTAATACCCATTCCCCAGTACCCAATCCCCAGTACCCAATCCCCAGTACCCAATCCAAAATCCAAAACTTCTATGGTTAGTCTGCTAGAAAATCCTCTGCGCGTTGGTCTACAACAGCAAGGGATGCCCGAACCTCAGATTATAGTCATATTTGGCGCTTCTGGTGACCTTACTTGGCGCAAACTAGTGCCAGCACTATATAAATTGCGACGAGAACGGCGCATCCCACCAGAAACTACCATTGTCGGTGTAGCACGACGAGAGTGGAGCCATGACTACTTCCGCGAACAGATGCAGAAGGGCATGGAAGAGGCTCATGCTGATGTTGATTTGGGGGAACTCTGGCAAGACTTCTCTCAAGGTCTGTTCTACTGCCCTGGGGACATAGACAATCCTGATAGCTACCAAAAACTGAAAAGCTTATTAAGTGAATTAGATGAAAAACGGGGAACGCGAGGGAACCGCATGTTCTACCTCTCTGTTGCCCCGTCATTCTTTCCTGAAGCAATTAGGCAGCTAGGAAGTGCGGGGATGCTAGAAGATCCCTACAAACATCGTCTAGTAATTGAAAAACCCTTTGGTCGGGACTTGGCTTCTGCCCAGAGTCTTAACCAAGTCGTGCAGAAATATTGCAAAGAAAATCAAGTCTACCGGATTGACCACTACTTAGGTAAAGAAACAGTCCAGAATTTGCTGGTGTTTCGCTTTGCTAATGCGATTTTTGAGCCATTGTGGAATCGTCAATTTGTTGACCACGTGCAAATTACCGTGGCAGAAACAGTAGGCGTGGAAGACCGGGCTGGTTACTATGAAAGCGCTGGTGCATTACGGGATATGTTACAAAACCACCTGATGCAACTTTACTGCCTAACAGCGATGGAAGCGCCTAACTCAATGGATGCTGACAGTATCCGTACGGAAAAAGTGAAGGTACTTCAAGCTACACGCTTAGCTAATGTTCACAATCTGTCGCGTTCAGCAGTGCGCGGTCAATATAGTGCTGGCTGGATGAAGGGACAACCAGTACCAGGGTATCGAACAGAACCAGGCGTTAATCCTAACTCCACAACACCCACTTATGTAGCGATGAAGTTTGTCGTTGACAACTGGCGCTGGCAAGGTGTTCCCTTCTATTTGCGTACAGGCAAGCGGATGCCAAAAAAAGTCAGTGAAATTTCCATTCACTTCCGCGACGTTCCTTCACGGATGTTTCAATCCGCCGCTCAACAAAGAAATGCCAACGTTTTGGCAATGCGGATTCAGCCCAATGAAGGAATTTCTCTACGTTTTGATGTCAAAATGCCAGGAGCAGAATTCCGCACCCGTTCTGTAGACATGGACTTTAGTTACGGTTCCTTTGGGATCGAAGCAACTTCCGATGCCTATGACCGCCTGTTCCTCGATTGTATGATGGGCGATCAAACATTGTTCACGCGGGCAGATGAAGTAGAAGCAGCTTGGCAAATAGTAACTCCAGCCCTTTCCGTTTGGGACGTGCCGGCAGACCCAACCTCCATTCCCCAGTACGAAGCTGGTACATGGGAACCAGCGGAAGCAGAATTTTTGATTAACCAGGATGGTCGTCGCTGGCGCAGACTTTAAAAAGTTAGGAGTTAAGAGTTGACAGTTATGAATTAACAGCGATCGGTGATTAGTTCTAAATTAAGAGTGATGAGTTAATAACTCCTAACTCCTAACTCCTAACTTATTCAAAAAAACAAGCTGACTACTCAAAACTACTATGACTCCCCAAGCTCCTACAATTTTTTCACTTCAAGCACCCAAGGATATTTCGCTTACAGAAATAGAAGGGGAACTGAATCAAATTTGGCAAAGTTACGGCATTACTGGCGAGGATGGTGGGCTTCCTGCTGCTACTCGAGCTACTACATTTACTTTAGTAGTTTACGAACCAGAAGAAACCCAATATCTATTGGCTACGTTGGGATTTTACAACGGCCCAATTGATGGAATATTAGGGCCTCAGATGGATGTAGCGCTGCGACAAGTACAAAAAAAATATGGACTGACGGAAACAGGAACAGCAACACCTGAAACCCTCGCAGCATTGCGTGAAGAATTTGCCAAACGTCAAGGAAACGGCGCTGCGGGAGACAATAGTTCTGGTAATTCCTACCACTTGAATGCTGCAAGTCCCAGGATTGCAGATGAAATCGCTCTCCGTAACCCCTGCCGCATCATTGCCCTGTTTCCGATTGCTGGTGAAGATGAAGGGGTCAAGGCTCAAGTTTCTGCCTATTGCCCCATTCAAAAACAATCTTCCAGTACACTCATTTGCTGCGAATACATAACTCTCAGCGGCACTACTGCTGCTTTAGAACGGGTGGGAGGAATGATTCCAGCATTGTTGATTGGTGGACTACCGAAGTTTCTCTGGTGGAAGGCAACACCAGACCCCAACAATTCTTTATTCAAGCGTTTGGCAGCAGTCTGCAATAACGTCATTGTTGATTCTTGCAACTTTAACAAGCCAGAAACTGATTTACTTAGCCTCCAAGAGTTAGTAGAAACTGGCGTACCTTTAGCTGACTTGAACTGGCGGAGGCTGTCAGCATGGCAAGAGTTGACAGCCGAAGCCTACGACCCACCTCACCGTCGCGCCGCTTTGACAGAAATTGATAGAGTAACTATTGATTACGAAAAAGGCAACCCCGCACAAGCGTTACTGTTTTTGGGTTGGTTGGCGAGTCGACTGGAATGGCTGCCAGTTTCCTATCAACATGACAGCGGAGATTATGATATTACTCGGATTCATTTCGTTGCCCAAGACCAGCGGCAAGTAGAGGCCGAGTTAGCAGGAGTCCCAGTTGCTGATGTAGGTGAGATTATTGGCGACTTAATTGCTTTGCGCTTAAGTTCGACAAATCCGCAGGCAGATTGTGGTACAGTAATCTGCTCGGAAACTGGTGGTTGTATGCGGATGGAAACACACGGTGGTGCCCAAGCCGCAGGACTGTTTCAACAGGTGAGTTCACTTTCTGAACAGAAGGCAGAAGCGTTGCTGAGTCAGCAAGTGCAACGCTGGGGCCGCGAATCACTTTTTGAAGAGAGTCTGACACTCATAGCACAAATATTGAAGTTAGGAGTAAATTAGGTTAATTTTATTTGATTTGTAAAAATCACAAGGTTCAGATTCCCGACTTCCTTTGAAAAGTCGGGAATTTTGTTGTTTACCCAAATTTCGAGGTATTTTTGTGTTCATCTTTGGGTATTTAAAAATTGGGCAAAACGAAAAATTTTTCGCCATTCCCTATTCCCTACTCCCGATTCCCTGACTTTACGCTGTAATTTGGGGTTGCTCAAGTACTAGGCGGATGAGGGCGATCGCTCATACATTTAGAAAGAAGAGCCTTTTGCATAGGTAGATCTCAGCATGAAACGAACCAGGAAGTCTCTGCTGCTAGCTTTGAATTGGGTATTGCTGTCAATTGGTACGACGATTTTAATTATCTTGACGCAACCAACCCCCGTTCCAGCACAAGCACCTGCTTCTAGCACCATTGAAACTACAAGTACACCTAAAACAGAAACCTCTAAAGCCCAACAGCTAGAGGATGCGCTGCAACGTTCGGCAACCCCAGAAGCAACAGCAGCGCCACAACCATCGCCTAACCCAGAAGCGACTGAGCAAAGTAAACCGACAGAGACACAACCTACACCCAGCCCAGAAACCAACGATCCCAACAAGCCATCGGCGGAGGAACCCGCACCCACGCCAGAAGAAGTCGCCCGTCAGCTAAAATTTATCGAAGCGGATAGGCTGTATCTAGCAGGACAAATTCCAGAGGCCGAAAAACTATATCGCGAGATTAAACAACCGTTTACCAAAATAATTAAACCTCAAGAGCTCAAACCAGCCATACTTGACCCCGCACAACTATCCCCAGCAGGTAAAGTTTACTGGCGGGAAGCAGAGGCGGGGATAGCCAGTAAATTGCAAACCAGAACTTTAGTACCGCTGAAACTATTAGTTGAACAGTATCCAGAATTTATCCTTGGTAATATTCGCTATGCCGAAGTATTAAAACAATACGATCGCCCCAAAGAAGCGTTAGATGTATTAGAACGGGCATCTTCGCTTTATCCCGACCAACCAGAATTGACTAAAGTTAGAATTGCAGCCCTCGCCAAAGAAAAAAAATGGATGGAAGCATCTTTGGCGGCGCGTCAATTCGCCATTCTCAACCCTAATCACCCACAAGCACCTGAATTCACAAATTTAGCAGAAGAAAATCTTAAACGCTACAAATCTTATATCAGAGGAGAAATTAGAGGCAATGCGATCGCTAACATTATTACGGGTACTCTAGGTTACGCTGTAACTGGCAGTCTGCTCGGGCCGTTTTCTGCTCTTGACTCCACCATTATGCTACTACGGGGTGAAGAATCCATCGGTGAGTCGGTAGCAAAGCAAGCTAAAAAACAGTTGGATTTAATTAAAGACGAAACAGTTGTCGGCTACGTTAATGAAATTGGACAGAAATTGGCAAAAGTTGCAGGACGCAATGAATTTAAATACGAATTCTTTGTCATCCCAGAGGAAAGCCTGAATGCCTTTGCCCTGCCTGGAGGTAAAATTTTTGTGAATGCGGGTGCGATCGCGAAAACAAACTCAGAAGCCGAATTAGCCGGATTAATTGGTCATGAATTATCTCACGTAGTTTTATCTCATGGCTTTCAATTAGTCACCCAAGGCAACCTCATCTCTAACGTCACCCAATATCTCCCCTTTGGCGGTACTGTCGGTCAACTTTTCGCATTCAGTTACAGTCGCGATATGGAACGTCAAGCTGATACTCTTGGCACACGTCTGATTGTTGCCACTGGCTACGCGGCTGACGGTTTGCGTAACTTAATGGCAACGCTAGAAAAACAACAGAAAAACGCTCCTCCCACTTGGTTATCTTCTCACCCAGGCGGTAAAGAGCGAGTTAGTTATTTAGAAGAACTGATTTCACGCAGTAAATACAATCGCTACGCTTATGAAGGAGTAGGGCGACATACCGAGATTAAAGCGAAGGTGAAACAACTGCTGAAAGAGAAAAAAGAACGAAAAGAAAAAAAGCAGGATTCTTAATGAATCAAAAAACAAAATTATTCGTCACTTGATGTATAAGAGAACTCCAACAAATAAATTATCCCCCTGGAAGTTCTTGACACTCAACAGTCAACAATTACAATGGGATATTTTTTGATTTGAAAGTCTCTAAATTCCTCACAATATTTCCACTGGAGAAGATTTATGTCATCACAACCGCTTAAATTCATCTTTTTAAGCAGTCTGGGTTTATCTTTGTTTATGGGCAATGCGGCATTTGCCCAATATGATGACCCTAACGGTGATGTTGTTGTACCAACAATACCGTCTGGTTCCTCGACATCGACAGGTACACCAATACCAATAAACACATCAACAGGTACACCTACTTCACCCACGGTTGTCAGCGGTACTCGGTTTGTCTGTCAGCCTTACAATGGCCAGTACACCGTGATGTATCAGCCACAAAGTCAATCGGGTCAGTACTTTCCTTGGGCGACTCCTGCGGCTTTGGGTGGTGGTTGGGATCCACAAAGTCGTTGTACAGCAATTGCCAGTCGTTTGGAATCCTATCGTCCAGATGGTTTACAAGAACTCCAGACAGGTACATTAAATAATCAGAACATTGTCTGCGTGACAACTGAGGCTGACCCTTCTTGTCGAATTGTGCTAACAGTACCACCTAACAGAGATCCCTACACTGTACGCAATAACGTTTTCCAAAACTTAGTTTCTGCTGACAGCGGACAGCAAACTGTAGGAGTTAATACTTATGGTAGCCGTAGTGGGGCAGGAGTAAACGACTTATACAACTTAGGTCGCACACTTCTTGGCAGTGGCAATAATCGGGTTAGTTCATACAGAGGTGGCATCAATCTCAAACCTTTCCTCGACCCCAAAGATGGCGGTACCGCTAGAAGCTTGCGGAATGGAGTAGGACTTCGTCCCCAGTCTCAACCTTCTCAAGTCCCAACTCGCTTAAATCCTGGGAATTTCCGCTAATTCATGGTTGATTTTTTAACTTAAAATGTCCTTGATACCAAAGGTTGTGAGGAGAGCGCAAAACCTAATAGGCATAGCACTTTTCCAGTGACCAAAATAGTAAAATACAAATTTACACTAGGGTGGGCTGTTTGCTCACCCTACTTAATTTAACCTACATTCCGCAGGTCTCTCATGTGAGCAGATAATATTTTTGGCAAGGAGCACCAAAAAACTGGAGAATCCAACGTCGTTCATCTGTCAGATTGGCAATCTGTTTAACTTTGGCGCTCGTTACCAGATGAATCGACATGAAACGGGTAAGAAATCTCCCATATATCTAATGAGAGAATCATATTTTACATATCCCAACAAGCGCTCAAAGATAATAAAGATAGGCTGCCTATCTTTAAAATCAGTCTACAAGTGATGATTTTCGAGGTAAGCCTGTAAAAATCATCACTTTGTCATTTTGCTGATTCCTAGTCTGACACCTTGACTTTAGCTACTGGTTTTCCTGGTTTCGCCTGACGAATCGGCAACTCAACCACAAACTCTGTGCCTTTGCCAGGTTCAGATTGACAGTAAATTTTACCGCAGTGTTTCTCTGTGACAATCTGATAACTGATAGAAAGTCCCAATCCCGTGCCTTTGCCAACAACTTTGGTGGTAAAAAATGGATCGAATAACCGAGAGAGTACCTCTTGACTCATGCCGAGTCCGTTGTCGGCAATGCGAATACCAATCCAATCTTTATTAAGCAGGGAGGTAGAAATTCGGATTTTGCTGGGGCTGGCGGCGATCGCTTCCGGAGTTGCTTGGGCGTTTCGCTCTTCTAACGCATCAATGGCATTAGACAGCAAATTCATAAACACTTGATTCAACTGACCGGGATAGCATTCTATCAAAGGTAAAGTATCATATTCTTTGCTCACATGAATCGTGGGGCTATCGCCTGAAGGCTTCAAGCGGTTTTGCAAAATCATCAATGTACTATCGATGCCTTCGTGAATATTTGCGGCTTTGAAGTCGGCTTCATCTAGCCGCGAGAAGTTCCGCAACGAGCTGACAATTTCACGAATGCGCTCAGTGCCGACTTTCATAGACTGGAATAATTTAGGTAAGTCATCGAATAAAAACTCTATTTCGGCTTTCTTTAAAAACTCTTTTATTTCCGGCCCGGCATCGGGATGATAATGTTGATAGAGCTCCACACAGCGCAGCAACTCTTGGGTATATTGGTGGGCGTGTTCCAAGTTACCGTGGATGAAATTAACTGGGTTATTAATTTCGTGGGCAACCCCCGCCACCAGTTGTCCCAAACTAGCCATTTTTTCAGAGTGGATGATTTGCAGTTGGGCAGTACGCAGCTCATTCAGTGCATGGGCGAGTTGATTTGCTTCTTCACGGGTTTGACCCAGCAAACTAGATTGTTGGAATAAGTTGGCTTGACGCAGCGCTACACTAAGTTGAGCCGCCACTTGGGTGACAAATTCTAATTCAGCCTCTTCCCAATCACGCGCATGGGTGCATTGGTGAATACACAACAATCCCCACAGTTCATCACCTTCCATCAGCGGCACAATAATCTGTGCTTTGACTTGGAATCGTTCAATTACATCTAGATGAGGCACCTTCGAGCCAACGCTGTTGACATCAGACATGACTTGCAGCTTGCCTTGGCGGTATTGCGGTGCGTACTGGTCGCCGAAGCAATAGTCTTGCACTTTTATGGCGAGGGCTGAATCGAACTTGGGTAGAACATCTTCAGCGATAAATTCACCACTGCAAAAACCGACATCAGAATCAAAACGAAAGATGCCGACGCGATCTGCGTTGAGCGATCGCCGTATTTCCTGTACTGTGGTTTTCAAGATTGTCTCTAAATCCAACGACTCCCGAATTTTGACAACCAAATCGAATAAAATCCGCCGCTGTTCAGCCGATTGGTGCAGTTCATCAGCGCGAGTTTGGATTTGAGTCACCATTTCCGAACTTTGCATCGCCACTCCCAGTTGGCTGGCAACTTGTCCCAAAAATTCCACTTCCACACTATCCCACTGACGCGGGGCAGAATGTTGATAGGCAGCCAGCAATCCCCAGAGATTTCGTCCTACAAAAATCGGGGTTAGCACATAGGCGCGAATCTTGAACTGCTCCAAAATATCTAGGTGACAGCGTGAGTGACCAGCTTGGTAGATGTCGTTGACAGCAAAATTTTCGTTGTTGCGGTAGCGTCCGCCTTTGGTTTCTTGGAGGTGGGTATCCTCCCAAACTAGATTTTTGCCGAATGGGTTGATGCTGTCCCACTGTGATTCAACCATGCCGAAATGACTGACAAATTCGCCACTCCAGTCTGGATTAAAACGATAAACACCGACTCGCTCAACTCTCAGCAGTTTACACACCTCCTGGCAAGTGGTTTTCAGAATCAAATCAATATCTAGGGAAGAGCGGATTTTGCCGACCACTTCTGTCAGTGCCCGTTGCCGGGCGATCGCATCTTGTAGGGCAATAGCCTGTTGTTTCGACTGAGTTAAATTTTCGGCTTGCTGAATTGCCACTCCTAATTGTGCCCCCACCTGTCCGAGGAACTCAACTTCATAATTTGCCCATTGACGCGGCCCGGAGTGTTGATAAGCTGCTATCAGTCCCCACAGTTTCGGCCCGATGAAGATGGGGGCTAAGGCATACGCCCGAATCTTGAATTGCTCTAGAATGTCGATATGACAGCGCGAGTGAGCAACTTGATAAATGTCGTTGACAGCAAAACTTTCGTTATTGCGGTAGCGCCCCCCTTTGGTGTCTTGGAGGTGGGTATCTTCCCAAACCAGATTTTTGCCAAATGGATGGATTCTATCCCACTGCGCCTCTACCATGCCGAATTGGCTGACAAATTCGCCGCTCCAGTCTTCATTGAAGCGATAAATCGCCGCTCGCTCCAACTTCAGGAGTTTGCAGAGTTCTTGACAAGCGGTGTCCAGAATAATTTCGGTGTTCACAGACGAGCGAATATTCCCGACCACTTCTGTCAAAGCACGTTGCCGCGCAATTGCATCTTGTAGTTCTGCTGTACGTTGTTTGGTTTGTTCTAGAGTTTCTATCTGCTGCATCGCCACGCCAATATGGTTGGCGGCTTGGGCGAAGAATTCGACTTCGTGAGGATACCATTGTCGAGGTGCGGAGTGTTGATAGGCTGCCAACAAACCCCACAGTTTTGCCCCAACAAAAATAGGTGCGATCGCATACGCCCGAATTTGAAACTGTTCTAAAACCTCAACATGACAACGAGCGTGACCTGCATCGTAAATGTCAGCCACAGCAAACGGCTCATTTTTGCGATACCGCCCTCCTTGGGTTTCTTGCAAATGCGAATCTTGCCATACCAAGTCCTGTCCAAAGGCAGTCAGTGCATCCCAAGGAGATTCTGCAAAGCCAAAACGATTGATAAAACTGCCACTCCAGTCAGTGTTGAAACGGTAGATTGCCACCCGTTCAATCTTCAATTGCCGACAAATATCTTGACAAGAAGTCGAACACAGGGATTCTAAGTTGACAGATGCACGAATCTTAGCCAGAATTCGTCCCAAGATTTTTTGGTACTGAACCGCAAGCTGTAGCTGCTTGTGGCACTCTTGCAGATCCAGGAGGTTTGAGGTTTCATAACCGTTTGTTATTGTCATGCAGTATAAAGAAAATTAAATACTTACTTTCAGTGTTCCCTGATTTATTTTTTTGATCGCAAGTTCAAACCAAAACTAAATCTCTGCTAAGTGTGACGATTTTTTACTTTCGTGTTTTTGAACAAACAAGGTAGTCCCAATCAAACAAGTTTCACTACCATCTATGAAAATGTCTTTCTCCTCCTGCTCTTCAAGTCAGGAGCCACTGCCGTGCAGAAGGGAAGAGGATTTAACTTGTTTTCATTCGTAGCGGGTGTTACGCCGCCAGTGCGCCTGCTCTTCAAAAATACAGGTGTAGAGGTTTAGGAGAGCAGAGAGTAGTGTAGTTCAGTTTAGAGCCAAAAGCTTTGTAAGTCAGGATTGTAGTCGCTGGCAGCTTTGTAATACATGTTATCTTGTTGCTTGCCTTACTGAATTTCGAGCAAGCTTAAACCCTCGACAGGAGATAAACTAAGCTTGTAACACCATCTCAAAAACTTATACAAAGTAATCAATGTTCGTTTAGGGGTAACTTTTGTTTCTCTGATGAGGGGATTTGTGTGGAGTGAGGGAGTAGCAGCGAGCAGATTCCCAAGAGCTTGAGCAATCCACAAATCCCGATCGAATTTACGCCCTTTGCTTCGGCTATGACTCAGTAGCTAAAGTGCTTAAGGTTCTTCCAGAGGTGCCAAAAGAAATTGTGATGGTAGATGATGGTTCTACCGATGGTACTCGTGAGTGGCTTATCCAAACCTTTGGCGATCCATTACTCGGTCCTGTTAGTGTTAACCTTGATTCTGACAAACGGTTAGTTGTGATGAATGGGGTAGACAGACTGTCAGGATAGTGCGTTGGTGTCAGCTCCTTTGGGATGTCAAAGCTCTCTCCTTTGCCTCTCTGCGTCTGCTGCTTACACTCACTCCCACAACAGTACTGAAGGTAGGTCATCGCTAGCTAGCCGTAGCAATTCATAGCCAATTCCCGCTGTGCCCCGGAATAAACTGGGGTGGAATACTGAACTAGGCAAATTAACGAACATCTGATATGCTCCGGTTCGTTTGGCTTTAGCCACGACATTTGTAGCATTCTGGAGGGCAATCTCACGCCAATCAGAGCGAGAGTAGCGTTGTGACCCAACTAATAGCACTTCAGCCCGACCTAAATTACCACAGCACAGGTGGTCGCTAGCTTCTAAGCCATAATTCTGGGTGGTTTGCAGGGCAATTTCAATCTCACGTTCAATTCCAGGAATATCGACAAGCTCGACGCAGCCTAAGCGCGCCAAGCCAATTCCGGCTGCACCGTGACACCAGACAACCGGGAAGCTTGGTGGCTGATTGGGTTCTAAGCTGCGAAAATCAGGCCAGTTGCCATGAGATTCACTAAAGACACTGCGCTCATACTCGATACTTTCTAATGCTGCTTCGTAATAAGCTTGATTTTGCGTCACAGCGTAGAGTCGCAGTAAGGCGTAGGCGATTCCGGCGGCTCCGTGGGAGAACCCAGTCAAGGGTTTTTCACCAATGGTCTGCCAAGCTTTGGGAGCATCTTCGTAGCTAATTCGCTGCTCGAGCAAATGCTCTCCACAGGCGATCGCTTTTTCTAAAACTTTTGTATTCCCCGTTACTCTATGAAGGGACAACAGCCCCAGAATGGCTCCCGCAGATCCGCTCATGATATCCAGCTTTTTATCGGCAGCAATCAACTCTGGTGTCATCCACTCTGCCAATGCTTGAGCATCTGGCAACAGCGTCTCATCCTTGAGGAATTGGCTTACCTTCACCAAACCATAAATTATCGAACCTAAACCCGTCCCGCCACCGATACCCATGAGACGAGCCATAAGTTGCCGAGATTCTAAATTTAAGGTTTGGATCTGCCGCCGCAGCGGTTGCAGTGCCCTTAATGCCAAATCGCGGGAACGCGAGTCATTAGTTACCTGACTGAGTGCGGCGAGAAACAAGGCAACTCCACTGCGTCCGTCATAAAGACTGTTGCCCAAAACTTGCAATCGGAATCGCTCTGCTTCATGCACGTAACCTAAGCCGATCCAGTTGACACTGCCATCGGGATCTGGTATTGTTGTCGTTTCCAAGTCAGTGGCGATCGCACTGGCTTCAGCAATTAATTCTGCCGAACTCAGCAACGGTAAGGATTCGGTGTTCCATTGCGGACTTCCTTGGCTGGGAGTTTGCGCTACCTTAGCATGGAATGAGCCTTGAATAATAGCCATTTGTCGAGCTAAGTCAATGTCATCCATTGCCTGCAACTGATTCAGGGCATGTTGGTAACTAGGTTGCTTAAAGTATTGCGGAATGGCTAGCTCATCGCTCACACTCAATTCATCGCTGGCGGCATTCGCAGTGAAAAATGGAATATCTAATTGTTCCATTGCTCGCAGTTCTGCACTCAAAATCGGCAAAGCATTGGGTTTGTCTTGAGCAACCAGAAAGGCACGACTGAGGCGATCCAATTCAATGCTAAAGTCTGCACCGTGTTTGAGGTAATCGGGCGATAAAGTTTTTTGTAATATAGCACTGTAGATGCGAGTGTTGCGAAAGACAAAGCGGACTTGCTGGTTCTGCATTGCAGTTAACGGACTCCAAAGAACCAGTAAAATATCCTTATGCATCATCAAGAAGCGATACATCACCTCGAACCCGGCAGCGATCTGTGCTTGATAATCGCTGGCAGATAAAGCAATTTCACCTAAGCGCGGCACATTTTTCCCTACGGACATGGTGACAGACTCATGATGCATCTGCATGTCATCGGTATTAATGCGTAGCCATTTGGGTAGTTTATGAGGTACTTTTTGAGAATCTGTACTACCCAGTCCGCTAACATCATAAGCAATGCGGCGATCGCTACTAAAGTCCCAACGCGGTAAAAGCCCGGTGCGTAACACAGACTCCCAGAATTGCTGTTCTGCGGCTGTTTCAAATGGGGCATCCGGTGAGTTTTCAATCAGATTGGCTTCATGGTGCAGCAAGGTTTCCATATCTACTAACACCAAATGTTCGCCACTGGCTATTAAATTTTCATGGTGACAATCTGTTCCCCGCAAAGCGTAAAGCACACACAACAACATCCCCGCGCGCTGATAAAAACGTTCTACAGCGGCTTCATCGTTACAGGGTTGATGTGTGATATATTCTACCCAACCGTAATTGTCTCGGTTCAAGACTTGGATAACTTTGAAATCTAAAAGCTGGCTGTGTTGATTGCACCAGTTTAAAAATTGGTTATAAGCAACTTCCAATCCTAAATCTTTAGGTTTATATACGAGTTTTAGTCCAGACTCAAAGGTGAGTAAAATGACTGTTCGTCCTCGCTTGTGTGGGTCAGAAAGGGAAGTTTGGATTTCGGCAACTTTGCCCAAACTATCATTTGTAGAGCTAAAGATTCGCTGAATATCTGCTTTATCTTTAGCCAGACGTTGGATAAATTCGGTGGCAGACTCTACCCAAAAATTGACCGCTGTTGCTACTAATCGGCCGAGAACTGGATATTTATTAAATAAAGTCAAAAATCCATCTTCTAGGATTTGATTGACAAACTTATTATAGTGAGTTTTATTGTTGCTCTTTTCTGTTGCTACTCCTAGCAGGTTGAGCAGATTTTTACCGAATGGTCGAACTTGAGAAAATTCAAAATTCAGTGTCTTGGTACAAATTCCTGCTAATCGTTGTAGCAAGCTGCGCTCTAATTCTTGGTAAGCAGCTTTTGCAAGGACTGATAAAGGTAAGTTGTCTTCAGTCAGTTGCCCAGAACCAAGCCGAGTCAAAAGTTGTTGTCTGGCAACTGCGATCGCAGGCAGTAAAATATCTTCAAAGGGAATCGGATTTTCTGAATTAATTGGTAAATCTATTTCCAGTGTAGGCACAAATTCTCTTGCCATTTGCATAATCTGCTGCAAAGTTTCTGCCCATGCTGGCAGTGGTGCTTGCAGATTCCAGTCGATGCTTCCCAAGCGAGGACGAATGGTAGCAAGGTCTAAGCTTTCCCACTGTAAGCGTTTATGTAAAGTGTTCCAGTCCCCTAAGATGTGATACCAGCGATCGAGCCGACGCTGAATTTCTGTTTCATTCAGCGAATCGATGTCAATTACAAATCGTTTTGTATTGAAGCGTTCCCAAAGAAAACTGGCGTTGGCAACAATAGTTGTGAAATTCGCTTGAGACAATGGGATATCTGGTTTAGCTACGACTGGATTTTTCATAATGCTAGCAGGAGGTGGAGAGCAGGGGAGGCAGTGCGGTCTTGGGGTCTCCCCAAGTGGAGCAACTGCCGTGGAGCAGGGGAAGCAGGGGAGGTAGGAGTTATTTCTTCCCCTTTATCCCTTGTCTGTTTTCTCTTTGCCTGGCAAAGCCTTTCCCCTTGACTCAGTTTCTATGCAGAATATTTTTGGCTAAGTGCTGAAATATCAACATTGACCATTTCCTTTCGGACAATCGGTGCAACATGACATGTGGCTATGACCAGTGTCAGCCATCATCCCTCCGCTGACGCTGAGTAATTCTTCTTCACTCAGTTCGCCGAATTCCATAGATGTTAACTCTGTCAGTACTTGAGACAAGCCTTCAACAGTGAATTTATAACCCTTTTCTGCACCAGCGATCGCTAGTAGCTTGATGGCTTCTGCTTCGTTAGCTGCTGCTGTTAATTTTTGTTGTAGTTGGGTGTTTTGGAGTAGTTCTTTGATTTGTTGTAGCATGATTGTTTTCTCCCTTTTACTTTACCTAATTAAATGGCAGAGATTTTTTGCTTGTCTTATGCGTGTTCTCTGCGTTTGTGAATATGAATTTAGAGAGAAATAGGGGAGAACTAGGGGAGATACTCGCAAAGTTGGAAAAAATTTTTGTTGACCCCTTTATACCCTTACCCTCTTCTTCTCTCTTTTACACTCAGGTTCAATGAAAAATATTGTTGGCTAGTCCTGAAATATCAACATTGACCATTTCCTGCTGGGCAATCAGTACAACAGGACATGTGACCGTGACCAGTGTCAGCCATCATCCCTCCGCTGACGCTGAGTAATTCTTCCTCACTCAGTTCGCCAAATTCCATAGATGTTAACTCTGTCAGTACTTGAGACAAGCCTTCAACAGTGAATTTATAACCCTTTTCTGCACCAGCGATCGCTAGTAGCTTGATGGCTTCTGCTTCGTTAGCTGCTGCTGTTAATTTTTGTTGTAGTTGGGTGTTTTGGAGTAGTTCTTTGATTTGTTGTAACATGAGTGTGTTTTCCTTTGTGGTTGGTTTATTAAATGGCAGAAGTTTTTCACTTGTCTTGTGCGGTGTTCTCTGCCTTTCTGAATATGAATTTAGAGAGAAATAGGGGAGAACTAGGGGAGATACTCGCAAAGTTGGAAAAAATTTTTTTTGGTGTCCAAAAGCTGACAAAACTAGCTTATGCAAGACTTTAGACAAGAAATAAATGCCAGAGCTTCTATAAATTTGGAACAGCGAAGAACTTGGTATTCTCCGGTTGCTGATGTTTATTACAATGCAAGAGCGCCCTATCCAAAAGAACTAATCGCTCGGTCTGTCGCTTTAGCACAACTTGACTCAGATGCATCGATTCTTGAGGTTGGTTGTGGTCCGGGAAATGCAACGGTGACTTTTGCTCAATTTGGTTTTTCAATGACGTGTATTGAGCCAAACCAGGATTTTTGTCATTTGGCACAACACAACTGCGATCGATATCCAAAAGTTACAATTTGCAATACTTCATTTGAGGAGTGGGAACTAGAAGCAAAACAGTTCAATGCCGTTCTATCTGCCAATGCCTTTCACTGGATACCGCCAGAGATTAGATATGTCAAGGCAGCAGCGGCACTGTGCGATAACGGTTTTCTGATCCTGCTATGGAATCTGACCCCAGAACCGAAATACGAAGTTTACCAAGCGATCGAGGAAGTGTATCAAGCTTATGCGCCCTCCCTTGTTAGATATGAAGGTGCAAAGATTCAAGCGGAGATTTTAAGGGGGTTTGGACAAGAGATTTTAGATTCCAACTGTTTTAAAGAGTTAGTTGTCGAGCAAACTGCCTGTGAAGTCACCTATAGCATTGATGACTACCTCAAGCTTTTGAGTACCTTTCGGAGACTAGAGCCACAAACGAAAGAGTTACTATTTGCAGGATTGCGGGAGAAGCTAGAAAAATTTGGAGATAGCCTACAACTAAAGTTTCTTTCTGCTGTTCATGTTGCGCGTAAGTCTTAAACCATCTGCTCCAGCTAGAAAACACTGGCGACTCTCCACGTCTTCTTTATAAAGACAATATGTAGTTTTACTGTAGTTGAATATCCCAATAATGGGCTAACGATACAATCGCTATATAAAGTCATATAAAGTCGCTACTATCCTACGGTAGATATGAATACCATATCCTACGGTCAACCTTAGCCTTTGGGTTCACTAATCAATCAAAAAATTTTTAATTTTTAATTTTTAATTTCTGGAGTCGTTGATGAGCGTTGAACAGCTAGAGCAATTGCAAACTACTTTGACTAGGATGCAAGTCACATTGGATGCGATCGCCGATGCTGTAGTTTGGGTTGGCGAAGATGGATGCATCCATTGGTGGAATTCTAATTTTGCAACTTTGGTGAACCAGCCACACAGCACTATCTTCGGACACCAGTTGAGTGACTTGTTACCTTTGGCACAGGCAGGACAACCGATAGCTTTGCCAGCCTACCCTGATGTGCAGATCCACAATGGGGAGTATCAGACAACAAACTACGAGTTGCAGCAAGGCGATCGCACTCTCATACTACAAATATCAGGTAGCTGTGCTGGAGTAACTGGCGATCGATGTCAATGTGCTGTATTAGTGATTCGGGATATCACGCAGGCTCAACAAGCCCAAGAATCTCTGCGAGAGAGCGAGGAAAGGTTGCGGACACTGATTAATGCGACACCCGATATTATTTGTTTAAAGGATGGCAAGGGAAGATGGTTAGTGTCGAACCAAGCTAACCTAGAATTTTTGAAGCTAGAAGGAGTTGATTATCAAGGTAAAACTGACGCAGAATTAGCCCATTTTAGCCATTTTTATGGCGAAACATTGCTTTATTGCGATAAAACAGACGAACAAGCTTGGCAACATGGCTCTATTTATCGCGTAGAGGAAGTTATTCCCCGCCCTGATGGCACAATCAGCAGTGTAGACATGATTAAAATTCCCCTGTTTCACCAGGATGGGAAACGTAAGTGTCTGGTGGTTTTGGGGCGAGATATTAGCGATCGCAAACGAGTAGAAGAAGCATTACAACAAAGCGAACTTCAATATCGGGGTATTTTTGAAGCGATTACTGATGGATTATTTATTACCGAGATAGAAACCGAGAAAGTTGTTGCAGTGAATCCGGCTGCTTGCCAAATGCACGGTTACTCCTATGAAGAATTTATTAATTTACATCCATCAGCTTATATTCACCCAAACTCACTGGATGTTTTTCTCAAGTATCTAGAAAAAACTCGAAAGGGTGAGGAATTTTATGGGGAAGCAGTTGATGTCTGCAAAGATGGCACTTTAATTGATGTAGAAGTTAAAGGCACGATTTGCACTTACAATGGTAAGCCACACATCTTGGCAATAGTACGGAATATTAGCGAACGCCGACGTGCGGAAGCGGTTCTTCGAGAGAGAGAAGCACAGTATCGCGATTTGGTGGAAACTGCTAACTGTATCATTCTACGTTGGGATAACAATGCAAATATCAGCTTTTTGAATGACTACGGTCAAAGATTTTTTGGCTTCGACTTGGACGAAATTATCGGACGTAACGTTGTTGGCACAATCGTACCCGAAACTGAAACATCGGGACGAGACTTGCAATGGTTAATGGTTGATATTTGTCAACATCCAGAAAATTATTTGTTCAACGAAAATGAAAATATTTGCAAAAATGGCGATCGCGTCTGGATTGTCTGGGCAAATAAACCCGTTTTAGACGAGCAAGGTAATTTAATAGAAATTCTTTCTGTAGGTACGGATGCCACAAAGCGCAAGCAAGCAGAAGAAGCATTAAGCCGCAGCGAACTCAAATATCGCAATATTTTTGAAACCTCCCAAGTAGGTATTATTCGCAACCGCAAACACGATGGCTTGATTATCGATGCCAACCAACATGCTGCTTGTATCCTAGGTTATCCATCTGCTACCGAATTAATTAACAAACATTCCACAAGTGAATTTTATGTTAATCCGAGCGATCGAGCGCAGGTATTAGCGGAGTTAGAAGCTGTCGGAGAAGTTCGCAATTTTGAACTACCCATGCGTCGCCCAGATGGTTCTTTAGTTTGGTTATTGCTGTCACTACGCTTCAACCCTGAAGAATCTTGTTTGGATTCCGTCTTTACAGATATTACAGATCGCAAGCAGCAAGAACAGGCTTTACGCTTGATTATCGAGGGTACCGCAGCTAAAACAGGTGATGAATTCTTCAATTCCTGCGTGCGTTATTTAGCTGAGGTCTTGCAAGTTCAGTACGCCGTAGTCACCGAGTTTGTTGATGAAACAAAAACTAGAGTTCGCAGTTTGGCATTTTGGTGTGGTGATGCCCTTGGCGAAAAAGTAGAGTACAGTGTGGACGGCACTCCTTGTCAACGTAGCTTACAAGGCAACCTGTGCCACTATCCCCAAGGACTAAAAGCCGCTTTTCCTGAAGATAAATATTTAGCAAAGATGAATGCTGAGAGTTTTTTCGGCGTTCCCTTGACCAATTCATTTGGTGAGATTTTAGGACATCTGGCAGTCATCGACACCAAACCCATGAAGCACGATCCCGGACGGGAACTGATTGTAAAAATCTTTGCTGCCCGTACTGGTGCCGAATTAGAACGCAAACGGGCAGACGAAGCTATCCAGCGTCGCGCTCAAGCTGAAAGTTTACTCAGCAGTATCTCGCGGCAATTTGTTGACCAAGATTTAGATACGGCCATTGATTTTACGCTGAGTGCGATCGCCCAATTTATTCATGCCGAAAGATGCTGCATTTTTGAGCTATCCCCAGAGACAAGTGTAGTTTACGTGGTTAATGAATGGTGTGCAACTAGTATTCAACCATTAACCAGCGATGCCAGAAGCGGCGATTTAGAAATGTTCCCTCTGATGTCTCCCATCCTAGCAGGCAAGAATTTCGTCGTCCCACGCGTTGCTGATTTGCCAGTCGATGCTGTTGAGAGAATACTGTTTGATAGTCAGTCG
Organism: Nostoc minutum NIES-26; assembly: GCA_003326215.1. Classification (GTDB taxonomy): domain Bacteria; phylum Cyanobacteriota; class Cyanobacteriia; order Cyanobacteriales; family Nostocaceae; genus Dendronalium; species Dendronalium minutum. The sequence goes on along the minus strand of LXQD01000001.1, from coordinate 36,525 downwards.
ATTAAATCTGCACTCGGTGTACCGATGATTCATTCTGATAAAGTCGTCGGGTTTATTGGCGCGGACATTGTTAACTCTACAAAAAACTGGACTCAAGAAGATATTAATATCTTGAAACTGGTGGGGGAAATTATTGCGATCGGTAGAGCTAGGCATCAAGCAGAAGAAGCGCTGAGAGTTGCCAAAGAAGCTGCTGAAACCGCCAACAGAGCGAAAAGTGCTTTTTTGGCTAACATGAGTCATGAACTCCGCACGCCGCTAAATGCTATCTTAGGTTTTGCCCAGTTAATGGAGCGAGACGCTGCTCTCAAATCGAATCAGCGTGAATCTTTAGCTACCATTAACCGCAGTGGAGAACACTTACTGAATTTGATTAATGATGTGCTAGAAATGTCGAAAATTGAAGCTGGGCACATCGTTTTTAATCCGGAAGACTTCGACCTGCATCTGCTATTGCAAACACTACAAGCAATGTTCCAAGTACGGGCAGGAGCAAAGCAATTGTTTCTCAGATTTGACATTGCTGCCGATCTCCCTCGATACATTCAAACAGATGAAGGCAAACTCCGTCAGGTTCTTATCAACTTGCTGGGTAACGCCGTGAAGTTTACCCAGAGTGGGGGAGTAACTTTGCGGGCGAGGCTGGGGACTGAGGGACAAGGGGGACAAGGAGAGAAGTCGCAAGGAGGGTTTCCCTCCGGGCGAACTTCGGAGGGACAAGGGGACAAGGGGACAAGGCGAGTTACAGACTTACGCCTAATCCCCAATCCCCAGTACCCAATCCCCAGTACCCAATCCCCAGTACCCAATCTCCAATCTCCAGCACCCAATACCCAATCCCTAATCTTTGAAGTCGAAGACACAGGACGGGGGATAGCACCTGAAGAAATGGATAACCTGTTTCAGCCTTTTGTCCAGACAAGCAGCGGTATCCAAATGAAGGAGGGCACTGGATTGGGACTGACTATCAGCCGTCAATTTGTTCGGTTATTGGGTGGTGATATTCGCTTTACTAGCACCCTTGGACAAGGATCGACTTTTAGCTTTGAGGTGCAAGTAACTTTAGCCGAACCATTGGCAGTTACACCAAAGTTGGCTAAGGGACGTGTACTGAAGTTGGCAGCAGATCAGCCACCTTACCGCGTTCTAGTAGTGGACGATCGCCAAGAAAACCGCGACTTAATCTTACAACTTTTAGGCAGCGTTGGTTTTGAGATGAATGCTGCTAGTAACGGGCAAGAAGCGATCGCTTTATGGCAAACTTGGCAACCCCACTTGATTTGGATGGATATGCGGATGCCCGTAATGAATGGCTACGAGGCAACCAAAGAAATTAGAGCTAGGGAAAGTAGTACAGATAATTTACCCATCCCTAATTTCCGCACCGTAATCATTGCCTTAACTGCCAGTGCCTTTGAAGAACAAAGAGCAAGTATCTTGTCCGCAGGTTGTGATGATTTAGTTCGCAAGCCATTCCGGGAGCAAGTGATTTTTGAAAAGATTGCCGAACATTTGCCGGTGCGTTATCTCTACGCCCAAGAAAACTGCGAAGATGAAATAGATAACAAGCAAGAGAATTTGGACTCTTCTATCTTGGATATGCGTGCGATCGCACATATGCCTACTGAATGGATAGCAGAACTTAATCAGGCAGCCGTTGAAGTTGATGCTGAGCGAATTTTCCAACTCATAGAGCAAATTCCTCCAACTCATTCTGTCTTAGCAGAAAAACTGACAAATTTAGTGCGTTGCTTCTGCTTCGATGAAATTCTCGATCTGATTGAAGGGGATTTGTAACAGGCTAAGCCTCTATTTCATACCCTTTTATAGCAATTTTCAGGTATAGTTCGACTTCATTTAAATCTGACCTTAGATTGATGTTCTGTTTCAATAAAAGGTTAAAGCTGTTTATTAACTAAGTAAGTAAACATAATTAATTACATAATACAGGTTGCAATGTAGACATAAGTTTACATCTGTCTACTTCTTTAATTAATTGCTCCTTATATTGTTAAAAAGGGAGTTCAATGGTGGCACATAAAACCATTGTCATTGGTGCGGGACTGGCTGGACTGAGTGCAGCTTATGAACTGGTAAAAGCAGGCTGTGATGTCCAAGTGTTTGAGGCACAACAGCGTGTGGGTGGTCGAGTTTATACTGCTCAAATGAGCGGCGGACAGTACGGCGAATTAGGTGCTGAGTTTGTTGACGAGAACCATACTGCTGTTAAGGACTACATAGCCAAATTTGACCTCAAACTTGATTTAGCTTGCCAATTTCCTCATGACCTTTACTGGTTTATTGACGGCATACTCTGCAATCGTAACTCTTTGAGTTCAACACAAAGTATCGCTTTAGATAGTTTATATGCAGAGTTACAAACCTTAGTCGATCGGCAACAAGACCCGCTACTGTCCCTTGATGAATGGTTAGAAGCAAAAGCATTTGCACCATTTGCCAGCCGAATTGCACAGTTACAAGCCCACTCGTTATTTGCAACAGATGCAGAACTGATTGGCCCAGGCTTCTTTGCTTATCCTGGTGGTGATAGCAGTGTCAATATGCGAATTCGTGGTGGTAGTTCTCGTCTGGTCGATGCCTTAGCTAAATATTTGGGAAAGCGAGTTCATATTGGTAATCCTGTTCGTCGCATTCAGCAAACAGGTAACACTGCGATCGTCAATGTCGAGACAGCAAAGGGTTTTGTTGAAATTGTAGCTGATAGTGCGATCGCCACAATTCCCTGGAATGTGTTACGTCATATTTCATTGGAGATACCAATTGTTGAGGCACAGAAAGAAGCAATTTTTAATCTGCAATATGGTAGTGCAGTCAAGACGCTATTACAATATTCCAAGCGCTTTTGGTCACAGCCTAACTTTGGGATTGTCTTGCTTGAGGGTGATTATCAAGCTATTTGGGAGCCAACTTTTGCTCAGACGGGAACGAGAAAGATTCTTTCCTGCTTTAGTGGGGGTACTCCCAGTTTAAATCTGGCTCAGTCGGTACGTAATTTAGCTGAGGAAGCTGTACGTACTATCTACCCTGATGCGCTTGACACTATCGATTTTGTCTCTTATGACTGGAGTGCTGATGAGTGGATAAGAGGAGCCTACTGCTACTTTGGACCAGGAGACTTAAATCGCTTTAACCCATATTTAACCTTGCCTGCTGGCCGAGTTTTATTTGCTGGAGAACATACTGCCCCTGTGGAGTTCCGTGGTTATATGGAAGGTGCAATCCGCAGTGGACAGCGTGCTGCACAACAAGTTCTGAAGCTGCAATCTACAGAAGAGATTGAACGCTCAAATCCTTCAAGGTGATGGTGAAGTTACGCTGTTCTGCTTTAGCAATAAATGAAACGATCGCTTCACATGCCACAGCAACGGTTAACATTACTAAGTTTCGTGCTAAGGGATAATCACAAACATCATCATTCACATCGGAAGGAACGCGATAAAAGTCATTCCAAATCACTTCTGCATAATCAGTTGATAACCCAGCATGAAGACAAGGAATGCTAAATTGCTCGGCATAATCTTTCACTGCCTGACGTGCCATGCTGTTGTCAAAGACATCGACAATTAGCTGGCTATCTTTGAGCAGTTGGGTTGTATTTGCTGGTGTCAATTCCTTTGTCTTGGCATCAACTTTAGTACCAATTGCCCGATATAAATTGTTTGCCAGAATTTTCGCCTTAAATGCTCCGACATCGGAACGGTAGTAAGGCTGGGTGGAAAGATTACGCTCGTCAATGCGATCGCGATCGATGACTGTAAGTTTGTCAAAACCAGACCGAGCAAAGTTTTCCGCAATGTTAGCTCCTAATGCTCCAGCCCCACAAATTGTTATAGGATAGTTTTTCAGCTTTGCCATCACAGCATTGGTGCGGTAAAGCTGTTCGTGAAAAAAGATACTCATAATAATTCGTAATTAATTAGTCTTGTTGTTCCATCACACCCACTAAGGATTGCAAATCAAAATCGCGATCGCGTCCACTCAGACAAATGCCAGAACTAACAACAGTCAAGTCAGTTTTAGCAATCGCACTACTGTGGCGAAAACCATCAGCAGTTGTCCAATCGACTGTCCAGTAATCACCGCGATCGTGGAATTGGCGTAATTCACCGCCGCCTAGCTGCAATGCTTTTCTCAGTCGTTTTTCATCCTGTTGGGGTTGAGTAAAGCCGTCAATAGGCCGAGTTGCTAATTCATAGACTGTGCGGATTTCTGGAGTCATGCCTTTGAACTGCAATTCCTCAACAGGAGTGAGTTGCTTAATTGCAGATTCCAGAGTTTCAACAATTGCCGGATCGGTACGGCGATCTACTTCCTCAAACCAGCATGACTGTCCATTCCAACGGGCTATGATTTGCTCAAAGGCAACACCTTCGGTTACTAGATGGACTGCGATCGGCTTAACCACCTTCAACCGTTGATGCATATCTGCTTCATTCACAGGGTATGCTAACCAAGTTTGTCCCCGCAGTTGGTGTGTTAATCGCAGCCGGATTTGGGAAAAGTGTTGCAGGTATTCCGCAATCTGGGGCAAGTCTGCTTCTTCCACAACCTTTGCTGTCTTCTCATCCACAGGCTGAAAGATGCCCCAACCTTCAAATTTACTAGGCTTTGGCGTGAAGGTGTAGACCATCCCTGCTACCCGTGTGCGAACTCGTCCACCTTTGACACAAGGCGCAAGGAATTGGGTAGCGCACAACTGTGCTTCTGCGAGCGCAATTTGGTTGATTAGCTTACGGATGTCAGCCATAAATAATACCAATTTTTCAAAATCAGGCTACAGATGCAACCTCAGAAACCCAGATAAAATCTAACTTTTTTAATTACGAATTACGAATTAAAATTCTACGTGCAAGTTGGTGGAGCATTGCGTGTTCTCAGTTACTAGAGGGACTCCGCTGGTGAGTTGTTACACACTCTTTCAAAGATGGCTACTTCTAAGCCCACTTTCCAGGTTCTTCGTACTCCCCGTTCACACACGCCCACTGCATTTGGCAGTGTTACCTTTCCTCTCGTACTAGTATGTAGGCTCCACAAGTTGGGGCACGCAGGGTTCTATACTACATAATACTACAAAAGTGGCAGAGATGAAAACAGAGATTTTGGGCGTTGCATAACAGTGGGATGAATTGGGGTAAGCAGGGGAGGCAGGGGATGCAGGGGAAGCAGGGGGAGAATTTTAGAAGTTGCTAAATCATCCCGCAACTATGCAACGCCAGATTTTGCAGTAGAGCGATCGCGGTTTTTCATATATCGTTCAACAGCCAATCGCATATAAAATAACGAATAAATTCAAGCTCAATCCTTTTGATGGCAGAATATGACAACCTTTGTAAAATACTCGCAGAAAAATACCCTCTTGATTTTACCCGTTGGTTATTAAATCAAGAACCGCGAAAAATTGAAATTTTAAAAACCGAATTGAGCATCGAACCCACACGCGCTGACTCAGTTACATTCCTACAAACGGAAAATCGAATTTTACACCTGGAATTTCAAACTACTATCAAATCCCAAAAACCAATTGCTCTCAGGATGCTAGATTATTACGTTAGATTGACACGTAAATATCAAGTTCCAGATAGATGATTTGGATTGTAGCAGGACTATTATCTTCGACTACACATCGTTCGGTGCAGCCTGAAACAATACTGTCACAGTATAGTTCGATCCAAACTTGACAGCAAATAGATTGAGCCAAAGCCATCCCTTAACTAAACAGCGATCGCAGCCAGTTTGAATTTTAGATTTTTGCGATCGGTTATGGCGATCGCTGCATCTGGAATATAGATCGAGTTGATTTAGTAAGCAAAATGCTTAAATGCTTTCTCAATATGCCTAATTGCTTTCTCATTTTGGTGTTTTCCGCAAGCAAACGGCAGATTACTTTCTCAATTTACATGTTTGCTAACTCATTACCGTAATTCTCGCACTCATGACAGCGATCGCGCTTATAGCAAAAAACTTTGAAAGTAACCAAGTACTAAATTTAACCAATAATCGCTTGGGCAGCCGCTTCATCAGTAATTAGTCCTGTAATTAACTTGCCATGCAGAGCAGCTAAAATAGCCTCCGCCTTTTTCACACCGCCTGCCACACCAATAATGAGTCGATGAGCTGGTTGTTCGAGCGCTACACTGGCAACCCGGCTGTTCGTTCCCTGTTGTAGCAACACTCCATAACGATCGTAAGCCCAACCTGCGATTTCTCCTACTGCTCCAAGTTCAATCAATTCAGCCACCTCATCGTCATTGATGAAACCGTCTTGATGTAACGGGGCATTCCAGGCAATGTGACTAATTCCAACAAACGTTGCTTTGGCTTGTTCTGCAAGAGTTTTGACGGCGATAAACGATCGCTGTGTCTGCAAGAGTTCTCGTTCTTCAATGCTAGTCGCCACAACCGGAGTCGGCACTGGGTAAGCTTGGGAACCGACGCGATCGGATAAATGCATGACTACTTCGTGGCGACCTGCACGCCCACAGTGGGACATGTTCCCAATGATTGAAACAATTTTATGCTGGGGTTGATTCATTGAGGGTATCTGTTCTACCATTGCTCGCAATGTGCGACCTGAAGATAACGCCAGTATGGTTGGAGTTTTCGCGAGCAGGTAAGCTTCTAAGTGGGTGGCAGCACATACACCAATTCCATTAAATGTATCACCGCTGCCTGCGTCAGTTGGTACTACTTCACAAAGTGACAGACCAAACCGATCTCTTAACGATTCAGCCAAAGCAATGCATTCACTTAGAGGATGATCGAGCCGAAATTTAATCAATTTTTCACTGACCGCCAGTGCCACTAGGCGTTGTGCAGCTTGCCGGGACACATTGAGCTTTGCTGCAATTTCTTCTTGTGTATTGCCAGCGATGTAATAGAGCCAAGCAGCACGAGCGGCTAGGTCTAATTTGCGCGCCCTCAGTGGCAAGCCAGCTTTGCTGGCATCGCGCTGTTCCAAGAAAGGTTGTCCCATATCCTACCTTTAAGAACTATGTATCTACCAAAAGAATAATTGCATAACTTTGAATATATGCCCAAAGGCATACTTTTTGCCCGATATTGGCTAAAGAAGGGCTGCTCTTAGGCTCTTGAAGCTCTTGAGGTAGTGCTTAAGAAAGAGTTAATGCCTAAATAGGGTTTACTTCCCCTGCTCCCCCCGCTCCTCTTCTTCCCCTGCTCTCTTCATTGACCACCAGTAACCTCCAAGTTAAACCCAGTAATATAGCTTGCCTCTTCGCTCATCAAAAATGCAACTCCATTCGCCACCTCTTCCAAACTGCCTAAACGGCGCATTGGCACTGAATTAATCATCTGTTGCTCAACCACCTTGGGATCGGCATCAAAGTACTGCGACCCCACTGCTGCTTGCAGTTCTGTTTGCCGCGTCCACATAAAACCAGGACCGATGAGCGCAGGGGAAAGTGCATTCACCCGAATGCCGTAGGGAGCCAAATCTTTCGCTGCTGTTTGAGTAATTCCAATAACCGCAAACTTGGAAGCGGCGTATGCCAACATATTTGGCGGCCCAACTACCCCTGCATAACTTGCCATATTAACGATCGCACCTCCACCGACATCGCGTAGGTGCTGTGCAGCGGCTTTAAGAATATGGAAAACGCCAACAACGTTAATATTGATAACCTTTTGAAAATCATCCTCAGGATATTCATCTGTTTTGGCAAATGCTCCTTGATAGCCCGCATTATTAAATACATAGTCAATCCGCCCAAGCTGCTCTACAGCACCAGTAAAGGCTTTGGCAACATCATCAAAAGCCGTAACATCACAGCGAAAGGTGCCGACTGGAACGTTGTAACTTTTGAGTTCCTCAGCCACTTCTGCCATTTTCGGTTCATTCAAATCTAGTAGGGCTACGCCTGCGCCATTAGCGGCAAAACGGTGTGCGGTTGCTTTGCCAATATCTCCTGCACCGCCTGTAATCAGGATTGTCTTGCCTGCAAACTGATAAGTTGCTTTCGCTGTCATATTTTCAACCTTTTATTGAAGAATTGTTGCAAATGCCAGTGATGGAAATGAGATTGGTATGATTTCTATTATTGAGCTTTTGCCCAAAATTAGAGCATAAAATCAAAAATTTAAGTAGTTAGGTTTTTTATTTGAAAGGAGTCATGCGATGCGTATCCCCCGCTTCGCTAAAGTGCTGGTTGCATTTCTCGCTGGAGTGATGCTGGTGCAACTTCTACATGCCTGTTCGCCGCAATCGCAAGCCGCAGAGAAAACTACACTGACGATCGCCACTGTTAATAATGGCGACATGGTAGTTATGCAAGGGCTTTCTCGCAAATTTGAGGAAGCTAATCGTGATATTCAACTGCGATGGGTGGTGCTAGAAGAGAATGTCTTGCGCCAACGCACAACTACAGATATTGCTAGCCAAGGCGGTCAATTCGATGTCCTGACGATCGGTTCTTATGAAACACCAATCTGGGCTAGGCGGGATTGGTTAAGACCTTTGGATCTAGGCGCAAACTACGACGTGAATGACCTGCTCAAACCCATACGCGAAGGACTTTCCAACAATGGCAAACTCTATGCTGTGCCATTTTATGGGGAAAGTTCCATGCTGTACTATCGAAAAGATTTGTTTGAGAAAGCCGGGATTAAAGTTCCCGAACAGCCAACCTATCCCCAAATCAGAGAATGGGCAAGCAAAATCCACGATCCGGCGCGTGGAGTTTACGGAGTTTGCCTGCGCGGAAAACCCGGTTGGGGTGAAAACATGGCATTTGTTTCTACGTTGGTCAACACCTATGGCGGACGGTGGTTTGATATGAAGTGGCAACCAACGATTAATACTCCTGCTTGGAAAGAAGCGATCGCTTTTTATGTCGATCTGCTCAACAAATACGGGCCGCCAGGAGCCAGTTCCAATGGATTTAATGAAAATCTAGCATTATTCTCAACAGGCAAATGCGGTATGTGGGTAGATGCAACCGTTGCCGCCGGGCTGTTATCCAATCCCAAAGAATCCCAAGTTTATGACAAAGTGGGCTTTGCCCGTGCGCCAATTGAAAAATATCCCAATGGCTCAAATTGGCTGTGGGCTTGGGCGTTAGCAGTTCCTAAAACCTCAAAATCACCCGAAGCCGCTCAGAAGTTCGTTGCTTGGGCAACCTCCAAAGAATACATCCAACTAGTTGCAAAAGAAAATGGCTGGGTTGCTGTGCCACCAGGAACTCGGACTTCCACCTATGAAAATCCCAACTATCGAAAAGCTGCACCCTTTGCGGAAATTGTGCTGAGAGCAATCCAATCTGCCGATGTTACCCGTCCATCCGCAGAACCAACTCCGTATAAGGGAGTTCAATACGTTGATATTCCAGAATTTCAGGCGATTGGTACTTCAGTCGGGCAAACCTTGGCAGCAGCATTGACTAATCGGACTTCAGTAGACCAAGCGTTGCAGCGATCGCAGAGATCCACTGAACGCTTTATGAAACACACAGGTTATATCGAGTAATTCTCAGATATTCCACATTTTCAAAAATTACGAATTCCTTATGTCTTCTTCATTAGCGGTAAAACCTCAACACGAAACGCCACCACCCGCCAGGCAACGAACTAGGCGACAAGTGTCAACCTTACCCCTGGTTGCACCTTCGGTCGTTGTCCTATTGCTGTGGATGATTGTGCCTCTGGTGATGACTCTATGGTTTTCCTTTCAGCGGTATAACTTGCTGAACCCAGATGCACGCAAATTCATCGGGATTGAAAATTTCACGTTCATCCTCAGTGACTCTGCTTTATGGACATCGATCGCCATCACGATCGTTTTAGTTGTATCAGTTCTGGTAATCACAATCGGTCTGGGCACACTCTTAGCAGTATTATTTGACCAAGACTTTTATGGTCGTGGAGTAGCGCGGGTGCTGGCAATCTCCCCATTTTTTGTGATGCCCACAGTTAGCGCCCTAATCTGGAAAAATATGTTGATGCATCCAGTAAATGGGCTGTTTGCTCAGATTACAAGAGGCTTGGGTTTGGGAGCAATTGATTGGTTTGCTAGTGTTCCTCTGCTGGCAATTATTATCATTGTTTCCTGGGAATGGCTGCCCTTTGCTTTGCTGATTTTGTTGACTGCAATTCAGTCACTCGATCGCGACCAGTTAGAAGCAGCCCGAATGGATGGCGCAAATGCGATCGCTCTATTTCGTTTCGTCATGCTACCTCATCTTAGTCGCGCCATTTCCGTGGTTGCCATGATCGAGACGATTTTCTTCCTCACTATCTTTGCGGAAATCTTTGTCACCACAGGTGGCGGGCCGGGACTTGCAACCACTAACCTTGCTTATTACATCTTCCTCAAAGCCTTGCTGGAATTTGATGTGGGCGGTGCCTCAGCTGGTGGATTAATTGCCGTCATCCTTGCCAACATCGTGGCAATCTTCTTGATGCGTAGTGTCGCTCGTAATTTGGATACTTAACAATGACACGTAAAACCTCGAAGCGCTGGCTATGGACATTGCTTGGCTGGCTTGCCGCTTGCATCTTGTTTTTCCCAATCTTCTGGATGTTTCTCACCAGTTTCAAAACGGAAGTTGCAGCAGTTTCCACTCCTCCTCAGTTATTTTTCCAACCAACATTGGAAAACTATGTTGCCATCCAAGACCGGGCAAATTATTTTAATTATGCGTTTAACAGCGTAGCAATTTCCCTCGGAGCGACTATACTCGCGCTGCTGCTTGCCGTACCTGCCGCCTACGCAATGGCATTCTTCCCCACAAAACGCACCAAGGGAACTCTGCTGTGGATGCTGTCTACGAAAATGCTGCCACCTGTCGGCGTACTAGTTCCAATTTACATTTTGTGTCGTAACTTTGGCTTACTAGATACTCGCATCGGTTTGATTATCATTTATACCTTAATTAATTTGCCGATTGTCGTCTGGATGATCTACAGCTTCTTCAAAGAAGTTCCCAAAGATATTCTCGAAGCCGATCGCATGGATGGAGCAACCACTCAGCAAGAACTTGTGCATGTATTGCTGCCGCTAGCACTGCCTGGAATTTCATCCACTGCCTTGCTCTCGATTATTTTGTCATGGAACGAAGCATTTTGGAGCCTGAATTTAACAACAGCAGATGCCGCCCCACTTACAGCCTTTATTGCTTCCTTTTCCAGCCCTCAAGGATTATTCTGGGCAAAACTTTCAGCAGCATCAACACTGGCGATCGCACCCATCCTCATCTTCGGCTGGCTGAGTCAACGGCAATTAGTCCGAGGTCTGACCTTCGGTGCCGTGAAATAAGGCAGTTCCAAATAAAAAAATATCCCAAAACAAACGCAAAAATCCCCTCTATTTCTCCTCTCTCTGTGTTCTCTGCGTCTCTGTGGTTCGTAATTCATTTCTTGGAAATCCTAAATCAACACAGAAGTTCTTAAACCACACTCCTCTCTACGCGAGAAAAAAACTGAAACCCTTTAATGGAAACAATTTATGTCAACAGTTGCTTTAAGAAATATCCATAAAACCTACGCCGACACAGAGATCATCAAAGGCATCGATCTCGATGTGGGCGATCGCGAATTCGTCGTCTTCGTCGGCCCCTCCGGCTGTGGAAAATCAACCTTACTCCGCATGATTGCTGGACTAGAGGAAATTTCTTCTGGCGATTTACTCATTGATGGACAAAAAGTCAATGATGTGCCACCCGATAAACGCGGTTTGGCAATGGTGTTTCAAACCTACGCCTTATATCCCCACATGACCGTAGCAGAAAATATGGCCTTTAGCCTCCGGCTTGCGGGTATGCAGAAAGCCCAGCGTTATGAAAGGGCACGTGAAGTCGCTCGTATTCTGCAACTAGAGCCGCTTTTGAACCGCAAGCCCAAAGAACTATCGGGAGGACAACGCCAACGGGTGGCAATTGGTCGGGCTTTGGTGCGTAATCCCAAAGTATTTTTGTTTGATGAGCCATTATCTAACCTGGATGCTTCTTTGCGAGTGCAAATGCGGATTGAGCTTGCTAGTTTACACGACAGCCTGCAAGCCACGATGATTTACGTCACTCACGACCAAGTTGAGGCAATGACCCTCGCTGACAAGATTGTGGTGTTGCAGGGCGGCATCGTCGAACAAATGGGTTCTCCCCTGGAACTGTACCACCATCCCCGCAATCTATTCGTCGCCGGATTTATTGGTTCACCGAAAATGAACTTTATCCCGGTCACAGTGTCAGCAGTCAATGACTCTGGGACTACAGTCAGACTCCCTGGTGACGCAACCGTAATGATTCCGATGCAGCCCAAAACCTTGTCAGTTGGGGATAGAGCAACATTAGGAATTCGTCCCGAACATCTGCGGCTTGATGGCAGTAACTCTAGCATCAATGGTGAAGTACTAGTTGTAGAACGGCTGGGTGGAGAAACCTATCTCTACATCAAGATTGCAGGTGGTGACACCATCATCGTGCAAACAGACGGAGATAATCCCGCCCAATTGCACGATTACGTTCCTATTTACATTAACAGTGAGCTTTGCCATTTGTTCGATCGAGACGGTGAAACCATTCCCAAAGCTCGTCGTCACCACCTAACCCTTAATGAATCCCATGAACAGCAATATCAGCCAAGGCTCAGCAATCAAGCTGAATAAAGCATCCCTATCTCGTTTAGGAAATAACGTCCGAGTACCTAATTACGATCGCCATCAAATTACTAACGGCATTGTCCATATCGGTGTAGGTGGGTTCCATCGCGCACATCAAGCGTTATACCTGGATAATTACTTTCATCAAAATCCCGGTAGTAAATGGGGAATCTGCGGAGTTGGGCTACTGGAATTCGACAAACGAATGCGGGATGCACTGAATTCGCAAGATCGTTTGTATACCTTAGTAGAAAAGTCACCAGCAGGCGATCGCGCTCGTGTGATTGGAGCAATTACAGAATATCTGTTTGCCCCAGATAACCGCCAAGCTGTGATTGACACCTTAGCAGATCCCAAATGCCGCATCGTTACCCTCACCATTACCGAAGGTGGTTACTACTATATTGAAGGTAGCGGTGAATTTGATGCCAATCACCCGACAATTCAGTACGATTTGCAGCATCCTGATGAACCAATTGGAGTATATGGTTTTTTGACAGCAGCCCTCGATCGCCGCCGTCAACAGGGAATAGCACCATTTACTGTTTTGTCCTGCGACAACTTGCAAGGTAACGGCAACATTGCCCGCAAAATGTTGACTGCATTTGCCCAGATGCAGAACCCGGAATTGGGACGTTGGGTTGCCGAACAAGTAGCTTTTCCTAACTGCATGGTCGATCGCATTACTCCTGCCACAACCCCAGCCGATATCAAAATGGTGGCGGAACAGTTTAACATCAATGATGCTTTTCCAGTTGTTGCCGAACCGTTTCTTCAGTGGGTAGTCGAAGACAACTTCTGTGCGGGTAGACCTGATTGGGAATCCGTTGGTGTACAGATGACCAGCGATGTTCATCCCTACGAGATGATGAAAATCCGGCTACTCAACGCCAGTCACTTGTTAATAGGCTATCTCGGCTCCTTGGCAGGCTACACCTACGTTCATGAGGTGATGGCAGATTCATTGATTCGGCAAGCCGTCGATAATTTGATGGCAGAAGTCACGCCGACACTCCAACCTGTACCTGGGATTGATTTAGATAATTACAAAAAGACCTTAATTGAACGCTTTGCTAATCCTAAGATTCGAGATCAACTCCCGCGTCTTTGCCTGAATAGCTCCGCTAAAATGCCAAAATTTGTTTTAGGCTCAGTCCGTGACGCTTTGCACCAAGGAGGGGCAATTGATTACATGAGCCTAACAGTTGCAGCTTGGTTCCGTTACCTCAATGGGCTGGATGACCAAGGAAACGCCATTGCTATTGATGACCCAATAGGAGGTACTCTGACTCAACTAGCTCGTACCAGTGGTTCTGACCCCAAACCATTGCTCAACCTGACTGAGATTTTTGGCGATTTATCCCAGTCAGCGCCTTTCGTCGATACAGTTACGAACCATTTACGCCGATTGTATGAGTTTGGAGCAAAAGAAACATTAACCCGATTCTGATACCAATTCACAATTCGCAATTTGCAATTAAAAAACTTAGATGTAGCAAGGCTTTCAGGGTTTACATCTGTTTCATAATTTTAGTGAATTGGTATGACAAGAAATTTAATCAACCTCTTTTCTCTGTGTCCTCTGTGCCTCTGTGGTTTAATTTATCGAACCACAGAGACACAGAGATCGCAGAGAGAAAATATATAGGGCCTTGCCGATCGTAACTTGGGAGGGACAATTGATAGATATCGTAGTTGGCTTAGACTTGGGTACAGGAGGAGTAAGATCGCTCGCAATTGACCTGCAAGGGCAAATTATCGCTCAAGCAACCAGAAGCTATCCCCTATTAACTCCACAACCAGGTTGGACGGAACAAAATTCATCGGATTGGGTAGAAGCCAGTTTAGATGCTCTGTTTGATGTGAGCAGATCCACGGGCGCGTTTTTCGCTCCCGCAAAATATGAAAAAAACACATTCCAATTCAAAACCTGAAATCTTTACTGGGCAAGGGTTCTAAAATGTGTTTCTTAGGAGTCAACAGCTAAACGGACATCAAGCGATTGCTCTCGGTTTGTCTGGACAAATGCATGGTATGGTTCCTCTCGACGCGGAAGGCAAAGCGATTAGGCCTGCAATTTTGTGGAACGACCAGCGCACGGGTAAAGCTGTTGCTCTTATTGAAGCCACCATTCCCCGTCATGAATTAATCCAGCGCACTGGAAATCCCGCAATTACTGGCTTTCAACTACCGAAGCTCTTATGGTTGCGGACTGAAGAGCCAGAAGCGTATACTCGGTTGTGGCAGATTCTTTTGCCCAAAGATTATTTAGGATACGTGCTAACTGGCTCGACGGTCACAGAACCATCTGATGCGTCTGGTGTCGGGTGTCTGAATCTAGCGAATCGGCAATGGGATACAGATATTCTCCATGCTCTTGATATCAACCCAGCATTGTTCCCTCCAGTAATCGAATCTACCGCGATCGCTGGACGGTTGAAACCAGAAATAGCCGCTCGTGTCGGATTACCTGTGGGATTACCTGTGGTCGCAGGCGGAGGTGACAATGCGGCAGCAGCCATTGGTTTGGGCATCTCATCGAGCAACCTCAAGCGGGGTAGTTTGAGTATTGGCACATCAGGAGTTATCTTTGCACCGTGCGATCGCCCAATTCCCGATCCCCAAAGTCGGGTACATTTGTTCTGTCATGTGGATGGTGGCTATCATCTGCTGGGAGTAACGCTGGCGGCAGGTGGTTCTCTGCGTTGGTATCGAGATACATTTGCACCGCATATATCTTACACCGAGCTGATGGATATGGCAGAGCGATCGCAGTCTGGAGCGCGTGGTGTTTTATTTCTGCCCCACCTTGCAGGAGAACGCAGTCCCCACCTCGATCCAGATACTCGCGGTGCTTTCGTGAATCTGTCATTAGCTCATACACAACCAGATATAACTCGTGCTGTGTTGGAAGGGGTTGCATTCAGCTTGCGCGAGGCGTTGGAGGTAATTAGTGCGATCGCTCCCGTTCATCAACTCTTAGCAACGGGTGGAGGCGCACGTTCTCACATCTGGTTACGAATTTTGGCAGATGTTTTGCAAACAGAACTGATTGCTCCCAAAGCCGAAGAAGGAGCTGCTTACGGAGCAGGTATTTTGGCAATGGTGGGAATTGGTGCTTACCCCAATTTAGAAGCTGCACTCAAGATCTGCGCTCAGGATAGTAATGTGGTACAACCGCAGGCAAATCCTTTATATGAAGCAGGGTTTAAGCGCTACAAGCTACTTTACGATACCTTGAAAGCTGTTCGTTGACAGAACACCATCGCCAAAAGTAGATTACATATTTTAGATAAATTAGAGCCTACCTCTACCAAGAATCTTTTTGCGTAAGTCCTGTTAAGGTTAAACTCATATATTGCAAGAGATAACTTTTACCCTCATGACTGGAGAGCTAAACTTTGGGAATAGAACTACGCAGTTTCGTATTTCTCGACAGCCTGCAACCTCAACACGCAGCATATATAGGAACAGTAGCCCAAGGTTTCTTGCCATTACCAGGAGATACATCACTGTGGATTGAAATCTCCCCTGGTATCGAAATTAATCGCATTACCGATGTCGCGCTCAAAGCTGCCTCTGTCCGTCCAGGAGTACTGGTAGTTGAACGCCTGTACGGTCTATTAGAAGTTCATTCTGCCTCTCAAGGGGAAACGCGAGCTGCTGGTCAAGCGATTTTGGCAACATTAGGAGTCCGAAAAGAGGAATGTCTGAAACCGCGTGTTGTTTCTACCCAAATTATCCGCAACATTGATGCTTACCAAACACAACTCATTAATCGCACGCGACGCGGACAGCTACTATTAGCAGGACAAACGCTGTATGTATTAGAAGTTGAGCCTGCTGCTTACGCCGCACTGGCTGCCAATGAAGCAGAGAAAGCAGCAGCGATTAACATCCTTGAGGTACAAGCTGTAGGAAGCTTTGGACGGTTGTACTTAGGCGGACAAGAACGCGATATTCTTGCTGGTGCAGCGGGAGCGTTAACGGCGATTGAAAGTGTAGCTGGTCGGGTAAATCACCAAGGGCGCAACGAATAAAGGAGAGAAAATGGCAAATCGAGAGCATCTAGCTTTACTGAAAGCTGGTGCAGTCACATGGATTGAGTGGAGAAAAAAAAATCCCCAGATTGAACCAGACCTGAGTGCCGCAAATTTGCAAGGTGATAACCTCAGAGGTGCAAACCTCCAAGGGGTAAACTTGAATAGGGTGGATCTAAGTAATTCTTTACTCGTACGAGCCAATCTTAGCGGTGCTGACCTCGGTGGTGCTAACCTTTATAGAGCAATCCTCATTGAAGCTAATCTCAGCGCGGCTAATTTTAGTATTGCCAACTTGAGCGGTGCTACCCTTACACAGGCAAATCTAACTCATGCCAATCTGATTGGAGCTGACTTAAGTGAAGCGAATCTCAGAAGCGCTGTTATCGCTGATGCTAACCTGATTGGGACTGACTTGAGCAGTGCTAACTTGAGAGATGCCGATTTGGGCACAACAAAGCTTTGCCGGACTAATCTCTGTTTTGCCAACCTCATTGCAGCTAACTTAATTGGGGCTGATCTCAGTGAGGCAAAGCTTTACGAGGCGGATTTGATGGGGGCTTACCTTTACAAAACTGACTTGTATAAAGCCAATCTAAGTCAAGCTCACTTGAGTGGTGCATATTTGTTGCGGGCTAACCTCAGTGAAGCTGACTTGAGAGGTGCTAACTTGAGTTGGACTAACCTCAACGGAGCAAATTTAGCTGGGGCCGATCTCAGAGGGGCTAATCTCAGAGGCGCTAACCTTAAGGGAGCTAACCTCATCGGTGTAAATCTTCAAGATACGATTATGCCTGACTCTTCAAGAGATAATTGTTAATGCATTTCTCAAGTAATTCGTAACGAAGGGGCGCAAGGTCTTGCGCCCGTACTCAGATTAAATTTGGGTTTCTAGGTTTATTTGAATCAAAAATCCGTCTTAAAAAGTTTGTTACGGAGGGAAACCCTCCTGACAACTTTCCGCAAAATCTAAAATCATCTAAACCCTTGCTAATATCGGCTGACTTGCAGCTGCATTGACTGAGTTTGATTCTGACTCTGTACAGTAAATTTCACAGGAGTTATTCGGACTTTCGATCAGTTTAACTTTGTAAAGCTTAGCTCCCAATTCTTGGATGGGCGATCGCAGTAAATTACTAATGTAAAGTGCGATATTCTCAGCAGTGGGCACGACTTTGGCAAAGTGAGGAATGTCTTTGTTTAAAAAGGTGTGATCGAATGGCTCCACTACATAATCTTCTATCACCTGATTCAAAGCACCTAAATCGACAATCATCCCTGTGCGCGGATCGATTTCTCCTTTGACAGTGACTTCTAAATGGTAGTTGTGTCCGTGACCGTGGGGACGGGCACATTTACCGTAAATCTCTGTATTCTCCTCGTTACTAAGGTCAGGATGAGCCAGCCGATGGGCGGCGCTAAAGTGAGTGCTGATGGTGAGGTAGGCTTCCATTGCGTTTCCCATATAATCTGCCCAAAGTTCAGGATGTTCAAATAACTGCACGCGGACTAAAGGCAAGTGGGGTGCTAACCGTTGCCAAATCACCCGTGCAATATTCTCAGTGGTGGGTAGAGTTTCTTGAAATTCTGCCCACACATCGTTGAGATAAGAAAAGTCTAGTTGGCTGGTAACTTCACGTTTGATTACCTGTTTTACGTCTGACAAGTTCAGCACCATGCCATATTTATCCAATTCTCCAGCTATGGAGATAAATAAGACATAATTATGTCCGTGTCCGGGAAATCTAGAGCAAGCACCAAATTTTTCAATATTCTCGGCTTCACTCAGTTCTGACAACCAATAACGGTGGCTTGCCGAAAATTGAGCGCGGCGATTAACAATGCATTGCATGAGTTATGGCAACAGAATTTAAAATTTCTTAAACTTTCGCTACTTCCAGCATAAACTAATTCCTCGGTTGTTTGTCATTTGGCTAGGGCAAGACAGCAGAAGGAGAAATTCTTCCTAATTCCCAGCCCCCCAATCCCTTTTTCAGTTTGGATGCTCTCCGCTGCCAAATCATGTTCTGCGTTTTTTGTCAAATATTTCTACTGATCTGACTTTCGTAAGTGAAAGTAATTATATCTAGATAAATTATTTTTTCAAAAGTAAATAATTCTTATTTGTTAAGAATTATAGTCATTTTCGGAATACTTATGCTGGAATAGTTATCTATATAAATAAAAATATAGCAATTCTAAATAATTACGGAAAAATCAGATTACCTACTTCTCTAATCAGGCGCTCATTTGGGTCTTTCAGTATTTTTAAAGTTTCTCTTACCTAAACATGATTATTAGAATTTTAATACAATCTCTGCTTACCCTCACAATTGTATTAGGGATAGCAGGATGTAATTTTTTTGGCATTTCCTCAGGAAAAGAACAACTACCAACTGTTTCGCCACTCACGCCACCAAAGCTACCCGACTGGATTGAACAAATTAGTCCCATTGGGGATGCTAAACCTCTTAACCAAATTCGCATCCGCTTTAAAGAGGCTTTAATACCAGTTGAAAGTCTTGACAGTCCAGAACAGCAAAAGCTATTACAAAAATTTGCACTTTGGCCACCTTTAGCTGGTCAATTTCGCTTTTTAACGCCGCGCATGATAGGCTTTCAAGCTGATAAAGCACTGCCAAATGCTACCAGATTTCAAGTGACTCTGAAAACAGGTTTGGCAGACTTAAAAAATCATCGTTTAGATAAAGATTTAGCCTGGACTTTCAATACTGAGCCTATCAAACTAACTGATTTATCTGGGATTAATCCGATTGAGAAAGCTGATGCTGAACCCATTGATTTACAGCAAAAATTGCAATTCACATCAAATGTAGAATTAAATTTAGCTACCGTACAAGAACATCTACAGTTAATTCCAGAAAATAAAAATAAAGGTGTACGTTTCAATATTGAATTATCCAAAGAAGAGAAACCATTAGAAGACAGTGAAGACCCTTTAGAAAAATTTGATTCTTCAGCACGGAATTGGATTTATAATCTTATCCCGCAGCAAAATCTCGAAAAAGCAACTCGTTATCGCTTAACGTTTTCTCCAGGAGTTCTTCCTGCTGATGGCAATTTGCCCACAGATAAAGAAGTTACCAGTAAATTAACAACTTATTCACCCTTAGCATTTCAGAAAATTAATTTTTATGGACAGCCAGATTCAGGTGGAACCTATGGACGATTTATAAAAGGCAGTCCCCAACTAGAATTTAATAATATTTTAGTAGCAGATTCAGCCAGAGAAAATATTCAAATCAATCCTGCACCAAAAGATATTTCACGAATTATCCAAGTAAACGATGAAGATAGAGTTGTCACTATTAATCCTTATGCACTAGAACCAGCTAAGACTTATACAATTACTATTGGTGCAAATCTGAAAGATAAGTTTGGACAGACTTTGGGTAAGCCTGTCACAGTAAAGTATGAAACTGGAGATTTAGCTGGAGATATTTGGGTGCCATCTGATTTGCATATTTTCCCTGCGGGTAAAGACTTACAGCTAAATATTAATACGGTAAATCTGCCAGAATCCAAATACAAAGCTGCATATAAAGTAGTACAACCGACAGATTTAGTTTATTTTAATTCTGCTTATCCCCAGGGAAATGATAATGATTTATTACCGAAACTGAGTAAGTGGCAAAGTTTTAAGGTATCGGCTAAGAAGAATCAGTCAATTAATCTGACTGTGCCTCTGCGAGAAAAACTTGGTACAGCTACAGGAATGTTAGCTTATGGAGTACAGGCGCGCACAAATAAATATCAGGAGAATGGTAAAACACTGTGGCGGGAACCTACAACTTATGGCTTGGTTCAATTGACAAATTTAGGTGTATTTTCACAGTGGTTTCCTGATTCGGGATTAATTCGCGTCAATCATCTTGCAGATGGTTCGCCAGTCAAAGCTGCTACTGTTGAAATTTATCAATCAAAATTAGAAGCAAAATCTCGTACTGAAACCTTACCTTGTGCATCAGGGAAAACTGATGATAACGGAACTTTAAGGGTTAATCGAGAAAATTTACAGCAATGTTTTGCCGGCAATCAAAGGTTTGTTAAATCACCAGAATTGTTAGTAATTGCCCGTGAAAATCAAGATTGGGCATTTGCCCGAACTGAGGAATATAGCGGTGTTTATGGCTACGGTATTGATGCAGGTTGGCAAGACGGTAAACCAGAATCACGTGGGGTAATTTTCTCAGATAGACAGTTGTATCAACCAGGGGAAAAAGCTTGGTTCACTGGTTTTACTGAATACTTACAAAATAGCAAGATGCAGCAAGATAAAAATGCTGTTTATCAATTAACTTTAGTCAATCCCGACGGACAAAAGACTGATTTAGGTACACAAACTACAAATGAATTTGGTACGTTTTCCCTGGAAGTACCAATCAAGACTACTCAGCGTTTAGGCTACTATACAATTCAGGGTAAGGGAAAGAATGGGCAAGAGATTTCAGGTGAATTTCGTGTAGCTGAGTTTAAGCCACCCAATTTTAAAGTTGAACTCAACTTAGATAAAGAATTTGCCTTTGTTAACGAACAAGTTGAAGCTAAAGCTACAAGTAATTATCTCTTTGGCGCACCTGTGGAAGGTGGAGAAGCAAAATATTTTGTGACTCGTCAGCAGACTAATTTTATTCCCAAAGTTTGGGAGGAATTTACTTTTGGTAGACAATGGTTTTGGCCGGAAGAAAGTCCTTCGGTTCCTAGTGATGTATTCCAAACTAATGCCCAGTTAGATACTAATGGTAAAAGTGAGCAAACGATCGCAGTAGCTAAAGATTTGCCATATCCAATGACTTATCGGGTGGATGTACAAGTTGCAGATGTTTCTAATCTGTCTGTGGCAAATTCTAAAACTTTTACCGCTTTACCAAGTAATCGTCTAATTGGATTAAAAAGTAATTTCATTGCTGATGCGGGTAAAGCTTTGCCAATTGAAATTATTGTTACTGAACATACAGGAAAACCAATAGAAAATCAACGCGTACGTCTGGAATTACAACAGATAAAATACAGCAGTGTGACGCAAGTTGTGGAAGGTAGCCGGACTCCGAAAAATCAAGTTGAATACAAGACCGTTGCACAAACAGAAATTCAGTCCACTAGCAGTCCGCAATCTGTAAATCTTACACCACCAGAGTCAGGTTCTTATCGGATTCGAGCTAATTTTAGCGATGCTAAAGATGAATTAAGCGCTACAGATTTGCAAATTTGGGCAACTGGAGAAAAGCCAGTATATTGGGGTTCGCGAGAGCAAGATATCCTAGAAATTAAACTAGATAAAACAGAGTTTAAACCAGGTGAAACTGTTACCGCACTGATTCAATCTCCCTATCCAGAAGCAGAATTGTACTTTGCTGTGATTAAAGACAAACCCCTTTATCAGCAAATTACCAAAGTCAAAGGAGGCGCACCCCAAATTCAGTTTCAAGTTACGCCGGAAATGTTACCAAATGCAGCTGTGCAAGCTGTGTTGGTAAGACAAGGTGCGCCTTTAAATCAGGTGGAACTGGGAAGTTTAGATAACTTGGTACGCATTGGCTTTGCACCTTTTAAAGTGAACTTAGAGGATAAGTATTTAAAACTGCAAGTTCAGCCAGTGCAAGCATCACTAGAACCTGGTGGAGAGGAAACCGTACAACTAGAATTAAAAGACGATCGCGGTAATCCTACCAAAGGACAGTTTACAGTTATGGTGGTAAATGAGGCCGTGTTACAACTTTCTGGCTATCGTCCGCCAAATTTGGTTGATACAGTCTACGCCGAACAGCCAATAGCTACCCGCTTTAGCGATAACCGTCCAGATGTGGTGATACAACCTCAAGATATAGCGAAACCCAAAGGTTGGGGTTATGGCGGTGGGTTATCAACTGGTGCAGCAAATACTCGTGTCCGCACAGATTTCCAAGCCTTAGCTTACTACAACGGTTCAGTCCTGACTGATGCTAATGGTAATGCACAGATTACCTTCAAACTACCGGATGACTTAACTACATGGCGGGTGATGGCTGTCGCCACCGATGGAAATCTGCGTTTTGGCAATGGTGATGCGACATTCGTTACTACAAAACCACTGCTGACTAATGCTATATTGCCACAGTTTGTCCGTCCAGGCGATCGCATCCTCGGCGGTTTATCTGTCACCAACAACACTGGAAATACGGGAAATCTCACAATTAATAGCGAAGTTAGCGGTAACGTGAAGTTTGCCGAGAAGAACCCCACAGCTACTTCTTTACAAACCAAGGCTGAATCAGCTACTCATGCTTATCGCTTTCCCATGGTGGCAGATAGTGTCGGAGTTGGGAAAGTTCGCTTTAGCACTCAGCTAAATAACACAACAGATGCTTTTGAAGTACCTTTGGAAGTTAAGCCACTGGAAATTACAGAACAAGTTGTGGAAACGGGTGTCACTGAAAAGCAGGTGAAAATTCCTCTGAATGTTGATAAAAACACCTCCCCAGAAGCGGGTGGTTTAGATATTCAGTTGGCGAGTACCTTAATACCAGAAATTAAAGCACCAGCCAAACAAGTTTTAGATGATGATGATTTACCTTTTAGCGAACCTGCTGCGAGTCAATTAATAATTGCTAGCAATCTGCAAACTTTGGCACAAAAATATAGTCAGACCTTTGCAGAATTTAATCCCAGCCAAAAAGCAAATCAAGCAATTGAACAATTGCAAAAACTTCAATTGGCAGATGGTGGTTTCGCAGCTTTCCCAGGACAAGAAAAATCTGACCCTTGGATTTCTGCTTACGCTGCTGAATCTTTAGCCAAAGCCAGTCAAGTATTCCCTAGTTTGGTTGATTCAGGAATATTGTCTCGCTTGAAAGGATATTTGCAAAAAGTTTTAGCGAATCCCGGACAATACGACTTTTGCAAACAGCAACTATGCAAAACTCAACTGCAACTCAATGCTTTGATGGCTTTAGCAGAAATGGGAGACAAACGGAATAGTTTCCTTACAGATATTTATCAACAGCGCAACAACTTTGATTTAGTGACTCAAATTAAATTGGCGCGATACTTATCTCAATTCCCAGAATGGCAAGATAAGTCACAACAAATGTTGAACCAGTTACAGAAAAATATCTACGAAACTGGTCGCACATCTGTTGTAAGTTTACCTAATAGTTGGGGATGGATGAGTTCATCTACTACAACACAAGCGCAAGCTTTACGCTTATTTATTGCCAAACAAAGTAAACCAGAAGTTATAGATAAATTATTCCAAAGTCTTCTCGCACTGCGACGAAATGGCACATGGCAAACTAACTATAACAATGCCCAAGCACTAACAGCTTTGGTCGAATATAGTCAACTACAACCAACACCACCTAATTTTGTAGCCACAGTGCAATTAGCTGGTAAAAAGTTGGGAGAAAATCGTTTTAATGGCTACCAAAATCCCAGTCTAAATTTGAACGTGCCAATGAATAAGTTACCCCGCGGCCGTCACGATTTAACGCTGCAAAAATCTGGTAAGGGTACTCTGCATTATTTAGCCGCCTATAATTATCGCTTGCAGGGAAATCAACCAGGTAGATTTAACGGTTTACGAGTCACAAGGGAAATTAGCAAAGTTAATGAAGAGAAAGTTCTGCAAAAAACAGGTCTTTACGCTTTTGATAAACCATTGACTTTAGCACCCGGACAAGTGTTTGATATTGGTTTAGAAATTATCGCCGATCGCCCCGTGGAACATCTGGTAATTAAAGATCCGTTACCAGCAGGATTTGAAGCGGTAGACGCGAGTTTCCAAACTGCTACAGCTGCACTACAAGCAAAAGCTGATAGTTGGCAACTTGGGTTTAAAACAATTTATCGCGATCGCATTATCGCCTACGCCAACCACCTCGAACCAGGAGTCTATAGCCTTCATTACTTAGTCCGTTCTGTCACTCCCGGTACATTCCTCTGGCCTGGTGCTGAAGTTCATCTGCAATATGCACCAGAAGAATTTGGGCGATCGGCTGATTCTACATTGATACTGGAGGAGCGTAAATAACTTAAAATTGAGGGCGATCGCCGCAACATCAGCAACCCATAAAATGGGTCTTGGGGTTGGTCATCGCCATTCGGTTGTAGTCCAAAGTCTTGTAAAATCGCTGGCACTAAGTCAAATTCCCTAGTGTCTACTAAAAATTCGATATATTCTGCAATTTCTGCATCAGGTTTAATTTTCAATCCCTGCCAAACATCCAACTGCAAGCGTTTGCAACACCTATTCTGCAAAAACTTCAG
Organism: Nostoc minutum NIES-26; assembly: GCA_003326215.1. GTDB lineage: Bacteria > Cyanobacteriota > Cyanobacteriia > Cyanobacteriales > Nostocaceae > Dendronalium > Dendronalium minutum. The sequence continues at coordinate 11,589 of LXQD01000001.1, read as the reverse complement.
CAGTAGAGATTTACCATTACCACCATCGCCATGAAAGCATAAGATTTTTTCTAATGGTGAGTCGTCATTCAAATAAGTAGCGAAGACGCGGGTTAAGTCATGGCGGTCTGTAAATAGTTGTAACGCCCGATTTCTATCGTCGGTAAGCGATCGCTTTTTAAAATTAATACTCATGCGAGCAGAAATCAGGTTGTATGCTACCGATTTTACTTTAGACCAAGCCTTGCCTTCTTACCAATTTGTCCTTAGTACAGCATTTCATTAATTCGTAGCGAATTAAATTTGGCAATACGCTGCAATGTTAATGCATCCCGACACAAAGCCATTGCGTTCCTCTGCATTCAAAACGCTAACTTTACTTAGCATTTTTCTAAGTAAAAAATTAAAGGTTTGTAGTAAGCAATCAGATTTCTTGCTGACAAGCGATCGCCCACAACTCACCCCGCATAAATACTAGGAGAATGGATGAAAAATTATACAATTCTGAACGCCAGTTGCTCTACTTGGGGAAACCCCAAGACCGCACTGGCTCCTCCTGAATTCTGACTTCTGAATTCTTCTTCAATTATTTTTTCATCTGTCCAAAATGAACAGAAAAAAATGTGACATTTTCGATACAAATTTGTTAAGAATAGTTACAGTACCCCCGGAGATCCAAGGAAATACTTCTTATGGTAGATGCACTTAAGAATACCCCACCCCATCAGGTTGTGATTGTTGGTGGTGGCTTTGGTGGACTGTATACTGCAAAAGCACTAGCTAAGACCCCAGTAAACGTTACTCTTATCGATAAACGTAACTTTCACTTATTTCAACCACTTCTGTACCAAGTTGCTACAGGTACGCTATCACCTGCTGATATTTCTTCACCCTTGCGAGCGGTACTCAGTAAAAGCAAGAATACGAAAGTACTGTTAGGAGAAGTAAGTGATATCGATGCAGAAGTGCAAAAAGTCATCTTGGGCGATGAAGCGATATCGTATGATACGCTAATTGTCGCCACAGGTGCCAAGCATTCCTATTTTGGTAAAGACGACTGGGAAGAATTTGCTCCTGGTTTGAAAACCGTAGAAGATGCTATAGAAATGCGTCGCCGGATTTTTACAGCATTTGAAGCAGCGGAAAAAGAAACCGATCCAGAAAAACGCCGTGCTTGGTTAACCTTCGCAATCGTGGGTGGCGGCCCCACTGGAGTAGAATTAGCAGGTGCGATCGCAGAACTAGCATACCAAACCCTCAAAGAAGATTTCCGCAACATCGACACTTCAGAAACCACAATTTTACTTTTAGAAGGCATGGATCGCATCCTGCCACCTTTTGCACCGGAATTATCACAAGCAGCAGCAGAGTCTTTGCAAAAATTGGGTGTTGTTGTCCAGACAAAAACCTTGGTAACGAATATTGAAAATGATGTTATTACCATCAAACAAGGCGATGGAGTTAGAGAGATTGCTGCAAAGACCGTATTGTGGGCGGCGGGTGTGAAAGCTTCGGCTATGGGGAAAGTTTTAGCACAACGCACTGGTGCAGAATGCGATCGCGCAGGCAGAATCATCGTCGAACCCGACTTAAGTATCAAAGGACATCCTAATATCTTTGTAATTGGTGACTTAGCAAATTTTTCACATCAAAATGGTAAACCCCTACCTGGTGTTGCACCCGTAGCAACCCAACAAGGAGAATATGTAGCGGAACTAATTCAACAACGGCTTAAAGGTAACACATTGCCACAATTTGCTTATAGCGATCGGGGCAGTTTAGCAATGATTGGGCAAAACTCCGCCGTTGTGGACTTAGGTTTTATCAAACTGAAAGGTTTCTTTGCATGGTTATTTTGGCTGTTGATTCACATCTACTTTTTAATTGAGTTCGATAACAAATTAATAGTGATGATTCAGTGGGCATGGAACTATGTAACCCGCAATCGTGGAGCAAGATTAATTACAGGTCAAGAATCGCTGCCCCAAGTAGGAACCGACAACATTAATGGTTATTACACACCAGCGGAAAATAGACAGCCAATTAATGTGTAGTTAACAAAAGAACTATCTTGAAAAAGGGTATATAGGTATATGAGTGTAAGGGTGTAGGGGAAAAACATTTTCATCCTGCTAATTATTTTGAAATGGCAAGCTGACGATAAATGTTGTCCCCCTTCCCACCTTACTAGCATAGGCAATTTCACCGCCATGTAAATTTACATAATGTTTGACAATTGCCAGTCCTAAACCATGTCCTGGTATTTTGCCTACATTGCTACCTCTATGGAAAGAACTAAACAAATTTTCTTGATCGGCTTCCGGAATTCCAATTCCCTCATCTTGGATACGGAAAATAGCTTCTCCCTGTACACAAAATAAGTCAAAACGGATTGTACTACCTTGAGGTGAATATTTAATAGCGTTAGTTATTAAATTTGTCAGGATGTGACGCAGTAGTTTTTTATCCAAGCCAGGTAGTTTGTATTTCTTAGTTAACAACTGCGAACTTTGTATATTATTAATATTCTCTGGAATTGTACATAGTCCTTGCATAGAAAAGATAATTTTGTAATCATTGCTTACAGCAAGTTGAATCTCTGATACTAAATTTTGACAAAAAATTTCCAAATCCAATGGTGAAGGATTGAAAGAATCTCTACCAACTTCAGCTCTCCCAATTAGTAAAACATCACTTAATAAATCATCCAGATGTTTAACAGCGTTTTGAATTTGGTAGATATATTCTTTTTGTTTATCTTCGTTTAATTTACAACTATTATTTGTTAATAATTCAGTATAATTAAAAATATTACTCAATGGATTACGAAATTCGTGGCTAACCATTGAGACAAAATAAGACTCAATATTTCTATTTTCTTTTTCTTTCTCTAGAGCTTCACGCATCACTATTTCTGCTTGATATTTGCTCAAGGCAATTTCAATAGTAGTAATTAATTGATTTTCTGCAAATGGTTTAATTATATAGCCAAATGGCTGAGTATTTTTTGCTTTTTGCAAAATATTTTTATCACAATGAGCAGTCAAATAAACAACTGGAATTTTGAAGCGTTTGATAATTTCCTGGGCAGCTTCTACGCCGTTAATATCACCTTTTAGCATGATATCCATTAATACTAAATCTGGCTGATACTCTGCTACCTTTTCAATGGCTTGCTCTCCATACAAAACAACAGCGGGAACAGTATATCCTGACCTTTCAAGACAATTTTTAATGTCAGAAGCAACAATAATTTCGTCTTCAACAACCAGGATTTTCGCTTTCATCATTTATCTCCCTAGTTTTGCATGACAAATTTAATTGTAAAAACTGTTCCTAATTTGTTGCTATTAAATGCAATTGTTCCTTCTAATTGTTCTACTAAACTCCAAACTATTTGCAACCCAAGTGATTGATTTTGTAGTACTTCTAATCCTTGTGGAAATCCCACTCCATCATCACTAATATCTAATAAATATTTGTTGTACTCAAATCTACGAAAGTTCACATAAATATTACCTGTATCTCTATACAAAAATGCGTGTTTAATTGCATTGCAAATCAATTCATTGATAATTAAACCACAGTGAACAACAGTATTAATATTTAGGAATAATTGCTCGATATTTAAATGTATTTTTATATTGGGTGTAACTCCATAAGAAGTCAGTAAATTAGTAGTTAAGTTATGGACATAATCGGCAAACTTAATGCTTGCTAAATTGTGAGATTTAGACATGCTTTCATGGATCGTTGCCATAGCTTGAACACGGTTCTGGCTATCTTGAAAAATATCAATGGCTTGTTCATCACTAATATGTCGAGCTTTTAAACGCAACAAACTAGAAATAATCTGTAAATTATTTTTGACGCGATGGTGAATTTCTTTTAATAAAGTCTCTTTTTCTTTTAATGCCAGTTCTAGTGAGCGGCGTTGTGCAGTTTCACGCTCTAACTGCTTGCTAGTATTTGATAATTCTTTTTGTAATCCTGCTGTAATACTGTCTGGTGTCACAATTCCTAACAATATATTCATATCATCTATTATCGGTAAATGATATAAGCCATACTGGCGCACGATCTGCATTGTTGTATTAATATCAAAATTTTCTGGCAACGTGATGATAGGCTCTCTCATCACTTCCGCAATTGTTACTGTTGCTAAATTGATTTTAGAAGCGATTAAATGCTTGAGATCTGTAAGCGTGAGTATGCCTAATAACTGCGATTTTTCAACAATAAATACACAATCAACAGGCAGAAGTGCTTGACTTTTTGGAGGCTCTTCTCCAATGGAAAGAGAGTTTGATAAAGGAATCAATCTCCTTGCGTTTGCCTCAACTTGAGTAGAATAAGATTCCCAACTACCGGAATCCAAAGCCGGAAATGATTTGTCTTCTGAGCCAGTATTTTTAATTATGTCCTCCCAAAAAATAACAATTTTTATCAATGGAGTATCAGGAGCAAAAGTCAGAGTAGATTCTTGAATGGCATAATATAAAACTGGCATAGCTGCATTTTTAAGGGACGCGTTAATGTTATATACAATAATGATTTTTATTTAGTTTTATTTAACTTTACGTTATTTATTCAAACTATATTTTACCAAAAAATAAGATGATTTCAATGTGATACATTCAGAGATTTAGTTACCTAATAATTCCTAATAATCCATAAATTTATATGTGATATTTTTAGTAATATTTATTTGAGATAGATCTAAGCACTGTTATATAATAATTGGTATAGAAAGTGGCAAAACGAGATAAATGGTGATTCTCTGCTGCCCATATATTGATAACTGGATAATACAAAATTATTTCCTCTCCGCAAGATTGCCATTATATTCCTCCAACACTTGTATAATTAAAAATTTATTTATTGCGGATTTTGCAAAAAAAAGATATTGCTACTCTGGCAAATTAAATCTAGAAATAGTAGATAAAATGACATTTTTGGTAGAAAAAATTGGAAATATAATAGTTGATTGCTGATAGACTAAGTCATAATTAATATTATTTCTTCAGTATAGATACTTATTTTATTTGGTAACTTTGACACTGACAACCTCACCGCGTCCCGCGAAGTTTGCAAGGGCGGGGGGAACCCCCCGTTCGCGCAGCGTCGACCATAGGAGAAGTTCGCTTGGAGGGAAACCTACAAGAATGACTTCTCTTTGCACGCAACTTCTCTGCGTATCTTCTTACCCAGAGGGGGTCCCTAATTCCCCAATCCCCTGTACCTCAAGACTCTTTTGATGAGATTAACCAGTAAATTAGATGTAGGGAGTAAAAAATAAACTGATGAAAGCAATCGCCTCTAGTCTTGCATCTATCGTCGGCGAAGAAAATGCTGTCTGTCTTTGGGAAAATCTCGAACTCAGTCAACAAAAACATATTCAACCAGCGATCGCTTCCAAAAATTCTCCCAGTTGCATCGTCTATCCCCGCACTCAAGAGCAACTAGCCGCTGTTATAGCAGAAACTCACCGTCACAACTGGCGCGTTCTGCCTTGTGGTAGTGGCAGCAAACTCAGCTGGGGTGGTCTAGCCAAAGGTGCTGATGTCGTAGTCAGTACAGAACGCATTAACCAACTCATTGAACACGCTGTTGGCGATTTGACTGTGACAGTAGAAGCTGGGATGAAATTCTCTCGCCTCCAGGCAATTTTGACAGACTCACGCCAATTTCTTGCTCTTGATCCTACAGCTGTTGAGTCGGCAACCATCGGCGGCATCGTAGCGACAGGTGATACAGGTTCCCTACGACAACGTTATGGTAGTGTGCGCGACCAGCTTTTGGGCATTACTTTTGTGCGTGCCGACGGACAAATCGCCAAGGCAGGGGGACGAGTAGTGAAAAATGTTGCCGGATATGACTTGATGAAGTTATTTACTGGGTCATACGGCACATTAGGAATTATTAGTCAAGTAACTTTTCGAGTATACCCACTACCGGAATTATCCAGTACGGTGGTACTGACTGGCACAGCTGAGGCTATATCCCAAGCTGCTGAGACTCTCCGAGGTTCGGCATTAACACCAACCGCAGCCGATTTACTATCAACTCAACTAATTTCTAGCTTGGGGTTGGGTAAAGGACTGGGATTAATTGCTCGTTTTCAAAGTATTAGTGAGAGTGTTAAAGAACAGTCAAACCGACTTTTAGAAGTAGGGCAAAAGTTGGGATTAGGTGGAGCAATTTATACAGATGGGGATGAAGCTAATTTATGGCAGAGATTACAAGAACGAATGCATTCTGCTGCCACAGATTCGGCAATTACTTGCAAAATAGGAGTGTTACCTACTGCTGCGGTGGAAGTTTTGACTCAAGCGGAATGGGGTTTGATTCACATTGCTAGTGGTTTGGGATGGTTGCGACTAGAGAATCAAGATCGGGTTTTGCAAATGCGCGATCGCTGTCAAGCTAATAATGGTTTTTTAACAATTCTCGAAGCTCCAGCGGTGGTTAAACAACAAATAGATGTTTGGGGTTACAAGGGCAATGCTTTACCGCTGATGCGTCGCATTAAAGAACAGTTTGATGGCAAGAATATTTTAAGCCCTGGTCGGTTTGTGGGTGGGATTTAATTTAAACGAACCGCGTTCGCGAAGCGTCTCGCAGAGAAGGACGCATAGACGCGAAGTGGCTTATCGAAGAATAGGACGCGAAGAAAGAGGGAAAAAGAATTAATATGCAAGTTTCAGATAATTCTGTTAATAATACGGCTAGTTTAAAGAATTTGAAAGGATTTGATGCTAACCATCCACCTGACCCAAAGTTGATTGATAGTTGTGTGCATTGTGGCTTTTGTCTCTCGACTTGTCCCAGTTATCGAGTGATTGGCAAGGAGATGGATTCTCCTAGGGGACGCATCTATTTAATGGATGCAATTAATGAGGGTGAAATCGCTCTAAATACGGCAACAACCGAACATTTTGATTCTTGTTTGGGGTGTCTTGCTTGTGTGACGACTTGTCCTTCTGGTGTGCAATATGACAAGTTAATTTCTGCGACTCGCCACCAAGTTGAACGAAATTATCCTCGTAGTCTGCCAGATAAACTTTTTCGTCAACTGATATTTTCTCTATTTCCTTATCCCAACCTTTTACGAGTTTTGCTGGTTCCAGTATTTGTTTACCAAAAGTTGGGTTTTTCTAAATTCTTTCGCGCCACGGGGTTACTTAAAAATATATCGCCCCGTTTGGCAGCAATGGAATCAATTTTGCCAGAAGTCACTTTTCAATCTTTTCAAAGTAATTTGCCTACAGTCATTCCAGCCCAAGGGCAAAAGCGTTACCGCGTTGGTGTAATTTTGGGATGCGTGCAACGGTTATTCTTTTCACCAGTAAACGAAGCCACGGTGAGAGTTTTAACAGCAAATGGATGTGAAGTTGTAATTCCGCGATCGCAAGGTTGTTGTGCAGCCCTTCCCGAACACCAAGGACAAACGGAACAGGCAAAAGCTCTAGCTAGGCAAATGATTGATAGTTTTGCCAAGACTGGTGTGGATTTTGTAATTATCAACGCTGCTGGTTGTGGTCATACTTTGAAAGAATATGGTCACATTTTAGAAGATGACCCAGAATATCGGCAAAAGGCAAAGGATTTTGCTGCTAAGGTAAGAGATGCTCAAGAGTTTTTAGCAACAGTTGGATTAACAACGCAATTATCACCTTTGACAGAGAAACCCTTGAATTTGGTTTATCAGGACGCATGTCATTTATTGCATGGACAAAAAATTAGCGTGCAACCACGTCTACTATTGCGGCAAATTCCAGGGGTAAAGTTAACAGAACCTATAGACGCGGCTTTGTGTTGTGGCAGTGCTGGAGTCTATAATATGTTGCAACCAGAAGTGGCGGAAGAATTAGGTAAGCAAAAAGTACAAAACTTGTTGAACACTAGTGCTGATTTAATTGCTTCTGCTAATCCAGGTTGTACGTTGCAAATTACTAAGTATTTGCGGTTACAAGGTCAGGAAATTTCAGTGATGCACCCAATGGAGTTGTTAGATTATTCGATTCGGGGTGTGAAGTTGAAATTATAGGTGAACTTGAGCTATTAGCCAATAAATTTTTTAGCACGAGATTAGGTGCAAGATTTGAGTTAATTCATTTGAAAAATTGATGGTCAAGCTAGAAAACTAGCTTGACCATCAAACTGTATTGAACTACTTGTTAGAGATTAATTGTTGAACAATCAGAGAAAATTACTTATCCCCTGTTACCTTTCCTAGGTAATCTTCAACTTTGTCTATTACACTAGTAGCATTTTGAGAATTTTCAGGGCGCTTCATTTTATTTTTATCAGCATCCCCTTGAACTTCATTGAGGCCTCTCTCTGATTCTGATTGTACTTCTTCTAGGTTAGGAGGTGCAGAGCGAGCTACTTCATCTGTTTTCTTTTGAATTTTATTTAATTGTGTAGTTCCCTCAGTAGGAGAGCTTTTTGAACTACCAATTGCAGCAGCAGGAAAGGCATTAGAGACTACTAAAGTTAAACATAAAGCAGCTGCAATTACAAAACGCAAAGGACGGACAATGGGTTGAATGAAACGAATAAAACTCATGCTTTTTCTCCTAGATAATCAGAATTGAACAGAAAATTTGAGCTAATTGTAGTAGTTGAATATACTACCTGCTAGAAATGATTGGAAGCACGCTTAAAGGCAATTTGTAATTCATCCCAAGCACTTTCCAAACCGGCTTTGATATCTTCCCAAGCATTACCGCTAGATGCTTTGAGTTCTTGAAGTTTTATACGAGCAACTTCAGACTTGTCATTTAAAACTTCAATTTGCTCGTGATATTTATCTTTAGCATCTGCCTTAGCAAGATAAGCTTGAACTTTCAACTCATCAATTTTAGTTTGCAGTTTGGCAATTTGTGCTTCCATCTCTACTTGATATTCTTCTTTTGTCTTCACGAGTGGCTCTCCATTAGCATAGTGGACAAAGTTGATTTGTCTTAATTTCCAAATAAAGATTTGACGTTATCAATGGCTTTTTCTGTAGACTTTTCTACATTATTGTAAGTTTCTTTAACTACATTTTTAGTAGTGCCGATATCTTCCTTGGCTTTACCTTCAGCTTGTTTGGCAGTACCTTCAGCTTGTCCGGTTACTTTTCCTAAATTACGTTGAGCAGAACCTAAAGCTTGCTTGGCTTTACCTTCGACCTTGTCGCTAGTGCCTGCACCCAAGGTATTATGGAATGCAATGAGGCTATAGTTATTTTCTAAGGGTGTTGCGATCGCAACTAAATCGCCATTACAAAAAGCACCAGACCAGACAGAAATAAAAGCAATCAAACCACAAAAAAATGACAAACAATAATTTTTTAGACTCATGATTGTATTAGTGTGTTTATTTGTTTTAATCTGGAATTATTACGAAATTTCGTAATACTCAATTTGTACTTTAAAAGCACAGATATACAAATCAACCTGGAGGATAAAATCTACCCATCTGTAGAAGCTATTCTATTTTTTGAAGTTAATCCTCCAGATAGAATATGTATTTAGTTAAAGATGTGCCCACTAGCAAAAATATCTCTTTCCCAGTCAACAGTGAGTCGGCGCGGTGAGTCAGTCCAGTGCGGTCTTGGGGTTTCACGCCACTCCCCACCCTGTGGGAAGCCCTTCGGGTTCGGGGGTTCGCAATCGACGGGAACCGCCAAGACTGCGCCCTCCTCACCGCAAAGCGTTTACAAGTCGGGAAACCATGCGCGACAGTTCTCCAGACGCTCGGTCGCCTAGGGTTCACGCTACTTGGGAGAAGAATGGCGCTTCGCTGCGCTAACGACGTAGGAGTATCACTTTAAAGGAGTCATCAGTTAACAGAACTATATTAAGAAGCGTAAAGATAAAGGTTAGAAGGGAACAAGCTGTACTTTGTAAGCTTTCCCCTTTAACTTTTACCCTTCTTAATTAGGTAATTTTCACCAGATGCCTCTCATCGCGCTATCTTGAAAAGTGAGCTTTCAGGAGTATATCTTTCATGAAAGGCAAACAAGTTTTAATCACAGGCGGCACTGGTGGACTAGGTTCAGGTGTGACACCGGCGGTTCTCGCCCAAGGTGCAGAAGTGACAATTTCTTATCGCAATCCCAAAGAAGTCGAACGCCTCAAAAACACTTTTCTACCCACGGATTTTGAGAGACTTCACTTTATCCCCGCTAATCTGGAGGAGGAAGCCTCGGTAGAAAATCTCATCCACCGCATAGGAAGAGTAGATGTGTTAATTCATCTGGTAGGTGGTTTTTCAATGGGAAAAACCCACGAATACAGTTTTTCCGATTGGAAACGCGAATTTGATATCAACCTGAATACAACTTTCTTGACTTGCAAATATAGCCTCAAAAGTATGTTGGAACATGGCTATGGACGCATTGTCACCGTAGGTTCCAAAGCTGCTCTAGAACCATCTGGGCAATTAGCTGCATATTCTGCTGCTAAAGCTGGTGTGGTAGCTTTGACAAAAGCGATCGCTGATGAAACTAAAGGCACTAATATTACTGCTAATGTTGTCCTTCCCGCTGTGATTGATACCCCCACTAACCGCGAAGCAATGGGTACAGAAAATGCTGATAAGTGGGTAAAACCTGAATCCCTCGCGCAATTAATTTGCTTTTTAGCCTCTGAAGTTGCTAGAGATATTCGCGGCGCAGCAATTCCGATATACGGCAATATTTAGTTAGACGTTAACAGTTGACTGATGAACGCCAGTTGCTACAACGGGGGGAACGCCAAAGGCGAACACAAAGCCCTTCGAGTGACGCTCCTTCTCCCAAGGGGAGCCACTGCGGTGAGGCAGTCCGGTCTTGGTGGTTTCCCCAAAGAGGAACTGCCGTTAGCGTAGCGTTAGCGACGCAGGAGCGTCACCCCTTGTGGGTCTTGGGGTTTCCCCAAATGGAGGAGGCAGTGCGTTGCGGGGGTTCCCCCCGTTGTAGCAACTGCCGTCAAGTGGCGTGAGACCTACGCATAGCTAGCTAGCTTCGACCTAGGAGTACGTCGCTATGCTGCGCTAAAACCACAGCGCTGGCTCCGCAACCTACTGGCTCCTGATGACTGATAACAACCTATGCTCCAAGGTAATTTATTTCTTGGAATTCCCTTTTTAGTCTCTTAGCTTTCGATCTGTGACTACCCCCATGAGAGCGTATTACATACATAGAATTAATAACCGCTATAAGTGTAAATTTTATCGAACAATCATGTGTTAAGTAATTAAAAATAAATTAAATGCAAATTAGTACAAAGCTTCAATCAAAGCTAGTCTGCTATCAAGTGCCTTAATAGCATACAAAAATTATGGTTCTTCAGTACTTGTTATGCTAAATTGTTAGTTAAAAGCTGAAATAAATAAAAACCATAGCATCCAGACATCAATAAAACATTTGATGTAATTGACGTATAAAGCATATTTGCTGTTAACTTTAAGTACAAGAAATATATTTTTGTTGTATTTACAGTTATGGTCAGGAAACAAGATATTAAAATCCTAACGGAGCTTCTTGATTTAAAAGATGTGAAAGTTATATCACATCGGATTCATGATGGGATAGGAATGATCTTACAAACTGAATCAAAAAAATCTTGCAGTACTTGT